>CAMLLU010000072.1 GCA_946480925.1 uncultured Rivibacter sp.
GGTGATGCCTTGTGTCGCCAGCGCCGATCTCAGCTCCGGCGTCTCTTCAAGAAAAGGGAACCGATAGGCCGCTGCGCTGGTGGCGAACGTCTTTTCATAGGCCGACCGCATCGCTCGCAAGTCATCGAGCTGAGCCTGCTTGGGAAGCGAAGAGAAGTGCTCATGCGTGAATCCGTGCATGCCTACCGAGTGGCCCTCGGCGTGCACCAGCCTTGCCAACTCGCGGTGCCGCGACAACGCTTCGCCAGGCATGAAGAAGGTTGCCTGCACGCATTGCCGGCGTAGCGCATCGAGCACGGCGGGCGTGGACTCCGGCCGAGGCCCATCGTCGAACGTGATCACGACCTCGCCAGGTTCCAGTGGCAAGGGTGGGTACTGCGCGGTGCCGTAGGCTGCCGCCTCGCGCTTGAGTACAAGCGTGCGCGACGTACCTAGCACGTCGGTTGTGCACTGTGCTGCCGTGGCAAAAGACGACATCGCCAGCCCCGCGGGTGATAGCGCTCCACGTTGGCAGGGTGTTCCTTGCCCCACGATGGGATCGGCGCAATGACTGCTACCAGGAAGCTCGACGCGCCTTCAGGTAGGAGGCATAGGACTTCGCGCTGTCCTTGAGCGTGCGCTGCTGGGTCGCGTAGTCGACATGCACGATGCCGAAGCGGCGCTCATAGCCGAAGGCCCACTCGAAGTTGTCCATCAGTGACCACACGAAGTACCCGCGCACGTCCACGCCGGACTGCATGGCGCGGCTGCATGCGGCGAAGTGCCGCTGCAGGTAGGACATGCGTTGCGGGTCGTGGACTTCGCCATCCACCACGCTGTCGTTGCTTGCCATGCCGTTTTCCGTGATGTAGATCGGCGGCAGGTTGGCGTAGTCGCGCTTGAAGCGCTCGAGGATGTGCTGCAGGCCTTCGGGATAGACCTCCCAGTCCATCTGCGTGCGCTCCACGTTGGGCAGGTGCACCCACTGGAAGCCGTGGTCCCCTTCGCTGCGGATCACCGCGCGGCTGTAGTAGTTGAGGCCGAGGAAGTCGAGCGGCCGCGAGATGACGGCCATGTCGCCGTCGAGCACCAGCGGTTCGCAACCCGGCCACAGCGTCCACAGGTCGGCGGGGTATTGCGCGCGCAGCAGCGGGTCGAGCACCCAGCCGTTCTGGTAGGCGTCGTACAGGCGTGCGGCGCGGTGGTCGGCTTCGCTTTCGCTCGCGGGGTAGCCGCCGCCGATGTTGGCCACGATACCGGCCTGCGCGCGCGGGTCGTTGGCGCGCAGGGCGTCCATGGCCAGGCCGTGGCCGAGCAGCAGGTGGTGCATGGCCTGCGTGGCGAAGCGCGTGTTCGCCAGGCCCGGTGCATGGTGGCCGTTGCCATAGCCGAGGTAGGCCGCGCACCAGGGCTCGTTGAGCGTGGCCCATGAGCGCACGCGGCCGGCGAGCTGGCGGCTCACGAGGTCCGCGTAGTCGGCAAAGCGGTAGGCCGTGTCGCGGTTGAGCCAGCCACCGCGGTTTTCGAGGTGCTGTGGCAGGTCCCAGTGATACAGCGTGACGAAGGCCTGTATGCCACGGTCGCCCAGGCGGTCGAGCAGGCGGCGGTAGAAGTCCAGCCCTTTTTCGTTGGGGCGGCCATGTTCGTCCATCACCCGCGGCCAAGCGATCGACAGGCGGTAGGCGTCGACGCCGAGGCTTGCGATGAGGTCCACGTCCTCGGCCCAGCGGTGGTAGTGGTCGCAGGCCACGTCACCGTTGTCGCGATTGAGCACCTTGCCTTCGGTTGCGCAGAAGGTGTCCCAGATGCACGGCAGGCGGCCGTCTTCACGGCCCGCGCCTTCGATCTGGTAGGACGCGGTGGCCACGCCGAAGACGAAGTCTCTTGCACGCATCGGCGAGCCCGCCGGCGGGGCGACCTGCTGCGGGCCGACGACTCCTTCGGTAGATGGACGGGCTGGGCCGCGCATGGGGATCAGAAGTTCGTGCGGACGCCGACGCTGGCTTTTGCGCCGAAGGGGTCGTAGCACTCGCGCGAACGGCCGGGAGCGCACAGACCACCGTAACCGGGCGCTTCCTTGAAGTCAGTCTTGCTGACGTCGACGCCCACTACCGCACGTGTGCCTTTGGCGAATTCGTAGCTCACTTCGCCACCGACCTGCATCAGGTCGCGCGTGTCGTTCGAATAGATCCACGCATAGCCTTCCGGCAACACCGTGTCGGCACTCAGCGAGAAGCGAGTGAAGTTCGCGCGGGCCCACAGGCTCCAGGGGCCGTGCCAAGCGGAAAGGAAGACGGCCGCTTGGCGGGAGCGATAGCCGACAGCGGGGAATGCCGGGTTGACCATCTGGACCCGGTTGACCTGATTGCGGCTTGCCGACGCACCGACGCGGAACGAGCTGAACTCGTATGAGGCCAACAGCGAGGCGCCCTGCGAGCTGGTGAGCGCGCCGCTGCCCGGCACGGCAGGGAACAGGGTATCGGAGCTGTAGATGCCATCGAGGCGCCCCGTCTCGCGCCACTGGCGGGCGGTGTAGCGCTCGTGGTAGATGGCGGCGCGTGTCGTCAGGGCACCGAACCAAGTCCCGTCGAGCAGCAGCGAGTTGCCTCTGGGTTCGGTCTTGTTGCGCGAGTCTTCCTCGGCTGCGTGGAGGACGCGGATCTCCTTGCGCATGCGGGCGCCCTTGTAGTTCGCGTAGCTGAACGTCAGGCCGTGGCTCTTGTCACCGATCACATAGGGTGAGTCGTAGGCGACCATGAGGTCCAGCATTTCGCGGCCACCGAGATCGGTCGTGCCGTCGCCTTCCAGGGCCTTCATGCGAGGGTTGAGACCTCTGCCGGCCCTGACGGTGCCGAAGTCGAGGTGACGCAGGCCCACCCAGGTGTCCTCAAGTTCCGCCTGCACATGAGGGGAGTCGCTGTAGTCCACGAAATTGGTGGAGCTGTTGCCGCCCCCCTTGGCCGCTTCCGTGACGGTGTAGAAGGCGTTGTTCAGGTAGGCAGATGCTTGGCCGCGGAATACCAGGGTGACGTCGTCGGAAAGATCGCTCACACCGTCGACGCGGAGGTAGTTATCGCCTTGCAGTCGTGTGCGCGTCTTCTTGCACGAGGCGGAACCATCGTTCCAGCACCCGTTCATGTCCTTGCCATAGTACGTGACTATCGCCTCGGCCTTGCCGCTGAACGTGAGGTCGGTGTCGGCCTGCGCGTTGCCGGCCAGGGCGGCAATCGCCATGGCCATGGCCGTGGAAAAACGATGCGTCATCGCTGCGATCTCCTGAACTCGAAAGAATGGGGTTGACGGTGCGATCAGCTCGCGCTGCGCAGGGCTCGGATCTGTTGCAGGTACAGCGGCCCTTGATAGCGGACGCGGTTGCCGCCCAGGCGCAGGATCAGGTCCTTCGGCGAGCCGGTGGCCGAGCCGATGCGGCAGGTCACGGTTTGCGCCAGGTAGGGCTTGCCGGCGATGGTGATCTGCTCGGGCAGCCGCAGGTCCGGCCAGTGTTTGGTTTCGCTCCAGGGCGAGTTCAGCGCGCAGCCGATCTGCATCGGGCCGCGGGGCCTGCCATTGGCGGCGGGCACGAGCACGCGCAGGTTGATCGCCTGCGGCAGCGGCTCTTCCGGCCACTGGACCTTCAGGTTGGCGTCGCCCCAGTCCTTGGACTGGAAGTTGACCGTCACCTTCAAACCCAGCCCGGGCTCGACGCTCATCTCCGTGGCCGCGGTGTCTTCCGAGGAGTTCCACCCCAGGCGCCAGCCGCCGGTGCTGCCATCGGCAAAGGTCCACTCGCGCAACGCGACCGGCTGTGCCACCGCAGGTTGAGCTTGTTCAGCGACGACAGGTGCAGGGGCTGCCGCAGCAGGGGGCGCCGTGACTTCGGTGGGCGCTGGCGCCTTGGTCCTGGTCATGCATCCGGCAAGGCCGGCGATGGCGACAAGGCAGAGCGCGCTGAATGACGAAGCGGGAAGAGAGGTGGTCTTCATGTGAATCCCTTGTGGCCTTCAGATCGATAGGCTGGACTTGCCTGGAGACGCATCACAGTTCAAATAAACTGTGATTGTTTACTAAACGTATGGAGATTCTGGGCTGCCATACTGGTCACGTCAAGCAGCGTCGCTGCGCGATTACCCGAATGAAGTCAAAGATCTGCGTTAAAACCCACACTGGACCATCGGGCATGGCATGGGCGAATTGTTTATGTAAACATCGCTATATCAATGACGAAAGGATTTCCAAATCCTTGTGAAGGGATGACCGTGGGGCAAAAAAGCACGACGATCCGCGATATCGCTGCAGCGGCAGGGGTGTCGATAGGGACGGTGTCGCGCGCGCTGAAGAATCAGCCGGGGCTTTCGGCACAGACGCGCAGCGAAGTGGTCGAAGCCGCCGAGCGCCTGGGCTACGACATTTCGAAGCTGCGTGGCGGCAAGCCGCGGCGCATGCTGTTCCTGTTCAACCGGGCTCATGCGTCGCTGAGCGCGAACCCGTTCTATTCGGTGGTCCTGCAAGGAGTCGAGCGGGTCTGCCACGACGAAAACGTCGCGTTGAGCCTGCTGTCCGTGGGCGCGGGCGAGCCGGTGGACGTGCTCATCCGCCGGCATGAGCCGGACGTACTGCTCGCGGCCGGGTACTTCGAGCCCGAGCTGCTGGTGCGCATCAAGGCTTGCGACTTGCCCGTGGTGCTGGTGGACCACTACGACGCCGCCTGCTACAGCGTGAATGACGACAACGTGCAAGGCGCCTGGCTGGCCACCCGGCATCTCATCGAGCAGGGCGCACAGCGCGTGGCGATGATCGTCGGGCCGCTCGCCCACCATTCGGTGGCGCTGCGCGTGCGCGGCTATCGCAAGGCCCTGTTCGAGGCCGGATGCCTGGCCGACCCCGACCTCGAAGTGATGCTCGACCCCGGCTTGCCCTATGACGAAGCGGCACGGCGCGCGATGCAGCGGCTGCTGAGCCTAAAGCAGCGGCCCGACGCCGTGTTCGCCTACAACGACGAGACTGCGCTCAACGCGATGCAGGCGTGCCGCGACGCGGGCCTCGTGCTGCCGCGCGACATCACCTTCGCCGGTTACGACGACATCGCGCAGGCCTCGACCAGCCAGCCCGCGCTGACGACGATCCGCGTGGACAAGGAAGGGCTGGGCCGCCACGCGGCCGAGCAGCTGATCCATGGGCATGAGCCGGTAGGAGAACAGTTGCTGCCGGTCGAACTGGTGGCACGCCAGAGTTCGGTGCGGGGCTGACCTTCGCCCGCCCTTGCAAGGGCGGGTCAGTCCAGCGCCGTCACGTCCATCACCAGCGCCGATTCGCCGGCAAGGCGCGGTAGCGCGAGGCCGGCATTGCGCAGCCATGAGCCGTGCAGCACGGCACCCTCGGGTTGTGACCACGCCTCATGCAACGCCGAGCGGCCGCCGCCGGGCAGTTCGGGCAGCAGGTGTGAATCGAGCCGTCTCACACGGTAGCGCCGCTGCGCATCGAGCATCGGCAGTCGAAGCGAGGGGCTGTAGCGTTGCGCGGTGGGCTCCAGCCGGTACACCAGCAGCACCAGTTGCCGGTCGTCGCCATGCGCCTGCCAGACGATGCCGTCGCCCGCCTCGCCGAGCTGGACGGCGCAGCCGTGCAGGCGCCCCCGCAACTGCTTGTACAGCGCGATCCACCCTGCCAGGCGCTGCCGCGCGGCCGCATCGAGGCGACGAACGTCCGTCTCCACGCCCAGGTGCAAAGGCAGCGCAACGGCGGCTCGGAAGTCCAGCGACTGGCTGCGCCCCGTCGTGTGGGCGGGGGCAGGGCCGACGTGCGCGCCCAGCACCTCGGGTGGAAAGAACTGCAGCGCGCCACGCTGGATGCCCACGCGTGAACGGGCGTCGTTGCAATCGCTCGTCCAGACGCGGTGCGTGTGCCGCAGCACGCCCAGGTCGATGCGCGCCCCGCCGGACGAACAGCTTTCGATCTCGAGCTGCGGGTGGGCATCGCGCAGGCGCTGCATCAGGCGGTAGAGCGAGCGCACCTGGGCCCGGTAGGCTGCCCGCCCACCGCTGCCTGCCGTGGTGAGGTCGCGATTCATGTCCCACTTGAAGTAGCTGATCGGCACCTCGCGCAGCAAGGTGTCGAGCCGGCTGAAGAGGTGGTCGGCGACTTCCTGGCGTGCCACGTCGAGCACCAGCTGGTTGCGTCCAGTGAGCAGCGGCCGGCTGTCGAGCTGCAGGGCCCACCCGGGGTGGTTGCGGTACAGCTCGCTGTCCGGGCTCACCATCTCGGGCTCTACCCACAGGCCGAACTCCATGCCGAGGGCGTTCACGCGCCGGGCCAGCGGCGCGAGCCCCTGCGGGTACTTGTGCTCGTCGGGCCACCAGTCGCCCAGTGCAGCCCGGTCGCTGTGGCGGCCGTGGAACCAGCCGTCGTCGAGCACGAAGCGTTCGACGCCGACCTGGGCCGCAGCCTCCGCGAGCGACTCCAGCGCCTGCATGTCGTGATCGAAGTAGATCGCCTCCCAGGTGTTCAGGTGCACGGGGCGCGGCCTCATTCCGGCAGTTGGCCAGGGCAGGGCCGCACGCACCGCGGCATGGAAGCTCGCTGCCAGCCCGTTGAAGCCGTGGGTCGAGCAGGCGGCGTAAAGCTCCGGCGTGGCGATCGACTCACCCGGCGCGAGCTCCACCTCGCCCGGTGCCAGCCATTCCCCCAGTTGCCATTGAAAGCCGCCTTCGGCCAGCGGCTCGATGGTCTGCTGGTGGTTGCCCGACCACGCGAGGTGCGCGCCGTAGACGAGGCCGGTGTCGGCGCTGGCCTGCGGGCCCATCACCAGGGCGCCGGGGAAGCAGTCGTGCGAGGTGCGTCCGCGCCGGTTCTCACGCCGCCAGAGGCTGTGCGTGAGAGGTTCGGTTTCGGCGCGGAACTCGTTGGCCCACTGGCCATGGAACGAACGCACACGATCGCACGTGCCCGGCAATGGCAGCGTGCCGGCCGCCAGCCATTGCAGCTGCAGCAGGGCGGCACCTTCGTTGACCAGCGTAGTGCGTAGGCGCAGCACGTCGTCACCGCCCAGCTGCATTTCGAGCTTCGCCACGAGCTGCGCCACGTGGTCGTGCAGCTCGAACACGACGCTGCGCTGCGCATCGACTTCGGTGACGTGGCATGCATCGAACTGCTGCGCGAAGTCCCGCCCCTGCCGGTGCGCGAGCAACGCGCTCTGGCCGAACCAGCCCACGCCGAAGGTCGGCAACACCGAGAGCGGGCGTTCCTCTTCGAGCGACGACGGCGGTACCGGCCGCGTATCGCGCAGCCACGGGCCAGGGGTGCAGCCTTCGGGCAGCCGTGGGCCCCAGTAGCGCCACAGCGGCGCTTCGTGGCTGCCGCATTCGAGCACCACGCTGACGTGCGGGCTGTGCAGGGTGATGTAGCGGCGTTCCATGTGGCGATCCTTCGTCAGCGTGCCGGTGCCTTCTGCAGGCCGAGTGCGCGCAGCACGTCGTAGCAGGCACCCATCGTGTGGTAGTCGGTCTTGCCGGCCGGGCTTTTTTCGTCGGTGAGCTTGCGGTTGTCGGGCGAGAGGATGCGGTACCAGGCGCCGTGCTGGTGGTCGACGAAGTGCTCCCAGCTGTAGGCCCAGATGCGGTCGTACCACTCCCAGTACCGGGTTTCGCCGGTGCGCACGGCCAGCCAGGCTGCGGCCGCGAAGCTTTCGGCCTGCACCCAGAAATACTTGTCGCCGTCGCACACCTCGCCGTCGGGCCCGAAGCCGTAGACCAGCCCGCCATGGGCGGGGTCCCAGCCGCGTTGCATGGCGGTGTCGAAGAAGTGCCGTGCCTTCGGCAGCAGCCAGTCGGCCGGCGCGTGCCGCTCCAGCTGCAGCAGCAGCTTGGCCCACTCCGTGAGGTGGCCGGTCTGGAAGCCCCAGGGCCGGAAGATATTGGTCTTGTCGTGGCGGTTGTAGTCCCAGTCCACCGACCAGTCGCTGCGGTAGTGCTCCCACACCAGTCCATCGGCCAATGCCGCCTGCCTGAGCGTCACGGACTGCGCCAGCAGCTCCGCGCGGCGCAGGAAGCTGCCCGACCCCGTGGCTTCGAAGGCGGCCAGCATGGCCTCGCAGGCATGCATGTTGGCGTTCTGCCCGCGGTAGCTGCCGAGCCGCCAGTCAGCGTCGGCTTCGTCGGCATAGAGGCCGTGCTCGCGCTCCCAGAAACGATGCTCCATCAGCTCGAAGGTGGCCCACAGGCCGGGCTCGGCTTCGCGCACGCCGGCCATCAGCGCATGGGCATGTGCCAGCAGCACGAAGGCCAGGCCGTAGCAATGGTTCGTGCCGTCCTGCACGGTGGCCTGCGAGCCGCCCCAGTCGATCTGCCAGGCATGGCCGCCATTCGGCTGGCGATGCGCCTTCTGCAGGAAGCGCAGGCCGTGGCGCACGAGCGACGGTTCGTGTGCCTCGCCGAAGTGGCGCGAGGCCATGGCATGGTTGAACACGAAGCGCGTGCTGCTGACCAGGTGGCGCGTGCGCCGGTCGTAGACGGTGCCGTCGTCCTTGAAGAAATGAAAGAAGCCGCCGGTCTCGTCGATCTCGCGGCGGGCATAGAAGTCCAGCGTGCGGCGCACGTGCTGCCGCAGGAATTCAGGAGAGCGGAAATCGGGTGTGGCCATGGTTCGTGAGGTCATTCGGTTGGTGCCGATTCGCCGCCTTGCGGCACTGTGCTGCCGCGCACGACGAGCTCCACCGGCAGCAAGGTTTCGCCGCTCGTGTGCTGGCCGGCCAGCAGCTGTTGCGTGGACATGAAGCCCATGAGTTCCTTTTCGACGCGCACCGTGGTGAGCCCCGGCGTCGAGGAGGCGGCGGCAGCGATGTCGTCGTAGCCGGCGATCGCCAGGTCGTGCGGCACGCGCAACCCGAGGTTCTGGCACTCGTGCAGCACTTCCAGCGCGAGTTCGTCGTTGTAGACGAACAGCGCGTCCGGCCGGTTCGGCAGCTGGAGCAGGCGCCGCAGCGTGGAAGCGACGGCTTCGGTCCGATCGGCACTGCCGTCCACCTGCACCTCCAGGTCGGGGTCGGTCGGCAGCCCGGCCTCGAACATGGCCTTGCGGTATCCACGTGCGCGCAGGGCGATGGAATGGTGGCCGGACGGCCCGCCGATGAAGGCAATGCGCCGGTGCCCCTGCGCGATGAGATGGTCCGTGACCTCGTAGGCTCCGCGGAAGTTGTCGTCGTTCACGCAGTGCACGCCGCTGGCGTGGTGATCGACGGCCACCATCGGCAGTTCAAGGCGTCGCAGGCGCTCGAACACGCTCTCTTCGAAGTGCCCCACACACAGCAGCAGGTGAGGGCGCTGGCGTCGCACCTCCTGCTCGACCCCGTCGTCGGGGCCCAGCATCAGCAGCGACAGCAGCGCCTTGTGGTGGCGGCAGCACGACTCGGCGCCCTGCAGCACGCGGCTGTAGAAGGCGTTGGACAGCGCGCCGCGGTGGTAGCGGTTGAGGATGAACAGCACCCGCCGGGGGGCGGTGCCCCCACTGGGCGCACTGCTGCGCAACCGGGCGCGGTCGTAGCCCAGGCGGTCGGCCGTGGCGATGACGGCCTGGCGAAGCTCCTCGGACAGTCCAGGTTGCTGGTTGAGTGCGCGTGACACCGTGCCCACCGAAACGCCCGCCGCCGCGGCGACCTCGCGTATCGTGATCCGGTTCATGACGACACCCTTTTGCGGTCGGCCGGGTACTGCACCGCGCGCATGGGAATGCTCATTTCTTCAACACGTCTCGTCGCAGGAAGTCGACCAGCTCCTGCGCCAGCACGTCATGGGTGTCGATGCGCGGGTGGTTGTCGGTGTAGGCCTCGAAGACGTAGGACCACACGGCCGGGTCGTCGCGCCGCAGCGTCGCCACGGCCGACTTGAACCCCTGCAGCAGCTCGCTCGAATGGCGCCAGCCCGACATGCCGCCCAGCAGGCACACGATGCGGGCCTTCGGGTACAGCGCGCGCAGGCGTTTCACGAAGGCCACGTAGCGTTCGGTGTAGTCCTTGGGGAACGGCTGGCCTTGCGAATCCGGGAAGCCGAAGTCGTTCTGCCCCAGGTTGACCAGCACCACGTCGGGTGCGCGACCGGAGAAGTCCGCACGAGATGCGCTCGCACTGGGGGCGACGCGGTCGAAGACGGCGGGCATGAGCACGTCGTTCCAGCTGTGCGTGATGCCGGTGCCGCTGACGGCGATGCCCACGTAGTCGGCCCCCAGCCGCCGTGCCGCCACGGCGCCGTAGGCCCGCGTGCCGTCGTGCGTGGAGAGGTCTTCGTACTGGTCGGCTTCGGCATCGCCGTTGCAGGCGCCGGCCGTGATGGAGTCGCCGTAGAACTCCAGCCGCAGCGGCCGGTCGGCGGGCCGAGGCAGCAACTGCGCGCCCGGCTCCAGCAGCAGGCCCATGAAGCGGGCTTGCGAGAAGGCGCCTTCGGTGCGCTTGGCGATGCTGACCTCATGCTCGCCGGGCGGCAGGCTGGCCGCGAGCACGTAGTCGTGCTTGGCGTCGCGCTGCAACGCGAGCCGGTGAACCTGGCCGTCGATGGTCACCGAATAGAAGGCCGGCCCCGTGGCGCCGGCAAAGCGCAGCCCGAGCCTGCGGCCGGTGAACCGCGCGCGGATCTCGCTGCCGCTCCATGCGGCCAGCGGCGCGTCGGGCAGCTCGCGGTCGAAGCGGCCGACGTAGGCGTAGCGCGGGTCTGTGGCGCCGACGTGTTGCAACGTCGCTGCGCGGTCGGGGTCGATCTCGAAGGCCGATGCGCGGCCCGCAGGAGCGGCGGGCTGCAGCCCGGCCGTCATGATGCTCACCACGCCGGCGCTGCGGCCGGAGCCGGCGAACCCATCGCGGCGCATGCGGACGTGCAGCAGGTGGGCCCCGTCTTCGAGGTCCACGCCCACCGGCGCATAGGCCCAGCCGAGATAGCCCTGGCGCGTGGCGTTGTGCGTGTGGAGCTCGACGGGCGGCCGGTCGTCGACCCAGGCCTCCAGGTTGCGGTAATGCTTGCTTTCCGAATGGAACAGCCCGATCTGGCGGCCGTACACGAGGAAGGACATGACGGCGTCGTCCGCATCGCTCACCCAGCCTTCGCGCGCGCCACCGGGGAGGCTGCGCCATTCCTCGTGCACGTCGCTGCCGCGCTTGAAGCCGCGGTTCGCATACGGCTCGGCGTCGCCGTTGCCCAGCTCGCTCACGAACTCGAAGTCAGCCGAATGCAGCGGCGCGGGCAGCGCCCGCGCTTCGGCCGCCGACCACGGCATGCGTGCTTCCCGCCACGCGGCGCCCAGGGCTTCGATCACCGCGGCGGCGATCACGCCGTGCCCGTCCTGGTTGGGGTGCACGGGCTCGTCGTACAGCGTTTCCCACCGCACTTCGCCCAGCGCGGCCCGGCGCTGCATCCAGCTGCCGAAGTCGATGGACGTGAGCCCGTAGTGGCGCGCGATGCGCAGGTGCTCCTCGACCGCGTCGCGCGGCTGGTTGCCTTGTTGCGTGAGGTGCAGCGCCACGACCGCAGGGCGGTTCGGCGCCTTCAGCAACTGGCGGATCAAACCCTCGTAGCTGCGCGGGCGCACCCGCGGATCGAGCCACTGGTCATTGACGCCGAATTCGACGATGACGATGTCGGCTGCCGTGTCGATGGCCTGTGCCCGCACACGCTGCGCCGCCGCGGCCGAGTCGGTGCCGCTGGCGCCGAGGTTGAGGAACTCGACACGCCCGCCCGCCCGCTGGGCCTGCTGCTGCAGCCAGTTCGCCACGGAAGCGGCCCAGCCGCGCTGCTGCGGCGGCTGGGCCGCGTAGCCGGTGGTGATGGAGCCGCCGATGGCGGCAAGCTTGATGGTGCCGCCAGCCTGCAGGCGGGCCAGGGCTTGTACGAGTTGCGGATCCATTGCGGGCACTCGTTCAGCCGGCATGGCGGTTTGCGGAAGCAGCAGCTGCAGTAGCAGCAGTCCGGTGCCCAGGAGCCAGGTTCTCACGTTCGGCCTTTCTCATGATGTTGTGTCCATCTCGGTGGCATGAAGGTCTGTCGAGGTCTCGTTCGCGTGGTCGATGGCGCTGACGCGTACCAGCCGCGCATAGAGGGGGCAGCGCGCCATCAGCGCCTCGTGCGGGCCGACGTCGACGACGTGCCCGCGGTCCATGACGACGATGCGGTCGGCGTCGCGCACGGTGCTCAGCCGGTGCGCGACGATGAAGGTGGTGCGGCCGTGGCGCACGCGTTCCAGCGCCTGCTGTAGCCGGCGTTCGCTGTCGTGGTCGAGTGCGCTGCTGGCCTCGTCGAGCACGAGCACTCGCGGGTTGCGGACCAGCGCGCGTGCAATGGCCAGGCGCTGGCGCTGGCCGCCGGAAAGCTGGCTGGCTTCCACGCCGACCTGCGTGTCCAGCCCCTGCGGCAGCCGCTCGATGAATTCGAGGCATTGCGCGTCCTGCAGGGCCTGCATCAGCTGCTCGTGCGGCACGCAGCCCAGGCCGTAGGTCACGTTGTCGCGCACGCTGCCTTCGAACAGCACGCAGTCCTGCGGCACGACCGAAACGAAGCGGCGCCACGTGCGCAGGTCGAGCTGCTGCATGTCGTGGCCGTCGAAGCGCAGGCGGCCCTGCGTGGGCCGCAGCAGCCCGATCACGAGGTTGGCGAGGGTGGACTTGCCGGAGCCCGACGGCCCGACCAGCGCGATGGTTTCGCCGGGCTCCACGGTGAGCGTGACGTCATGGAGCGCGTCCTGTGCCGCGCCTGGGTAGCGATAGCCCAGCCGGTCGAATTCGAAGTGCCCGGCCACGTGGTGCACGACCTGCTTGCCTTCGTTGGGCTCGAGGTCGGACGTGCGCATCAGCTCGTCGATCGAACGCACCGACTCCAGCCCCTTGCTCACCACCGGCAGCATGCCGACCAGGGTGAGCATGGCCCCCGTGAGGCTGGAGAAGAACGCCGACAGCAGCACCACGTCGCCCAGCGTGATGTCGACGACATGGGTGTGATGGGCCCATGCAGCGCCCATCAGGCAGGCCAGGCCCAGCGCCTGGAAGCTGCCCCAGCCGAGGCTGCCGAACCACGCGTTGACCGAATCGACCGCCAGCCCGGTGCGGCTGACCTGCGCCAGGCTGCGGCCCACACGTCCCAGGGCGTGCTGCTCCAGCCCGTGTGCACGGGTGAGCGGCAGCATCTGCGTCATTTCGCCGATGCGGGCTGACATCTCTTCGATGGCCGCGCGGAATTCGCCGTTGCGCTGCGACATGCGCTGTCCAGTGGCGAGCATCAGCCAGCACGCCAGCGGCACCGTCACGAGGAAGACCAGCAGGAACGACGGGGCTCGCCATGCGGTGGTGACGACCGCCACCACGATGGCGCTGGCCGAGCCGAGCACGCCATCGACCAGTGCGCGCGTCATCTGCTCGATGGCTTCCACGTCGCGCAGCATCTTGGCCTGCAGCGTGGCAGGGCTCCTGTGCTGGTAGTAGCCGATGGACAGCTGCTGGATGCGCTGCGACAGCGCGCTGCGCAACTCGCGCTCCACTTCCCGCACGGCCCGGCTCAGCAGGCGCACGTGCAGGTAGTGGCCCGGCACGTTCTGCGCGATGAGCAGGGCGCCGCACAGTGCGTAGGGCCACAGCTGCTCCAGCGGCGCGCCCGAGGCCAGCAGGTCGATGGTGAGGCCGGTGAGCACAGGCAGCAGCACCGCCGGGCTGTGCTTGAAGACGTAGACCAGCGCCGACCACGCCAGCCGCCTGCGCTGCCCCGCATAGAGCGCCGCGTAGGTTCGCAGTGCGCTGCTGCCGCCCCAGCGATGGGTCAACAACCTGTCGGACGGACCAGGCTGCGCCATGGCAGTGCTGTTCACTTCACAACCGTCGAGCGCAGTTCGCCAGGCGATCCATCATCTCGAAGCAGGCCCGTGCGTGGTGGTAGGGACATTCCCACGGCCCGGTCTTCAAGTGGTGGGGAACCGGCCGGTTGTGGACGTCCAGCACCTTGAACCACTCGCCGTGCCTGCGGTCCACATGGTGCTCTTCGGCATAGCGCCAGCAGCGCCACGCGGCCTGCGCATGCACGGGGTCGAGGTGGTGCTCGAAGGCGTTCCAGAAGCCCACCATGCCTTCGGCCTGACACCACCAGTGGCGTTCGGGGTCGGTGACCCTCGTCGTCGTGCCCTCGGCGAGCACGCAGCCTTCGGCGCCCACGCCACGTGCCAGCACGGCGTCGGCCACGTGCACAGCGAGGCCCTGCGTGCGCTGCATGAGCTGGGTGTCGCCCAGCACCTCGGCCGCGCGCTGCAGCAGCCATGCCGCTTCGATGTCGTGGCCGTAGGACACCTGGCCCGTCATGCAGCGCCAGTTGGCGGTGAAGAAGAGGCCGAAGTGCCTGTCGCGGGGCTGCCAGATCCGCTGCAGGAACAGCTCGACCATCTGCCTCACGCGGGCCTCCAACGTGGCGTCGCGCCACACGCGCAGCAGCTCGGTGCAGCCTTCGAGCACGTGCAGCATGGTGTTCATCGACTTGGCCGACGCCGGCTCCTTCGGCGACAGCCGGCTGTCGGCCATGAGCCGCCAGTCACGGGTGCAGCCTTCGAAGTAGCCGCCGTGCTTCGGGTCGTACGCCGCGGCATCGAGCTGGCGGAACAGGCTCTGCGCCAACTGCAGGGGCTGTCTGGCGATGCTCAGCCGGTGATAGGCCGCAAGGGCGTAGATCGCAAAGCCCTGTGCGTAGGAGTGCTTGATGTCCTGCACCGGGCGGCGCGCTGCATCCACGCCCCAGTACACGCCGCCGTGCTGAACGTCCCACAGCGCGTCGCGCAGCCAGGCCCATGCGTGTTCGGCCACCGTGTGCCAGCGGTCGTCGCGCAGCAGCCGCGCGGCGGTGGAGAACGTCCACAGGATGCGCGTGCCCAGCACGGCTGTGCGGGGCTGTTCGTCGCGCAGGGTGCCGTCGTTGTCACGTCCGCCATAGAAGCCGCCATTCGGGTCCAGCATGCGGCGCTGCCAGTACGGCAGGATGTTGCCCTCGAGCTCCTCGCGCAGGCGGGTGCGCCACAGGCCGAGGCCGTGGCGATTCAGCGGAAGCGACTCAGGCAGGCCTGTGGGCACTGAGGCAGCCGTTGCAAGCATCACCTCAACCCTTTGCACCCGACAGCTGGACGATCGCGGCCACGTCGCGCTCGAACGCCGGGCATTCGGCACTGAGCACGCCGTCGTTGATGCTCGCCGAGAAGGGGGCCTGACCGAGCCATTGGCCGGTGACCGTGTCGAACCAGCGAACGCGCACGTTGCCGTCGGGCATTCGCAGGCCGGTGCAACGCACCACGGCGCCGGTGATGGGTTTCCATGGCGGCGTCCACTTGGCGGCCGGGGCGTCCTCGTGGTCTTCCTTGTAGGCCGCTTGCAGCGCGGCGGCATCGAGCAGGTTGGCCCGCACCCACAGCAGGACGGTCGCCGGCCCCACCAGCGCCAGTGCCGTGCCTTCCTTGCTGCTCAGCTGCGCCGGGTGCGGCCTGTGCGCCGCCAGCGGCTCGCGTTCCTGCACGCGGTCGATGAAGCGCGAGATGCCGCGATAGGTCGACCACAGCTTCTGCGGGTCGACCAGCATGTCCCACCACCAGTACAGCGCGGTGCCCGCATAGCCGCGGAAGATGGGCGCCCACAGGCCGTTGTGCAGGTGCACCGCGTCCCAGTTGAACGGACGCTTGGCGCCCGCGTCGTAGGCGGTCTCCATGCCCAGCTCGGCGGGCAGCAGCGGCTTGGCCGGTACTTCCTCGCGGAACTCGCGGTACTGCGACGCGTAATGCAGGCTGAGGTCACGTGTCGTGTAGTCGTGCTGCTGCGCGAAGTCGATCTCGGGCATGGCCCACACCTGCGCTGCGCCGCGGTGGGCCCAGCTGGTGCTGCGCAGGCGGCGGTAGGGGTCGTGGCGGTCGAGCACCGCGCTCATCTCGCGGATCCACGGCACCAGCTCGTCGTCGTGGATGGGGGTCCAGTTGACCTCGTTCCACCACTCCCAGCTGTGCAGTGCCGGCGAATGCGACCAGCGGGCCGCGATGTAGCGCACCCGGCGCGCGAAGAGCGCCTTCGCACGGGTGTTGGAAACGAACTCCTCCGGCTCCTTCAGCGGCCCGCCGTTGGCCGCGTTGTAGGGGTTGTCGGCCCATTCGGCGTCGGCCCCCACGGAGAACGCGCCGTGGTTGAGCAGGCACAGCATGATGCGGATGCCGTGCGATTCGGCCAGCTCCAGCACCTGGTCGAGCAGGTTGGCGCGGTCCATGCGCGCGGCGTAGTCGCCCAGCGGCGTGTCCTTCCACTCGATGCCGAAGGCCCAGCTCGACATCCACAGCCGCGCGAAGTTGCCGCCGTTTTCGGCCAGACGCCGGAACCAGCGCTTGTAGTCTTCCAGGGCCGATCCGCCGCCGCCCCAGGCGACGTTCAGCCCCACCGGCACGAAGGGGCTGCCGTCCTCGAAGGCGAAGTAGCCCGGGTGTTTGGCGTCGATGCCGATGCGGCGTTTCGGCGACAGCTGCCGCACCTCGAAGCTCATGGGCTCGCCCACGGCCACGGGCGAGCCGCCGGCCATGCGCATCTGCGTGCGGGCTTTCCACGTGCCGGCGGCCGTGGGCATGAGCCGCACGGCCCAGCCGCGGCCTTCGCGGTCTTTCATCCAGAACGCGGTGGCGCGCAGCCGCTGCCCGCCCGGGCCTTCGAATTCCACCCACAGGTCGACCTGCGCTTCGTCGAAGGGGTTGGACTGCAATGCCGACCATGCCGAGGGCGCTTTCATGCGCCACTCGAGCCAGCCGCTGCCGCGGACTTCGGGGCCGCTCCAGTTGGCCGATGCGGCCGCGTCGCGCGCGGCGCGAAGATCTGCTTCGTTCACGGGTGAGGCACTCCAGCCGGAAGAGCCGAAGCCGGCGGCAACGGCGGCGGCGGCGGCTTGCACGACGCGCCGGCGTGCCAGCCGATCGGCTTCCGGCGCGATGCTTGTTGTGTGTTTTGGACTCATTGAGGTGTCTAGCCTTTGGTGGCACCGGCCGTGAGGCCGTCGATGAATTGACGCTGGAACAGCAGGAAGGCGATCACCGCGGGCAGCGAGACCACCAGCGAGGCGGCCATCAGCACGGCGGCCGACTGCGGGTCGAAAGTGAGGTTGCCGGCCAGCTTGCCCAGCACGAGCGGCAGCGTCATGTGCTGCGCGTCGTTGATCACGAGCAGGGGCCAGAGGAAGTTGTTCCACTCGGCGATCGCCACCGGGATGCCGATGGCGGCGAGGCCCGGCCGCAGCAGGGGCAGCACGACGCTCCACCAGATGCGCAGCGTGCCCGCGCCGTCCATGGTGGCGGCATCGATCAGGTCGTTCGGGATCGACAGGATCATCTGCCGGAAGTAGAAGACCACGAAGGCCTTGGCCAGGCCGGGGATGAGCAGCGCCTCGTAGCGGTTGATCCAGCCGAGCTCGGTGACGGTGATGAAGTTGGGAATGATCGTCACCTCCCACGGCACCATCATGCTGGCCAGCAGCAGGTTGAACAGCAGCCGGCTGCCGGGGAAGGGACGCTTGGTCAGCACGAAGGCCACGAACGACGCCGCCAGCAGGCTCACCACCGTGACGAAGGCCGTGATGCCCAGGCTGTTGAGGTAGTAGTGCGCGAAGCCCCAGCCTTCGGACTCGCGCTGGAAGATGCCGGCCCAGTGACCGGGCCGTTCTTCGCCTTCCACGTAGCCGGGGTCGTAGAAGTTCTGCGTCGTCGGTTCTTCGACCCAGAAGGTCGGCGGCTGCTGCACCAGCTCGGGCACCGTCTTGAAGGCGCCGATGGCCATCCAGTAGTAAGGCACGAGCACGCTCGCCACGAGCAGCAGCAGCGGCAGTTTCGCCACCGCCCACCACCGCGACGTCTTCTCGTTGGGAACCAGTTGCATGCTCAGCCCGCCCTCAGCACCGCCATGCTTCGGCAGCAGCGGTCGGCCTGAACCACGGGCCCACGTTCATTGGCTGGCACTGCGCTTTGATCTGCACGATTTCAGGCTCCTTCGTGTGCGCGGCCCAGCCGCATGTTGACCATCGTGAGCACGAACAGGATGGCGGTGAGCACCCAGGCCACGGCGGACGCATAGCCCAGGTTGAGCTGATGGAAGCCGTGGTCGAACAGGTAGGTCACCAGCATCAGTGCCGAATCGAGCGGGCCTCCCACCGAGTCGACCGTGCCGAACAGGATGTAGGGCTCGTAGAACACCTGGAACGACGTGATCATTCCGGTGACGAGCACATACAGGATGGTGGGCCGCAGCAGCGGCAGCGTGATGTGGAAGAAGCGCTGCACCGGTGTCGCGCCGTCGAGCGCCGCGGCCTCGTAGAGCTCCGCCGGGATGTTGCGCATGCCCGCCACGAAGATCACCAGGTTGTAGCCCATGACGGCCCACACGGCCATCATCGTGAGGATGGGCAGGGCCCAGGCCGGGTCGCCGAGGAAGCGCACCGGGTCGAGCCCGAACCACGAGCGCACGGTGTTGAAGAGGCCGTAGGGCTCGGAGTTCGCGAGCCACTTCCACACCGAGATGACGCCCACGCCGCCGGCCACCGAAGGCAGGAAGAACGCGATGCGAGCCCACTGGTGCGTGCGGCGCTGGCTGCCGAAGGCCACCGCGAGCACGAGGCCGAGCACCACCGCCAGCACCGAGACCATGGCCATGTAGGCGCAGGTGTTCCACAGCGCGCGATAGAAGCGCTCGTCGGCGAACAGCTCGGCATAGTTGTTCCAGCCCACCCACGCCGGCGCGTCGGTGGCGTGGTAGTCGGTGAAGCTCAGGTACAGCGAGCGCAGCACCGGCCACAGGCTGAACACGGCGAACAGCGCAAGAAAGGGCAGCACCAGCAGCACGTTGGTGCCGTGCCGGCGCAGCTGGCGCGCCAGGCGCCGGCGGGGCCGGGGCGCGGCGGGCATGTGAGGCTGCTCGGGTGCGTGGGGGGCGCGCATGAAGGCGAGCGGCGCTACTTCGCCAGTGCCTTGTTCATCTTCTCCGCCGCGGCGGAAAGCGACTGCTTCGCGTCGGCGCCGGCCAGCACGACCTGCTGCACGGCACGCGTCACCGCGTCGTCGGCCTTTTCCCAGCCCCGGCAGTTGGGCGGGCCTTCGGCGTCCTTGAGCTGCTCGACGAGCGCGCGCTTGCGGTCGGCCGGCAGCTCGGCCGACTCGATGAGGTCTTCGCGCCCGCCGGGCAGCCACAGCAGGCCCAGCTTGAGCGCGGTGTCGGTCATCTTCCTGGCCACCGGCGTCTCGAAGATGGTGCGCACGAACTCGACCGCCAGGTCGGGGTGGGCGGACATCGTCGTCACGCCGATCGTGGTGCCGCCGATGAAGGCCGTGGACTTGCCGGTGGGGCCTGCAGGCAGCTTGGCCGCGCTCCACTTGCCCGTGATCTTCTTGCGCGAGACGTCGAGGCTGGTGAAGGCCCAGCTGCCGGTCTGCACCAGTGGGTAGGCACCGCTTTCCAGGCCGGTCTCGACGTCGGGCCAGGGGTCGCTCGGTGCCTTCAGCCTGCTGTAGAGCGTGGCGTAGTACTGCAGGGCCTTCACGGCTTCCGGGCTGTCCACCGTGGCCTTGGTGCACTTGGCGTCGTAGAGCGAGCCGCCGGCCTGCTGGAGGTACGGAAAGAAGCCGACCCAACCCAGGTTGCCCCATTGCTGGGCCCAGCCCTTCGTGCCGGTGCCGCGCAGTTTCTCCACTTCGGTGGCGAATTCGTCCCAGGTGGCGGGCACCTTGGCGACGAGGTCGGTGCGGTAGAGCTGCAGCTGGACGTGAAGGTCGTAGGGCAGGGCGAACAGGGCGCCGTCTTGCGATCGGATCGAGCGCATGACGCCCTGGTTGGCCGTCTTCTCGAGCGACTTCACGAGGTCGGGCGCTTTCCTGGACAAGTCGACGAGGCCGCCCTTGGCGCCCAGCTCGATGCCGTAGGACAGGCCGCCGGTGATGACGTCCGGCCCGGTCTTGCTGGCGATGGCCGCGGAGTACTTGGTCATCGCGTCACCCCAGGGAATGGCCCGGACCTCGAACTCCACGCCAGGCCGCTTGGCCTTGAAGCTGTCGATCGCCGGTTGCAGCACCTTGGCGGACTTGTCGTCGCCCACGAGCCACACCGTGAGCTTCTCGGCGCGTGCCGGCGCGGCGCAGGCCATGCCCAACGCCAGTACGAAAACCGAAAGGGAGCGGGTTGTCACGGTCGGGTCTCCTCGTTCGCTCCACCTCGACCTCGAGGTGCTGCAGCTCCGGGCTGCATTGATGTTTAGTAAACGATTCGTACGATATCGAGGCTTGGTGTTGGCGTCAATCGGCTAATTTGCGTCTTTTTTGACGATCAAGTGGCGATCTTATGACCAAGGATGTCCCTCTACGGAAAAACAACCATAGAAACAAAGATTTTGTTTAGTATTGTTTTGCTGGCGCGACCTCCTGAGTCGCTTTTCCCAGCCCCATTCCGGAGACGGCCCGTGGCGACTTTGAGCCTGCGAAACATCGAGAAGACCTACGACGGCGCCGCCGCACCGGTGATCCGCGGCCTCGACCTGGACGTGGCCGACGGCGAGTTCATGGTGTTCGTCGGCCCCTCGGGGTGCGGCAAATCCACCACGCTGCGGATGATTGCAGGCCTGGAGGAAATCACCGGCGGCGAGCTGCTCATCGGCGGGCGCGTCGTCAACGACCTGCCGCCGGCCAAGCGGGGTGTCGCGATGGTGTTCCAGAGCTACGCGCTGTACCCGCACATGACGGTGGCCGAGAACATGGGCTTCGCGCTCAAGCTCGCCGGAGCCTCACGTGAAGAGGTGGCCACTGCCGTGGCGCGGGCCGCGCGCATCCTGCAGATCGAGCCGTTGCTGGACCGCAAGCCCAAGGCGCTTTCGGGCGGGCAGCGGCAGCGGGTGGCGATCGGCCGGTGCATCGTGCGCCAGCCCCAGGTGTTCCTGTTCGATGAGCCGCTGTCCAACCTCGATGCGGCGCTGCGGGTGCAGATGCGGGCCGAGCTGGCGCGGTTGCATCGCGAACTGCGCACCACGATGGTCTACGTCACGCACGACCAGGTGGAGGCGATGACCCTGGGCCACCGCATCGCGGTGTTCAACCAGGGCGTCATCGAGCAGTGCGGCGCGCCGCTGGATCTCTACGAGCGCCCCGCGAACCGCTTCGTCGCAGGCTTCATCGGCTCGCCCGGCATGAACTTCCTGCCGGTGGCGATGGCCGCCGTGGCGGGCGAGCTGCAGCTCGTGCTGCCCGGCAGTTCGATGTGGGCCCTGCCTCGCGAGCGCCGACCCTCCGCAGCGGTCGACGTGAGCCTTTCGCTCGGCGTCCGCCCCGAACACCTCGAACTCACGTCACCTGGCGAGGGTGACTTCGACGCGTGGGTCGATGCCGTCGAGCACCTCGGCGGCGAACAGGTCGTGCATCTCAAGACGACCAGCGACTCCACCTCCTTGATCGCCAAGCTCGACGGCGACGCGCCGCAAGTGCGTGCAGGCGAGCCAGCCGGCGTGCGCATCGACGCGCGGCGTTTCCACCTCTTCAGCGACGACGGCCGGGCCGTCCCGCTCTCCTGAACATGTCCCTGATCCCGGAACTCCATCGCTCCCTGACCCAGGGCTGGCAGCTGCGTGCCGCCGATGCGGCCCTCGACCCGCTCGAGAACCTGACCGCCGAGGACAGCTGGCAGGCTGCTCGCGTGCCCGGCACGGTGTACCAGGACCTCATCGAGGCCGGCAGCATCCCGGACCCTTGCATCGGCCTCCATGAGCAGGACGTGCAGTGGGTCGCCGAGCGCGACTGGTGCTACCGGCTCGACTTCGAGGTCGACACGTCGTCGCTCGCGGCCCACGCCGACCTCGTGTTCGAGGGGCTCGATACCTTCGCCCGCGTGTGGATCAACGGCGAACTCATCGTCGACAGCGACAACATGTTCGTGCCCGTGCGCGTGCCGGTGCGGCACCTGCTGCGCCACGGCGTCAACCGCCTGGGCATCGTGTTCGAGTCCGCCTTGCGCAAGGGCCGCGAACGCGAGGCTGTGTTCGGCAGGCGCCACCTCTGGAACGGCGACTCGAGCCGCCTGTACGTGCGCAAGGCGCAGTACCACTACGGTTGGGACTGGGGCCCGGTGCTGCTGACGGCTGGGCCATGGAAGCCCATTTCGCTGCACAGCTACGACCTGCGCGTCGACGAGATTGACACGCCTGTGTGGCTGGACGACACACGAACCCGCGCACGTGTGGGCGTGAACGCCACGGTGGCCGGTTGCCTCGACGACGATACGGCGTGGCTGGAGCACACACTGTTCGATCCGCAAGGACAGGCCGTGGCCATGGCCGCGGTCAAGGCGTCTGCGAGCTCCAGCGCCAGCTTGCCGGTGGAGGCTCCGCAACTGTGGTGGCCGGCAGGCCATGGCGGGCAGCCGCTGTATCGGCTGGTCACGCGACTGCTGTCCGGCAAGCGCGAGCTGGCGCGGCACGAACGGCGGCTGGGCTTTCGCAGCGTGAAGCTGCTTCAGCAGCCGGTCGAGGCTGAAGCTGGCAGCTCGTTCCACTTCGAGATCAATGGCCGGGCGCTGTTCATGGGCGGCGCCAACTGGATCCCGGACGACAACCTGCTCAACCGCATCACGCCGGCGCGGTACCGCGAGCGTGTGCAGCAGGCACGTGACGCCAACATGCTGATGCTGCGCGTGTGGGCCGGCGGCATCTACGAAGACGACGCCTTCTACGACGCCTGCGACGAGCTGGGCGTGCTGGTGTGGCAGGACTTCCTGTTCGCATGCGGCATGTACCCGGCGCATGCCGGGTTCGTGGCCAGCGTGCGGCGCGAAGCCGAGGCGGCGGTGCGACGCCTGCGCCACCGCGCGAGCCTGGCGCTTTGGTGCGGCAACAACGAGGACTACGCGATCGCCGAGTCGATCGGGCAGTACGGCGTCGGCAAGGACATGGCGCGCTTCGATGCACGCGCTCTGTACGAAGAGGTGCTGCCGCAGGTGTGTGCCGAGCTCGATCCGCAGCGCCCTTACTGGCCGGGCAGTCCCTACAGCCCCAGTGCCATCGGCACGTTGTCGTCGGCAGAGCAGACCGTGGGCGACCGCCACAGCTGGGAGGTGTGGCACGGGCAGATGGCGCCGTACCAGGACTACCACAAGGTGCAGGGGCGCTTCGTCAGCGAGTTCGGCATGCAGTCGCATCCGTCGCTGGCGGTGCTGGAACACGCGGTGCCCGAGGCCGAGCGCCACCCGCAAAGCCGCACGGTGATGTGGCACAACAAGGCCGGCTCCGCCGGCATTCCGGACGGGCACCGCCGCCTGGCCGTCTATGCGGCCGACAACCTGCGGGGCGGCACCACGCTGGCCGAGCACGTGTACGCCACGCAGTTCGTGCAGGCCGAGGCGATGCGCTACGCCTACCAGGACTTCCGCCGGCGCTGGCAGCGCGACGGCGCACGCGCCGTCGGCGGGGCCCTGGTCTGGCAGCTCAACGATTGCTGGCCGGCCACGAGCTGGGCAGTGATCGACTCGTCGGGAACGGTGAAGCCCGCGTGGCACACGATCCGTCGTGCATTGGCTCCGCTGGCCGTGGCGCTGCGCATGTCGGGCACGCGCGCAACCGGCTGGATCATGAGCGACCGCGACACGGCCCAGGCGCTGGTGCTCGAGCTGCACGTGCATGCCTTGTCGGGCGAGCGGCTGCACAGCCTCGAGATACCGGTGCTGGCACGCGCGAGCGGCAGCACCGAGTTCCAGTTCCTGTTGCCGGACTTCGGTCAGCCGGCGGTGGCGCAGGCGCGATTGATGCGCGAAGGCAGCCTGATCGCCGCCGACACCGCGTGGCCCGAGCCCTTCAAGTTCCTCCAGCTCGAACAGGCCGGCCTGTCGGTCGAGCGGCGCGACGACGGCGAACTCGTGGTGTGGACCGACAGACCGGTCAAGGGTGTGTGGTTCTCCGGAGCGGGCCTGAGGTTCGACGACAACTTCATCGACGTGATGCCGGGCGCGCCGCAGCGGCTGCGCTTGCGGGGCGACACCTCTGCCCGCATCACGGTGGCGGCCCTGGAACAACCGACCCTGCAGGTGTGAAGGCGACACCGAAGCAACTCCTCAGCATTCATCCCGGAAAACCAACCATGAAAAGGAACACTGGCATTTCAGCCCGCAATGGACTCGTCGGCATGCTCTGCGGGCCGGTTTTCGCCTCGATGGCTTTTGCGCAGGCGGCATCGTCATCGGAAGCCGAAACCGAAGCGATGGCGCGAGCCAAACGCGACGCCGAGAAGGTGTTTTCGTGGATCCGCAAGGACGGCGAGGTCGCTGCCCCGCAGGGGAAGCGCAAGCCGAACGACGACGCTGATGCGCCGGCTCCCAAGGCCGCGCCGAAGCCGCCCGTGGCCAAGCCGCCACCGCCGCGAGCGGTGAAAGCTCCGCCAGCGGCGGCCAGCGCTGCGGCGCCCACCGTGGCCAAGCAGCCGGACGCCTCCGCCGCTTCGGCAAAGCCGCAAGGCGCGCCGGCCCCCACTGGCAAGCAGCAAGCGACCCCGGCGGTTCCTGCGGCAACAGCAACGGCAACGGCGACGAAAGGTCCCGAACTGCCTCCCGCGCTGTTCGACTTCGAGAAGAACAGCGAAGGGTTCACCGCCAACGACGGCTACAAGTGGGGCCCCTCCGCTGGAGCGGAATTGGCGCTCGTCGACAAGGCGATGCGAGGTGCGAAGGCCTTGCAGGTCAAGGTGGTGCGTGACAGCTGGGTTGGCCGCGACCTCGAAAGCGAGGACTGGGGCGGCAAGGCCTACGTGGTGTTCGCCCTGCACAGTGAGCGCGGCTATGTCGGGAAGGTGGGTTTCAAGACGGGCCCGGACTGGAGCTGGTGCGACGCCAAGGCCGTGGCGAGCGGTGAATCGAAGGGTTTCACCATCTACCGCGTGGCGCTGGAGAGCAAGTTGTGCCCCTCGCTGGACAGGCGTGACGTGCGCGGCATGCACCTGTGGATCAACGGCGGCGACACCGTGACGCTCGACAACTTCCACCTCACCGACTAATGCCATGCCCGGCATCACGCCTCTGATGCGATGTGTGTGGCATTCGCCACACATTCGTAACTAAACAAAGTTGTTTACTAAAACAACCCGATAACATGTTTTGCCTCTGCACAAGCTCTGCCTTGTCCCTAAGGAGATCCCAATGAGATTGCGCCTGTTTCCGGCTGTCCCCTCGGCGGCCATGGCCGCTGCCAGTCTGCTGGCGGTCAGCGTCCTCGTCGCGTGCGGCGGCGGGGGATTCGATGACGAGTCGAGCACTGGCTCGGGTGGCAGCTCAGGCAGTGCCAGTGAAACCGTGCTGGCCGGCTTTGAAAGCGGCGTGAGCGGTTTCACCGTCTACAACGACACCGCGACCACCAACGGCAGCACGGTCGGCACCATCGCTGCCTCGACCAGCAACAAGACCGAGGGCTCTGCGTCTGCCGAGGTAACTCTGGTGGCGCCGAAGGTTTTGCTCGACGTGCCGGTCACCGTGAACGACTGGTCCGGCTACCGCACCCTGCTCGCCGACGTGACCTCGACCAATGCCATCGACGCGGGCGATGCCAAGCTCGTCACCAAGAGCGGCAATGGCTTCGCGTGGTGCAGCGTGTCGCCCAACCAGGCCGTGACCGCCGGCAGCACGACCACGCTGTCGTTCCGGCTCGACTGGTCGAACATGGACGTGTGCGGCAGCAGCGGCGACAAGACGGCCGTGAAGCAGGTGTACCTGCAGCTCGGCGGCGGCGCCGGCAACAAGGTCTACGTCGACAACGTCCGCCTGACCAAGGCGGTGCGGGTCATGCCGCTGGGCGACTCCATCACCGCCGCTTCGCCGTGGCGACAGTTGCTGTGGCAGGACGTGAAGGCCAACACGCCTGCGGTGGATTTGGTCGGTTCGCTGAACAGCGGCGAAACCGGCTGGGATGCCGACCACGAAGGGCATGGCTGCCTGCAGGCCGTGGAGATTGCGGCCGCGGCTCGCGACAGCGTCATCACCAAGACCAATTGCCCCACGCACACCGGCAACCTCGATGTGTGGCTGGAAAAGAGCCGGCCCGACCTCGTGATGCTGAACCTGGGCACCAACGACATCTGGGGCGGCATTGCGCCGGCCACGATCCTCACCGCCTTCGACAAGATGGTGGCGCAGCTGCGTGCCAGCAACCCGAAGATGCACATCCTGGCCGGGCAGATCCTGCCGCTGTCGCCCTCGGGCTGCAGTGATTGCGCCACGCGTGCCGCTGCGTTCAACACGGCGCTCGCTGAGTGGGCGAAGTGCGCCACCACGGCTGCCTCGCCGATCACGGTGGTGGACCTCGCCACCGGCTGGGACGCTGCGAGCATGACCGCCGACGGCGTGCACCCGAACAGCACGACGGGTGCTGCTCGTCTGGCCTCCGTGTGGAGCGCACCGCTGAAGACCGCGCTTACGGGCATCGACACCGACGGCGAAGGCCCCGCGGCCACCTGCGGTGCCAGCGCTTCGGACGTTGCCGACGCCACGCAGCTGTCGGACGGCACGGTCGTGCTCAACAGCTTCAAGACCGGCATCAGCAAGCTGGCCATGCGCACGGGTACGGGCCTTGCAGCCTCGACCGCCGCTACCGCCGAGCTCGACAACAGCGGAAGCAACGCCACCGAAGGCGTGAACGCGGCGAAGCTCAACGTGCTGAACACGCCTGCGGGTGAATGGGTGGCGCCGGCCTTCGAAGGCAATGGTGGCGTGGCCGACTGGAGCGGCTTCAAATACCTGCGCGTCGACGCCAAGGCAGACGCCAACGGGTTGAGTGCTCAACTGGTCGTGCAGAGCAAGGCCGACTTCACCGGCTGGTGCACCACCACCGCAAAGAGCCTGTCCGCCAACGCCTCCGGCACCTTCGAACTCGACCTGTCCAGCTGCGGTGCCAACGCCGACCTGACGAAGGTGCAGCGCTACCAACTGGCCATCTGGAACACCGCCGGCACCTACTACATCGACAACGTGCGCCTGGTGCCAGCCTCTGCGGTGACGGTCTCCGACACTGCTGACGGCACCGCGGTGAACGCGACGACGACTCAGCTCTACAGCTTCCGCGAAGGGCTCTCGGGCATGAAGGTGTTCGAGACCAACTCGACGGAGAACGGCGCGCTGGCCACGCTGAGCTGGGATCAGGGCAGCAGCTTCGCCACCGAAGGCAGCAATGCCACCAAGGTGGTGATGGCCGGTAGCACCGATGCCATGGTCGGCTTCCGCGTGGACGACAGCACGCTCAAGGTGACCGACTGGTCCACGGCCAAGCACCTGAAGGTGGACATCGCCGCAACGGGCGGCGTGTGGTGGGCGCAAGTGGTCACGCAAAGCGGCAGCAGCTTTGCCTGGTGCACGCTGGGCCAGTCCGGCCCCAGCAATGCAGGCGACGGTGCCACCGCCATCACGACGCCGGCGACCGTGAGCTTCGACCTCACCGCACAGACCTGCTCCGGCTCGACCCAGACGATCTCGGACTTCGTGTCGTCCGACATCAAGCGCTTCTTCCTGCTGGTCCAGGGCGCGAGCGGCACCTACTACATCGACAACATCCGCCTCACGACCGACTGATCGAAACCACGTATCGATCAGCCGATCGCACCGAAACAGCCCGGCATCGCCGGGCTGTTTTTTCGTGGGCCTGCACCTGGCCGGTTGCGCGGCCGCCGCAGCGCGGCTGTCTCCACACAACAAATTCGAAGAGGGAAACCATGACCAATCAACAAGGCCTGGAACAACGCAAAGCCATGAGTGCCGGCTCGGGCTTGGCGATGAGCCTGTGCGCCATCTGCGTTGCAGTGCTGGCCGCTTGCGGCGGCGGGGGCGGTGACACGCAGACGAGCGAAACCAGCACCACACAAACACCGACACCGACACCGACACCGACGCCAACGCCAACGCCAACGCCAACGCCAACGCCAACGCCAACGCCAACGC
>CAMLLU010000073.1 GCA_946480925.1 uncultured Rivibacter sp.
CGCTTTGAGCGGCTCACAACCTAAAGCCCCCGGCTTTGCCGGGGGAGTATTTACCCTCATGCTCCGGCGTCCTGAAAAAATGCTTCTTGCACTTGTGCCGGTAGCGGTTGGCCGGTGCGGTGTGCTCGTTCAAGCACGTGCCAGAAGTAGCGGTAGCTCGCGCGGTCGTGCAGCGTGCCCCGATGCGCGATCGGAGCCCATGATGCAGCCTGTGCTGCCAGCAGGATCTCAGCCGCCGTATCCACTTCGGCGCCAGACGGGGCGAAAGCCTCGACGATGGCCTTGATCTGGTTCGGATGAATGCTCCACATGCGGGAGTACCCGAGCTCACGCGCGGCACGACCGGCTGCGCGTTCCAGGGCACGCAAGTCCTTGAACTCGGTGACCACGCAATGCGAAGGTGTCTTGCCGTGGCCGTGGCATGCGGCGGCGATCTCGAGCTTTGCTCGCACCACTAGTGGATGGCTGAACTGGCCTTCAACGGTCATGCCCGACGCAGGAATGGCGCCGCGGTGGGCGCTGACGAAGTCCATCAATCCAAACGACAGCGATTCGATGCGTTGCAGTCCCGCGATGTGCATCACGTCACGCAGGCTGCCGAAGGTTTCGATCAGTCCATGGATCGGGATCTTGCGCGCGATGCCGTATTCAGCGCTCACTTGGTCGATCCAGTCGCAGGCGGTCTGGGTTTCCTTCAGCGATTGCAGCTTGGGCACCATGATGTAGGCCAGCCGCGCGCCGGCCTGGCCAATGAGCGTCTGCAGGTCCCGTTCGAAGGAGGGGTGGCTGACCGGATGGACACGGGCGCCAATGCGGTTGTAAAGGTTGCCGGTGCTGTTGATGAGAGACGCGATCATCTCGGCGTGCTCGGCCTCGCCGCCTACGGGGGCACCGTCCTCGCAATCGAACGTCGCATCGAACACCGGCCCCAACTCAGCCTGCAACGCCATGCTCTTGCGCATGCGCACTTCGACGCCGGCATAGTGGTCGCACACCGGCAGGTTGGCCGGGCGCTCGTCGCTTTCGAAAAGGGCGAGACGTGGATGCATCACGGGCGTTCAGTCAATAGCTGGATCAGCTCGACGGTTCTCGGGTGAAAAAAAGGCCGGACGATGCCGGCCTTTCGTACACGTTTGCTCCAGGGTCAGAGCAGGTGCTTCACGCCGTCCTGCTCTTCCTGCAGTTCCTTCAGCGTGATGTTGATGCGCTCCTGCGAGAAGGCGTCGATCTGCAGCCCTTCGATGACCTTGTATTCGCCGCCTTCGGTGGTGACCGGGAAGCCGAACATCACGTCCTTCGGGATGCCGTACTGGCCATCGGAGGGGATGCCCATCGTGACCCACTTGCCGTTGGTGCCCAGCGCCCAGTCGCGCATGTGGTCGATGGCGGCATTGGCCGCCGAAGCTGCCGACGACAGGCCTCGTGCCTCGATGATGGCTGCGCCGCGCTTGCCCACGGTAGGCAGGAACACGTTGGCGTTCCATTCCTGATCATTGATCAGGTCCTTGACCGAGGCGCCACCGATGGTGGCGAAGCGGTAGTCGGCATACATGGTGGGCGAGTGATTGCCCCAAACGCACAGCTTCTCGATGTCGGCCACGGCCTTGCCGGTTTTGGCAGCGACCTGACTTAGCGCACGGTTGTGGTCCAGGCGCAGCATGGCGGTGAAGTTCTTGCGCGGCAGATCGGGCGCCGACTTCATCGCGATGTAGGCATTGGTGTTGGCCGGGTTGCCTACCACCAGCACCTTCACATTGCGCGAGGCCACGGCGTTGAGGGCCTTGCCCTGGGCGGTGAAGATCTGCGCGTTGGCAGAGAGTAGATCCTTGCGCTCCATGCCGGGGCCGCGTGGACGAGCGCCCACGAGCAACGCGTAGTCGGTGTCCTTGAAGGCGGTCATCGGATCACTGTGCGCTTCCATGCCGGCCAGCAACGGGAAGGCGCAGTCTTCCAGTTCCATCATCACGCCCTTGAGCGCCTTCTGGGCCTTCTCGTCCGGGATTTCCAGCAACTGCAGGATGACGGGCTGGTCCTTGCCCAGCATTTCGCCGGAAGCGATGCGGAACAGCAGGGCATAACCGATCTGGCCGGCGGCGCCGGTGACGGCCACGCGTACGGGTTTCTTGCTCATGGTGAGGCTCCGAAGAGGGGGGGATTCGAAGGTGTCGTTCGGAGAGCCCCGCAGGGAGGGCTTCCGCGGCGCAGCGAAGTGTAGGCCAGTCTAGGTAACCCTCCTCGGAGTGTCAACGATCTTATGTCTTATATAAGACATTTATCATCAGTGTCTGGACGCTTCCCCGGCCCTTGTGATGCAATCCGTGGATGGCCACTTCACCAATCCCTGCCGGTGCCGCCTCGGGCGCTGACCCCGCGCTGCGCGAAGGGGAGGGTGGGCCGGCCTTCAGTCCGCTCTACCAGCAGATCAAAGCGCTGCTGATGCGCAGCTTGCAGACCGGTGAGTGGCGGCCTGGTGAGGCCATTCCCAGCGAGGTGGAGCTGGCGGCGCGCTACAAGGTGAGCCAGGGTACGGTGCGCAAAGCCATAGATGAGTTGGCCACCGAAAATCTGCTCGTGCGCCGTCAAGGCAAGGGCACCTTCGTGGCCACCCATGCCGAGCAGCAGACGCAATACCGCTTTCTGCGGCTGATGCCCGACGAAGAAGGTACCGTCGGCCCGGTCGAGCGCAAGCTGCTCGACTGTCGTCGCCTGCGCGCACCCGCCGACGTGTCGCGCGCGCTCGAACTCAAGTCAGGCGATACCGTGGTGTCAGTGCGTCGCATGCTCGTGTTTCGGGGCAAGCCCGTCGTGCTCGATGAAATCTGGCTGCCCGGCGCACAGTTCAAGGGTCTCACGGCGGAGCGGCTGAGCGAATACCGCGGGCCGATGTACGCCCTGTTCGAGATGGAGTTCGGCGTGCGCATGATCCGCGCCGAAGAAAAGCTCAAGGCCGTGGCGGCTGATGCAGCGGCGGCGGAGCTGTTGCAGGTTTCCGCGGGATTCCCGCTGCTGAGCGTGGAGCGGCTGTCGCTCACCTACGGCGACAAGCCCGTGGAATTGCGGCGCGGCCTGTACAACACCAGCGGCCACTTCTACCGCAATGAATTGAGCTGATCACGACCACGCCATCGTCGCGTGCCAAAGTGCGTGCGCTACGCGCTCACCACACGCGATAGGCTTGTTGCATTGCAATACACTCGACGAGTTTCACTTTCGTTACGCAGGTCCGGAGAGATCGAATGGCTGAAGCCCTCACCAAAGCTGCGAAAGATCGCCCCGTCTTTCGCAACATCCACATCACGCAGATCCTCGCGTATCGCCTGCCCCCTGCAGGCATCGTGTCGATCCTGCACCGCGTCAGCGGTGCGGTGCTGTTCCTGCTGATGCCGTTCATCATCTGGATGTTCGACACCAGCGTCTCCGACGAAATCTCGTTCGACCGTTTCACCAGCGTGTTCACCGCTGGTGCCGGCTTCCTGCCGGGATGGTTCATCAAGCTGATGGCGCTCGCCATCATCTGGGCCTACCTGCAGCACTTCATCGCAGGTGTGCGCCACATCTGGATGGACATCACGCACAGCGTCAGCAAGCAGCAAGGCCATAACTCGGCAGTCTTCACGATGGCGGCCAGTCTGCTGCTGACCGTGCTGCTGGGCGCCAAGCTGTTCGGCCTGTACTGAGCCACTGAGCAATACCAAGAAGAGAACCCCGCGATGGCACAACAAAACTTCGGTTCGAAGCGCCTGGTCGTTGGCGCGCACTACGGCTTCAAGGACTGGCTCTCCCAGCGCGTCACCGGCGTGCTGATGGCCCTGTTCACCCTCATCGTGCTGGTGCAGGTGCTGCTGCCCGGCCCGCTGGACTACTACAAGTGGGCCGGCATCTTTTCCAGGCAATGGATGAAGGTGCTGACCTTCGTGGTGATCGTCTCGCTGCTCTACCACGCGTGGGTGGGCATGCGTGACATCTGGATGGACTATGTCAAGCCGGTCGGCCTGCGCCTCGCGCTGCAGGTGTTCACGATCGTTTGGCTGGTGGGCTGTGCCGGCTGGGCCGTGCAAGTGCTGTGGAGACTGTGATGCTGGTTGGAACGAATCTTCCTCAACGCAAGTTCGACGTCGTGATCATCGGAGCCGGTGGCTCCGGCATGCGTGCCTCGCTGCAACTCGCGCTGGCGGGCCTGAACGTCGCGGTGCTGTCCAAGGTGTTCCCGACTCGCTCGCACACAGTGGCTGCTCAGGGGGGCATCGGTGCATCGCTGGGCAACATGTCCGAAGACAACTGGCACTACCACTTCTTCGACACGGTGAAGGGTTCGGACTGGCTGGGTGACCAGGACGCCATCGAGTTCATGTGTCGCGAGGCGCCCAAGGTGGTCTACGAACTCGAGCACTTCGGCATGCCGTTCGACCGCAACCCCGACGGCACCATCTATCAGCGTCCGTTCGGCGGCCACACCGCCAACTACGGCGAAAAGCCCGTGCAGCGAGCCTGCGCCGCGGCTGATCGCACCGGTCACGCGCTGCTGCACACGCTGTACCAGCAGAACGTCAAGGCACGCACGCAGTTCTTCGTCGAGTGGATGGCCCTCGACCTGATCCGCGATGCCGACGGCGACGTCGTGGGCGTGACTGCGCTCGAGATGGAAACCGGCGACGTGCACATCCTGCATGCCAAGACAGTGCTGCTGGCCACGGGTGGTGCCGGGCGCATCTTTGCTGCCTCCACCAATGCCTTCATCAACACCGGAGACGGTCTTGGCATGGCTGCGCGCGCCGGCATCCCGCTGGAAGACATGGAGTTCTGGCAGTTCCACCCCACTGGCGTGGCCGGCGCGGGCGTACTGCTGACCGAGGGTTGCCGCGGCGAGGGTGCCATTCTGCGCAACGCCAATGGCGAGCGTTTCATGGAGCGCTATGCGCCCACGCTGAAGGATCTGGCGCCGCGCGACTTCGTGTCGCGTTCGATGGACCAGGAGATCAAGGAAGGTCGAGGCTGCGGTCCCAACAAGGACTACGTGCTGCTCGACATGACGCACCTGGGCGCCGAGACCATCATGAAGCGCCTGCCTTCCGTGTACGAGATCGGCCACAACTTTGCCAACGTCGACATCACCAAGGAGCCGATTCCCGTGGTGCCGACCATCCACTACCAGATGGGTGGCGTGCCGACCAACGTGCACGGCCAGGTGGTGGTGCCGAAGAATGGTGTGCCCAACGAGATCATCAACGGCCTGTACGCGGTGGGTGAGTGCTCCTGCGTCAGCGTGCACGGCGCGAACCGCCTGGGCACCAACTCGTTGCTCGACCTCGTGGTGTTCGGCCGTGCTGCCGGTAATCACATCGTCGATTTCAACCTCAAGAACAAATCTCACAAGCCGCTGCCGAAGGATGCGGCTGACAAGACGCTGGCACGCCTGTCCCGCCTCGACAGCGCCCAGAACGGCGAGTACGCCCAGGATGTGGCCAACGACATCCGGAAGACCATGCAGGCGCATGCCGGTGTGTTCCGCACGCAGGCCAGCATGGACGAGGGCGTGAAGCAGATCCTCGAGATCGACAAGCGCGCTGGCGCGATCGGCCTGAAGGACAACTCCAAGGTCTTCAACACCGCGCGCGTGGAGGCGCTGGAGGTCGAGAACCTGATCGAGGCTGCCAAGGCGACGATGATCTCGGCCGCTGCTCGCAAGGAAAGCCGCGGAGCGCACGCGCACAACGACTTCCCGAACCGTGACGACGCCAACTGGATCAAGCACACGCTGTGGTACAGCGAAGGCAACCGCCTCGACTACAAGCCGGTGAACATGAAGCCGCTCACGGTGGAGTCGATTCCGCCGAAGGTGCGCACGTTCTGAACCCGCGCTGCCCACAAAGTATTCGGAGCCCACGATGACGCAAAAGCGCACCTTCCAAATCTATCGCTACGACCCCGACAAGGACGCCAAGCCTTACATGCAGACCATCGAGATCGAGCTCGATGGCCACGAGCGCATGCTGCTCGACGCGTTGGTGAAGCTCAAGGCGGTTGACCCGACGCTGTCGTTCCGCCGCTCATGCCGTGAAGGCGTGTGCGGTTCGGACGCAATGAACATCAACGGCAAGAACGGCTTGGCGTGCCTGACCAACATGCGCACGCTCAAGGACCCGATCGTGTTGAAGCCGCTGCCTGGCCTGCCCGTGATCCGCGACCTGATCGTGGACATGACGCAGTTCTTCACGCAGTACCACTCGATCACGCCTTACCTCATCAACGACACGCCGCCGCCCGAGAAGGAGCGCCTGCAATCGCCCGAGGAGCGCGAGGAGCTCGACGGCCTGTACGAGTGCATCCTGTGTGCGAGCTGTTCGACCAGTTGTCCGAGCTTTTGGTGGAACCCCGACAAGTTCGTCGGCCCGGCGGGCTTGTTGCAGGCCTACCGCTTCATCGCCGACAGCCGTGACCAAGCTACTTCGCAGCGGTTGGACAACCTCGAGGATCCGTACCGCCTGTTCCGCTGCCACACCATCATGAACTGCGTCGACGTGTGCCCGAAGGGCCTCAACCCCACCAAGGCTATCGGCAAGATCAAAGAATTGATGGTTCGCCGCGCCGTTTGAGCGCCGGTTCTTCAGCCCCGTGCAAGCCGGAAGATGGACACTGCGCTAGATTCAGCAGCACTCAGCAAGCTCAAGTGGCGCTGCCGCCGGGGCTTGCTGGAGAACGATCTGTTCATCGAGCGCTTCTTCTCGCGATACGAAGCCACTCTCACGCGCCGGCAGGCCGCTGGTGTTGAGGCTCTGATGGAACTTGCCGACAACGATCTGCTCGACTTGTTGTTGGCCCGCAAGGAACCTTCGGGAGATCTCGATCGTGAGGAGGTTCGTGCCGTGCTGGCCCTGATGCGAACGCCTGCCTGACAGAAACTCTCTCCCTTAGCCTATAGAGGAATGACCATGACTCCGTCCGACGTCAAAGCCACCCTATCGTTTTCCGATGGCAGTCCCACGATGGAGCTGCCGATCTACAAGGGCACCGTCGGTCCGGACGTGATCGACATCCGCAAACTCTACGCGCAGACCGGCAAGTTCACCTACGACCCGGGCTTTCTGTCCACCGCGTCGTGCAATTCGTCGATCACCTACATCGATGGCGACAAGGGTGAGTTGCTGTACCGCGGCTACCCGATCGAACAGCTGGCAGAAAACTGCGACTTCCTGGAAACCTGCCACCTGCTGCTGTACGGAGACCTGCCGAACGCCGAGCAAAAGGCCAACTTCGTGAAGCTCGTGACCAACCACACCATGGTCAACGAGCAGATGCAGTTCTTCCTGCGTGGCTTCCGTCGCGATGCGCACCCGATGGCCGTGCTGACCGGCCTAGTGGGTGGGCTGTCGGCGTTCTATCACGACAGCACCGACATCAACAATCCGCAGCATCGTGAAATCGCCGCGATCCGCCTGATCGCGAAGATGCCGACGCTGGTGGCGATGGCCTACAAGTACTCCATCGGCCAGCCCTACATCTACCCGAAGAACTCGCTGTCCTACACCGCGAACTTCACCCGCATGATGTTCGCCACGCCGTGCGAAGAGTACGAGCCGAACGACGTGGTCGTGCGTGCGCTCGACCGCATCTTCATCCTGCATGCCGACCACGAGCAGAACGCCTCGACCTCGACCGTGCGCCTGTGCGGTTCTTCCGGCACGAACCCGTTTGCCGCCATCGCGGCAGGTGTGGCCTGCCTGTGGGGCCCGGCGCACGGCGGTGCCAACGAGGCAGCGCTGAACATGCTGGAAGACATCCAGAAGGCCGGCGGTGTCGAGCGCATTGGAGAGTTCATCAAGCAGGTCAAGGACAAGACCTCCGGCATCAAGCTGATGGGCTTCGGTCACCGCGTCTACAAGAACTACGACCCACGTGCCAAGCTGATGCGTGAGACCTGCCACGAAGTGCTGACCGCACTGGGCCTCGAGAACGACCCGCTGTTCAAGCTGGCCATGGAGCTGGAGAAGATTGCGCTGGAAGACGAGTACTTCGTCGCCCGCAAGCTCTACCCGAACGTGGACTTCTACTCGGGCATCGTGCAGCGCGCCATCGGCATTCCGGTGTCGCTGTTTACTGCGATCTTCGCACTGGCCCGCACGGTCGGCTGGATCGCCCAGCTCAACGAGATGATCGGTGACCCCGAATACAAGATCGGGCGTCCACGCCAGCTCTACGTTGGCTCTGCCAAGCGCGATGTCAAGCCTCTGGCGCAGCGCGGCTGAACACGCTTAGTCACCGCGCAAGATCAAGACCCCGGCCATGCGCCGGGGTTTTTTCTTTCCAGCTTTCGGCTGGTCTATCCTTCGTTGCACACGAAGGCTTGGTTGCAAACTCCCTAAGAGCTGTCAACAACCCTTCGCGTATCGTTCTGCCATGGGACTTCGATAGGCGCCGGCTCACCGGTCGGCATCGGCGCTCCTGCAGTCTTGCTTACCGGCAAGGCCGGCGGGTCGCGAAATCGGGTCCCGCCTCATTCCTTCCCGCGCTTGTTCCCGGAATGCGCTTCGATCTGGTCACGCTCAATCTCGTGCTGGCAATCGCCGAGTCACGCAGCATCACGCAAGGTGCAAAGCGTGAACACCTCGCGCTGGCTGCGGCCAGCAAGCGAGTGTCCGACCTCGAGGCACGGTTGGGCGTCACGTTGTTCGAACGCCGCGCCCGTGGGGTCGAACTCACTGCGGCAGGCCGCGCGCTGGTGCGGCATATCCATTCGCTGCATGCGTCGCTCAACGCGCTGGAAAGCGAGGTCAGCGAATTCGCCCGCGGCATCCGCGGCCACTTGCGCATCGCGGCCAATGCGTCGTCCATCTCCGAATGCTTGCCGCCGGATCTCGCGGCCTTCTCTCGGGTGCATCCCACTGTGCGCATCAGCCTCGAAGACCAGACCAGCGCCGAGGTGCAGCGCAGCGTGGCCGAAGGCCGGGCTGACGTGGGTATCTTCGCGCCGCCGCAGCATGAGCCGCGGTTGTCCACGCGTCCGTACCGCCGCGGACGGCTCGCGGTGATCGTGCCTTCCAAGCACGAACTTGCGAATCGCTCGGCGGTGCGTTTCGAGGCGCTGCTCGATTTCGACATCGTCGGCCTGCACACGGGCGCCATCGTCCAGGAGCAGATGCTGTCGCAGGCGGCGGCCGTCGGCAAACCTCTGCGCGCACGGCTGCAGGTGCGCGGCTTCGATGCCATTGCGCAGCTCGTCGAGGCTGGTCTCGGCGTGGCGGTGATGCCCGCTGCGGTGGCGCAACGCTTGGCTCGGTTGTTTTCGCTGCAGGTGCTCCGGTTGGATGAGCCCTGGGCAGAGCGTGAATACCTCATCGCCGTCCGTGAGCAGGAGGTGTTGCCGGCAGTCGTCGGCCGCTTCGTCGAATTCCTCTCGCGCCAGGCCAGTCCCGGTGGCGAATCACCCGTAACCCCACGCCGTGCGCCCGTGAAACGCGCGAAAATTGCGGCTTCTGCCTGAGGTCCCCCACCCATGACCGCCCGCACTCTGTACGACAAGATCTGGGACGAGCACGTCGTCCACACCGAAGAGGACGGCACGGCCGTGCTCTACATCGACCGCCACCTCGTGCACGAGGTGACCAGCCCGCAGGCCTTTGAGGGGCTCGCCCTTGCAGGGCGCAAGGTGTGGCGCCTGTCGGCCAATCTGGCAGTGAGTGACCACAACGTGCCCACCACCGACCGCTCGCAAGGCATTGCCGACCCTGTGTCGCGCCTGCAGGTCGAAACGCTCGACAAGAACTGCGATCGCTACGGCATCACGCAGTTCAAGATGAATGACAAGCGCCAGGGCATCGTGCACGTCATCGGCCCGGAGCAGGGCGCCACGCTGCCTGGTATGACCGTGGTATGCGGTGACTCGCATACCTCCACACATGGCGCGTTCGGTGCGCTGGCACATGGCATCGGCACCAGCGAGGTGGAGCACGTGCTGGCCACGCAGACCTTGCTGGCCAGGAAGGCCAAGAACATGCTGGTGAAGGTGGACGGCACGCTGGCCAAGGGCTGCGGTGCCAAGGACATCGTGCTGGCCATCATCGGCAGGATCGGCACGGCCGGTGGTACCGGCTACACCATCGAATTCGGTGGCAGTGCGATCCGCGCGCTCAGCATGGAAGGCCGCATGACGGTGTGCAACATGGCCATCGAGGCCGGTGCGCGCGCCGGTCTCATCGGGGTGGACGAGACGACCATCCAGTACGTCAAGGGCCGTCCGTATTCGCCCGGCGGCGTGGAGTGGGAGCAGGCGGTGGCTTACTGGCGCACGCTGCATTCCGACGCAGACGCCAAGTTCAACCTCGTGGTGGAACTCGACGCTTCGCAGATCCGCCCGCAGGTCACCTGGGGCACATCACCCGAGATGGTGCTGTCGATCGAGGATCGCGTGCCCGACCCGGAGCGCGAGAAGGACGCCGTGAAGCGCAATGCGATGGAGCGTGCGTTGCAGTACATGGCGCTCGAGCCCAACAAGCCGATCAGCGACATCAGGATCGACAAGGTGTTCATCGGTTCCTGTACCAACTCGCGCATCGAAGACATGCGCGAGGCAGCTGCCGTGGTGCGCCGCCTGGGTGGCAAGGTGGCTTCCAACGTGAAGCTCGCGATGGTGGTCCCCGGCTCGGGCCTCGTGAAGGAGCAGGCCGAACGTGAAGGGCTCGACCAGGTCTTCAAGGCTGCGGGGTTCGAATGGCGCGAGCCTGGCTGCTCGATGTGCCTGGCGATGAACGCCGACCGCCTGGAGCCAGGTGAGCGCTGCGCCTCCACCAGCAACCGCAACTTCGAGGGGCGGCAAGGGGCTGGCGGTCGCACGCACCTTGTGAGCCCAGCCATGGCTGCGGCGGCGGCCATCGAGGGCCATTTCGTCGACGTCCGTCGCATCGCCTGAAACTTCACGAACGAGGAATACACATGACCCGTGCACTGCTGACCCTCATCGTCTCGCTGTTCGTGCTGGCCGGCTGCAGCACCATGGAAGGCTTCGGCAAAGACGTGCAGAAAGTCGGCGACAAGATCGAAGACGCCGCGGCGCGCAAGAAGTGAATAGGGCTTGACCATGCAAGCATTTCGAATCCACAAGGGCCTGGTCGCTCCCATCGACCGCGAGAACGTCGACACCGACGCGATCATCCCCAAGCAGTTCCTCAAATCGATCAAGCGCAGCGGTTTCGGGCCCAATCTGTTCGACGAATGGCGCTACCTCGACCCGGGCCAGCCTGGGCAGGATCCGGCTTCGCGCAAGCCCAATCCTGACTTCGTGCTGAACCAGCCGCGCTACAGGGGGGCTTCGGTGCTGCTGGCGCGTCGCAATTTCGGCTGTGGTTCGAGCCGTGAGCACGCGCCTTGGGCGATCGAGCAATACGGCTTCCGTGCGCTCATCGCGCCGAGCTTTGCAGACATCTTCTTCAACAACTGTTTCAAGAACGGCCTGCTGCCCATCGCGCTGCCGGAGCACGAGGTGGCCAAGCTGTTCGACGACGTGGCCGCCTTCGTGGGCTATGAGCTGGCGATCGACCTCGAGCGCCAAGTGGTCGTCAAGCCTGATGGCACTGAGCTGTCGTTCGATGTGCAGCCGTTCCGCAAGTACTGCCTGCTCAACGGCCTGGACGACATCGGCCTGACCCTGCGCCATGCCGAGAAGATCAAGGCCTTCGAGGCGGAGCGGCTGGTGAAGCAGCCGTGGCTGAACCAACGCATCGTGTAAGCGCCGCACGGCTGCTTGCAAAGACTGAGACAATTGCCCCTCGCGCCGCCGCGAGGTCGGACGTGATTTGAGAGAAGACTCATGAAGATCGCAGTGCTGCCGGGCGATGGCATCGGCACCGAAATCGTCGCGGAAGCCGCCAAGGTGCTGCAGGCGCTCGACCTCTCGTTCGAGATGGAAAGTGCCCCTGTGGGTGGCGCGGCCTACGAGGCCGCTGGTCACCCGCTGCCTGAGTCGACTTTGACGCTTGCCCAAGCTGCCGATGCGGTGCTGTTTGGCGCCGTCGGCGACTGGAAGTACGACAAGCTCGAGCGGGCGCTGCGTCCAGAACAGGCCATCCTGGGCTTGCGCAAGAATCTGGGGTTGTTCGCCAACTTCCGCCCGGCGATCTGCTACCCCCAGCTCACGCATGCATCGAGCCTGAAGCCGGAACTGGTGGCGGGGTTGGACATCCTCATCATCCGAGAACTCACGGGTGACATCTATTTCGGCCAGCCGCGCGGTCGCCGTGAGTCGCCCGATGGTGCCTTTGCCGGTGCGCCCGAGGCCTTCGACACCATGCGCTACAGCCGCCCGGAGATCGAGCGCATCGCTCACGTGGCTTTCCAGGCTGCCCGCAAGCGCAACAAGCGTGTCACCAGTGTCGACAAGGCCAACGTGCTCGAAACCTTCCAGTTCTGGAAGGACGTGGTCACCGAAGTTCACGCACAGTACCCTGACGTAGAGCTCGATCACATGTACGTCGACAACGCCGCGATGCAGCTGGTCAAGGCGCCGAAGAAGTTCGACGTCATCGTTACCGGCAACATGTTCGGGGACATCCTCTCCGACGAAGCCGCCATGCTGACCGGCTCGATCGGCATGCTGCCCAGTGCGTCGCTCAACGCACAGAACAAGGGCTTGTACGAGCCCAGCCATGGCAGTGCGCCCGACATTGCGGGTAAGGGCATCGCCAACCCGCTGGCCACGATCCTGAGCGCCGCGATGATGCTGCGCTTCAGCCTCAACCAGCCGGAAGCCGCCGCCCGCATCGAGGCGGCCGTGCAGGCGGTGCTGCAGGCGGGTTACCGCACCGCCGACATTTACAGCGACGGTACGACGAAGGTCGGAACGAAGGAGATGGGCGACGCCGTGGTCGCCCATCTGAAAACGCAGGGCTGATCAGGCCACCTGCCGCGAGCCCGCGATCCATGGGCTTCGCGGGCCAGGCGGGCCGCTCGGGCGCATCACGCCTGGGTTGCAGGCCGGCAAGGCTTGCAAGCCGCATGGATCAACGGCCGGGGCGTGCCCGGCTGTGTCACCATCCCATCTGTTTCTCTGCTAGCGAGCGAGTATTCCTATGTCTACACCTTTGGTCGGCCTGGTTGGCTGGCGCGGCATGGTCGGTTCGGTCCTGATGGACCGCATGAATCAAGAGGGCGATTTCGCCCATATCGAGCCGCTGTTCTTCAGCACCTCCAACGCAGGCGGCAAGGCGCCGGCCTTTGCAAAAAACGAAACCTCGCTGCAGGACGCCCATGACATCGAGGCGCTCAAGCGCTGCGAAATCATCATCACCGCGCAAGGCGGCGACTACACCAACGAGGTGTTTCCCAAGCTTCGTGCGGCAGGGTGGAGCGGTCACTGGATCGACGCTGCCTCCTCACTGCGCATGAAGGATGACGCGGTCATCATCCTTGATCCGGTCAACCTGCTGGTCATCAAGAATGCGCTGGCCAAGGGCGGGCGGAACTGGATCGGCGGCAACTGCACCGTGAGCTGCATGCTCATGGGTGTGGGCGCGCTGTACAAGGCAGGTCTCGTCGAATGGATGAGCACCCAGACCTACCAGGCAGCCTCTGGCGGCGGTGCGCAGCACATGCGCGAGTTGCTCACGCAGTTCGGCGCGCTCAACGCCGAAGTGAAGGCGCTGCTTGACGACCCGAAGAGCGCAATCCTCGAGATCGACCGCAAGATCGTTGAGAAGCAGCGCGCGCTGAGCGCGGAAGAGACCGCCAACTTTGGTGTGCCGCTGGGCGGCTCGTTGATCCCCTGGATCGACAAGGATCTCGGCAACGGCGTCAGCCGCGAAGAGTGGAAGGGCATGGCCGAGACCAACAAGATCCTCGGTCAAGGCGAAGGTTTTGGCACGCCGCACGTGCCGGTGGACGGCTTCTGTGTGCGCGTCGGCGCCATGCGCTGCCATAGCCAAGCATTGACCTTCAAGCTCAAGAAGGACGTGCCGCTGGACGACGTCGAGCAAATGATCGCCCACGACAACGCCTGGGTGAAGGTGGTGCCGAACACCCGCGAAGCGACCATCCGTGACCTGACGCCGGTGGCCGTCACTGGCACGCTGACGATTCCGGTGGGGCGCCTGCGCAAGCTGGCGATGGGGTCGGAGTACATCGGAGCCTTCACCATCGGCGATCAGTTGCTGTGGGGGGCGGCTGAGCCTCTGCGCCGGATGTTGCGCATCCTGCTCGATGCGTAATTGGCCACACACGTAACAAATTGAGCGGGAATTGAGAAGAGGGCGAGCGTTGTCCGGTTGCGACAAAGTACCGGATAACACCGTCCTTGAGAGGCCCAAACGAACGTCAGCAATTGGATTAGCTTGTCAGCGTATCTGCTTGATGTTATTGTGTTTTCATCTGTTTTCTACATCTGCGCACAGGCGCAGCGATAACTGACGGGCCGGGCGCCTCTCTCGCCTTCCGTGTGCCCGCTGATGTTTTGGGAGACGCCTTGAAACGAAACTCGATGTCTGCAGGGCGGTCGCCTGCGAAGTGGGCTGTAAAAAGCGTGGCAATTGCCGCGCTTTCTGCATTGTTGACTGCTGCTCCCCAAGCCTGGGCTCTGGGCTTGGGCAGGCTCAATGTGCAATCCGCGTTGGGCGAAACGCTCAAGGCGGAAATCGACATCACCAGCATGACTCCCGAGGAGGAGTCCAATCTGCGTGTCCGCGTCGCGCCGCCGGAGTCGTATCGTGCTGCGGGTGTCGACTACAACGCCGTTCTCCCCAGCACCTCCGTCACGCTGCTGCGCCGGGCCGATGGGCGTCCCTATCTGCGTTTGACGAGCGATCGCGCAGTCCAGGAGCCGTTTGTCGATGTGATCCTGGACATCTCGTGGAATAGTGGTCGCCTCGTTCGCGAGTACACCCTTCTGTTCGATCCGCCTTCCCTGCGTGCGCCGACGCAGATGGCAGGCACTTCACCGGGCATCGCTCCAGCACCGCAGGCCTCTGCGCCTGCCGCGCGCCCTGCACCGCGCGCCGCAGAACCTGCGCCGGCAGCACCGGTCGCCAGGGCTCCGGCCACTCCGCGTGCGTCAGCAGCCGCGGCCGAACCCAAGGCGGCAGCAGCAGCCCCTGCTGCCGAGGGCGAGGGTGAATACCGCGTGCGTGGTGGCGACACCCTGTCACGCATCGCGTCGCGTACCCAGCGCCCCGGCGTGTCGCTCGACCAGATGCTGGTCGGCCTTTATCTTTCGAATCCGCAAGCCTTCCTCGAGAACAACATGAACCGGCTCAAGTCCGGTGTCGTGCTGTCCGTGCCAAGCGCAGACAAGGCGCAGGAAATCTCCACGGCCGAGGCGCGCAAGCTCATCCAGGCGCAAAGCGCCGACTTCGGTGCCTACCGGCAGCGCCTGGCTGGCAAGGTGCCCTCGGCTACCGGAGAAAACGCGCAGAAGGCGGGTGGTCAGGTTCAGGCTGAGGTTCAAGACAGCAAGCAGGCCGCCGCCACGACTCCCGACAAGCTCACGCTGAGCAAGGGCGCTGCTGCGGCCAAGGGGGCCCCTCCCGAACAGAAACTGGCCGAAGATCGTGCCAAGAAGGACGCCGCTACCCGCGTTGCCGAGCTGTCCAAGAACGTCGAAGACTTGAAGAGGCTGCAAGGCGCCAGCGCCGCAGGCACTGGTGCCGCGCCGGCGGCCAAGCCGGGCGTCAATATCCCCGCTGCCGCGCCGGCCCCTGTTGCCAAGGCGCCTGCTGCTACGCCAACGCCCGCTCCAACGCCTGCGCCTGTTGTGGCGGCAGCGCCTACGCCGGCCCCCACGCCGGTAGCGACACCTGCACCGGCTCCGACGCCTGTTGCCGCGCCTGCGGAAACCGCATCCTTGCCGGCTGCGACAGCTTCGGAACCTGCCACTGCGGCAGCGGCTCCGGCCTCGGCTCCTGAAGTCGCTGTGGCTCCGCCTGCGGTCGCATCGGCCCCGGTTGTGGCGCCGCCTCCGCCCCCGCCGGCTCCCGTGGAAGAGCCGGGCTTCCTGGCCAACCTCTTGGAGCACCCGTTGGTGCTGCCCGGCGCTGGTGCGCTGGTGCTGCTGCTGGCCGCGTTCGGCCTGTATCGCATGCGGGCCCAGAAGAAGGCAGATAGCGGCGAGACGTCGTTCCTCGAAAGCCGGCTACAGCCTGATTCCTTCTTCGGTGCCAGTGGCGGCCAGCGCATCGATACGCGCGACGCGACTGGCGTGCCGTCGTCGATGAGCTACTCGCTCAGCCAGCTCGACGCCATCGGCGATGTGGATCCCGTGGCCGAGGCCGACGTGTACCTGGCCTATGGCCGCGACCTTCAGGCCGAGGAGATCCTCAAGGAAGCCATGCGCAGCAGCCCCGAGCGCTTGGCCATCCGTACCAAGTTGCTCGAGGTGTATGCGAAGCGGCGCGACACCAAGGGCTTCGAGCAACTCGCCACGCAACTCTATGCATTGACGGGCGGGCAGGGCGAAGACTGGGCCAAGGCGCAGGAACTCGGTGTGTCCATCGATCCGGACAACCCGATGTACAAGCCGGGTGGTCACCCTGAGACCGTGCAGGCTGGCGCCAAGCCAGTGGCCGAGCCGCTGGGGGCGAGCACGATGCCTCAATCGGTGCTGCCGTCTCCTTCTCGGTTCGAAGCCGGCAATTCCGGCATTGACTCCACTTCGGGTGTGGATCTCGATCTGGACATCGCCGGGGATAACCTCGCGACTTCCGCGCCGGCCGCAATGCTCGATGTCACCCAGCCGTTCAACGCCCCCCCGAGCTTCGATGCACCGGCCACCGCGGATGTGCGCGCTGATGACTTGAATTTCGAGCTGCCGACGCTGGCGCCTACGCCGTCCGCAGCTGCGGCACCTGCCAAGGACGCCTCGTTGGAGTTCGACTTGGCGGGCATCTCGCTTGACCTCAATGCGCCGGCCAATGGTGGTGGCACTCTCGGCGAGGCGGAGTTGCCCGATCTGGGTGGCCTGGACATGGCCGAAGGGCCGGGCGGTGACAGTGACCCGCTGGCGCGCAAGCTTGAATTGGCTGAGGAATTCCGCCAGATCGGTGACCTGGAAGGCGCACGTGACTTGTTGCAGGAAGTCGTGGCCAAGGCCAATGGCGCTCTCAGGACCAAGGCGCAAGGCATGCTCGACAGCTTGGCTTGATGTGGCGACGTAACGCAGTGGGATCGCTGATCTCCACGCGTTGACGACAAGACGGTGTTATTAGCACGGGGCCGTCCCATGGGGGCGGCCCCTTTTGCTTCAAAGGCCCATGCGAATCGCACTCGGCATCAGCTACCGCGGGCAGAACTACCTCGGTTGGCAAAGCCAACCCGGTGGCCGTACGGTGCAGGACCATCTCGAGGCAGCGCTTGCGCGCTTTGCGGCCCAGCCGGTGCGTACCATCTGCGCCGGCCGCACCGACACCGGCGTGCACGCGCTCAACCAGGTCGTCCACTTCGATACCGGGCTGGCCCGTGAAGATTTTTCTTGGGTGCGCGGGACGAACACTTACTTGCCGGCCGACATCGCAGTGCAGTGGTGCCGGCCGGTGAGTGAGCAGTTTCATGCGCGCAACAGCGCGCGCGGCCGCCGCTATGCCTACGTCGTGCTGGAGTCGCCGGTGCGTCCCTCCCTCGAGGCTGGATCCGTGGGGTGGGTGTTCCGGCCGCTGGACGGCAATGAAATGCGTGCCGCGGCAACCGCACTGTTCGGCGAGCACGACTTCAGCGCATTTCGTTCAGCCGAATGCCAAGCGGCGTCGCCGGTCAAGACTTTGCGACGCATCGAGATCACTCGCCATGGCGCCTACTGGCGTTTCGACTTCGACGCCAGCGCATTCCTGCACCACATGGTGCGCAACATCATGGGATGCCTGATCGCCGTGGGCTCCGGCGTGAAACCAGCGCAGTGGATGCAAGAGGTACTCGACGGTCGCAGCCGGCAGCTGGCGGCACCGACCTTCTCACCGGATGGCCTTTATTTTCTGGGGCCATACTACGACGCACCGTTGTCCATTCCGGAACACACACCGGCGATGGACTGGCTGCCCTGAGCAAGCGACACACCATGCCCCAGCGCACGCGTATCAAGATCTGCGGCCTTACGCGCGAACAAGACGTCGACGTCGCGGTCGACTGCGGGGCCGATGCCATCGGCTTCGTTTTCTACGCCAAAAGTCCGCGCTACCTGAGCTTTCAGCGTGCGGCAGCATTGGCCAGTCGGCTGCCTCCTTTCGTGACGCCGGTGGGCCTGTTCGTCAATGCGGAGCTATTCGAGGTGGAGGCTGCCTGCCGAGCCATTCCCAACCTCGCGCTGCAGTTCCACGGTGATGAAACGCGAGAGGCTTGCGAAGCTGCAGGGCGGCCATACCTGCGCGCGGCGCGCATGGCTCCAGGATTCGATTTGCTAGACTTCGCGGCTCAGTTTTCTGGCGCCCGTGCCGTGCTGCTCGATGCCTTCGTCGAGGGTTATGGTGGTGGCGGAAAGGTCTTCGATTGGTCGCTCATTCCACCAAACGTTCCCGCTCCGGTCGTTTTGTCTGGTGGGTTGAATCCTGCAAACGTGACCGATGGGATTCTTCAGGTCCGGCCTTGGGCCGTTGACGTGAGCTCCGGCGTCGAAAGCACCAAAGGCATCAAGGATGCCGACGCGATACGCCGGTTCTGCGAAGCAGTGCGTGAGGCTGACGCCCGCATCGCTTCGAGCATTGCCTGAAGAAGACACCACCTCATCATGTTGAACTATCACCAGCCCGACACGCGCGGGCATTTCGGACCTTACGGCGGCACCTTCGTTGCCGAAACCTTGATCCACGCGCTGGACGAACTCAAGACTGCGTATGAGAAGTACAGTGCCGATCCTGAGTTCCAAGCCGAATTTCGCAAGGAGCTCGCGCATTTCGTAGGGCGGCCAAGTCCGGTCTACCACGCTGAACGCATGAGCCGCGAACTGGGCGGCGCGCAGATCTACTTCAAGCGCGAAGACCTCAATCACACGGGTGCGCACAAGGTCAACAACACCATCGGTCAGGCGCTGCTGGCGCGCCGCATGGGCAAGCCGCGCATCATTGCAGAGACTGGCGCTGGGCAGCATGGTGTGGCTACCGCCACCATCTGCGCGCGCTATGGCCTCGAATGCGTCGTCTACATGGGCAGCGAAGACGTGAAGCGCCAGTCGCCCAACGTCTATCGCATGCACTTGCTGGGCGCGAAGGTGGTGCCGGTCGAAAGCGGTTCCAAGACACTGAAGGATGCGCTCAACGAGGCCCTGCGCGACTGGGTCACCAACGTCGAGAACACCTTCTACATCATCGGAACGGTGGCTGGCCCGCATCCTTACCCGATGATGGTGCGCGATTTCCAGCGTGTGATCGGTGACGAATGCCTTGTGCAGATGCCCGAGATCGCTGGCTGCCAGCCCGACGCCGTGATCGCCTGCGTGGGCGGCGGCAGCAATGCGATGGGTATCTTCTACCCCTACATCGAGCACGAAGCCACGCGACTCATCGGCGTGGAAGCGGCGGGCGAAGGTCTCGACTCCGGCCGGCATGCTGCGTCGCTGTCTGCCGGCTCGCCAGGAGTGCTGCACGGCAACCGCACCTACCTGCTGCAGAACGACGACGGCCAGATCATCGAGACGCATTCGGTGTCGGCCGGGCTCGACTACCCGGGCGTCGGTCCCGAGCACGCCTACCTCAAGGACATCGGCCGTGCCGAGTACGTCGGCATCACCGACGATGAAGCGCTCAAGGCCTTCCATCACTTGTGCCGCACCGAGGGCATCATTCCGGCGCTTGAGTCGAGCCATGCGGTGGCCTACGCGATGAAGCTTGCGCCGACCATGCGGCCCGACCAGCACATCCTCGTCAACCTTTCGGGGCGTGGCGACAAGGACATCAACACGGTGGCCGACTTGGCTGGCGTGAGCCTGATGAAAGGTGGTGCTCAGTGAGCCGCATCACCACCACCTTCAAACGTCTGCAGGCTGAAGGTCGCAAGGCGCTGATCCCGTATGTGACCGCTGGTGATCCGTTTGCCGATGTTACGCCCGAGCTGATGCTTGCGATGGCTGAGGCGGGAGCCGATGTCATCGAGCTCGGCGTGCCGTTCTCCGACCCCATGGCCGATGGGCCGGTGATCCAGCGTGCTTCGGAGCGCGCACTGGCCAAAGGCATCGGGCTCAAGCACGTGCTGGCCATGGTGCGGGCGTTCCGTGAGAAGAACGACAGCACGCCGATCGTCCTGATGGGCTATGCCAATCCGGTGGAGCGCTACGGCATCGAAGCCTTCGTGGCCGATGCCAAGACAGCTGGCGTGGATGGCGTGCTGATCGTGGACTACCCACCCGAAGAATGCGAAGCCTTTGCCTCGACGCTGAAGTCGGCCGGGCTTGACCCGATCTTCCTGCTGGCCCCCACTTCCACCGAACAACGGATGAAGGACGTGGGTCGCGTGGCCACCGGCTACGTGTACTACGTGTCGCTCAAGGGTGTGACGGGGGCTGGCCACCTGGACACCTCGGCCGTGGCCGAAGCCGTACCACGCATCCGCAAGCATGTCCAGGTGCCGGTGGGTGTAGGCTTCGGGATTCGTGATGCGGCGAGTGCCCAGGCTGTTGCCCAGGTGGCCGACGCCGTTGTGATTGGCTCACGCATCGTTCAGCTGCTCGAAGAGCAGACACGCGACACCGTGGTTGCCGCGGGCCGGCAGTTCATTGCCGAGATCCGCAGCGCCCTTGACAACCTGAAAGGAGCGACTAGATGAGTTGGCTCGAAAAACTCCTGCCGCCCAAGATCCAGCCTACAGACCCCAATGAGCGCCGCCAGGTGCCAGAAGGTCTGTGGATCAAGTGCCCCGCCTGTGAGACGGTGCTCTACAAGACCGACCTGGAGCAGAACCTCAACGTCTGCCCGAAGTGTTCACACCATCACCGCGTCGGCGCACGTGCACGGCTCAATGCCTTTCTTGACCCGGAAGGGCGTTACGAGATCGGTCAGGAGGTCGTGCCGGTCGATCCGCTGAAGTTCAAGGACAGCAAGAAGTATCCCGACCGCCTGAAGGAGGCGATGGAGTCGACCGGTGAAACCGATGCGCTGATCGTCATGGGCGGTGCGGTGCACACGGTGCCGGTGGTTGCGGCGTGCTTCGAGTTCGACTTCATGGGCGGCTCGATGGGCTCGGTGGTCGGTGAGCGTTTCGTGCGCGGTGTCGAGGCTGCCTGTGACCAGAAGACGCCGTTCATCTGCTTCACCGCCACCGGCGGCGCACGCATGCAGGAGGGGCTTCTGAGCCTCATGCAGATGGCCAAGACCAACGCGGCGCTCACGCGCTTGGCCAAGGCGAAGCTGCCATACATCAGTGTGCTGACCGATCCGACCATGGGCGGCGTGTCGGCCGGGTTCGCCTTCATGGGCGACGTGGTGATCGCCGAGCCCAAGGCGCTGATCGGCTTCGCCGGCCCGCGCGTGATCGAGAACACGGTGCGCGAAAAGCTGCCCGAGGGCTTCCAGCGCAGCGAGTTCCTGCTGACCAAGGGAGCGCTGGACATGATCGTGGACCGGCGTGAGCTGCGCATGACAGTGGCGCGTACCATCGCTATCCTGCAGCGCCAACCTGCCGACGCGGTGGCCTGATCGCCGCTCTTCCACGCACGCAAAGCCGGCCGGCGCGCCGGCTTTTTCGTTTTTGGCTCACACTGCTTTTCCATGACGCTAGACGACTGGCTCGCGCACTGCGAGCGCATCCATCCCAAGACCATCGACATGGGCCTCGACCGCGTGCAGACGGTGCTGCAGCGGCTGGGGCTGGAGTTCGACGTGCCGGTGTTCACGGTTGCAGGCACCAATGGCAAGGGTTCCACCTGTGCAATGCTCGAAAGCATCCTGCTGCAGGCGGGCTACCGCGTAGGCCTTTATGCCAAGCCGCATCTGGTGCACTTCGAAGAGCGTTGCCGTATCAACGGCAAGATGGTTGACGCCGATGTGCTGCTGCCGCACTTCGAGGCGGTGGAGGCCGCGCGCGGCGACGTCTCGCTCACCTACTTCGAGTTCACTACCCTGGTGATTGCGCGAGCACTGGCCGCGGCCGAACTCGACGTGGTCATTCTCGAGGTGGGTCTGGGCGGGCGGCTCGATGCGGTGAATGCCATCGACACTGACTGCGCCATCATCACGAGCATCGACCTCGATCACACCGACTACCTGGGGCCTGATCGAGAGTCGATCGGCCGCGAGAAGGCCGGCATCATGCGCACTGGCCGGCCGGTCATCGTGTCGGACCCCATGCCGCCTCAGAGCGTGAAAGACCACGCGCAGGCCATTGACGCAGACCTGTGGCGTTTCGGCCGTGATTTCAACTACAGCGGCGACAAACTCCAGTGGTCGTGGGCGGGCCGCAGCAAGCGCTACAACAGCCTGGCCTATCCCGCGCTGCGGGGGGCCAACCAACTGCTCAACGCTTCCGGCGTACTGGCCGCACTGAGCGCGATGCATCATCGCCTGCCCATCACCGCACAGGCAGTGCGCAACGGACTGGCACTCGTCGAGTTGCCTGCACGATTCCAGATCGTGCCGGGTCAGCCCACGTTGGTGCTGGACGTGGCCCACAACCCGCACGCAGTGGCGGCTCTGGCCAACAACCTCGACCAGATGGCGTTCTACCCGCGCACGTTTGCAGTGTTCGGTGCGATGGTGGACAAGGACATCTCCAGCCTGCTGACGCGCATGCTGCCGCTGGTGGATGCCTGGTACTGCACTGATCTGCCGACCCCGCGCGCGGCCCTTGCCGAAGCCCTGGTGGAGATGCTGCGCGATGCGGTCGCCGGTGCTCGTGCAAAAGGCACGGTCTTGCCGGCCGAACTCGAGCTAAGGGCCTATCAAGACCCCGCTTCAGCCCTGCGAGCGGCGCTCGAGGCGGCGGACCCCACTGATAGAATTGTCGTCTTTGGATCGTTCTACACAGTGGGCGGCGTGATGAAGGACGGTCTGCCTCGCTTGACGGCCAAACATCTGGGTTGAGCGTACGCCGGCCCTCGCCGATTTTGGGTTTCAACGCGCTGTGGGCTGCGCCTGCAATACGTTTGGCGCCTGCTTCCTGCCTACGCAATCGCACATGGGTCTGCTGTCATTCCTGAAACGAAGCCCCGGCGAATCTTCCTCAGGCCGCAAGACATCGCGAACCGCTGAGCCGGGCGAGACCGATCGCGCGCGCACCCGCGCGCGTCAGCGCCTCATCGGTGCAGCCGTACTGGTGGGCGTGGGCGTCGTCGGTTTTCCCATCCTGTTCGATACACAGCCGAGGCCGCTGCCGGTCGACATCCCGATCGAGATCCCTGCCAAGGACGGCGCGCCGGTGCTACCACAGCCCAAGTCGCGGCCGACTGGTGCTTCGGCTGTAGCGTCCATTTCCCGCCCGACGCCGTCGCCCGCACCAACATCTGCCGACACCGAATCCGGGCCCGCCAACGCTGCTCGGGAGGTGGCCGCAACTCCGGCGCCAACGCCGTTACCCGCACCGGACCGCACCACGACGACGGAGAAGCCGGTTGCTGCCAAGCCAGCTGAAAAAACACCGGAAAAGCCAGCCGAATCCAAGCCCGCCGCCAAGGAAGGTGCCCGGGCGCAGGCGCTGCTCGAAGGTCGCGAAACCGCTGCAGAGAGTACAAGCCGTTTTGTCGTGCAGGTTGGTGCTTTCGGCGATGCCAATGCTGCACGCGACGTACGTCAACGGGTCGAGAAGCTGGGTCTTAAGACCTATACCCAGGTGGTCGAAACCGGCGGTGGCAAGCGCATTCGCGTGCGCGTAGGCCCCTATGACGATCGTGGCGAAGCTGAGAAAGCGGTGGCCAAGCTCAAGCATGCAGGGCTGTCGCCCGCGCTGCTAACGCTTTGAGCAGGCAGCGCAGGTGGGTTGGATCGACATCGCGTTGATCACGGTGCTGGGCCTTTCGGTACTGGTAGGGCTGTTGCGCGGCTTTCTGTACGAGGTGTTGTCGCTCCTCGGGTGGGTCGTTGCGTATTTCTCAGCGCAATGGCTGAGCCCCTTGGTCGCACCGTCGTTACCTGTGGGCGCGCCGGGGTCGGCCTTGAACGCCGGTGCTGCGTTCGCATGTAGCTTTGTCGTGGTGCTGTTGGCCTGGGGTTTGTTGTCGTGGCTGATCCAGAAACTTGTTCATGCCTCACCGCTCAGCGTCGTCGACCGCCTGCTCGGAGCCGTGTTCGGCCTTGCGCGTGGTGTGCTGATCGGGCTGGTCGCCGTAACGCTTGCAGGGATGACGCCTCTGGCAAACACTGATGCTTGGCAGGCTTCTCAAGGCGTGGATTGGTTGCAGGCGGGGCTCGCAGTGCTCAAGCCCGTACTGCCCGAGGAAGTGGTGCGTCATCTGCCAGTCTGAGCGGTCTCGGCTCGACTCTCAGGATCTGATCGTTGTTGTGGGGTGAAGTATGTGTGGCATCGTCGGTGTGATCTCGAAGGCGCCGGTCAACCAGCTGATCTATGACGCGCTGCTGCTGCTGCAGCACCGTGGCCAGGACGCGGCCGGCATCGTGACCGCCGTGGGAACCAAGTTCTACATGCACAAGGCGCGCGGCATGGTGCGCGACGTGTTCCGCACGCGGAACATGCGCGCATTGCCCGGTACGGTGGGGCTGGGCCAAGTGCGTTACCCAACCGCGGGCAATGCCTACAACGAAGAGGAAGCGCAGCCCTTCTACGTGAACGCACCTTTTGGCCTCGTGCTCGTGCACAACGGCAACCTCACGAACGCCCACGTACTGAAGCAGGAGCTGTTTGCCATCGACCGGCGGCACATCAACACCGAGAGCGACTCGGAAGTGCTGCTAAACGTGCTGGCGCACGAGCTCGAGCTTGCTGCGCGCGACCTGCCGAAGCTCACCCCTGTCGAGATATTCAAGGCCGTGCGCGTGGTGCATCGCAGGTTGAAGGGCTCGTATGCCGTGGTGTGCCTGATCGCAGGTCATGGCTTGCTGGCCTTCCGGGACCCGCATGGCATTCGGCCCCTGTGCATCGGCGAGGCCGACTTGCCCGATGGAAAGGAAGTCATGGTGGCCAGCGAGTCGGTCACGCTCGAAGGTACCGGCCACAAGCTGCTGCGCGACGTAGCACCTGGCGAGGCCGTCTTCATCGACCTCGATGGCAACATCCACCCCCAGCAGTGTTCCGACCATGCAAGCCTCAACCCTTGCATGTTCGAGTTCGTTTACCTGGCGCGGCCTGACTCGGTGATGGATGGCATCTCGGTCTATCAGGCCCGTCTGAACCTTGGCGAAACGCTGGCTCAGCGACTCATCTCCACCATGCCGCCCAGCGAAATCGACGTGGTGATCCCGATCCCCGAGTCGAGCCGTCCGTCAGCAATGCAACTGGCGCAGAAGATCGGCAAGCCGTACCGCGAAGGCTTCGTGAAGAACCGCTACGTCGGGCGAACCTTCATCATGCCCGGGCAGGGCATGCGCAAGAAGTCCGTGCGCCAGAAGCTCAATGCCATCAGCTCCGAATTCAAAGGGCGCAACGTACTGCTGGTCGATGACTCCATCGTGCGTGGCACCACATCGAAGGAGATCGTTCAGATGGCGCGCGAGGCCGGCGCAAGAAAAGTCTATCTGGCCTCCGCAGCGCCGCCGGTGCGCTTTCCCAACGTCTATGGCATCGACATGCCGACGAAGACCGAGCTCATTGCACACGGCCGCAGCATCGAGGAGATCCGCGAGTACATCGGCGCGGACGCATTGATCTATCAGGACGTCGCTGCGATGAAGCGCGCCGTGGGTTCGTTGAACGCTCGCCTGGCGGGCTTCGAGGCGTCTTGTTTCGACGGCGTCTACATCACTGGCGACGTGAGTGCAGACGACTTCGCGGCCATGGAGGCACAACGCTTGGCTCAGCCCGAGGATGAAGAGGAATCGCGTTCACGCCTGGCATTGCAGAGCGCGAACGAATAAGCCGCCTGCCGGCACGCACCACAGCATGAGCAACAACATCCGTACCCGCTTCGCTCCGTCGCCTACGGGCTTCATCCACCTCGGCAACATTCGCTCGGCGCTGTATCCGTGGGCGTTTGCCCGTGCCAACAAAGGTACCTTCATCCTGCGCATCGAGGACACCGACCTCGAACGTTCCTCGCAGGCTGCTGTCGACGTGATCGTCGAAGGCATGAAGTGGCTGGGGTTGGACCATGACGAAGGTCCGTACTTCCAGATGCAGCGCATGGATCGCTACAAGGAAGTGCTCAAGCAGATGCTCGACTCCGGGCTGGCCTACCGGTGCTACATGTCCACCACCGAGCTTGACGCATTGCGCGAGCAGCAGATGGCTGCCAAGCAAAAACCTCGCTACGACGGCACTTGGCGTCCGGAGCCCAGCAAGACCTTGCCGCCGGTGCCGGAGGGCGTACAGCCCGTCATCCGCTTCAAGAACCCCATTGGCGGTTCGGTGGTGTGGGACGACAAAGTGAAAGGCCGCATCGAGTTCAGCAACGAGGAGCTCGACGACCTCGTGATCGCGCGGCCGGATGGCACGCCGACCTACAACTTCTGCGTCGTGGTCGACGACATCGACATGCAGATCACGCACGTGATCCGTGGCGACGACCATGTGAACAACACCCCACGCCAGATCAACATCTTTCGCGCCCTCGGCAAGGAGCAGCCGGTGTATGCGCACCTACCCACCGTGCTGAACGAGCAGGGCGAAAAGATGAGCAAGCGCAACGGTGCCAAGCCTGTCACGCAATATCGCGATGAAGGCTTCCTGGCCGATGCAGTGGTGAACTACCTTGCACGGCTCGGCTGGAGCCATGGTGACGACGAGATCTTCTCGCGGGAGCAGTTCCTTCAGTGGTTCGATCTCGATCACTTAGGCAAGAGTGCAGGGCAGTACGACGAGACCAAGCTGCGCTGGGTGAATGCGCAGCACATGAAGTTGACTGACGATGCGACGCTCGCCACATTGGTGCAGGTGCAGCTCGACAAGCGGGGCATCACCGTGCCAGTGGACGAACGCCTCGCGCGCATGTGCGGTCTCTTCAAGGACCGTTGCTCTACCACGGTCGAGCTGGCGGAATGGCTGGCGATGTACTTCGTGCCGGTGCAGCCGTCAGACGAAGATCGCTCTACGCACGTGAGCGACGCGGTGAAGCCTGTGATCGCTGTATTGGCCGACCGGCTCGCACATGCCGATTGGAACAAGGCCGCGATCAACCAGTCCATCAAGGACGTCATCACCGAGCACAAGCTCAAGATGCCGCAATTGGCGGTGCCTGTGCGCGTGTTGGTGTGCGGTCGTGCGCAGACCCCTTCCATCGATGCGGTACTTGAACTGTTTTCTCGCGATGAAGTCGTGAGCCGCTTGCGTAGCGTTTAAATTTCGATATATACTCTCTTTCTCGCTTGAACGGCGCGCTTCGAGGCTCAAACCAAGAAGCAA
>CAMLLU010000074.1 GCA_946480925.1 uncultured Rivibacter sp.
TCTTCGGCGCGATTTGCGGCAGCGGGCCGATTACTTCGCTAACCCTTCGCTCGAGCGGGCCGCCACCGGTATGGCACTTGGGCCGCGAGGCGCTCAGGCTTAGCATCCACCTCGCGGCCCAAGTGCCAATACCGGCGGCCCCTCAGCTCAAACGTCTAGGGCACATCATGCTGACGCTCCCACCTGCAAACCACAGCAGCGCCGTGATGCAGCGGTATGCGCGCTACGGCGTAGCCGGAGGCTTGTTCACGGGCTTGCTGGCCGGTGTGCTCGCCGCTGGGCCTCAGTTTCATGTCTGGCCCGCTGGCCGCTCCATCGCTGTGGTTCTCGGCCTTGCGCTGCTCGGAGGTCTCGTTGGTCGTTTGGCCGCTGGCCTCGTTTCGGCTTCTGCACTGCGCGGTTCTACTGAGGCGCAGGAGAGTGAGGGGCACTCCACAAATGAAGCGGTCGCACCACATGCTCAAGCGCCGGGCGCGAGCTCGGAAGTGGCGGCCGTTGAAGAGGGTGAGTAAAGCTGTAGCGACTATTGAGGTTTCCGTAAATGGCGACATCACCAGAGGCCAGCTTGAACCCAGCACGCCGCGATGATCGACGGGCGGTGCTGTGCACTCTTGAGCTTGTTGCGGGCGGTGACGTTGAGCTCATCGAGGTTGGCCGGGCAGAAGTTGGCCAGGGCATGCCGCTTGAGCCAAGCCCACAGGAATTCGACGGGGTTCAAGTCCGGCGAGTACGGCGGCAAGAACGCCATCTGGATGGCACCGTCGGTGGAGTCCAGGTACTCGCGCACGAGCTTGCTGCGATGCGCCTTCAGCCCGTCCCAGATGATCAGCAGCGGACGCTTCAAGTGGGCGCGCAGCGCCTTGAGGAACTCGACGTGCTGCTCCTTCTTGATCGAGCCTTCGTGCAGTCGGAACAGGCAGTTCGTGCGGCTGAGCCCGGCGATGACGGAGATGTGGGTCCAGTTGAAGTGGAATTGAATGATCGGCGTCTGCCCCTTGGGCGCCCACGTGCGCACGCGCGTGGGTCGCTCGCTCAGGCCGGACTCGTCGATGAAGACGATCAGTCGCCCGTCGCGCTTGGCTTTTTTTTGAGTGCGGGCCAGGTCTTGCGCTTCCACGTCTGCACAGCATCCTCGTCGCGCTCGATGGCGCAACGCTCAGGCTTTTGCACCGAGAACCCCAGGCCGCCAAGGATGCGCCAGATCTGCGTCTGGCCGAACTTGACGCCGTACAGGCGCTCGATGAGCACGCCCACGCGCTTGAGCGTCCACAACTCGGTGCCGAAGCCGTGCTCTGTCGGGCGTTGCAGCAGTGCACGCCCCAGGGCCTGCAACTGCTCGTCATCCAGGCGCGCCGGGCGGCCGCGCGTGGGCATTGCGCGCAATGCGTCGATGCCGCCTTCATCGAGCAGCGCCTTCCACGTGTACACGGTCTGCCGCGCCACGCCCACAGCGTGTGCCGCCTGCGCAGGCGTCTTCCCCGCCAGCAGCATTCGACCGGCGCGCAAGCGCCGCCGCACAGATTCGTCCAATCGTTTTGTCACCATGCCTCGCACCGAATACTTGCCAAGTATCGACACAACGCATGAATGCCTCAACGGTTGTCATGATTTACGGAAAGTTCAATAAGATTCGCTCTACAACGAATCAGGGGGAATTGGCATGCGGCCATTCATAGTGATCGGCGATATGACCGATCATGGTGGCACTGTCGTTGGAGCGACAGCCACATCTGACACTCATGGCAAACGCCTCGCTCGCGTCGGTGACCTAGTCACCTGCCCCAAGAAGGGCCATGGCGGCACCACAGTCATCGTGACCGGTGACCCCACCATGATCATCGACGGCAAGCCAGCTGCTCGCCCCGGCGACAAGTGCGCTTGCGGCGCTACGTTGATCTCATCGCAGGCGGTGAGCGGCACCAGCGAAGGTGGCGGTGGTTCTCACCCAAGTTCAGTTGAGTCAACGTCGACGGCGGCCGCGTCAAAGCCCATCCCATTTGACTTCGATGAGCAGGTACAGCTCTTCACGAACACGGCATTCGCAGAGGGTCTGCCGTACTACATCAAAGCAAACGGGCTCACGTACTCGGGCCGCATTGGGTCTGATCTGCGGTTGCCCCGCATAGATACCCCGAGCGAGGACCAGTACGAGATATATGTCGGTGATGAAGCGCTCTCGTTGATGGATGGAAGCATGTCATGACAGGCAGCGTGAAAGCCGTCGTCAAGACAAACAACGTGAAGGGCTCAGTCTGCAAGATCGGCATCGAGCCCGTGAAGTTCTCGGCGCTTTGGAAGGCATACCCTGATGGGAATCCCTCGCAGGCAAAGGACGCCGAAGGGGATCTGCTGTACTCCAACCAGTGCGCGATCAGGGTTAGTGTCTCCCTGCATTCGGTTGGTGTAGAGATGAAGTCCTTCAAGGGCGCAACGACGCAGATCAATGGGAAGCGGGCAGCTTTGCGCGCCGAAGAATTGGCGGATTGGCTCACCATGATGCCGTTCTGTGGCCTGCCTCAGCGGCCAGACACGGTGACCGGAGAGGACTGGGCTTCAAAGGTGAAAGGGAAAACTGGCATCGTTTTCTTCGCTGACTACTGGACTCGCCAGGGTGAGTCAGCTCAGAACGCTTCAGGCGACCACATCGACTTGTGGAATGGAGAGAAGATGACCGGTCTCGGCTCAGGGCTTCGAGCGCGTTTTGGCATCGTGATTCCAAACATCTGGTCTGACCTGCGGAAGTCACGTCGCGTCTTGTTCTTCCCGATTGCTTGAGGCATCGTATGCGGCTCGTTCTTGCAGCGCTCGTAGGCGCAGTCCTCGCAACGGTCATCTGCTGGGGTGGGCTCTACCTCTACGGCGCGTTTGTCCTTACACATGGCAGCTTGTTCGATACGAACCCGCGTGCTGCAGAGTTGTTCTTTGCTGCGTGGGGAGTGGCTGCGGTGATCAGTGCCTTCGTGGCAGTCGCCTTAGCGCGGCGTAAGAGGTAGGTGCGTAGACAGGTGGGCGAGCACGATCGCCTAACCCGGGAATGCGCGCTCCGCGAGGGGCTTGTTCAGCCCTAAGCGCGAGTGGGCAGGCCCGCAGGTGCGCATGTCCGCTTTCAGCCTTGAACGGCCGCTCGCGGCAAGCCAGTCGATGACTCATGGCCCCTCGTGGCAATGGTCACTGGGGCGGTGCGTCAGAAAGCCGCTTCGGCTGAAGTTCACTTGCCGAAGGATGCGCGCCGAGTGGGTTTGAAGGCGATGGCCGTGGGGGTCGCGGCTACCAATATGGCGTTCGGGTCAGTGGCCACGCCGAGTTTGTTGGCGATTCGTCGCTGCTCGTCGAGCAGTTTCTGAGCGTTTCGTGCACCGTGGCATAGGCTTCGCTCAAGCCCAGGACGGTCCAGAAATGGCCGCCTTTCTGCGCGTTGGTATCTGTCTCGCCCAGGCGCAGACTGGTGGCATTTCGCTCCAGGCCATAGAGGATGCCCAGGGTCACGACCAAGGAGCCGATGCCCTGCTTTTCATAGCGGGGATCGGTCGAGAGCTTGGAGAAGAAAACTGCTTGATTCTTCTCGCTCAGAACCATCTTCCCCAACTCTTCGAAGCCGCCTTTGATGACTTGCAGCACGCCACCAGTGCTGATTCGCAGCCCGTAGTGGTGCCAGATCTGGACCACCGTGCCTCTGGCGCTCATGGCTGCGCGAACCTTGGGCAAGAGTTCTGAGATATACAGATTGATCTGGTCCATGGGGTCCCCCTGTTTGATGAGTTCACGCTGCGGTACGCAGGCTTGCTGGCGCAGAACTCTCGCACATGAAAATCATCGGTCAAGGTGACGAAGGGCACCTGTCCAGCAGGGCAGGGTGCTCAGCTCGCGTAGCGTTGTTGCTGCTGGGCAGGCTGGCACCAGCAAACTGAGTACGTCCCGCAAATCGCCCCAGACGGGGCGGTGCTGGCGCTGTCGGAGCTCGAATACATGGGCCAGCGCCGGAGCAGCCGGCCAGGCCAAGGCGGTGATGCGGCAGCGCTATGCGCAAGAAGGCTTCGACCCGCCGGCTTTCATGAAGCAGCTCGGCGTGCAGGCAGACTTCGGGGCCTACCGCAACGCCTGAGCTTGAAAGGCTTGAAAGACGTCTGGCAGGGCGTCAGACGCCCAGCAGTTCCACTTCGAACAGCAGGGTGGCGTTCGGCGGGATCACGCCGCCGGCGCCGCGCGCGCCGTAGCCCAGTTGCGGCGGGATCACGAGGCGGCGGGTGCCGCCCACCTGCATGCCTTGCACGCCTTCGTCCCAGCCGCGGATCACCATGCCGGCGCCGAGCGGGAATTCGAAGGGGTCGTTGCGGTCCTTGCTCGAGTCGAACTTCGCGCCGGCCTTGCCGTTTTCATAGAGCCAGCCGGTGTAGTGCACCGTGACCTGCTGGCCGGCTTGGGCCGTGGCGCCGGTGCCTTGCACGGTGTCTTCGTATTGCAGTCCGGAAGGGGTGGTGTTCATGGGGTAGTGCCCTGTGATGAGTGAGGGGGTGACTGGGTGACCAGAGGGATGGGCATTTTGACCGGTCACTGGTCACAAGTCACAGGCCGCTGCCATGGGCCTGCGCTAAGCTGCCGGCTGTTTCGCCTCACCGCCCGCTGCTGCCGGGTCGCCCGCATGACGCAAGACATTCCGCCCCCCGACCACGACGCGCTGCCTCCCGGCACCCGCCTGGGCGAATTCGAGATCCAGCGCGTGCTCGGCGTGGGCGGTTTCGGCATCGTGTACCTCTCGTTCGACCATGCGCTCGAGCGGCTGGTGGCATTGAAGGAATACATGCCGCAATCGCTGGCGGCGCGCGGGCAGGGCGCTTCGGTGTCCATTCGCTCCACCTCGCACCTCGAAACCTTCGGTGTGGGGCTGCGCTCCTTCGTCAACGAGGCCAAGCTGCTGGCGCGGTTCGACCACCCGTCGCTGGTGAAGGTCTACCGCTTCTGGGAAGACAACGGCACCGCCTACATGGTGATGCCCTACTACCAGGGCCGCACGCTGCGCGACGTGCGCAGGAGCATGGACCAGCCGCCCAGCGAGGCCTGGCTGCGCGACCTGCTCGAGCCGCTGCTGGGCGCGCTCGACGTGATGCACAAGGAGCAGGTCTACCACCGCGACATCGCGCCTGACAACATCCTGCTGCTGGCCAACGGCCAGCCGGTGCTGCTGGACTTCGGCGCTGCGCGCCGCGTCATTGGCGACCGCACGCAGACGCTCACCGCCATCCTCAAGCCCAACTTCGCGCCCATCGAGCAATACGCCGAAACGGCCGGCCTGCGGCAGGGCCCGTGGACCGACCTGTACGCGCTGGGCGCGGTGATGCACTTCTGCCTCACAGGCCGCCCGCCCACGCCGGCCGCGGCCCGTGCGGTGCACGACGAGCTGCCCACCGCTCGCAGCGTGGCGGCCACGCTGGCCGCCGAAGCGCAGCTGCACTATGGCGAGGCGTTCGTCGCGGCCATCGACGCCTGCCTCAGCGTGCGCCCGCAAGGCCGGCCCGACAGCGTGGCAGCCCTGCAGGCTTTGCTGAGCGGCGAGGTGGCGCCCCAGGCCGTGGGCGCGGCACAGCCCGCTGCGTCGCCCCAAGCCTTTGCGCCGACGCAACCCTATTCACCCCCGAAGCCGGCGGCCGCTGGCGAAGCGGCACACGTCTATGCCCCCACGCAGCAGGTGGGCTCGCATGGCGCGGCCGACCACCAGGCTACTGTCATTGCGCCGGCTCCCCGCACAGCTGCGCCGCACCCGCAAACGGCCTGGGCGCCGGTCGCAGGGCCGGCGCCGATAGAAGCCTCCAAGCCGGCAGGCCAGGTGCAGGGCCAGCGCCGCCGCTGGGCCATGGCCGCTGTGGGGGCGGTGCCCATCGTGCTGGCGGGGTTGTTGTGGTACGTGACCTCGAAGCCCGGGCAGGAAGGCCCGGCCGGTGTGCAGGCCGCAGCATCGGCGGTCTCCGCCAGCGTGGCGGCGGGCAGTGCACCCGCTGCGCCGGTGGTGGCGCAGGCCGCCAGCACGTCGGCAGTGGTGGCGCCGCAAGATGGGCCCGCCAGTGCTGTGGACACGCCCGCGCCCACGCCAGCAGCGGCCGCCACCACCCCGGCTCCCGTGCTGGCTGCTGCCACCACGCCGCCGCCACAGCCACGCCCCAGGCCGATGCCGGCGCCGCCCAGAGCCCGTGCCGAAGCAGACGACACCGAACCCACACCCGGGCCGCGGCGCCCGCTGCCGCCACAGCGCCCGGCCACCAACGAAACCACGCCGGCCACAGCAGCGAACCCGGCCACGCACGCCGGCCCGCGCAGCCCACGCGAAGCCTGCGGTAGCCGCGTGCTGCTGGCGCTCTTCTTGTGCATGAAGCGCGAGTGCGCCAAGCCCGAATTCGGCAGCCACCCGCAATGCCAGCGCGTGCGCGAGCAGGAAGAGGCGAACCAGCGGGCCTACCAACCCTGATGGGTAGTGACTTGTAGCCAGTGACCTGTGACTAGTGGACTGGTCACAGGTCACAAGTCACTGGTCACTATTCCCGCGAGAGGAACTGCTGCAGCTCGGGCGTCTTGGGGGCGCCGAAGAGTTCTTCGGGGGGGCCGATCTCGTGGATGCGGCCGGCGTGCATGAAGACCACGCGGTCGCTCACCTTGCGGGCGAAGTTCATTTCGTGCGTGACCATGAGCAGCGTCATGCCGTCGTCGGCCAGGCTCTCGACCACGCGCAGCACTTCGCCCACCAGTTCGGGGTCGAGGGCCGAGGTGATCTCGTCGCACAGCAGCACGGCGGGCTCCATGGCCAGGGCGCGTGCAATGGCCACGCGCTGCTGCTGGCCGCCCGACAGCTGCTCGGGCAGTGCGTCGAACTTTTCTGCGAGCCCCACGCGCGTGAGCAGGCGGCGGGCCTGTTCTTCGCCTTTCACGGGCAGCGTCTTCCTCACCAGGCTGGGCGCGAGCATCACGTTGTGGCCCACGCTCAGGTGTGGAAAGAGGTTGAAGCTCTGGAAGATCATGCCCACGTGCTGGCGCAGCTCGCGCATGGCGCGCGCGTCACCGTGCTTGAGGGCCTGGCCGTCTACCGTGAGCGAGCCTTCGTCGAAGGTCTCGAGCCCGTTGATGCAGCGAAGCAGCGTGCTCTTGCCCGAGCCGCTCTTGCCGATGATGGCGATGACCTCGCCGCGGGCGACCGTGAGGTCGATGCCCTTGAGCACCTCGTTCTGACCGAAGCGTTTGCGCAGCCCGCGGACCTCGACGATGCCTGGCTTCTGGGCGGGCGCCTCAACGGCGAGCGACATGCAACTTCCTTTCGAGCGATCGGCTCCAGGCCGAGATGGGGTAGCACAGCGCGAAGTACAGCAGTGCCACGCAGGCGTAGACGGTGAAGGGGCGGAAGGTGGCGTTGGTGATCATCGTGCCGGCCTTGGTGAGCTCGATGAAGCCGATGACCGACGCGAGCGCCGTGCCCTTGATCACCTGCACCAGAAAGCCCACGGTGGGCGGCACGGCGATGCGCAGGGCTTGCGGGCCGATCACGTAGCGCAGCTGCTCGCCCAGGTTGAGCGCGAGCGCCTGCGCCGCTTCCCACTGCCCGCGCGGCACCGCGGCCACGCAGCCGCGCCAGATCTCGGTGAGGAAGGCGCTGGTGTAGAGCGTGAGGGCCAGCGCAGCCGCCACCCAGGCCGGCACGTTGACGCCCAGCAGCGCAATGCCGAAGTAGGCGAGGAAGAGCTGCATGAGCAACGGCGTGCCCTGGAAGACCTGCACGTAGCCGGCCACCAGCGGCTCGGCGCCGCGCAGCTTGGCCACGCGGGCCACCAGCAGCGCCAGCCCCACCAGGCCGCCGCCGATGAACGCGATGAGAGAAAGCCCGACGGTCCAGCGCGCCGCGAGCAGCAGGTTGCGCAGGATGTCCCAGAGGCTGAAGTCGACCATGGTGTTGTGTTCCTTCAGCGACCGAACAGGAAGCGCGGCCCGGCCCAGTTCAGCAGGTGGCGCACCAGCACCGCGAGCGCGAGGTACAGCGCGGTGGCGACGATGAAGGATTCGAACGCGCGGAAGTTGCGCGACTGGATCAGGTTGGCCGCGTACGAGAGTTCCTCGGTGGCGATCTGCCCGCACACTGCCGAGCCCAGCATCACGATGACGATCTGGCTCACCAGCGCCGGCCACACGCGCTTGAGCGCGGGCGGCAGCACCACGTACCTGAAGAGCTGCCAGCGGTCGAGCGCGAGGCTCTCGCCGGCTTCGACTTGCCCGCGCGGCGTGGTGGCCAGGCCGGCCCGCACGATCTCGGAGGCGTAGGCGCCCAGGTTGATCACCATGGCCAGCACCGAGGCCAGTTCGGGCGAGAGCTTCACGCCCAGGCTGGGCAGCCCGAAGAACAAAAAGAACAGCTGCACGATGAAGGGCGTGTTGCGGATGACCTCCACGTACACGCCCACCAATGCACGCAGCCACGCCGGCCCTTCATGCCGCGCCCAGGCGCAGGCCACGCCGACCAGCATGCCGAGCGTGGCCGAAACGGCGGTGAGCCCCAGCGTCACGGCCACGCCCTTGGCCAATAGCGGCCATTCGGCCAGCACGGCCGGGAAATCGAAGCTGACGTTCATGACGACACCCCGTCCGCCGAGTACGGCGTCCACCCCTCCGGGAGGGGGGCGGGCCTTGCTTGGGGGCGGCCCGGCGCGGCGGCCCGGGGCAGTGCGCGATATCTCATGGGCTTCGGTCTGCCGGCAACTCTTACTGCGGCAGCTCGCCGGCCGGGCGGCCCAGCCAGCGGGTGGCCAGCTTGTCGAGCTCGCCGGCCTTCTTGGCTTCGGCAATGATCTCGTTGACCTTGGTGCGCAGCTTGTCTTCACCCTTGGCCACGCCGATGTAGTTGGGCGAGTCCTTCAGCACGAACTTGAACTCGGCGCCCAGCTGCGGGTTCTTGGCCATCATGTTGCCGGCCACGGAGGCGCCGGTGGCAATGAGGTTCACCTGGCCCGACACGAAGGCCGACACGGTGGCGTTGTTGTCTTCGAAGCGCTTGATGTCGGTGTTGGCCGGGGCGATCTTGGAAAGCTCCATGTCTTCGATGGCGCCGCGCGTCACCGAAACGCTCTTGCCGGCCAGGTCGGCCGGGCCCTTGGCGACGGTGCCCTTGGGGCCGAACACGGCCTGGAAGAAGGGCGAGTAGGCGGCGGTGAAGTCGATCACCTTCTCGCGCTCGGGGTTCTTGCCGAGCGTGGAGATCACGAGGTCGGCCTTGCGGGTCTGCAGGTAGGCAATGCGGTTGGCGCTCGTCACCGGCACCAGTTCGGCCTTCACACCCAGCTTGGCCGCGATGAGGTTGGCCATGTCGACGTCGAGCCCCTGCGGCTTGAGATCGGTGCTGACGAAGCCGTAGGGCGGGAAGTCGGTGGGGATGGCGACGCGGATGAGCTTTTCCTTCATCACGTCGTCCAGTGCGTCGGCGTGGGCGGCCGGGGCAGCGAAGGCAAGGGCGGCCAGCAGGCCGGCAAGCAGGCGGGGTGTCTTCACTCGTGTCTCCTGAATTGCTCCCCCAGCAGGGGATGTGCGGCAAAGGTCCGGCCGCTGGTGCAGGTTGCATGCCAGGCTTGTATGCAAGCGTATCGCCCGGTTTAGGTGCGGTGCATTGGCTGCTAGCGCTCATGTTATGCGCTGAATGCTCTTGAATGGTGCGCTTGGGCCTTGTGATGGGGCGGCCACGGCAGCATGGGCGGGAACGACCGGGAAGGGTGGCTAGCGTCGCAGCGTGCGCACCTGCAGCAAGGTGAGTTGCAGCAGCTTCGCGTCGCTGCTGGCGCGGTGGCGTTCCAGGCGCACCTCGTTGCCGATGACCTGCTTGGTGCTGTGCCACAGCGCGGCTTCTTCTTCGCTGAGCAGGCTGCGCAGCGTTTCGAGCCGGAACGCCTGGATCACGCCCACGCTGTCGTACAGCTTGGCCAGCCAGGTGTAGTCGTGCGCCCAGCCGTCGGAATAGACGGTCCGCCCGCGCAGCAGCCCGTTCAGCTCGCGTGCCACCAGTGCGGCGTCGCGGCCATGGTGCAGCAGCGTGTCGCGCTCGATCTGGTGCACGCGCTCGGCCGCGGCGTCCCAGTGCTGCCAATGCGGCATCGGCTTGATGAGGCTGCACCAGCCCCGGCCACCAGGCAGCGCCAGCCCCACTTCGATGGGGTAGCTGTCGTGGCCGAAGCCCGAGGCTTCCACGTCGATGACGATGGGCGCCTCGGCGGGCGAAACAGTGGCGGCTGCGGCGGCGAGTGGCAAGGCCATGGCGTATGGGCGGGCAGTGCCGGCCAGCATAGTCAGTAGGGCGGCGCCGGCCTCAAAACCGCGGCGGTGGCAGGGTCGGAGCGGCTGCCCGGCGGCTCCTTCAGCGGCTCTTTTCGCGGCTGGGCCGCGCCGGCTTGTCGCGCATGCGTGAAAGCACCAGCTCGGCTTCGTGGCCGTGGTCTCGCGTGAGCACCGGGGCCGGCTTTTCCGTGCCGAAGAGCGGGCGCCCGTCGCGCACGATGCGCGCCGTGACCACGAAACGCTCGCCCGCTTCGAAAGGCGGCTGCGCTTCACCACACGGCAGCTCGAAGCGCAGCGGCACCTGGTTTTTGCCCACGGCCCGTTGCTGCTCGGCCAGCACCTTGGGCGGCGTTTCGCTGGTGTCAAGCAGCTGCACCTGCAATTCGTCGCCAGGCAGCAGCGCCATGCGTTCGCGGTAGCTCACGCGGCCTCGCACATGGCAGGTTTCGAGCTGCGGCCCGCGGCCCCACAGCTGCAGCCCGGTGCGCAGGCTCTCGGAGGCCGCTTGCAGTTCATGTTCTTGTTTCTGTCCGTTCTGTGCGGGCGACGGCGCAGTCGCCGTGCCTTGTGCTTCGTTCGTGCTGGCAGCGGCATCGGGTGCGGCCGGGCTCGAAGGCGGTGGTGTTGCCGGCAGGCTCATCACATAACTCCAGGTGGGCGTGCGCAACACCAACTCGCCAGGCGCGGCGGCGCCGGCCTGCTGCTGATGCTGGGCCTGCAGCGCTTCCCAGGCGGTGGTGTCGAACACCATCAGCTGGGCCAGCGTGTGCTGTGCGCCGGCTTCAGCGGCGGGCCGCGTGCTGTAGCGCGCCAGCAGCTGCGCGCCGGGCTGCTCGGCCTCGGCGGCCGAGCCTTGCAGCAGCGTCTCGCTCACGCGCTCTTCGGTCCAGGCGGGCGGCAGCCGCCATTGCGTGCGCGTGCGGCGGTCGATGAGCACGCGTTGCGCCTGCTCGGCGCGGCAGCCGGTGATGGCCGGCTTGCCCTGGCGTTCCAGCCGGGCTTCGCCACCCTTGCCCCACCACGACCACAGGCCGTCGGTGTAGCGCGCGCCCGAAGCGGTGCGCACCAGCGGCAGCCGGTGCGTCTGCGTGCCGTCGTGCACCCAGGCGACGGCGCGGCCGGGTTCGCGTGCGCTGTTGTCGTACAGCACCACCACTTGCGCCTGCTTGTCACAGAGGTGGCTCACCTGCGCAGACGGAGTGGCGGCCGCGGCCCCCGAGCCGGCTCCACACGACAGTGCACTCAGCACAGCCATCGCGGTCAGGCGTTGCAGACACATCACGACAAGGGGCTCCTCACGACAAGAGGCGGCCATCCTACGCCGCGGTTGTCGCGCCGGAGACAGGGGCGGTGCGGGGCGCTCCCATGGCGCACGGCTCATGGCTGCGGTACACCGCTACACCCCATTTGCCTGGAGCCGCTGCATGCCCGTTCCTGCCGACCGCCCACACCTACGCCACTGGCCGCAACGGCTGCCCAAGGAACTGGTGGTGCCCGAGACCACGCTGTGGTTCAACCTCGAAGTCTCGGCGCGCCGCTTTGCCGACAAGAGCGCTTACATCTTTTTCGGCCGCGGGCTGAGCTATGCCGAGCTGCACCGCCAGTGCGAGGCGCTGGCCGGGTGGCTGCAGCGCCATGCAGGCGTGAAGCGCGGCGACCGCGTGGCGCTGTACATGCAGAACTGCCCGCAGTACGTGGTGGCGTACTACGCCATCCTGCGCGCCGACGCGGTGGTGGTGCCGGTGAACCCGATGAACAAGGCCGAGGAGTTCGGCCACTACATCACCGACCCCGAAACGAAGGTCGTGATCTGCAGCGCCGACCTGGCGGCCTACGTGGAGCAGGCCAACGAGGCCCTGCCTGCCGGGCAGCGCCTGCGCCACCTGCTGGTGGCGCGCTATGCCGACGCGCTGCCGGCGCAATATGAGCCGGGCCTGGAGCCGCCGGCCGCAATGGAGCAATGGCTGCGTACCGAGCACCCGCTGCCGGTGGGCGCCACACGCTGGAGCGACGCGTTGAACGCGAAGCTCGAGCCGGAGCCGCACGACGCACGGCCGGGCGACCTGGCGATCCTGCCCTACACCTCGGGCACCACCGGGCTGCCCAAGGGCTGCATGCACAACCACCGCACGCTGATGCACAACGCGGTGGGCGGCGCGCAGTGGGGCTATGCCAGTGCCGAAGCGGTGAGCCTGGGCGTGGTGCCGCTCTTCCACATCACCGGAATGGTGTACGGCATGCACTGCCCCATCTGGTGCGGCAGCACCGTGGTGCTCATGCCGCGCTGGGACCGCGAGCTCGCCGGTGCATTGATCTCGCGCTACCGCGTGTCGCACTGGACGTGCATCCCCACGATGATCATCGACCTGTTCGCCAGCCCCAACTACAAGAGCTTCGACCTCTCGAGCCTGCGCTACCTGAGCGGCGGCGGCGCAGCCATGCCGCATGCAGTGGCCGAGCGGCTGCAAACCGAATTCGGCCTCACGTTCTCAGAAGGCTACGGCCTCACCGAAACGGCCGCACCCAGCCACATCAACCCGCCCGAGCGCGCGAAGCTGCAGTGCCAGGGCATGCCGATCTTCGGCGCCGATTCGCGCGTGGTGGACCCATTGACGCTGAAGGAGCTGCCTGCCGGCGAAGTGGGCGAGATCGTCACGCGCGGGCCGATGGTTTTCGAGGGTTACTGGCGCCACCCCGAGGCCACGGCGGCGGCCTTCGTCGAAGTGGATGGCCAGCAGTTCTTTCGTACCGGCGACCTGGGCCGCATGGACGAAGAGGGCTACTTCTTCATCACCGACCGGCTCAAACGCATGATCAACGCGAGCGGCTTCAAGGTGTGGCCGGCCGAGGTGGAGCTCATGCTCTACAAGCACCCTGCCGTGCAGGAAGCCTGCGTGATCTCCACGCGAGACGCCTACCGCGGCGAGACGGTGAAGGCCGTGGTGGTGGTGCGCGCCGAGCACAAGGGCAAGGTCAGCGAGGCCGACATCATCGGCTGGGCACGCGAGCAGATGGCTGCCTACAAGTACCCGCGGGCGGTGGAGTTCGTCGACACGCTGCCCAAGTCGGGCGCGGGCAAGGTGCTGTGGCGGGTGTTGCAGGAGCGCGAAGACACCGCGGCGAACAAAGCCTAGCCTGTGACCCTAGAAGCCGGAACCGGGCTGCGCGATGTACGTGAGCTCTTCCGCCGTCGAAGTGCGGCCGAGCACGGCGTTGCGGTGCGGAAAGCGCCCGAAGCGGCGGATCACGTCGTGATGACGGTGCGCATAGTCGAGGTTGCCTTCGAAGCGCGGGTCGCTCGCGGCCAGCGCGGTGAACAGCTGCACGGCACGGTCTTGCATGGCCATGTCCTCGGCATGCTCGAAGGGCATGTAGGCGAAAGCGCGCCACACCGGGTGCAGGGCGTGGTCGAGGCTGGCGTCGACCACCTCCTGCGCGGCAGCCAAGGCCAGTGCATCGCCGGCAAAGGCGCGCGGTGTGCCGCGGAACACGTTGCGGGTGAACTGGTCGAGCACCACGATGCGCGCGAGCCGGCCTTGCGGCGTGGCGTCCCATTCATGCAGGCCGCCGGCGAGCGCGGCTTCGATGGTGGGGCCGAAGCGGCTGTGGATCTGCGCGTCGAAGGCGTCGCTCTTGCGGAACCACTCGTCACGGGGCTGGTAGTCGGGGGCAGTGCCGAACCAGAAGTCGGTGACCTTGGTGGCGTGAACGATGGGTGTCGAGGTGGTCATTTCAGTTTTCCATGGCGCAGTGGCAGCACCCGCGACGTATGAAACGGGATTCAACAGCCTTCACCGCAGAGGCGCAGAGGTCGCGGAGATTCGCGGAGAAATACGGATCTTCTCTGCGGTCCTCCGCGTTCTCTGCGTCTGCGCGGTGAATGAATTGGGGGTTCACTTCAGGTGATGGCGGTTCGTCCTGGCAGGGGCGCATCGTGCCGGGTGATCGTGGACTCTGCAACGCAGCCGCCCTTTGCGTTGTCGCTATGGTGGTTTGTATCGATCTGTGGCAACTTGCGGGGCTTGCCAACGACCCGCCCGATCCAATGAAAAGAATTGCCGCCTTGCTCCCCCTGGCCCTGCTGGCAGCCTGTGCTTCCACAGGAGGCGACTCGTCACCGAAGCCCGACGTGCCCGTGACCAGCAGTTCGAAGCAGAGCACCGAAGCCCGCTTCACGCAGGCGGCCACCACGCCGCTGTCCGACCTGAACATCGTGCGTGCGCCCATCCCGCCGGTGCTGGTCGCGGCGCAGAAGTCTCCCTACGGCTTGCCGGCAGATGCCTCGTGCGGCGCGCTCGGCACGGAAGTGCAGGCGCTCGACGCAGCCTTGGGCGCCGACCTCGACACGCCCGTCACCGCAGCCAACCCCAGCCTCATCGACCGCGGCACCGGTGCGGCGGAAGACGCTGCGGTGGGCGCCGTGCGGCGCACCACAGAAGGCGTGATCCCGTTTCGCGGCTGGGTGCGCAAGCTGAGCGGCGCCGAGCGCTATGCGAAGGACGTGTCCGCCGCCATCGCCGCGGGCACCATCCGCCGTGCCTACCTCAAGGGGCTGGGCCACGCCAAGGGCTGCACGGTCCCGGCATCGCCCCGGGCCTGATCAGGGGTTGCGGAGAGGGACGCGGCCGTGTTGCGCTTCGAGGTTTTCGACCAGCCGCCGAAGCCGGCGGCGGATGCCGTCGATGCCGGGCTCGACGTCCACAACCACGCGGCTGCGCCGCTGACCGACGTGCAGCCGCTCGCCGCCTTCGCCAGGCGACCCGACGGCGAGGTGATCGGCGGCGCGGTGGGCCGCACCTGGGGGGCGTGCTGCGAGCTGCTGCAGCTGTGGGTTCATGCCGACCTCCGCGGTACGGGGGTGGCTTCGCGCCTGCTGACGGACTTCGAGCAGCGGGCCGCATCGCGCGGCTGCAGCATCTACTACCTCACGACCTTGAGTTTCCAGGCGCCCGGCTTCTATCGCAAGCGTGGCTACGAGGTGCTGGCGCAGATCTCGGGCTACCCGCAAGGCATCGTCAAATACCTGATGCAAAAACGCATTGACCCATCGCCCACGTGAAGCCGCTCATCGCCCTCGAATTCCCACAGCAGCCCGAAGTGCTGGCGCTCATTGCCCAGCTCGACGCCTATTCCGACACGCTGTCGCCGCCCGAGGCCCGCCACCGTGCCGACGTGACCGCGCTGCTGCAACCCAACGTGCTGTTCGCCGTGGCACGCAGCGGGCAAGGCACAGCCCTCGGCTGCGCCGGCGTGATGCTGACGCCGGACTTCGGTGAGGTGAAGCGCATGTTCGTGTCGCCGGCCGCGCGCGGGCAAGGCGTGGGCAGCGCGTTGCTGCAGTTCCTGGAACGCGAGGCCGCGGCGCGCGGCTGCCGCAGGCTGACGCTCGAAACCGGGCACCAGCACCACCTGGCATATCGCGTGTACCAGGCCCACGGCTTTCAGGTGTGCGGGCCGTTCGGCAGCTACCAGGCCAGTGCGCTGAACGTGTTCATGCACAAGGCCATCGGCACGGCCGGCGACGCACCGTAGCGTTGCTATCGCATCACTGCAGCGGCACCCGTGCCTGCACCTACACCTGCACCCACGCCTGCGCTCGCACGGGCTGCCTTCGTCGAGAGCCCGAACAGCTCGGCCAGCGCCTCGCGGTACTGCGCCTGCCCGATCGCGTTGGTGTTGTGGTGCGAGCCGCCTTCGATGAGCAGCCACTTCTTCTTTTCGGCGGTGATCTGCTCGAAGAGCTGCTGGCCGAGCTCGGGGCGGATCAGCCGGTCGGCGCTGCCGTGCACCACCAGCACCGGCGCCTTCACCTTGGCGATGCGGCTGGCCGAGTCGAAACGCTGGGTGATGAACGGGCCCAGCGGCAGCCAGCCCCACTTCATGGTGTCGAACACGGCGGGAATCGACGTGAAGGTGCCTTCGAGCATGAGGCCTTGCACCTGCTCGCCGGCCTCGCTGGCCAGCTGCACCGCGATGGCGCCGCCCAGCGAGTGGCCGAAGATGTAGCGCCCGGCCTTGGGGTGCTGCTGCGCGAGCCAGTCCCAGGCGGCGCTGGCATCTTCATAGGCCATCAGCTCGGAGGGCAGGGCGTCGGTGCTCTTGCCGAAGCCGCGGTAGTCGACGCCCAGCACCGAAAAGCCCATCTCGTGCATGCGGCGCATGCGTGGCGCGCTGCCGCGCACGTCCCACCGGGCGCCGTGCAGGTACAGCAGCACCGGGGCATCGGCGTTCTGCTGTGGCAGCCACAGCCCGTGCAACCGTGCGGGCGTGCCGGAGGCGGCGGAATGGAAGTCGATCCACACGTCTTCCATGCCTTCGGCGGCGCTGGCGCCGGCCCGCCAGGTTTCCTTGGTGGGCTGGAAGATCCACTTGCGCTGCTGCTCGTCGAGCGACCCGCAGCCCAGCAGTGCGGCCGCGGCCACCCCTGCGGCCAGGCCGGCGCGCCATGCGGTGGACCATTTGTTGCCGAGCTTGATCATGGTGCTGGCAGATCGCCGCGTGCCTGGAAAGTTCAAGGGCATCAGGGATTTATTTACACGACGGGCTCCACAGGCGCCCACAATGCCGTATCCGCAACGCAGCCCCGGGAAGGTTCGCACCATGAACGACGCCGCCAAGCCAGGAGCCACTGAGGATGTTCAGGAGATCTACCGCCTGCTCAAGCGGGGCCTGGGCCACGATCTCGTGAACGACGTGAACGTGTTCGAGCTGATCCAGATGGCTTCTCGCGACGAACAGAAGCAGCTCGAGCAGGAATTGCGCGAATGGCAGGCGCCCTGCGACCCGAATTCATCGGGCTTGCCCAGCACCATCGCCCCCACGCGGGGCTTCAATCGAGAAAACGTCAAGCACCGCTGAGCACCAGAGTTCGCGGGCACGGCTGCCGCGCCTGTCAGCCGGTGCCGACAGCGACGTGGCCGCCTGCCCTATGGGTGGGGCCGTGCCCGGGCGAGACACTGCAGCCAGGCATCTTCCACTGCAGGAGTCACGCCATGTCCGCACGTCACGCTCGCACCGGCCACCCAACCCCCGCCTCCGGCGACAAGCCGCTGCCCGAAAGTCCGCCGCGCTCGCCGATACTCGACAACGAGCAGCCCGAGCAGGCCTACGAGGAAGACATTCCGAAGGACGACGAGGGCGGCCACGGCCAGCCCGGCAAGCCGCAGCGCCGCTCTGAATCTCCCGACTGACACGACGCTTCAAGGAGCACCCATGGCTTCGACCGCCGCCGCGCCCCGCCTCCCACTTGCCGCTGCCCTGGTGCCGGCGCTGCTGCTGGTAGGTTGCGCTTCGACCCGGCTCGATGCGCAATGGGTCGATCCGCAGCTGGGCACTGCGGCGTCGTTGCGCGGCGCCAAGGTGCTGGTGGCCTGCGAGGCCTTTGAAAGCGTGGTCAAGCAGATCTGCCAGGACCAGCTCGCCGCGGAGGTGGCGGCGCGCGGTGCCACGCCGGTGCGCGCGCCCGAGATCGCCAACCCCGAACCGGGCCGGCCGCTGCCGGCCGAGCGGTACTTCGCGGCGGCGCGAGAGTCGGGTGCGAAGGCGGTGCTCGCGGCCACCGTGATGCTGGCCGCGCGCGACCTGAGCCCTGGCATGTCGATCGGCATCGGCGGCTTCGGCATCGGCTCCGGCCGCGTGGGCGGGGGCGTCGGCGTATCAGTGCCCATTGGCGGCGGCCAGCCCATGGCCGGCTATGCCACCGACAACCGCATCACCGAAGTGGCCTCCGGCCGCCTGCTGTGGTCGGCCAAGGCCAGCACGCCGCCTTCGAGCGACATCAACGCGCAGCTCGGTTCGCTGGCGAAGACCGCGCTGGGCGCGGCCGAGAAGGCGGGCTTGTTCTAGGGCCTGTTCACACTACCGGCATGCCCGCGTGACCCGGGAAAGGGGCGCCATCTAAGGCCGGAACCCGCTGTCGGCCCAGGGGCGGCCGCTGCCCTGCGTGCCGCGCCGCCAGCCGCTGCGGGCGATGGCGAGTTCGGCCTGCAACTGCGCCTGCGATGCGCGCAACTCGGCGTTGGCCAGCTCCAGCTGCAGCACACGGGCGCGCAGGCTTTCGTTGGCATGGTGCAGCTCGCGGGTGCGGCGCTGCACCAGCTGTTCGAGCTCCATCGAGCTGGCCGTGCCGGCGGGCTGAGGGCTCGCGAATTCCGTTGCCACCGAGGCGAAGCGCGACAGCGCGGTGAGCAGCCGCAGGTCTTCTGCATCGAACCGGTGCTCCGTGGCATGCGCGGCCACCCACAAGGTGCCGATGGGGCGCTCGCCCGCATGGAAGGGCAGCAGCAAGGCCTCGGTGACTGAGGGCTGCATCGAAGCCACGAACGGGTAGCAACGCCCGGGCTCGGCAAACAGTAGCGGCGTGTTGCGCTCGAGCACCCTGCCGCAGGGGCTGGCCGTGGTGGGCATGCCGCAACCGGCATGGCCGGCCAGCCGACCGGCCACCGCATGCCAGCGCAACTGCCCCATGTCGGGGTCGATCACGCTCACGCCGGCCGACCCGGCGCGACACAGCTGCAAGGCAGCCTCGGCTAATTTCTTCAGCAAATTTTCCGGGTTGCTGGCCAGGTCGCGTGACAGCGAACACAACACCCGGTTTTCGGTTTCGAAGTCCGCGGGCCGTGCCGGTCGGCAGGCCAGCGCCTCGGTAGCGAGCATGTCGTGGGGGCGCGCGGCATGCGGTCCACCTTGCGCAGCAGTGGCGCTTTTCATGTGTTTTCTCTCCCTGTTCGTCGCGACGGAGCAAACGGCGTGCCGGCAGTTTTTGCCTGGCACACACGGCAGTGCCGCGTCGCCTGCGGAAGTTTGACGCGTTACTGGTGCAGCGCAGATGACAAGTGCAGCTGCGTGCGCCGAGGTACCGCTGTCACGTGCTTCAGTGCCGTGCAGGGGGCTGTATCGACTGCAGTTGCTCGCGTACGGCTGCGATGTGCGAACCCACGGCGGCCACCGCCTGCGTGAGCTGCGCTTCGGTGCAGTGGAGTTCGCGACACCAGTAGTACAGGTCTTCCGGGTCGGTGAGGTGGACCCGGCCAGGGTCCAGCGGGGCGAGGTGCTTGCGGTCGTCAGACATGGAACCTCCTTGCTCGGGGCCGGCTTTGCCGCGAGGGGCAGTATGCGCCGTTTGCTGTTTGCCGCTCGCAGCGCCCGGGAAGCCTTCACTTGCTGATAGGCTGGCGGATTCGCCCGACCCGTCGCTGGCGAAGCGCCGCGGGGTCGATTCGTTTCGTAGGGAGTTCTTTCTTCATGACGTTCAGGTACACCAAGACCGATGCCGGTCGCGACGAGATCAAGAGCAGTACCCACAAGCTGCCGCGCACCGCCCGCAACCTGTTGCTCATCATCGACGGCACGCGGACAGGCGAGGAATGGGTGAAGCTGGTGCAGAACGCAACGCCTGCAGACCTGGACCTGCTGGCGGAAACGCAGCTGGTGGCCAAGGTGAACCGCCCGCTGTCGAGTGCCGAAGCCGCGGCTGAAGCCACCGCGGCGCTGCAGGTCGCGCTGTCGCGGCTGAGCTACGAGGAGCTCTATGCGCTGCTCACCAACCAGGCCCGGGAGCGCTTCGGCCTGATCAAGGGCTACAAGATGGTGCTCGAGGTGGAGAAGTGCAGCGGCCCCGACGAGATCAAGGCGCTGGCCCTGCGCTTCGTGCAGATGGTGCAGGACGAACAGGGCCCTGAAGAAGCCCGCAAGCTGCGCATCGCACTGGGGGCGGTGCCGCGCTAGGGCCGCTCAACGCTGTCTGGAGCCCCAGGCCCGCCGGGTGATCGCAGGCTCACCGTCGAGCCCTGGCCCGGCGCGCTGCTGACGGTGAGCGTGGCGCGCAGCAGGCGCGCACGTTCTTCCATGCCGAGCAGGCCATACCCAGGCCGTGAGAGCGAGGTGTCGAACCCCTGGCCGTTGTCGCGCACGGTGAGGCACCAGCCGTCCTCGTCGAAGCCCAGGCTCAAGGTGACCTCGGTCGCGTTCGAGTGACGGCGCGCGTTGTTCAGTGACTCCTGGGCGATGCGAAACACCATCGTGGCTGTTTCCGCGGGCAGGTCTTTCACCTGCGGATCGATGCTGACGTGGCAAGGCACCGCGTTGTTGCGGGTGTATTCCTCGCCGAGCCAGGCCAGGGCCGGCCCCAAGCCCGCGTCGAGCGCCGGCGGGCGCAACTGCGACACGAGCTGGCGAACCGTCATGACGAGATGGTCTACGCGAACACGCAAGACGTCGAGCTGCCTGGCTTCGGCCGACAGCGGCTGTGCGGCGCGCGCACGCATCACCGAGACTTCCATGCGCAGGGCGGCCAGCTGCTGGCCCAGTTCGTCGTGCAGCTCGCGCGCTACCCGCTTGCGCTCTTCTTCCAGGGCGCGGGAGTTGTGCTCGCCCAGTTCGTGCAGGTGCTCGTTGGCGCTTTCGAGCGCTGTGGTGCGCTCGTGCACCTTGTCTTCCAGGGCGTCCTGCGCTTCGCGGATGCGCGCGGCCATGGCGGCGAACTCGCGTGCCACCTCGCCGATCTCGTCGGTGGCCGCAATCGGCAGTGAGGCTTGATCGAGCGGCCGGCCCGCCGGCCCGAACGCACGGATGGCGGCGATGAGCCTGTCCAGCGGCGCGGCCACCTGCTTGAGCAGGGCGGCCCGCACGATGAAGATCTCGACCAGCAAGGTGGCCAGCCCCAGCGCGATCACGATGCCCAGGTTGAGCAGGGTCGAAGGGCGCATCAGCTCCCTCGGGTAGCGCACCGCGAGCGCCCAAGGCGTTTCCGGAATGCGGCCCACGGCCACGATCTCGGCGGGCGTGTCGATCAACCTCACGTCGCCGGGAGCCAGCGCCTGTGCGGTCGAGAGCACCTCTCGATCGTCCTGCAGGTTCAATGAGGTGATGGAGGCCTGTCCTTCGCTGGACTTGATGGTCTCGCTGTGCAGGGCGTCGAAGATGAGCGTGCCTTGCGCGTCGGCCTCCAGGATGGTCGTGCGCGAGCCGGGGATCAGCGGCGCCGCGGTGCGCTGCATCAGCTCGTCCAGCAGGACGTCCACGCACGCCATGATCTTGTGCCGCCCCGACGCGTCGGCAACGTCGGGCGTGGCGATGGTCGTCATCCAGGCGTTGTTCGAAGCGTCCCAGTACATCCGCGTGTAGATGGCGCTGGCGGCACGCTGCGCGAAGCCTCGCGAATAGAACTCGTAGGTTTCGAGCTTCAGCGCGTCGGGCCCGGAATAGGTGAACACCTTCGCGATGTCGCTGGCCTGGTAGATGGGGAAGCCCTTCTCGGGCACCACGCCGTAGAAGTTGAAGACCCGGCCGCGCAAGGTGGAGCCGTACTTGTGCGAGAGCTGGAACGAAAGCGCGAAGCGGGCCTTGACGTCGTCGTCGAGCGGCACGTCGGGCGAGTAGGTGGCCGACATCGAGGCGTATCGCCGGCCGTCCGGCAAGGCTTCGCCTTCGAAGATGCCGGGCTTTTGCGTGTAGGAGCCGTCGGCATGCCTGTGGAAGATGAGCCCGAAGTCGCTGGCGAGCTTGCGGCGCGAGGCCGCCTCGGCATAGGCCGCGTTGAAGTCGTCGAGGAAGCTCTTCTGCAGGTGCTTGATCTCGGCGAACTCGATGGATTCGCGCTGCAGCTTCTGCTGCGTCGAGGTGACCAGCTGCTTGCGGACAGTTTCTTCGATCAACGAGCGGTTGACCGTGTACGACACCGCGCCGCCGAGCAGCGACACCAGTGCAATGCGCAGGGCAGCACTCCACAACGTACGCGTGACCAAGGAGTCACGCGTACGCCGTTGCCGCGTCGTGCTCGAAATACCCATCGCCCCTGGCCCCACCGCGGCACGCATGCGCGCTGCCGCCTCGTCTTCAACGCCCGCTATCCGTGCGGGCCCGTGTATCGATCAGATGGTATGGAGGCCGCCTGCCTTTGGCTGTGATCTTTCCTTGACGAAAAGATGGCGAGCCCGGCGCCAATGAGACATCGCACCGCATCGTGCGCGTTGATCAAGGGAATCGCGCCTTTGATCGGTTTCTTGTGCAGCGGTCTCAGGAGGCCGAGTCGACCACCAACCGGTAACCCACGGCCGTTTCGGTGAGCAGGTGGCGCGGCTGCGCGGGGTCGTCTTCCAGCTTCTGCCTGAGGTTGCCCATGTAGACCCGCAGGTAGTGCGTGTTGTCGGCATGGGTGGGGCCCCATACCTCGCGCAACAGGTGGCGGTGCGTGAGCACACGCCCGGCGTTGGCGATCAGCACACCCAGCAGGCGGTATTCGATGGGCGTGAGGTGTACCTCGGCAGCGCCCTTGCGCACCACGCGTGACGCGAAGTCGACCTCCACGTCACCGAACTGGAAGCGTGCCGCGGCATCGGGCCTCGCGGCGCGGTGGCGGCGCTGGTTGGCGCGCACGCGGGCCAGCAGCTCGGCCACGCCGAAGGGCTTGGTGATGAAGTCGTCGGCGCCGGCGTCGAGCGCCTTTACCTTTTCCATCTCGTCGGAGCGGGCCGAGAGCACGATCACCGGCACGCTCGACCACGTGCGCAGCTCGCGGATGAAATCGACGCCGTCGCCGTCGGGCAGCCCCAGGTCGGCGATCACCAGCTCGGGCCTGCGCGTGCCGGCCTCCACCAGGCCCTGCTTCACGGTGCCGGCTTCGAACACCTGCCAGCCCTCAGCCTCGAGCGAGGTGCGCACGAAGTGGCGGATCTGGCGTTCGTCTTCCAGCACCACGGCCACGGGGGTGGAGTCGGACATCAGGCGGGCGCTCCGGTGGTTGGGTTCGCTGCGGCACCGGCGGCCGCGGCGTCTTCGGCCAAGTCTACGGGCGGCGGTGAGCCCAGCGGGAGCGTGAAGGTGAACACGGCCCCGTGCGGCGTGTTGGCCTCGGCCCAGATGCGGCCGCGGTGGGCCTCGACGATGGCGCGGCAGATGGCCAGCCCCAGGCCCACGCCCGGCGTGGCCGATTCAGCATTGCCGCGTGTGAACTTCTCGAAGATGGCGTCTTCCTGCCCCTTGGGAATGCCCGGCCCTTCATCGCGCACGCCGATGCGCAGCTCGTTGGCAAAGCGCCTGGCCTCCACGCACACGCGGGTGGCGGGAGGCGTGTACTTCGCGGCGTTTTCCAGCAGGTTGCCGAGCACGCGCTCGACGAGCACGGCATCGCACTCCACCAGCGGCAGGCTCGCTTCGAGCTGCACCTGCACCGGCCGGCCGCCCAGCGCCGTGCGCGTGGCGGCGATCGCGGTGCCCACCAGCTCTTCCACCGACTGCCAGCCCAGCCGCAGCTTGATCTCGCCGCTTTGCAGGCGTGCCATGTCGAGCAGGTTGTCCACCATGCGGCTCATGCGCAGCGCCTCTTCGCGTATGGCACCGGCCGTGGCCTGCTGGGCATCGGCCAGCGGCGGCTGCGCCACGCGCAGCGTGTCGGCCAGGCCCACCAGTGCGGCCAGCGGCGTGCGCAGGTCGTGCGACAGCGCCGAGAGCAGCGAGTTGCGCAGCCGTTCGGACTCGATCTGCACCGTGGCCTGCTGCGCCACTTCGACGTAGTGCACGCGTTCGAGCGCCATCGCGATGAGGGCGGCAAAGGTGTCGAGCTGCTGGCGCTGTTCAGGCACCATGAGCAGCCGCGGCTCGCTGGGGCGTATGGCCAGCACGCCGCGCGCACGCATCGGCGCCTTCAGCGGCAGATAGAGCCAGGAGCTGCCGGGCAGCGTGTTGGTGCCCCAGCCGGCCGCCTGTTGATGGTCCAGCGCCCACTGCGCGGTGCCGGCATCCAGCCCTTCGGCGCCCTGGCGCGGCGGCTGCAAGTGGTCGCGCGCGTCGAGCACGTACATCAGCGCCTCTGCATGGAATTCGCGGGCGATGCCTTGCTCGGCCACGTCCACCACCTGCTCGGTCAGCATCACGTTCGACAGGTCGCGCGCCGCCTCGAACAGCGCGCGTGAACGGGCCTCGCGGTGCCGCGCCACCATGACCTGGTAGCGCAGCCCGGCCGTGAGCTGGCCGGTGACGAGGCCCACCGCCAGCATCACGAAGAAGGTCAGCAGGTACTGCACGTCCGACACCGCGAACGACAGGCGCGGCACCACGAAGAAGAAGTCGAACGCGGCCACGCTCGTGAAGGCTGCCAGCACTGCCGGCCCGCGGCCGAGTGTGACGGCCACGCCCACCACCGCGAGCAGGAACACCATCACGATGTTGGCGAGGTCGAAGTAGCCGTGCAGCGGCAGCGCCAGCAGCGTGGTGACGCCGCAGGCCGCGGCGGCCCACACGTAGTTCAGCACCGGCCGGGCTTCGTCGTCCACCGTGCCGGGTGGCGGCTCGGCAGGGCGTGCGGGGGGCTGGCGTTCGCCCACTTCGATGAGGTCGATGTCGGGGGCCATGCCGGCCAGCGTGCGGCCCAGCAGGCGCCCGGTGCGCTGGCGCCACCAGCTGGGCTGCGGGTTGCGGCCCAGCATCAGCTTCGACAGGTTGTGGTGGCGCGCGTGTTCCACCAGCGTGCTGGCCACGTCCTGCCCGGCCAGCACGGCGGTGGTGGCGCCCAGCTCCTGGGCCAGCTTCACGGTGCGCAGGATGCGCTGGCGCTGCGAGTCCGGCAGGCGCTGCAGTGCGGGCGTTTCCACGTACACCGCATGCCAGGCCACATTGAGCTGCTGCGCGAGCCGCGCGGCGCTGCGCACCACGTGCTCGGCCCCTTCGCGTGGGCCGATGCAGCACAGCAGCGCCGCCTCGGTCTTCCATACCTGCGTGATGGCGCGGTCGCTGCGCCAGGCCTGCACGTCGTCTTCCACGCGGTCGGCCGTGCGGCGCAGCGCCAGCTCGCGCAACGCCATCAGGTTGCCCTTGCGGAAGAAGTTGCGCGAGGCGCGCTCGGCTTGCGCGGGCAGGTACACCTTGCCGGCCGCCAGCCGCGCGATCAGCTCGTCGGCCGGCGTGTCCACCAGCACCACTTCGTCGGCCCGGTCGAAGAAGGTGTCGGGCAGCGTCTCGTGCACCAGGATGCCGGTGATGCCGCCCACCACGTCGTTCAGGCTTTCGAGGTGCTGCACGTTCACCGTGGTGTAGACGTCGATGCCGGCCTCGAGCAGCTCTTCCACGTCCTGCCAGCGCTTGGGGTGGCGCGAGCCGGCCACGTTGGAGTGGGCCAACTCGTCCACGAGGACGAGCTCCGGCTTGCGCTTCAGGGCCCCGTCGAGGTCGAACTCGCCGAGCTTGCGGCCGCGGTATTCGATGACGGCCCGCGGCAGCTGCGGCAGCCCTTCCAGCAGCACGGCGGTTTCGCTGCGGCCGTGCGTTTCCACCACCCCGGCCAGCACGTCGCGGCCTTGTTCACTGGCCTGGCGTGCGGCCAGCAGCATCGCGTAGGTCTTGCCCACGCCGGCCGACGAGCCGAAGTAGATGCGCAGCCTGCCGCGCCTGGCACGCGCTTCCTCCTGCTGGATCTGCGCCAGCAAGGCGTCGGGGTCGGGTCGGTCGTCGTCGGTCATTCTTCCTGCGTGGGGGCGGGGCTGCGTACTTCGTGAGCACCGGGCGCGTTCGAAGAGCGGTGGGCAGGGCGGGGCATCTTGCCACGCTGCTTGTGCCGCATGCTGCGGGCCACGAGCCACCAGGCCAGCAGCAGCGGCGCGAACAGCGCCGTCAGCCCGGCCAGCAATTCAAGCGCGCCGTTCATGGCCTGCCCTCAGCTCCTGGATGGCGCGTCCAGCGCCAGGTTGAGCATGAGCACGTTGACGCGCGGCTCGCCCAGGAAGCCGAGCCATTGCGCTTCGGCATGTTCGTCGATGAGCTTGCGCACCTGCTCGATGGGCAGGCCGCGCAGGCGCGCCACGCGCGGCGCCTGGTACAGCGCCGCGGCCATGCTGATGTGCGGGTCGAGCCCGCTGGCCGAGGCGGTGACCAGGTCCACCGGCACGGCCTGCGTGTTGCCGGGATCGGCAGCGCGCAGGGCTTCGGTGCGGGCCTTCACCGCTTCGGTGAGCGCCGGGTTCAGCGGGCCCAGGTTGGAGCCGCCGGAAGCGCCGGCGTCGTAGGGCTCGGGCGTGGTGGCCGAGGGGCGGCCCCAGAAGTGCTTCGGGTCGGTGAAGCGCTGGCCGATGAGTTCGGAGCCCACGGCCGTGCCGTTCACGGTGATGAGGCTGCCGGCGGCTTCGTATGGAAAGGCGGTCTGGGCGATGCCGGTCACCACGAGTGGATAGGCCACGCCGGTGAGTGCGGTGAGCAATGCGAAGCAGACGATGGCAGGGCGAAGTTGGGATGTCATGTGAAGTTCCTCAGACGAGACCGGTGGCTGCAAGCAGCACGTCGATCAGCTTGATACCGATGAACGGCACGACGAGCCCGCCCAGGCCGTAGACGAGTACGTTGCGGCGAAGCAGCGCGGCGGCGCCGATGGCGCGGTACTTCACGCCCTTCAAGGCCAGCGGGATCAGGAAGATGATGACCAGCGCGTTGAAGATCACCGCCGACAGGATGGCCGACGACGGGCTTGCGAGGTGCATCACGTCCAGCGCGGCCAGCTGCGGGTAGGTGGTGGCGAACGCGGCCGGGATGATGGCGAAGTACTTCGCCACGTCGTTGGCGATGGAGAAGGTGGTGAGCGAGCCGCGCGTCATGAGCAGCTGCTTGCCGGTTTCCACCACCTCGAGCAGCTTGGTGGGGTTGGAGTCCAGGTCCACCATGTTGCCGGCCTCCTTGGCCGCCTGCGTGCCGGTGTTCATGGCCACGGCCACGTCGGCCTGGGCGAGCGCCGGTGCGTCGTTGGTGCCGTCACCCGTCATCGCGACGAGGCGGCCTTCGCCCTGGTAGTCGCGAATGAGCTTGAGCTTGGCCTCGGGCGTGGCCTCGGCGAGGAAGTCGTCCACGCCCGCCTCGGCCGCGATGGCCGCGGCGGTGAGCCGGTTGTCGCCGGTGATCATCACGGTGCGGATGCCCATGCGGC
>CAMLLU010000075.1 GCA_946480925.1 uncultured Rivibacter sp.
AAGGCGCGCGAGATGATCCCCAAGGCGCTGATCGAGATGGACCAGCGCCTGGGGGACTGCTGGCGGGCAACATCAAGGCCGCCACGCAGGTCACGCACACCATCCATACCGGCACGGCCGCACCGCAGGTCGCCAGGCTCAAGCACGAGCCGGGCAAGCCCGCGGCGCACAACCCCGAGCCGCCGGAGCCGGACAACACGCGGCGCGTGGCCGAGCGGCGTGTCGTGGCGCTGGCGGGCAAGCGCGAGTACGGCATCGTGGACAAGAGCGGGCGGCCGGTGGGTGCCAAGCCCTACCAGCCGGGGGTGACGAAGATGGAGCATTCACCACTGGAAGCGGACGATTGGATTCCGAGGAAGCCACTCGTTAAAGAAGGCTGGCCTGATCTCGCCAAAGAGTGGCAACTTGGCCGGTTCGCGACGGACTACAACACCTTCTCCAGCATCCGGCCGGCTTCATTGCCGGCAGGTAGCAATACAACGCTCAAGAGGGTGGTCAGCCACGATGCGGACGCTGCGGTGAATGGTGGCGCGTTCTGGAACCGCGAGTTGCCGATTGACGGTGAAGACCTTCGCGCGGGTTCGGCAGTGAAGGAGGACTGGAACAAGAACGGGCAGTTCGTCGAGTTGCAGGTGCCACCCAAGGGCGATCCAGTATGGAAGGAACTGCACGCCCTTCAGGAGAGAGCCGCGGGCGGACCGGTCCCCTACAAGGAAGAGCTGAAGTTCTGGGAAGGGCCGGCATCCTCTCAAATCTACAAGGTCAAGGAGGGAGGAAAGGTGATCGATGATCAGTGGTACTTGGCTGGTGGAAAACCGCAGCAGTTCTTCGACAGGGAACAAATGAAGTTGCTGCAGGGGCACGGCTTCATCACGGAACGCAAGGCGACTGGATTCAAAGACTATGACCCGGAAGTCCTGAATGCGAATGGCAGTAGGGGCAACATCGTGCCCAAGGACGGGCCGTTCCTCCAAATAGTGCCGCTAGACGAGGCTGTGCCTCAGCCCGCCAAGGCAACTCCCAAGTGAGCACCACATGCTGACCGACCAAAAAGCGAACGAGATCATCGCGAAGCAACTCGACCATGCCAATGCTCGGAGAAACGACGCGACTTTGGTCCGCACCGACGAGCCCGCCTTGCGCAAGGCATGGTTGAAAAAGACCTTCGCCTCCTTCGACTATCACGAGCACATGCTCGCAGTCCACGAATACTGGCTGCGCCTGATCAAGGCAGCGCTTACGCGGGCCGAAGGCGCCCCTACTGCATCGCAACCATCCCCATGGCTGCGGAACACGGCTGTTCCGAATCTCGAAAAGTGCGACAAGCCGGGGCAATTGGCGCGAGAAAAATGGAGACCGGGAAAACAGGCTGGGTGGGCCCGCGACATCCTTGACTATGACCGTGATTCCGGTCTCGACTTACCGGCAATGTGGGATTGGCTAACTGAGGCCGAAAGCCTACGCATCTTTCCGTTGTGGGGATATATGTCCCAGTTGGCGACCAACATTCGCCGCACAGCAGACGACACATGGAACCGCACAAATGACGACATCCTGCTAGACGAGCAGTACACCGGCCCTATCGACTGGCCTGCCAACTGGCGCGACGACGTAGCCGATCTTGCGGATGGCGCAGCGCAGCGCCTGCGCTGCGAAGCCGGCCACCCCTGCCCACGCGAAGGCTGGTGGTTCACCCCTGCCAAGGCCGGCAGCCGCCGTCACTTCCGGCAGGGCGAAGTGATGCCCGCCTTCAGCACCGACTTCGGCTCCACCATATGGCAATGGGATGAACGCCAAGGCGAGTGAACTCTTCGACTCGGAATCGAGAATGAACGCCCCGCTCGACGAAAAAGCGCTGCGCAAGGCGTGGCTCAAGCGCAAGTTCGCCTCCTGGGAATATCACGAGGAGCTGCTGAAGCTGCACGACGAATACCTGTCGGCGTTGCACCGGCACTGGTGCCCGGGACGATATCCAGAAGCAGTACCCGGGGGACTACAAGGCCATGCAATCGCCGGTCTTTTTCAACTTTGACCGCGTTCCCAAGCCTGGAGAGACTTCATCTTCGCAATGGAAGACGGGAGGGACCGTTGGCTGGGCTGATGCCATTGCCTACAACTTCAACCGCGGCATGGACTTCGCGGGTGTTGATGAATACGCAGGCATGTCGGATGAGTTGCGGGAGCATCTCAACAAGCTGGTTGCGTTGATACTTCGGCGGTGCCAGAACATCAAGTACACCGTCGACGATCGCTGGCTCTACAAGGGCTCCGACGATTCCCTGCTTGATGAAAGCTACACCGGCGCCATCGACTGGCCAACCAATTGGCGCGACGACGTAGCAGACCTTGCCGGTACCGCTCCGCGCCTGAGCATCAAAGCCGGCCAACCCTGCCCGCGCGAAGGCTGGTGGTTCACGCCGGCCAAGGCCAACAGCCGCCGCCACTTCCAACAAGGCGAAGTGATGCCCACCTTCAGCACCGACTACGGCACCACCATCTGGCAATGGGACGACAGGTAATGCGCGACATGAGCCGCAAGGCCAGTGGCACCACTGCTGCCGCAATGAGTTCCAACGTCTCGACCCGCCGCACGTTTCGTGCGGCGGGCCTTCATTCACGCCTCCCTCGGACCACCTTCGGGCAGTGTCAAGACACACACCTGACCAAGCAGAGGCGGCCTCACGCCTCATCGGGCGAGGTTCAGACGCAGCTGACCGTGACCACGTGGTTGTGCTGAAAGTCGGTCGTCGACGTGGCCGAGACCATCTGGCCCGCCTTGAGCGCCTGAAGTTGCGCGACGGTCAGCGTGACGAGGTGATCGTGGCCCGAGCTGCCCTGGATGCTGTAGGTCTTGTCGGTGCTCGAGTCCAGGTCCGCGGCGGGGATCGACAGCACGTGGCCGTGGTTGCCCGCAATGGCGGTGCCATTGGCCCCGCAGGTCTTCGACGGCGTCGTGCCGCCGCCGGTATTCGTGGCCGGCGCGGCGTCGTCATCGCCGCCGCCGCAGGCCTGCAACAGCAGCAGGATGGTTCCGCCAGCGGCTGCGCCGAGAAATCCCTTGCGGGTCATCATGGTCTTGCTCATCGTCTTCTCCAGATCGTGGGTGTTCATCTGCGGTGAGCCGGGCCCACCTCGTTGAACAGCCCGGCTGGGGAGTCGGGCCGTTCTGTCGGTGAGTGCCGCGCACGGCGCAAAAGGTTGTGCAGACGGTGGTGCGGACGACCGGTCAGCCGTGCGACATGGCGTGCGGCACGGCGTGCGACGAGGCGTGTGCCGCGTGTGTCTCCAGGAAGCGCTGCGCATCGAGCGCCGCCATGCAGCCGCTGCCGGCCGACGTGATGGCCTGGCGGTACACCGGGTCCTGCACGTCGCCCGCGGCGAAGACGCCGGGCACGCTGGTCATCGTCGCGAAGGCCTGCTGGCCGACGCGCGTGGCGACGTAGCCGTCGTGCATGGTGAGCTGGCCCTCGAACAGCGTGGTGTTGGGGGTGTGGCCGATGGCGATGAAGCAGCCCTGCAGCGCCAGCTCCACCGGGGCGCCGCCATTCGCGTCGGCCAGCCGCACGCCGGTGACGCCCGACGCATCGCCGAGCACTTCGTCCAGCGTCCTGAACAGGTGCAGCTCGACCTTGCCGGCGGCCACCTTGCTCATGAGCTTGTCGACCATGATGGGCTCGGCACGGAAACGGTCGCGGCGATGCACGAGGTGCACCTTGGCCGCGATGTTCGAGAGGTACAGCGCCTCTTCCACCGCGGTGTTGCCGCCGCCCACCACGCAGACGGTCTGGTCGCGGTAGAAGAAGCCGTCGCAGGTGGCACAGGCGCTGACGCCGCGGCCCATGAAGGCCGCTTCGGACGGCAGGCCGAGGTAGCGCGCCGATGCACCGGTGGCGATGACGAGCGCATCGCAGGTGTAGCTGGCGGCATCGCCTTTGAGGCGGAAGGGCCGCGCAGATAGGTCGGCCTCGTTGATGTGGTCGAACACGATCTCGGTGCCGAAGCGCTCGGCATGCTGCTGCAGGCGCTGCATCAGCTCGGGGCCTTGCACGCCATCGGCGTCGCCGGGCCAGTTGTCCACCTCGGTGGTCGTCATGAGCTGGCCGCCCTGGGCCAGGCCGGTCACGAGCATGGGTTGCAGGTTGGCCCGCGCGGCATACAGGGCCGCGGTGTAGCCGGCCGGGCCGGAGCCGAGGATCAGCAGACGGGCGTGGCGCGGTTGCTGTGAAGCTTGCTGTGAGGTCATGGAAGGACGCGAAGAGGAACGGGAGTCGAGGAGGTGTCAAAGGCCGACGCGTTGCAGGCGCGCGTCGAAGTCCTTCGCCGGCATGAAGCCGATGACGCGCAGCTTCGGGTCGGCTTCACGCCCTTGCGCGTCGAGGAAGATGATTCCCGGCGGCCCGAACAGGCCGAAGCGCTTGAGCAGCGCACGCGACTCGGCGTTGTCGGCCGTCACGTCGGCCTGCAGCAGCAGCGCTCGCTGCAGGCGTGCCTGCACGGCCGGCTCCGAGAAGGTGAGGTGCTCCATCTCCTTGCACGAGACGCACCAGTCGGCGTAGTAGTCCACCATCACCGTGCGGCCGTTGGCCTGCTGCAGCGCCTGCTGCAACTCGGCTTCGCTGCGCACGCGCTTGAAGACCGGCCCTGCCGCGGCCCGGGCCGCCGCGACGGGCAGGCCTTGCGACGACAGGTGCGACAGCGGCTGCGTGATGCTGCTGCCGCCCGAGAAGGCGCCGATGCACAGCACCGCGCCCCACAGCAGCAGCGGCAGCGCCAGTGCGCGGGTGAGCGCATGCGGCTGGCGGCCCACCGGCCAGCCCAGCAGCGTGGCCCCCACCACCACGCCAGCGCCGAGGATGAGCATCGTCGCGGCCTGCGGCAGCACCGGCGAGACCAGCCACAGCGCGGTGGCCAGCAGCAGCACGCCGAACAGCATCTTCACGCGCTCCATCCATGCACCGGCACGCGGCAGCAGGCGGCCCGCCGACAGGCCGAGCAGCAGCAGCGGCACGCTCATGCCGCAGGCCAGCGCGAACAGCGCGGCACCGCCCAGCACCAGGTCGCGGGTCTGGCTGATGTAGACCAGCACGCCGGCCAGCGGGGCGGCCACGCAGGGGCCCACCAGCAGCGCCGACAGCGCGCCCATCACGAACACGCCCAGGTGCTTGCCGCCCGGCATGCGGTTCTGCCCCGCGGCCAGCCGCTGCTGGATGAAGCCGGGCATCTGGAACTCCCACACGCCGAACATCGACAGCGACAGGCCCGCGAGCAGCAGCGCGAAGGCCCCCAGCACCCACGGGTTCTGCAGTGCGCCGGCCAGGCCCTGGCCCAGCCAGCCCGCCAGCATGCCCATGGCGGTGTAGACCAGCGCCATGCCCAGCGAATAAGCCACCGCCAGCGTGAAGCCGCGGCTGCGCGAGACCGGCTGCGACTGGCCCACGATGATGGACGAGAGGATGGGCAGCATCGGCAGTACGCAAGGCGTGAACGACAGCAGCAGGCCGAACACGACGAACACGCCCATCACGGTGAGCACGCTGCCCGACGCCAATGCGCCGGCAATGCGGTCGGACTCGGCAGCTGCCGCATCGGGCGCGGCCGGTGCCGTTACGGCGGGCGCTGCTTCGCCAGGTGCCGAAGCAGCCACTGCCGCAGCGGAAGCAACGCCCGCAGTGGCACTGGCATCGGCATCGGCATCGGCCGATGCCAGGCTCGCCTTCAGCACGCCACCTTCGAGCTGCCAACGCACCTTGGCATGCTGCGGCGGGTAGCACAGGCCCTCGTCGGCGCAGCCCTGGTAGGTCAGGTCCCACGTGCCCTCACCGGCCGGCGCGGGCATCGCGATGCGCACCTCGTGCTCCCACACCGAGACCTGCTCGCCGAGGGCCTTGTCGAAGGTGTCCCGGCCGGGCGGCAGCACGGCCGCCACCGGCTGGCCTGCCGCGTCCTGCAGCTGCAGGCGCTGGCGGTACAGGTGGTAGTGCGGCGCCACTTCGAACAGCAGCGTCGCGGCGCCCGAGGCGTCTTGCGACACGCTGGCCTTGAAGGCCTCGGCAGGGTCGAGGAAATCGGCCGCGATGGCCTGGGCGGCAGCGCCGCTGAGCAGCCAAACGGCCAGGGCCAGCAGCAGGCGCCGCCAGGAATGCAGGAACAGGTTCATGGTGTGGGAAGGGTGTTGAAGTTCTGGTGATGCGCCTGTCCGCGGCAGTCCACCGCGAGATAGGCCTGGCCCTGTTCGGCCAGGAAGGCGAGGCCGCGTTCTTCGAACAGCATCGCGATCGTGCAGAGCGCGCCCGCGGCGCTGCACAGCGGCGCGGCCACGCTGACCGATTGCCAATGCCGCACCGGATGGCCGGTGCGCGGGTTCAGCACGTGGCAGTAGCACTGTCCGTCGAGCTCGAAGAAGCGTTCGTAGTCGCCGCTGGTGGCCAGCGCGCCCTGCGAGATGGGCAGGTCGGCCAGCACGGCCTGCGGCCGGCGCGGGTGCTGCACGCCCAGCAGCCAGGGCTGGCCGTCGGGCCTGGGGCCAAGCACGCGGATGTCGCCGCCCAGGTTGACGTAGCCGTGCGCGATGCCGTGCTCCAGCAGCAGCGCGGCCGCGCGATCGGCCGCGTATTCCTTGCCGAAGCCCCCGAAGTCGAGCTGCATGCCCGCACGCGGCAGCCGCACGCAGCCCTCGCCGCGCTCGACGAGGCGCCAGTCCACCAGCGCCAGCAGTGCCTCGAGCTGCGCCTCGTCTGGCAGCGCGGGCTGCCTGAAGTTCCAGGCCTGCCGCAGCACGCCGGAGCTGATGTCGAACAGGCCTTCGCTGAGCTGGTACAGGCGCTCGGCATAGTCGAGCAGCTGTGCGGTTTCAGCGTCGAGGGCCACGGGTTCGGCAGCGCCCGCGCCGGCGTTGATGCGCGAGACCATGCTGTCGGCGCGGTAGCGCGAGTACTTGGCCTCGATGCGCCGCACCTCGGCCATGGCCGCTTCGGCCGCCGCCCTGCGCTGCGCATGCTCGCGGGCATCGCCTGCCAGATGCAGCACGCAGGGGCAGGCCATGGCTTCGAACTCGAAGCTCTCCTGCTCGAAGCTTTCCTGCGCCATCGGTGGGCCGGGCGGCATGGTCGTGTGCACGGTGCTCAGAAACGGTAGCTCGCGCCCAGCTGGATCCAGCGGGCCGAGAACGGGGCAAGCCCCGTGGAGCCGTCGCCGCCCAGGCGCCAGCTGCCGCGCTGCTCGTAGCGTTCGAGCTTCAGGTCCAGCGCCCAGGCCTTGTCGAGCTTCAGGTCGAAGCGCACCGAGGCACTGAAGGCCCCGAAGCCCGAGAGGCGCTGGTCGGCGCTGGCCACCGTGCCGGGCGTCCACCCCGGAGGGAAGGGCTCGCCGAGCGTCGCGTCGTACACCGGGTCGAAGTAGAAGCGCGCGGCTCGCTGGCTGTAGTAGCGCAGCCCCGGCGTCACCTGGAAGCGCTCGCCCACCGGCTGCGCCCACTCGACATCCACCGTGTGCGCGCGGACGCCGAAGCTGTCGGCGTAGTAGCGGTAGCCGCTGCGCACGGTGGCACCGTAGGCCTCGATGTGGTGGTTCCAGCGCGCCGCGGCGGCCAGCTGGTTGCGGTGGTCGGGCCGGTGGTCTGGGAACTTGTACGGGTCGTCGTAGAAACCGGTGCCGCGGCTGAGCGTGAGGCTGCCCTGCACGACGTCGCGCGTGCTCAGGTTCTGCGTGACGCCCGCCGTGAGTGCCACGGTGCGCCGGCGCTCGTCGAGCGTGGGGTTGCCGGTGGCGCCGATGCGGTCGTGCGTGTAGGCCGCGGCGAAGCTCACGGTGCGGTTGTTGTCGTCGCTCGAGAAGCTCGCGCCGCCCGACACCGCTCGCGAGTGGAAGTCGTTCTCGTCCGAGACTGCCGCGCCCACGTGCCAGCTGTGGCGGTCGGCATAGTGCGTGAGCCGCACGTCGCCGGCACTGCGCTCCTCGGTCTGCCGCGACGCGCTCGAAATGGCCGTGTGATAGCGCGGCGAGGCACCCGAAACGCTGTCGTAGACGGCCGACGCTTCGAGCGACCACTCGCCCTGGATCGGCAGCAGCAGGTAGGCCGAGGGCGCCTTCACGTGGGTGCGCTTGAGGCCGGGCTGGCGGTCCTGGTAGTCGAGCAGCTTCACCGAGGCCACACCCTGCTCGGGCGCGGTCTCGGCGTGGGCGGGCACCGCCAGCGGCAGCACGCCGGGCAGCAGCAACGCAGCGGTGAGCAGGCTGCGGTCGGCACGCTGCGCCGTGGAAGAGACGTGAACCTCAGTTGCAGCCACAACCGCCTCCGCCGACGCCGGAGCCGCCCGAAGCGTTCTCCTTGCTCATGAAGATGTGCTGGTCGAAGCGCTCCTGCAGCGGGTCGCCGTCCAGGCGCATTTCGGGCTTGGCCAGCAGGCCACGCTCCCAGGGTTGCGGCGGCTGCATCTGGCCGCAGGCCGCCAGGCCCGCGGTGAGCGCAAGAAGCGCGAGTAGTGAAAGTCGACGCAAGATGGTCATGACGACACCCCGCTCGCCGAGTACGGCGATCGCCCCTCCGAGAGGGTCAGGCCTTGCTTGGGGCGGCCCGGCGCGGCGGCCCGTGGGGATGACGACACCCCACTCGTCGAGTACGGCGATCGACCCTCCGCGAGGGTTGTTGACACTGGATGTCTCATGGTTGGCTCAGATGGGTCTTGATGAGGTTTTCGAGTTGCTCTTCATCGCCGGCCCGAAAGCCTTGATGCGTGGCGATCACCTTGCCGTCGGGCCCCAGCAGCACTGAGCTGGGCATGCCCTTGAGCGCATAGGCCCGGCCGCTGGCGCCCTTGGGGTCGAAAGCGATCTCGAAGCTGGCCGGCACGTCCTTCAGGAAGCGCTCGGCATCGGCGGTGGTGGTGTCGAGGTTCACGCCGACCACGCGCAGGCCCTTGGCGCCGTAGCGCGCCTGCATCTGGTTCAGCCACGGGAACGACTGGCGGCATGGCCCGCACCACGAGGCCCAGAAGTCCACGTAGGTCAGCCTGGCGCGGCCATCGGGCACGGCGAGCGTGCGGCCGGTGGCTGCGGGCAGGTTCAGCGCCGGCGCGGGCTGGCCCACGTCGACGGCCAGTGCCGGCCCGGCGGCGAAGGCGGCGCACAGCAGCGCCAGGGGCAAATGACGAAGGCGATGACTGACACGGTTCATTGGCGTGCTTCCTGGGTGGGTTGAACTCGTTGAATGCGCTCGCGCCGGCGGCGCTGCCACAGCAGGGCGGCCGCGGCGAAGGCCATGGCGAGCAGCGAGGGGTCACGCGCCGCAGTGCCCTCGCCCACAGTGCAGCCGCCTCCGCCGCTGTTGACGGGGGCCGTGCCCTGCACGCTGGCCGTGAGCGCAACAACCTCTGGCGAGCCCGCGGCATTGCTGGCGACGGTGAGGCTGCCCTGCTCTGCAGCACTGCCGCTCCAGCTGAGCGTGAGCTCGCACTGGGCGCCGGCGGCCAGCGTGAACGGCGCCGTGCCGCAGGCGTTGGCGCTGCCCGTGGTGGCGGCGGAGCTGATGGCGAAGTTGGCTGACGACAGCGTGAGCGCGGTGACCTGCAGGTCGGCATTGCCGCCGTTGGCGATGGTGAGCACCTGGCTCGGGCCGCTGGTGGCCGACGCTGCACGCACGAAACCGATGTCGCGGCTCGACAGCGAGAGCACCGGCGCAGGCGCGGCCACGCCGGTGCCCGAGAGGGCGACGCTGCCCGGCGCGTTGCCGTTGGACAGCACGTCGAGGCTGGCGCTTCGGGCACCCGCGCCGCCCGGCACGAAGCCCACCACCACGCTGCAGCTGCTGCCCGCGGCCAGATCGCCGCCGGCCTGGCAGCTCGAGCTGCCGTCGATCATGAAGTCGGCCGCGTTGGTGCCACTCAGGCGCAGCTCCGTGAGGCTGGCATTGCCGGGGCCCTGGTTGGCCAGCGTGAGCGTCTGGCTGGGCCGCGCCGCGCCCACCGTACCGCTGCCGAAGGCCAGGCTGCCGGCAGCCGGCGTCCACGCGAGTTGCGGCGCGACGGGCACGCCGCTGCCGCTGAGTGCCACGACGTGGGGCGAGCCGGCCGCGTTGCTGGCCAGCGTGAGGCTGCCGGTCGCAGCGCCCGTGCCGGTGGGCGTGAAGCTCAGCTGCACGGTGCAGCTCGCCTTGGCCGCGAGGCTGCTGCCACAGGTGCTGCCTTCCGCCTTGAAGGGCAGGCTCGCCTGCAGGCTCGTGATGGAGAGCTCGGCATTGCCGCTGTTGGTGAGCGTGAGGCCCTGCGGTGCAGACGTGGTACCCACCGTCTGGTTGCCGAAGGCGACCTGCGCGGCCGAGAAGGTCACGCCCGGCACCGGCTGCGCCACGCCGTTGCCGCTGAGCTGCACCGCGGCGTTGCCGCCGTCGGAGGCGAGGTTGAGCGTCGCCGTGCGAGCGCCCAGTGCCTTGGGAGAAAAGTTCACGCTGATTTCGCACTGCGAGCCTGCCGCCACTGCGGAGCCCACGGCGCAATTGCCACCGAGCGTGTAGTCGCCCGCGGCCGTGCCGGCCAGCGCGATGGACGAGAAGTTCAAGGCGGCATTGCCGCGGTTGGTGAGCGTGAGCCGCTGTGCGCTGCTGCTGGTGGACAGCACCTGGTCGCCGAAGGACACGGTGCTGCCGTCGATGGCCAGCGACGGCGCGGTGACGACGTTGCCGGTGCCGCTGAGCGCAATGGCCACGCCGCCGCTGATGCCGCTGTGCGTGAGGTTCAGGCTGCCGGTGCGGCTGCCGCCTGTCGTGGGCACGAACTGCAGGTCGATGGTGCAGCTGGCACCGGCCGCGAGGCTGCTGCCGCAGCTGCCGCCGCTGCGCTGGAAGTCACCGCTCGCGCTTGCCGCAAGGGAGCTCAGCGCCAGCGCGCTGCTGGCACGCACGGTGACGCTCTGCGTGGCGCTGCCCTGCCCCACGGTGGTGGCGGTGAAGCTCAGGCTCGAGGGCGAGTTGCCCAGGAAGGCCGCGATGTCGGCCACGTCTGCATCGCTCAAGCCGCTCAGGAAGCCCATGCCGCCGCGGTTGGCGGCGATGGCGTTGCGGATCACGCCGGTGGCGTTGCGCCCGCGCAGCACCGCCGGGTTGCTGGGCGATGCGGCCGCGCCGTGGCACGTCGCGCAGTTGTTGCCATACAGCGTGCCACCGCGCACGGGGTCTGCGGCAGACCAGGCCAGGGGCAGCGTGCCGAGCAGGCACGCAGCAGCGACGAGGCGCGACAAGCGCCAGTGAGATCGAACGGACATGAAGTTCCTCAGGAGAAAGGTCAGAACAGCCAGAGGCCTATGGACGCAAACCAGAACAGGTTGAACAGCGCGTGCAGCAGCACGCAGGGCGCCAGCGCGCCGTGGCGCTGGTAGACGAAGCCGATCAGCAGCGCGGGAAAGAAGGTGCCGGCACTCCACACGTCGGGCCTCGCCAGCACGTGCACGGCGGCGAAGGCCAATGCGCAGGCGACCGGTACGGCCCACGGTGACAGCCGGCTGCGCAAGGCCCCATGCAAGCGGTCCTGCAAGCCGTGGCGCAGCAGCGTTTCCTCCACCCACGGTGCAATGAGCAGGCTCACCAGCGCGCGCTCGTGGCCGAACAGCCACCAGCCCACGCAGAGCAGCAGCAGTTGCGCGACCAGCGGCCACGCGAGCGCATGCCGGCTCAGGCGGCTCGGGATGCCCCGCGCATGCGGGAGCGAGACATGGGGTGAAGCAAGTGTGGGTGGCACGGCACGGTCAAACGAATCACGTCGTCCGTGAGTGCCGCGCAGCGGCTGCGAGGTTGAATGCGCGAGGAGGAAATTGCAACGAGTCCTTGCGAGGACTCGTGTACTTCAGTGACCCACGGCGCGTGAAACACCGCAAAGAAGCCCGGCAGCCTTCACCGCGGAGGCGCAGAGGACGCGGAGATCCGCGGAGAAATGCAGATCTTCTCTGCGGCCCTCCGCGTCCTCTGCGTCTGTGCGGTGAATGAATTGGGGTTTGTCTAGTGCGCCGTGGCCGCCAGGCGGGTTCGCTGGCCGAGCGCCGTGACGGCCGCCTCTGCATTGAGCGGTGCACCGGGTTCGAGCGGCGTGGTGGACGCGAGCAGGCGTTGCACCGTCGTGCCGTCGAGGTGTGGGTCGATGGACAGCAGCAACGCGGCCACGCCGCTGGCATGGGCCGCTGCGATGGAGGAGCCGCTGGTGAAGTCGTAGCGGCCACCCGGTGCGAGCGTCAGCACGTCGCGGCCCGGTGCCACGAGCGCGCCTGGAGCAGCCGGCGGCCCCGCATCGCCGCTACCCACGACGATGACCCCCGGCACGCCGGCCGGGAAACCTTCGCGGCGACCCGACGGCGGCAGCGCGCCGATGACCACGCGCTGCTGCGCGATCAACTTGCGCAGCAGCGCTTCGAGCAACGGGTCGGAAGGGCCGCCCAGGCTCAGGTTCACGATGCGCTCATCGGCATCCAGCACCGCGGCCAGGGCCTTGGCCAGCGTGAACGAATTGCAGCGCGCCACGCCGTCAGCGGCCTGCGCCTGCCAGCAGGCGCGGTAAACGCTCAGCTGCGCGCCGGGCGCAATGCCGACGATGCCCTGCTGGTTGTTCGCCACGGCGGCCACGACACCGGCCACCGCCGTGCCATGGCGCTCATCGTCGAAACCCGTGGCACCGGTGGGCCCCACCGCGTCATGGCGCGCGGCGATGCGCCCGCGCAGGTCGGGGTGGCGCGAATCGACGCCGGTGTCCACCAGCGCGATCGTGACCCTCTGGCCCGTGCTCACGCGATGCGCCTGTGCCGCGCCGGTCTGCACGAAGCCGCGCTGCAGGCTGGCGTATGGGTCGTTGTATTGCACGGGCGCAGTCACCTCCGCCGTTGCAGAGGCAGCGGCAGAGGGAGCACTGCTGCCCAGCGTGGAGAAGTCGTTCAGCGGCTGCACGAGGCGCACGCGTGCATCGTGTGCGAGCGCCTGCATCAGCGCTTCGCGCTCGACGCCTTGCGGCACGCCGTACACCACGCAATGCCAGCCCAGCGCCGCGATGGGCCATGCAGTAACGGGCTGCAGCCGGTGCTCGCGTTCCAGCGAGGCCAGCATCGCGGCCGCCTCGCTGCCGACCACGTAGCGCGGCTGCGCGCCATAAGACGGCAGGCTCGCGCCCGCGCGGCGCGGCAGGCGGCGCAAGGGGTTGTCGACGGCCAGCACGATGTAGTCGCGGCTGTCCTGCCGCATGCCGGCTTCCGGGTCGGAGTCGGGCTCGGCCGCCGACACAGTGCCGCACGCCAGCGCAAGGACGAAGGCGCCGACGAGCGCCCGCCAGTGCTTCATTGCGCTGCCGCCGGCTCGGCCAGGCGCACGCCAGGCGTGGCACGCAGGCGCGCCAGCAACGCATCGGCGGGCTGCTGCAACGCACCCGCAGGCGCCAGCAGGTACGCACCGGCCGCGTTCGGGCCGTCCACCACCTTCAGGCCGTGCGCGTGCAGCAGGCGCTGCCAGTCGGACATCGGCATCGAACCGGCGGGCACCACCTGCAGCCGGGCATGCGATGCCGCCTGCGCCGGCGGCTGGCTCAGCGTGCGGTATTCCGACGTGTCGTCGTCGTGGCTCAACTGCAGGCCCAGCACGCCCAGGCCGATGGCCTGCACCACCACCGCCACGGCCAGCGCCATGGTGAGCCGGCTGGCTTCGCGCCGCGGCGACCTCACTGCGGCGGGCGGCAGCGGCTGCTCCTGCACCGGCGCGTCCAGCCGACCCAGCAGGCGCTGCAGCCCGGCCTCGGCATCGATGCCGGGCACCGGCACTTCGGTGGCCATGGCCTGCTGCAGCCGCTGCTGCGCCTCGAATTCCTGGCGGCAGTCGGCACAGCCGGCCATGTGGGCCTGCGCGCGGTGGCGCTGTTCGGTACTGGCCGTGCCGTTGGCCAGCCACGGCAGCGACTCCCACACCTGCTGGTGCTCGCGTGCGTTGTTGTCTTGGTGATCGTCCATCGCGTTCATCGTGAATCTCCTGCGGCCGCAGCACGCGGCTCGCCGGCCAGTTCGGGCAGCAGGTTGCGCAGCTTCATGCGGGCGTGGAACATGCGCGCCTTCACCGTACCTTCGGGGCATTGCATGATGGCCGCGATCTCGTCGATCGAATGGCCGCCGCCGTAGGCCAGCTCCAGCACCACGCGCTGCTCCATCGGCAGCCTGCCCAGCCCCTTGGACACCCAGTCGCGCAGCTCGTGTGCGGCATGCGGGTCATCGGCCGCCGGCACGTCGACGCCCTCTTCGTCTGCCAGCGGCTCGGCGCCGTGCAGGCGCAGCGCCTTCAGCGCGCACCGGTAGGCAATGCCCATGATCCAGGTCGAGACACGCGCATCGCCCCGAAAGCCGCCCGCCTTCTGCCACACGACCCAGAAGCTGTCGTTGATGACTTCCTCGATCACGTCGGCTCGCCGCGTCAGCCGGCCGAGGAAGCGGCACAGCCGGCGGTGGTAGCCGCGATACAGCACGGCCAATGCCGCGCGGTCGCCGGCCGCCACCTGCCGCAGCAGGGTCAGCTCGCCGTCAGGATCTGCGGGCGCGGCATCGGTCGGGGCTTGCATGGGCACGAGGATGTCTCAGGTCTGTTGCCAGTAGGTGCCCAGGCGCGCCAAAAAGGTTGCGAGCCCCTCAAAAATCTTTCGAGACGAAGGCCGACCAGTGCGGCTGCGCACTGTCGTCCAGCGCGGCGCGAGCGGTCTTGTCGGCCCAGATGCGGCTCACGCCTGCGCTCCAGCTGCCGTGCTGCCAGCCGAGGCCGGCGCTGCCGTAGCGGTACCAGCGGGCGTACCCCGAAGGCAGCTGGGCCCAGCCCAGGCTGCCGTTGGCCGACCAGTCACCGGCGATCGGCCAGCGCAGGCCGGTGTCGAGCGCCCAGCGCAAGTCGTCGTGGCCGGCATAGCGCCGGGTGGCGATGCCCACCGACAACAGGTCGCGAAACGTTGCGGAGCCTCCCAGTTCCGCATAGCGGAACTCCCACGAGGTCCATTCGTTCCGGTAGTCGGTCCAGCGCAGTTCCACGTCGGCTTGCCAGTCGTTCGACAAGGCCCAGTAGTGCGCCAGCCGCGCGGCGAAGCGGTGGTTGTGCCGGGCGTCTTGCTGCAAGCCCAGCGCCAGCGACGCGGACCAGTGGCTGTCGAACAGCGCCGACACCTCGCCTTGCAACGCCGGCTTGCGCTCGCCGGACAGCAGGCCCCGGTCCGTGTAGTCGGAGGCCACGCTCAGCACGCCGGTGACGTCGACGGCCTGGCTCCACGCGGGACCTGCCATGGCCGGCATCAGGCCGGCCAGGCACAGCGGTACGCGCGTGATGCGCAACACGACGGCGATGCCGCGCCCGGTGTGCAGTGCAGTGGTGCTTGCAGGGAAGCTGGGCTTGAGCCCCTTCATGATCGGGAGACGGCCGTCGAGGTGGCGCGATCCTGCCACACGCAGCAGCGAAACCGGCGCGTCGATAGCATGCGTGCTTTCGACGAGAGAGCCCCTCCATGCAACGCAGACACCTGCTGGCCGCCGCGGGCGCGGCCTTCATCGCCAGCCCCGGCGTGCGCGCCCAGGAGCGCCCCATCCGCATCGTCGTGCCCTTCGCGCCCGGCGGCCCCATCGACGTGACCACGCGCCTCATCGCCGACAAGGCGAAGGACGCGCTGGGCACGGTGCTCATCGAAAACCGCCCAGGCGGTGGTGGCGGCATCGGCGTGGCCGCCGTGGCCAAGGCCGCACCCGACGGCCACACGCTGGGCATCGCCGCGGTGGCCATGCACGCCATCAACCCCTGGCTCTACGCCAAGCTGCCGTACGACCCGGTGAAGGACTTCGCGCCCGTCACGCAGATGGTGCGCACGCCCAACGTGCTGGTCATGAACGCCGAGACCGCGAGGCGCCTGAAGATCACGAGCCTCCAGGACTTCGTGAACTACGCGCGTGCCAACCCGGGGCGGCTGAACTACGGCAGCGGCGGCATCGGCAGCGCCGGCCACCTGGGCGGCGAGATATTCAAGCAGCGTGCGGGCGTCTTCGCCGTGCACATTCCCTACGGCGGCGGCAACCCGGCGCAGCTGGCGTTGCTGTCGGGTCAGGTGGACTTCAACCTCGACAACCTCGCCACGGCGGCGCCGAATATCAAAAGCGGCAAGCTGCTGCCGCTGGCGGTGACCACCGCGCGCCGCAGCCCCTTGCTGCCCGACGTGCCGGCCATGGCCGAGACCTGGCCCGGCTTCGAGATCGACACGTGGTGGGGCCTCATCGCACCGGCCGGCACCCCGCCTGCCGTGGTGACGAAGCTGAACACCGCCTTCGTCGCCGCGCTCAACACGCCCGAGGTCAAGACGCGCTTCGCCGACCTGATGGCCGAGCCGGCACCCAGCACGCCGGCGCAGTTTGCGCAGCTCATCCAGCGCGAGCTGGCGCGTTATGAAAAGGTGGTGAAAGCCAGTGGGGCGAAGGCCGAGTAGCCCGGCTGCGCGGGCCGGCGACTTCAGAACGGCAGCGACTTCAGCACCTCGGCCCGGCTGGCGGGGTCTGCGATGCCCTGCAGCGCCGTCAGTATCTGGGCGACAGCGGCGCGGGGGGCCAGCCCTGCAAGGCTACCGGCCGCGCCGGCGAGCTGCGCCAACAGTCCCGCAGCGCGCTGGTCCGGGTGGAGTTGCCTTCCATCGTTTTGGCGAAGCATGTGGGGCTGCGCCCTGCGGTCAGCCTCCAGTACCTGGCCGACGTGGCTCAACACGGCGTTGAACACGCCCTGGCGCATCGCCTGCGGAAGGCTGGGGATGACCGAGGCCAGCGTGGAAAGCGCCTTGCTTCTGGCGCCGCTGCGGCCCGTCACGCTGCACAGCTTCGTGGCCGACAGCTGCACCCATGCCAGGGCCTGCGCCTGCATCTGCGGATTCACGAGCGGAAGCGCCTGCGCCACTCCCGAAACCACTGCGTCGAGCGCCACGTCGTAGGTGGGCGGAATCCTTTCCACCAGCGATCTCACCTGCGGCAATGCGACCTCGAGCTGTGGTTGCGGCAAGGTGCAAAGCTGCCCGGCCAAGTACGACAGTGCCTGCGGCACGATCGGTTCGCGCTTGCCGACGAGCGTGAGCAGCGGTTCGAAGCCCAGTTGCGTCAGTGCCGGATCGTTGGCATTGCGCATCGTCCTCGAAAGGGCTTCGAGCAAGGTGCTGTCCGGGGAGCGCTCGGCCTGCTGCAGCAGCCTTGTGAATGTCGAAGTTCGCGCAGCAGCCTCCATCTGCGCGATCGGCAGGAACGCGGCGGCATCTCCCGCCGCCCGCCCCGCGTCGTGCGCTGGCAATCGAGAGATCAGCGGCAGCGCGGCATCCACCGTGCGGGCCAGCTCCTCGGGCGACACGGCTTGCCAGCGCGGCCGGCTGAAGAACTCCTTGAGCGCCAGACTTCTTGGCCCCCGCGGCAGTGTGGCAACGTGCTCGAGCATGAGAGCCGGCAGCGATCCCAGGTGCTGAACGCGCTCCAGGGCACGCACGGCGGTGAGAACCAACTCCGCCCGCTCGGCCTCGCCGAAGGAGGCGAGCGATCCGAGGATCCTGCCCAGCTCGGCGGGCGCGCGGTCATGCGACGCCGCCGCGCCCACCAGCGCTTGCAGTCCGGCCTTGCGCTGCCCCGCCATCGGCAGGGACATCACGGCCGCGAACACCGGGTCGAACATCTCGGCGCGCCGATGCGTCACGTGCTGCACGGCCGCCGCGGCAGCCACGACCGTCAGATCACGGTCTCTCATGCCTGCAAGAGACGCGAGGACCTTGTGCAATGCATCGGCCCGTCCCGGGCGCCGTTCGCTCGTCGATTCAGGCGCAGCTTCCGGTAGAAATTCAATGGCTTTCGCCAGATGCTCGAGAGCCTCGTCGCGCGGCTGCGGCGGCAGGGTCGAGACCAGGGCGATCGTGCGATCGAATGCTGCGTGGCGCGCCTCGGGGGCCAGGCTGCGAATCTTGTCGGCCAGCAATGCGCCCATCTGCTGGCGCAGCGGCAACGCCGCCCCTTCGGCCAGGCGCATCGCGTCGTGCCACGCACGATCGAACGCTGCTGAAGGTTCTGAAGGCGCTCCCATCTTCCGTACCAACACGAGCGGGGCCTGCCCCAGTCCGTCGGCAGGCAGCTCTCGAGATTGCGCGAGGAGCTTGAGGGCTTGTGCCTGCGCGGCGTCATCCGTCAGCGCAGCCAGTTTCGATGTGACAGCCATCAATGCCTCGGCGCGATGCCCGGCGGGCAGCTCGCCCACCTTGTCGGCCACAGCATCGAAGATGGCGAGCCTTGCTTCCGGGTCCCTCGTCGACGAGACGCTCTCTGCCTGGGCCGCCAACGCGGCCCCGCGCACGCCGGGCCGTGCGTCCAGCGTCTCCAGTGCCAGCGCGTTGTCGAGCACGGCCATTGCATTGGACCGCAGCGGCAGCGATGCCTTGAGCGCAGCCAGTGCATCGGCCCGGTATTGGGGCTGCAGCGGCGCTACGGTATGCAGGAACCGGCGGACCATGCCGACCACCGCCGCGGGGGACTGACCGATCCTGACCGCCGCATTCCGCAGGATTTCGCCGCGGTCAATGGCATCTTCGTCCTGAAGGGTGGCCGCTTTGTCCAGGCCGGCACGCACGGCAGCCGGAGCATCCTGCGACGCGATGACTGCCTTCGCGACGGCGATATTGCCGCTCGCCTCACGCAGTTTCCTGCTGGTCATCGAAAGCGCCACCGCGTCCGCGGCATCGAGCCGGCGGGCAACGTCACGCAGGAATCCCTCTGGCAACTCCAACATGTCGGGGGGATTTGCCAGCTGAGACAGAGCTGCGCGTCGAGGGCTGCTTTCCGCGGGGTCTGACGCCGAACGGCGCGGCCGATCCAGCCCGTCCAGAGGCCCCTGGAGCGGCGCATGCGGCCCAGGTGGAGGAGGTGGCGGCTCGCCAGCAGGACTGGCAGCCTGCCATTGAGCGCCGCTCGACGCCGCGTTCGTTCGAGTGAAGTCCATTTCTTTCGTGCTCCCTGCTGACGCGCCAGTGTTTCCTCGCCACGGCATCGGCAGCCGCCGGGGAGCGAACCCGTTGGCGGCAAGGCGAACCCGCCGCACACATCGCCCAGCCGGCGGCGGGGCCTTGGCGAAGGCGATCCGCATGCGGACTGCGGCTCTCGATATACGAGCGTGCGGCCGGTTTGCGCATCCGGCGCGAGCTGGCGCGTTATGAAAAGGTGGTGAAAACCAGCAGGGCGAAGGCCGAGCAGTTCGGCTGCGCGGACAAGACTTCGCCTGTCTGCGGCCACGGCGGCAGGTGAAGGCCATGCTTGCGGTTCACACGACGACCGATCTTTTCAGGGAGATCTCACACCATCCACGCCATACGGCGTCGGTCATGCGCAGCCGCCTCTGTGCGCCGTTGCCACAGGCCGCGACCCGCCGAAGCGCCCCCCCTCGTTGAACACGTCGCCCCGGGCGGGCCATCCATCGTTCATGTCCGGTGCGGCGAGGCCGTATCCGTGAGAGGCCGCCCGTCCTGCACTTCGTTACTCCTGGAAGGAGTTCGCATCGCATCGGGCATTTCGCGCTGACAAATCTAGATTGGCCGGCAGTCGTAGTTGCTGCGGGGCTACCGCCCCAGACATCCCATGGCCATCGAACGCGCCGGCAAGGCATCCACTGCCGCCATACCCTCTTCGTCGGACCTCTCGACCGGCACCACCTCCGCCAGGCAACAACAAGCCGGACTGCCATCGACAGCCTTGAACGACGTGTTGCCCACGCGCACGTCGTCGGCACCGGGCAGCCTGCCTCCACGCACGGCAACCCTTTCGGAAGTGGAGCTCACGAAGCCATCGATCGCCGGAACGTCGACGTCCTTGCGGCACGAGATCACGATCGAAGACGTCAAGCCGCCCGAGAGCCTGCGCAAAGCGGCCGAGGTCGCAGCCCAGGGCGTGGCAGCCGCACTCGGTGCAGACAGCAAGCCCGCTCTGGAAAAGTACGTCGGCACGATGCAGCAGTACGGCGCCACGCGCGAGCAGTTGCAGAACTTCGAGACGACCTTCGGGGCGCACTTCATTGCGTCGGCGTCGGCGGGCAAGCAGCTCGCATCGATGAACGACCACGTCGGCATCCTGAAGATCCCCGCCTACGACGGCCTGCCCGACACGCAGGGCCAGCGTTCGGTGGTGGCCGAACAGTTCGCCGTCATCAAGGCGCAGGTGCCGGGCAAGGACCCCGGGCAACCCGCGAGCGAGCGCTATTTCGTCAAGGGCTATGGCGACCGGCTGATCGACTTCAGCGAACTCGAGAAGGCGATGGTCGCCCATTCGCCTCAGGTCAGTTTCAGCAATGGAGCGGCCGCCGCCCGCCAGGCAGAACTCGGCAGCGTGGAAAACAAGATGGAGACGCCGCTGCGCTCCGAGATCAAGCGCCTGTCCAACAAATCCGAGCTGATCGCCCGTCGCGACGGCAAGGAGTCCGATGCGCCGGTGATGCCGCTGCCGCCCAACGCCACGCCCATGGCCTGGCGCGAGAGCTGGGCCAACTCCGAGGCCGGCATGAGCCCGGGCGGCGGGCCGATGCTGCCCAACGGCACGCGCAAGTACCAGCTCGACTACAACGCCACCGAGAACCGGCTGCTCATCTTCCGCAACGACAACGGCGACGCGCCTCGCAAGGAAAGCATCCTCTCCGACAGCCTGCCCGACGACCTGCCCAGGAAGCTCGCGCCGGCCTGGTGCGAAGGCCCCACGCTGGCCGAGATCCACGGCATCAAGGGCTGGGAAGACATGGGCTCGGCGCTCGACCACAAGGGCGTGAAACAGGGCAACACGCAGCGGCTGCTACATGCCGCGAAGGAAAAGCTCTTCGGCCACCCGCAGCCCAACCCCAACGACCGCGACCTGGAGGCGGGTCTGCCCGGCCTGCGCGAAGCCATCGTGAAGGCCACGCCCGGCGCGCACATCCGCATCACCACCGAAGACGGTGCGGTGCACGACCTCAAGGTCGACGAGAAGGGCATCAAGCTGTCGCTGGCCAACCCGCAGCCGGCCAAGGCGCACCAGGAATCGCTGGCCGCCTTCGGTGGCGCGGGCAAGGTGCAGGCCGACGTGGACGTGTACAGCTACCAGGGGCGCGACACGGGCCTGTACGGCAGCAAGACCGGCTTCGCGGACCCGAAGCTGGTCACTTCCACCGGTGACCAGCTCAAGGCCGGCCCGCTGCTCAAGAGCCACGGCTCGACGGCCACCCAGGCAGCCTTGCGCCTCCTCACTTTCCAGCCGCTCGTCAACGGCCAGGACCGCAGCGAGGTGGTGGCGCGTCTTGCCAACACTGCGCTGAACACCGCGTCGAAGTTCTTCTACGTCTGGGCCACCAGCGCCGTCAACGAGATGATGAAGGGCGGCCAGAACGGCAGCTACGTCGGCGGCGTGCAGCCGTTCAACGCCTCGGGCGCGGGCTCCGTCAGCCGGGGCGAGCTGGCCCTGGCGGCCGCGGGCATCGTGATGGCACAGGAGGTCGTCACCGTGGTGATGGACCTCATCGCGCGCGCGTTGCCGGAACCCTGGAAGCGCAAACAGGAAGGGGCGCTAGGCAAGTTCGCCCAGCAGACCATACGGCCCATGGCCGAGGAAATGGGGCGGCTGATGATCAACATGGGCGTGCAGAAGCTCGCCGGCATCGAACGTGGCGGCACGTATGACGTCGGCTCGTTGGTCGCCACATCAGCCATCAAGGGCGGCATCGACACCTGGCGCGAGCACGCCGGCCCCGACCGCGCCAACCACCCGGTGGCCAACGCGCTGCTGGACGTCGCGCAGGGCGTGCAATACAACATTGCCCGCGCGGCCGGCAACGCAGCCAGCTCCCAACAGGGCCTGTCCCGCGCCACTTTCGGCGAAGCGCTGATCAACCGCCTGGTGACCCGCGGGTACGACCAGATCGCCGTGCCGCCGGCCAAGGAGGCGCTCAACAGCCAGGGCATCGTGGGCCCGAACGCCAGCGCCTTCGACAGCCAGCTGTCGCACGAATACCGCATCGAGCACCTGCCCGGCAAGGTGGGCTCGGCAATGAAAGCCATGCTCACCGAGCTGGACGCCCAGGGTTTCAAGGACCTGCATGCCGAAAGCGGCAGCCTGATGGCCACGCTGCACGCCGGGACCGAGGATCTGCTGGCAGACACGCTGCGCAAGCCCGGCGGCACCGAGTTCTACAGCGGCTACATCCTCGGCGAAGAACGCGTCAAGCAGCAGCTCAACCGCCTGGACCTCGCGGTGGAGCAACCGTCGGCATTCATGCCGGCATGGCTGAAAGACATGTCGCAACAGCTGGGGCTGATGCAAAAGGCCATCGAAAACGAGTTGCAGAACGACCCGTCGATCCGCGACAACGTGCAAAGGGCGGGCAAGTTTGCAACGCTCGAGCCGCAGCTGCAGCTCGATCACCTCGCGAAAAACGAAGAACGCTTCGACGACCGCGTCAAGCTGGCCGACAAGCTCATGCTCGCTGCCGAGCAAGCCGCTTCCACGGGCGTCTCGCCGCAGGCGACACCGCTGGCGCCGCAGGCTGCCTCTCCGCTCGAAACGTCACGCCTGCTGTTGAGCCCGATGACCAACAGCCTCGAGGAAACAGCCAAGCCCCAGCAAAAGTTCGTCGGCAAGCTGTCGCATGCCATGACCGACCATCTCGGCAAGGTGTACGAAGCGGGCGACCACAGCGGCCTGAAGGTCGAGAAGAGCATGCTCGATCGGCCGGTGCCCAGCGCCTCGAACGTGGACTACGGGCTGGTGCAGCGCCCCTTCGGCGGCGGCCCCAGCGAGAGGATCCCGCGCGCGCAGACCACCTTCAGCACGCTGCCCCAGTCGAAGACCTACGAGAAGAACCGGCGCATGGCCCAGGAGCCCGGCATCGACTCGATCAGGTCGAAGAGCGATCTGCCGCCCAGCGTGCTCAACCGCATCGAGAAAGCCGTGCGCGACTACACGGTGGAGTCGCAGTTCTTCCACTACCCCTTGCGCTGGCAGGTCACCGGCGAGCTGCAGCACGAGCCCATCGCCCCGGGCATCGACGTGGCCTACAACGTGATGAACCGGCGCGGCAACACCGCCGGCAGCAAGAAGGAGAAGGTGGACCCGATCGAGGCGCTGTACATCAACCTCGGCGCGCAGGTCTCCGACAAGTTCCCCACCGAGATGTTCCGCGCGGTGGTCACCGAGGCGGCCTACAAGGCGCGGCTCGAAGGTGGCGAGAAGCCGGGCGACGCGGGCCTCATGACCGTGGGCAACAAGGGCGTGCTCACCGAGATCCTGTCGGCCACCATGTCCACGCCGATGGCCGCCGGCTTCAACCTGCCGATCGCCAACTATGGCAGCGCCCCGCGAGAGAACAGCCTGCGCATCGACATGAACCAGGAAAGCGGCGTGAACATCGCCACCTGGGCCGACCTCGCACAGGGCGAGGTGATCATGATGCCGGGCGCGGTGCTGCAGGTGGAGCTCGTCGACAAGACCTCCGGCAAGGGCCCGAGCGCCGAGGCGAAATCGCAGGACATCGGCCAGGTGGTCTACATGAAAGCCGTGGACACCTACCAGCTCGAGCTCGCGCACGACGCCTTCATGGACTACAAGCGGGGTGTCGGCGAACAGCCCGCAGACGGCGCGGTGATGATCGACCCGAAGTCGGGCCACTTCTTCAAGTACGACTCGGCCAAGGACGGCATCGAGGCGATCTCCGAAACCAAGAACTACTTCACCGGCCGGCAGCTCGAGTCGGTGAACGACAAGGGCGAAGCCGGCACGGAAGAAGCCCGCTGGCGCAAGCCCTACACCTCGGACGGCGCCACGCGCGCCACCAAGGACGCGATCCACATGGCCATCCTGCGCGGCGACCCCATCGTGCCGTTCCTCGACCAGGCCACCCAGAACGTGCACCACGCGTGGTTCAGCAAGAAGGCCGAGATGGCCGGCACCTTCAACCACGAACGCGCCGCGGCGGAAGCCGCGCAAAAAGGCGAGACGCGCACCAGGGCCCAAGGCATCGCCGGGCAGATCAAGGAGATGACGCTCGACACGCCGCTGCAGGAAAAGGGCACGGCCTCCACCGAGATGCTCGCGTGGCTGGCCACCAGCATGCTGCGCCAGCCCATCCAGCTGGTGCCGGTGGACGACTCCGGCGCCACGCCCAGGCTCGGCGACGCGAAGGACGGCAAAGTGATCAACCAAACCTACGACAAGGTGGACCTGCAGCACGCCCGGCAGTCCATCACCGGTCGCAACCCGCCGCCGGCCCTGCTGATCGGCGTGGGCGAAAAGGGCTACTACGCCATCAAGCACGACGATGGCGAGTTCAAGCCGGCAGCGCGCGTCGGCGAAGACAAGACGCTGGGCAACCTGCTGCATGCCGTAGTGCGCACGGGCCATGCCAAGCCCTCGCAGTACGTGGAGGCCGAAGGCACGCTGACACCCGACACGAAGGCACAGGCCGGCGTGGACGGCCTGCTCGACAAGATGAAGCAGTTCGCGCAGACCGAGTACCTCGTGCTGCAGCAGGCCCTGGTGAAGAAGAGCGACGAGATGGACCCCAAAGGCAAGCGCGTGATGGAAGGTTGAGTGCGGCAACGCCTGTGCCCGCGTGGTGATGCCCGCGCGGTGAACCGGGGCGCAAGACGGGCACTGTCACGATCGCTTAACGGCCCTGTCATGAGACGGCGGAAAGATGCCGCCCTTTCCGAACGGGCCGGCATCGTGGCACTCATGCAGTTGTACGAGTGATGAGGTGCCGGCGCTTTGCGCCTTCACCTTCGCATGTCCACTGCTGCCGTCATTTCAAGCGCCGCCGAGGCGCGTTCCATCGTCACCCGTTTCCTGCGGCCGGCCGACGTGCCGGCGCTGCTGGCCCTCGAGGCGCGCCAATGGACGGCACGCCAGGCCGCCGATGCCGCCACGATGCTCAAGCGCATCGAAACCTACCCGCAGCTGTGCGTCGGCGCGTTCTGTGCCGACACCGGTGAGGCGCTGGCCTCGCTGTTCATGAAGCCGACTTCGCGCGAGGCCGTGGAGCGCGCGCGCTGCTGGGAAGACTGCGCGCACCTCGGCGAGCAACCCCTGCTTCGGCGCCGGCGCGCGCGCAGCCTTTTCGGCATCAGCCTCACCAGCGTGGATGGCGAGGCCGCGTGGAGCCTGATCCGCTTCTTCTGGCCCCATGCGCTCAAGCAAGGCTGGCAAGACATCTACCTCGGCTCACCGATGCCGGGCTTTCGCCGTGCGCGCGAGCTGGAATGGCAGCTCGCCGCCGAGCACTATGCGCTGGCCCGGCGCGGCCGCCTGCCGCAAGACCCGCAGCTGCGCTACTACCACCGCAAGGGCTTCAAGGAGATCGTCGCAGTGCGGCCCGGCTACTTCCCGCACGAGGAGTCGCTCGACCATGGCGCCGTGCTGCGCGGCCGCGTGCCGCTGGCCACGCTGTGGCCACTGTGGCGCCGCGTGCCCCTGCCGCTGCTGCAGCGCTTCTCCAACGTCGTGACGGCGCTGCTCTGAACGGGAAGCAGGAAGCCCGCCGATGCACACGCCCACGTTGCCCCCGGCGCCCTGGAACGGTGACCACCTGCGCACCCGGTTCTTCGATGCGCTGTCGCTGATGCTGCCGAGCGGCGAAGCCTTCGTGATCCAGGCCGTGGCCGACTGGCTGGAAGACGAGCGCCACGGTCGCCGGGCCGGCGACACCTTGCGCACGCAGGCGCAGCAGTTCGTGCGCGAGGAACAGTCGCACCAACGTGCACACCGCCTCTACAACGAACGCCTCGCGCAGCAGGGTCTGCCGGCGCGCGAGCTGGAGGCCCGCATCGAAGCCGCGGTGGCCGAGCTGGCGCCGCTGGGCCTGCACACGCGGCTCGCACTGGCCGCTGCGTTCGAGCACCTCACCGCACTGCTGTCGGTCGAGGTGCTCAAGGGCCGCGCGTGGCTGAGCCCTGGCGCCGACGGCCGCGAGGCCAGGCTGTGGCGCTGGCATTGCGAAGAAGAGATCGGCCACCGCCACGTGGTGCGCGACCTGGCGGCCGCCAGCCGGGTGGGCTTCGCGCGCCGTGCAGGCTGCCTGCTGCTGGCCAGCCTCTACCTCGGCCTCGACGTGGCGCGCCTGCTCACGCGGTTGCTGCGGCACGACGTACAGGCCGGCGCGTTGCGCCGCTTCGCGCTGGCCGGCCAGGCCTGCCGTTTTGCCGCGGCCACGGCACCGGGCCTGCTGCGCCTGGGCCTGGGCTGGCTCGGTTATCTGCGCCCGACGGCACGCTGAGCAAGAAAGTTCGTCGCTGCAAACGCGGTGAACCCGCCATCGCGATCAGCAAAGAAAAAGTCCGGACCCGCGGCTACCTCTTGAAGCAAATTCCCTACGGAGTGGGGGGTGAGGCGCCCTAGCCACCTCGGCAAAATCGCGCGCCATTCCAACAAAGCCCGAACGATCGGGGAGGACCCCATGCGATTGCCATCGCAGGACGGCACGAGCTTCGCGCCTGCCGAGCTTTTGTCTGCCCTGCTGCAGGGCCTGCCCAGCCAGCACAAGCGCCTGCTGGCCATCGACACCCCACTGCCCGGCAACCCCTTCGTGGTGGAGCGCGTGCACGGCACCGAAGGCGTCAACACCCTGGGTTCCTTCGAGATCGACTGCCTGTCGGTCAACGCCCACCTCGACCTCACGCCACTGATCGGCGCCGAAGTCACGCTGCAGCTCACCCAGGCCGACGGCTCGCAGCGCCCCTGGCATGGCTACGTGATGGAGGCCTCTGAGTTGGGCAGCGACGGGGGCATGGCCCGTTGCCGCCTCACGCTGCAGCCCTGGCCGGCCTTCCTGCAGCACACCCGCGACAGCTTCCTCTACCAGGACATGGACGTGCTGGAGATCGTGGCCGACCTGTTCCGCGACTACGACGAGGCGAACTGGCGTGCCGAGGTCACCGAGCCCCTGCCGCGCTTTGCCATCAAGACGCAATACAACGAGAGCGACTTCGACTTCCTCGCCCGCCTCTTGGCCGAAGCGGGCCTGAGCTACCACTTCGAGCACGG
>CAMLLU010000076.1 GCA_946480925.1 uncultured Rivibacter sp.
ACGAGCATCCTTTGCTCCTACGCACCCTTCAAGATGACTTGGCCGGACGCATACGCAGTGAACCAGCTGCGAGCTTGATCACGTCACGGCGCAGTTTTCTGAGCTGCCTATGCGGCAGTGAACGCCTGGGCCAGCATCGCAGCACGATCGAGAACTTTCTGAGCTGCCTATGCGGCAGTGAACGCGCTCGCCGTGTACCCTAGGCGCTCGAACACTTTCTGAGCTGCCTATGCGGCAGTGAACGTCCTTGAGGTCGACGTCGGCCGGCACCAGCGTTTCTGAGCTGCCTATGCGGCAGTGAACACGCGCAGGAGGCCTACCGTGGCATGGACCTATTTCTGAGCTGCCTATGCGGCAGTGAACTGCTGGTGACAAACATGCGCATTGGGGCTGCTTTTCTGAGCTGCCTATGCGGCAGTGAACTAGAACCTTTCTGCGATCGAACCGGGATAAGTCCTTGTCATGGTTGCCCAAATAGGTGGTTTGGAGTGAACTACCCTTTTCCAACGGAGCACGCGCAAGCGCTTGATTTTCAAGCACTTGCGCGAGATGTGGAAAAAAAGGGTTAGAAGCAGGGAACGGTAGCGGTGGCGCTTAGGCCGTAGCTGTTGAACGTTCCCCAAATGGCGTTTGGCTGCGGCTCACTCAAGCGCAAATACATGCGAAAGGTCTGTCCTGTGCTGGAGCTTGCAAGTTGAATGAACGGCAGACGGAGCATCTCAACCACCGTGTCGGGTACGCGTTCTCGGGCCTGTGCTTCTGTAAGACCATGCCGTTTCATCTGACGCCGGCGAATCCGGTCAACGTTGCTCTTGACCTGAACTCGGCGCAATGATTGGTGCAAGGCATGAGTCGGAACGGCAGCCACTGTCGAGACGTTTATGTGATCGCGCAAGCCACTCAGCCAGTCTTGCTCCATCAGCCGTGCCAAGTCGCCAGTGGGGCCCACCAGTCGCAACTGCGTTCCCAATCGAGGCGTGGTCTTGTCATAACCCGGGAAGCAGACGCCGAGGGTGTTCGCACCGGTATGAACCAGCGCACGATGCAACTTGGCATACAGCGTTGCCATCAATTGATGAGGTGCGAATTCTGGATCTGGTAGCAGGTGAATGTCGAGATAGTGAGTCATTGGGATTCACTCCTTGCCCGCATCGCCAAACACGCCACCGCGAATGAGGGTTGCTACCACGAAGTGCTGTTGGTCCGGCTCCGGTGCCTTGTCTTTCAACAGCCAGTTGTCCAGCAGGTTGTAGAAATCCAGCTTGTCGATCGGGCGCCGGCAGGCCTTGCCCAGGGTGGTCACGGAGCCGTAGGGCTCCACCGCAATGGGGCCAAGTTCGGCCACGTCGGGGTGCCAGGTGTCGATGGTGCGCAGGGCGTTGCCGAGCTTCTGAGAGTGGATGCCGGCCACACCTCCCACGGTGTAGAGGGTCTTGCTCTTATTGCCGTTGTTGCCCTTGTCGAGAATGAGTTCCTGCGATGGGTATACCTCCTGCGCAGCACCAATGCGCGCAAACGCGGTCACCTGCAGCAAAACGTGGCTATGCCCGGCAAGCCCTTGCGCGATGAGGTTCGAGACTTCCTGCAGTGATTGTTTCGCATCTGGCGGCGGTGCAAAGGTGCGAGTCGGTAGCGCCAAGGCGTCGAAGATCCAGGTTTTCGCCGCGATACCCTGCACCAGGTGTTGCACGTGCACTTCGATCTGCTCCGCACCTACACGGTTGCGCCACAGGAACCGTGCATTCGCCAGATTGCAGGCATAGCGCTGTGCCAGCTCTCCGTAACCAACGTCTTTGGCATACCCCTGTACGGTGGCCAGTAGCTTGGCTTGATAGTCGGCGTTATTGCAGGCAGACGGAGTGCCGGTGCCGCCCAGTACGCGCAGCGAGAAGCTTGCCTTCAGGGTGTCGGCATCGGCGGGCAATGCAGCTACGTCCACGGTCTGCAGGTTGGGTTTTTCTATGGCGGCATCGAGCTTGGCGGGGTCTTGATCCTTGGTTTTCAGTCGGTTCGAGATCGTGCCCCGCACAGACTTCGCTCGCACGCCAACAGGCTTCCAACTCGCGGCATCGGTGCGTTCGTTCCAGCGGCCGGAGAAAAGCAGGGCGTCGGACGGGTCGAGCTTGCGCTCGAAGGCAAGAACGGAGGCGGTCTTCAGAGGATTGGCAGTCGCCATGATGGTGATCTCCTTGAATTGAATGTCAGTCTTGGGCTAGAGCGGCCGCAGCGCGAGGGGTGTATTCGTTGCAACAGCGATAGAGGCCTGTCTCGTCGTCGTGATGTGTGAACCAGAGCAGGTCGTTCAGCCCGTTCAGACGATGCGGGCTGATCCATTGACCGATGGACCAGATGGACTCCACGAAACGAAACGGTGTGTGTGGGTCGCGCGCACCGCTCACCGTGCCGGGGGCTTGCAGGTCGGACAACGCGGCAAAGCCAATCGGGATGGGGACGATCCACCCTGGGCGCGAATCTGTCACCCATGTGGTTGCGGGCACTTTGTCCTCTATGGCGGGCGCCTGAACGGCTCGATGGTTCCAGCGTGACAGGTCGAGCCAGGCGTCCAGCACCGTTGCAGTCGGGTCATGGGCTTGCAACTCCGCAAGCCGCGATTGCAGAAGGTCGTCCCGCGACACCAGTGCAAAGCCTGGCAGCCAGCGCCGGGCCAAACGGCGGAATTGCTGACGCTGATGCTCCTCCTGGTCTGGCACCCGTTCGAGCACGGGCCGGGCAGGCCTGCGCGTTGCGGTCGGCAAGGTCGGCATCACGCTGCCGCCAGCCAGCCGCATGCCCGCTAACTCATGCGACACCCGTGCGGCGAGAGCTTCACGCTCTGCCTCACCTTGCTGCGCACTGTTCACTTGAACGTCGAATACAAGCGTCACGTCGAGGTGCGCTCGGCCTTCTTCCACAATGCCCGCTGTGCTGCCATCGGCCAACATGGGGTTGCGCGTCAGATGGAAGGCTCGGGTGTATCCGCCGGTGGTGACCTGTGCCTCGAAGCCATGGCAGATGACACCCACGCCGTAGAAAGCTATGCCGGCCTGAGGCCCAAGCCTGCGTTCCAAGGCCGTCATCAAGCCGGTGAAGGCGGAAATGGCCGGAAAGCCCCAAGTCATGGGGCTGGAGATGGCATTGGCGTTTTGCACGCGGATGTGAGGTAGCACGAGCACGGCGTTGTGCTCCGGCTTGGCCGGTTCAGCGCTCATCGGTCGCCTCCCGCTCTTCTTGCTTGAACTGGTCTCGCGCCAGCTTGCGCCAGTGCAGAAACTCGGGGTCACCCATGGGTAACGGATCGCGCAGCTGCGCGTTCAGCCAGTTGGCGAAATCGAAGGAAATCCGTTCGACGGTGTCGCCCACGCCGGCCTCATCGGTAGCGTCCACGTCGAGCCACGCCCGCTGAGCAGGAGGCAGCTCGCATTCCGGCGCAGCGCTCCAGCCTGGGGGGTGGGCGCGCAGCTCGGCCGCGAACTGCATCAACTCGTCGATTAAGGCATCAACTAGTTCGCGGACGCGCTGACGTGTTGCCAAGTTGCGTGCCGGATCGCTCGTCAAGTAGTGCCGGAACTCTCGCACCAGCCTTTGCACTTCTGTGGCGCGACCGAAGCGCTTGAACAGGGAGTCAACGCCGTGCAGCGGTCGAACGGCTACGGTCTCCCAGAATGGCGGCAGGGATGCAAGCAGAAAGTTGTCACCCCGTCGCTCGCTGTTGAGCTGGCTGATGTTCTGTGGCTTTGTGCCACCCAGCTTCTGGATGGCAAGGTTCGAGTAGTCGCGTACATGACGCTCGTGGTGCTCTCCTGCCTTTCGCGCCGCGCGCGCATCCCTTGCGCTATCGCTGAAGCGGTCGTCCTGCAAGGTCTTGTAGACACGGTGGATCAGCGAGGTGGGATAGAGCGGTGCAAGCAAGTGATAGCTGGCATCGTCGTGGAGGTCATCGCCGACGGGCCAATAGATTTGCTTGGCATGGGTGTGTGTGGATACCTCGTCTCGCGGTTCGGACAGGCGAGCGAACGACGCCATCCAAGTGCGCGCTTGCACGGGGTCGTCACAGAGCGCTGCAGCTAGGCCGGCATCGTGTGCCTTCGACAGGTCGAGGAAGCTGCTGCCCTCGTAGTTCAGTTTCAGAAGTTTGTAGACATCGAGCGCGGCGGCGTTGCCAACCACGTCAACGTCGAAATCCTGTCCTAGCTGATAACTGCTCACGGCTGTCGATGCCGCCAGCGTCTTGGGTTCGCAATACAGACTGCTGCCCTTGGCATCCGGGTGGATGGGCTTGAGCGAATGTGTGACCGCCTGGATCTGGCTCGCGCGGCGGGCCGCGTCATCGAGCCAGGTGGTGCGAACGAACTGCGCTTGCAGCTCGGCACGTTTGGGATCGCCGTTGGCCAGCTTCTCAAGCTTCGCATCAAGTCGCTGCTTGAGGAACTCCTCTATCACGGCTCGGATGGCCATCGACCTCTCCGGGTTGGTTGGAGGCATTCAGTTCTCCCTAATTGGGTTGAGGGGGACGCGACAGACAGAAGAGGTTTTTCATTCACCTCCTTTTCGCGAAGCCAAGAACGGCGTGGTAGCGCCAACCGTTGTCGTTGCTTGGCACGGTGACCGTGCCATATCGGCGGGAACATTCCAGAGGCGACATGTCTAGTTCCGAGGCCAGTTCGATCAGCGTTTCGAGATAGTTCGTGACGCCCCACGGCTGAATACCAAGGCCGCTGACCGCGTGGTCCGGAATGCGTTCGTGCTGTGAGCGATCCACCAGAACATAGGGGTTGTCGCCGCGCTGTGTTGGCTTCCGTTCGATGCGGTGCAGCAAGCAGTCTTCTCCGTCTTTGTCTGGCAGCAACGCCAGCTCAACGTCTTGCTGACCGGTATCGTCGCGGAATCGCTGCTGCTGTGGCAGAAGAGCCGTCAGCAGGGAGTCCTGTGGCGCTTGATGCCACCACGTCGCGGCGCTGAGCAGTTGCGTGGCGTCTTGTGCAGCGCCGCCGCGCGCTCTGCGCCCACCGTCTACCTGACTGTGCGCCCGTGCTTGAAGCAGCATGGTCTGCCGCATGCGGCCGTGTTCCAGATCGGCCAGTCGATGTTGTGGTTGGAGTTGCGGCCGAGAAACGATGCGAGGTCGCGCATCGATGACCTCGAATTCTTCGGGTTGCAGCAGCTTCTGCAGGTCGTGCGACGAGAGCTGGAAGGGCTCACTGCTGGTCTCGAAACCCGGCTTGCAGTACGAGGCTTGGCCGGGTTGTCGGAAATGCCGGAGGTTGTAGCGAAACACTGCGATGTTGGGTGTGGTGACCGTGCCTGCTCGATGGCGTCGCACTCGGCCTGCGAGCTGGATCAGCGAACGCATTGACGAGGGCTCGACCACCGCCCAGTCGTAGTCGTGATCACGTCCAACTTCGGTGACGGGTGAGCCGAGCACGATGAAGAGCTGGTCAGGCTCGGGCGAGGTATCCAGCCGCTGGCGAATGTCGGGCCGGGTGAATACTGCGCCGGGCTCACCTCTTTGCAGCGTGGTATCCAGTTGCCGCTCTATGGTGGAGCGAACTAGCAATGGGTGTTGAGAGTGATAGACGCATAGGTGGATACGTCTGCCTCCCGGGGCGCCCTGCTGGAACAGCGACAGTGCTACTTCATAAAGCGGTTCGATATTGGCCATGCGCATCAAGCCAAAGCTGACGCGCTTGCCAGTCCGTGGATCCACACTGTGGTGGTGGTGATGAAGACCACAGGCAGCCTCGAGCAGGAGCGGAGCAAATGCAGTTGCCACGCTTGGCAGGTCTTTCGGCAAGGCAGGCATCGGCAGCAGGGTGGCACGGCGTCGAGGCTCGACGGCAAGACGTGCCAACTCGCCATGACGCTTGGTGGCGAACTGAAGATGAGTCCGTTCGAATGCCTGTGAGTCGTGACAGTCCGCTTGGTGTTGGTGAAACTCGTCTACCCAAGCGCAGCAAATGGCCGGCAGGGTCTCTGCAGCTAGTGGCCGTGCACCACGATTGCGCAGGAAGTGTTGACGTCCATTGCGGTAGGCCTCGAACAACCCTTGCACCAAGGAGGGCGGCAAGGTCGCCGATGACAGCAGAACTCGGGAACCCAGCAGGCCCGCCCAGTGCACCAGCCGAGTCAATGCAGGTAGGTCTGCAAGGTCGAAATCATCGGGTTCGTCCAGCACCAGATCGCCGCTGAGCAGGCGCAGCATCGGGGCGATCTGGCGTCCGCCACGCTGGCTCTCTGTGGCGGGGGTCAGATGATCGATCGTGCATACGAGCAACGGCGCCAGCAGCAAGGCACGAACCTGCGGATCAGCAACCGCACGACGGAGCAAAGGGTGACCGTCGGCGCTCCCATCGAACACGACGTGCGTTTCTTCGTCCAGCAATGCCTGCTTCGAGGCAGAACCTGTGGCCTCGGCTTGTGCCTCATGGTGCTCAAAGAGCGCGCGGCTGGTCGAGCCGCCGACACGAATGGCGAGGTCATCGTCGGTCAGACCGAGGAGGTCGCGGAAGACACGTCCGGTCTGCAGCGTCAGGGTACGAAGGCCTAATGCAAAGGCGCAACGCATGCCAACAACCGGGTCTGCGAGCGCATACATGATGCGGGCATTGGCCAGTGTCTTGCCGCAACCGGTGGAGGCCATGTTGATGACAAAGGCCCCTTGCTGCTGCGAACGCTCGCGCATGGTCACTGCAAGGTCAGCTGCTTTGTCCTGCCAACGAAAACGGTCGTGTTGTGCGCGTTGCTTGAGTCTGCGATGCTTGCCAAGTCGGGGCAGGTGATGCTCGAACCGCGGCAGAAACCGAGCGACTTCAGCGCCATGTTGCGCAACACCAACCAGGTGTTCGTCCAGCATCTGATTGGGAAGCCCGCCTGCACGGGTGTTGGCGACCAAGGTGGTGCTGGACTCCACCTTGACGCGTTCCGGATGATTTTTCTCCTCCAGGCCGGAGTAGTGGTGATCGGCCAGCATTAGGCAGAGCCGCGACACGTGCAACACGAACGGGTTGTTCATCACGCCACTGACATCGTGGCGTCCGATGTGCGCCAACAAATGCTTGGCGACGCGCGATGCACGCTTCTGCCAATCGGAGTTGGTGACGGGCAATCCTTTTGGGAAGTGCCAGTAAGGCCGAAGGGCATCGCGCTCCGAGCCTTGTATGGCAGGTTCGTTCCAGCTGGGTTGCAACTGCGTCAACAGACTGGGCAGCATGCTCATCTGGAATTGAGCTTTGTCGGGTAACTGCGGCAGCCGATGATGCGTGACCACCAGCCAGCCCAGCGCCTGCGCCAAAGGTGCATGCATGAGGCCGGCGAATGGCGATGCGAAGGAGCCATCCAGGCGGTCGCGTTTCAGTCTAGTCAACCAGCTCGCGTGGTCTGCGTCTGTTGGGGCGGCCAGACGCGACAACCAGGTTGTGTCATCGTCTTGGCCAACAAAGGCTTCAAGCAGCCGCAGTGATACCCATTCGTGCCTGATCAGGTTGCGTTCGACTAGATCGCCGGTCAGGCGCAGCTGAAATGCCTCGATTGCCTTGCCTAGATCGTGCAACAGACCGGCCAAGTCAGTCAGGCGCTGAATCAGCTCACCCGTGTGCCAGTCGTTCTCATCGTGATGCCGCAGGATGTCGCGTGTCGTGGTGTTGGTGGGGACAGCGCCTTGTTCGCTGAAGCGGCTGCGATCACCCACGACCCACAACAGCTCCGATCGGTCGATGCCACGAATCCAGTGGCAGGACACGGCCGTGTTCTTGCGGGCGGTCTTGCGCAAGAGTCGGCGCAGTGTGTCCAGTCCTTCCTGCGTGATGGGGGTCTGCCATGTGCGGTCACCGCGGCGCTCGGCAAACTGGTCGAGTATGCGGCGAGTCTCGGTCAGTGCGCGCTTCTCGCACTGGGAGATCAGAAGAACGTTCACTCTGAACGCTCCTTGCGACCAGTGCCGCGTTCCTCTGCCAGTCGCCCAAGTGTCAGGGACGTGGCCTTGAGGGTGTCGATCATGAAATCGAGTGCCTGGGAGCGGGTCAAGGCTTCGACGCACGCCTGTCGGAATTCCTGTTCTGTGTGCCCTTTGACGGCGCACAAAAAGGCCTGCGGCAGGATCAAGGCGTCTTTGATGAGATCGGCAACGTCGAACACCAGGCCACCCCGCCGAGTCTTGCCGTGAAGCACTGCAAGCCCATGTGGCAGGCCCAGCACCCAGGTAGCGGTGGCACCCAGGCCATATGCAAGGTAGTTGCCGTGATCAAGGAATTGGTTTGCCGCGTCGGTGCTCTCGCCGCGCTTGCTCCGCGTGAATTCCCCGTATGACGTAGCTTGGCTTGCCAACCGGTAAAGCTGCTTGGTGAGGCGTGCCTCTTCAGTCAGCAGGGCCACATGGTCGGGCGCGGATCTCACTGCTGCGTCGGCTCGACCGAGCAATGCGTCCATGGCAGCCAGATCGGGATCGAAGGCTTGCTCCTTCAAAGTGCGGCTGCTGGTCCAGTGGTGGCGAAGTCGATCCAGCCGTGCGTGTTGGAAGATCTTGGCCGCTTCGAGGCGAAGGCGCTCATCGAACCAGAAGCGCACCCAATGTTGCAGGTACTCAGTGGGGCGGTATTCGCTTTGTGGCGGCAGCCACACGACCTCGGTGACTGCGTCGGTGCTCGCGAACAAGGGGGTGCCGCCGCCGCCGCAAAAGCCGAGCATGACGCCTGCCTTAGCGAGTTCCCTGACCGCCGCTTGGGTAACGGATGTTCCGGTACCTAGCAAGATCGTCGTTGTATTGGCTATGGGTATGTTCCAGTACAGCGACTGCTTGCCTTGTTCGGTGACGTACTCCACTCGACCACCGTTGACCAGCACTCGACAATGTTCAAGGTAGTAGATGTTGGCGCGCTTCGAGTGAAGGATGGTCTTGAGGTCGCCTGAGGAAATTTCTTCCATGTCGGTCCGATGGCTCGCTAAACGTTCGGCGAATGATCGTTCCTGGAAGGCTCAGCGGGTGAGCCTGAGAAGATCATGTCGAGGCCTGCACGAAGCCTTGCCGCCACGGCTTCCTGCAACTCCTGTGGCCCTGTCACTACCACGTCGGGAACATGCCGCAAGATGTCCATCACCAGCTCTCGCGGGTCGGCATAGGGCAGTCGCAGCACGTAGTGGCCATCGGCGTCGAACGAGCCTTGCTGGCTCGGGTGCCAACGCTCCGCCGCCACCCACCTCGCCCGTTCCGGCGTGAACCGAAGCGTCGCCCACTGCACTTCGCGCCCGGCAAAGATGCCGTAGCCAGCGCCCAGCACTTCGTCGAGTTCACCGTCCGGCACATCGATGGCGGCCTTGTCCAGTGCTTGCACCCGCCGAATCGCATCGACGCTGAAGCTGCGCAGCGCCTTGCGGAGGTGGCACCACGCGTCGAGGTACCAGTTGTCGCGGTAATGGATCAGCCGTTGGGGCGACACCTCCCTCTCACTGGTGGCGTCGCTGCTGCGGCCGTGGTACTCGATGACGAGCCTGCGTCGCTGCAGCAATGCCGAGCCGACGGCCTGGAAGTGGGGCAGGTGGATCTTGCGGGCACCTACCGTTTGCACGCGGATGCGTCTTGCCAGGTCGCTGGCGTGGTGGGTGCCTTCGCCAAGCAACTGGGTCAGCCGTTTGGTGAGCGGCTCGATGTGCCGGCCGAGCAGTCCGCCTGCATCGAGGTGCGCCAGCAGGTGCTGCATGGTCAGCAGCGCGTGGATCTCTTCGGCACTGAGCCACAGGCCGGGCAGCTCGTATTGCGTGCCCACCAAGGCGGCTTGTGGATCCAACTTCCACCCGCCGCGTTCACGATCGAACACGATGGGCGAATTCATGCGGTCCCGCAGAAAGGCGAGGTCTCGCTTGAGCGTTGCATGCGAGACGCCGAGCTCCTGCAGAAGCTCGTTCCGGCCCAGGCATCGGCCTGCGTCGAACAAGCCTTTGAGCCGGTAGAGCCGGTCGCTCTGGCTCACGTGCGCGCGACGGTGCTGGCCGGGGCAGACGAGATGCTGCAGCTCATTGGACGCTCCCTCACCTGTGTTGTGTGGAGCATCGTAGCGAGGGCCGTGCCGTTTGGCACCTGCGGTTGTTCCCGCATGGGCCGCCCTCGCGCAGGCTCTTTCCCCCATATGAGGGAGAGAGCTGTGGCCGGCGGTGCGCTACTTGCGCATCAACGTGCTCTTCCCAAACAGGCTCTCGATGTAGTCCACCGCCAGGATGGCGGTGCGGTTGCGCACGTCGAAGGCGGGGTTGAGTTCCATCACGTCGAGCGAGCCGAGGCGGCCGGTGTCGGCGATCATCTCCATGCACAGCTGGGCTTCGCGGTAGGTGGGCCCGCCCATCACGGTGGTGCCCACGCCGGGCGCCACTTCGGGGTCGAGAAAGTCCACGTCGAAGCTCACGTGCAGGTGGGTGTTGCTGTCCATGGTGGCCAGCGCCAGCTCCATGGTGTGGCGCATGCCCATCTCGTCGATATAGCGCATGTCGAAGACTTCGAGGTCCATCTCGTGCACGAAGCGTTTCTCGCCTTCGTCCACGCTGCGGATGCCGATCTGCCGCACCCACTTGGGGCTGATGGCCGGCACGTGGCCGCCGATCTCGATGAGCTCCCGGGGCCCATGGCCGCACAGGCAGGCCACGGGCATGCCGTGGATGTTGCCGCTGGGCGTGATGATGCTGGTGTTGAAGTCGGCATGCGCATCGAGCCACAGCACGCGCAGCTTCTTGCCCTTTTCTCGGCAGTGGCGCGCCACCGCGCTGATGGAGCCGATGGCCAGGCAGTGGTCGCCGCCCAGCAGGATGGGCAGGCGCCCGGTGGTGAGCTCGCCGTGCACCGCGTCGTGCACGGCCTGGTTCCAGGCCACCACTTCGCTGAGGTGCCGGTAGCCGTCGTCAGGCGGCAGCCAGGGGTTGTGCGGGCCGCTGATGTTGCCGCGGTCGATGACTTCGAGACCGCGCCCTTGCAGGGCCGCCTGCAGGCCTGCCACGCGCAAGGCTTCGGGGCCCATGGAGGCGCCGCGCGCGCCGGCGCCCACGTCGGTGGGCGCGCCGATCAAGGAAACGAGAGCAAGAGGGGTGGGCTGTTTCATGCGTCTTCCGCAAAGGAGCCGGTCAGGCTCACGGGGCCGTCCAGCTGGTAGGCGTGCTGGATCGCAGCCCACGCTTCCTCAGCTGTCTCGACGAACTCGAAAAGGTTCACGTCCTGCGGGCTGATCATGCCGGTGTCGACCAACAGCTCGAAGTTGATGAGCCGCGACCAGAACTCGCGGCCGAACAGCAGGATGGGGCGGCGCCGGCACTTGCCGGTCTGGATGAGCGTGAGCACCTCGAACATTTCATCGAGCGTGCCGAAGCCGCCGGGGAAGCACACCAATGCGATCGAGCGCATCAGGAAGTGCATCTTGCGCAGCCCGAAGTAGTGGAACTGGAAGCACAGCTCGGGCGTGATGTAGGGGTTGGGCTCCTGCTCGTGCGGCAGCACGATGTTGAGGCCCACGCTCTTGCCGCCCTTCACGTCGAGCGCGCCGCGGTTGCCCGCTTCCATGATGCCGGGGCCGCCGCCGGTGACCACGTACACCGGCGGGTCGAACTGCTGCGACGCATGCGTGATGAGGCTGGCCAGCGTGCGTGCCTCGTCGTAGTAGCGCGACATGGCCAGGTGCATCTCGGCGCGTTTCACCGCGGTGGTGTCGTCGCCGCTGGCGCTGCGCTGTGCCGATTCGAGCATCTGCTGCGCTACGTCGGGCGGCAGGATGCGCGCGCTGCCGAAGATCACCACGGTCGATTCGATGCCGTGTTCGCGCTGCACCATCTCGGGCTTGAGCAGCTCGAGCTGCATGCGCACGGGGCGCAGCTCTTCGCGCAGCAGGAACTCGGTGTCGGTGAACGCGAGCCGGTAGGCGCTTTCAGGGCCGCCATACAGCGATGGTGGGGTGACTGAGGCCGCTTCCTCCTGGGCAGAAGGGAAATTGCGGACCGTGGCGAGTTTGCGGCGCTTCTTGTTCATGCGGGTGAGCTTACTCCGAGCAAAGAGGGGGCAAACGGCTTACTTGGCTGCCGGCGGCACGTAGCGTTCCACGCGCTGGGCCTGCAGCTTGTAGCCGCTCACGCCCATGTACGAGTCCTGCCGCGTGGTGGAAAGCGTGCCGTTCACCCACACGGTGTCCATCGAATGGAAGCCCTTCACCGGCGTGTCCACTACCACGTGCACGATCTGGTTGGCCGGCGGCGGCGGCGAGTGGATGCAGGCGCCGAAGTAGGGCACCAGCAGGAATTCCTTGAGCTGGCCCTTGGCCTCTTCGAGCGGCACCACGTAGCCGGGCAGGCGAATGGCCACGCCGTTGAGCGCGGCGTTGGTGGGCGCGTTGTCCCAGATGTCGCGCATGTCCTTCAGCATCTGCTGCGCGCGCGGGTCGCCGTCGTTGAACAGGCTCAGGTTCACGCCGCCGTCCTTGGTGCCGCGCAGTTGCTTGAGCGGGTCCCAGTCCTTGGGCATCAGGTCGTCCCATTGGATCTCGCGGTAGGTGCCGGCGGCCATGGCCCATGGCGTTGCGGCCATCGTGAGTGCGAGGCCGGCAGCGGCCTGCAGGCAGTTACGTCGTTTCATGTCTAGACCCTTGGAGAAAGTCCGTCGGCGAGCGAGAGCCGGTAGGCGCGCCACCCGGGCACGAGGCTCGCCAACCAGCCGCCTGCAAGCACCGCGCCCATCAGCGCCCATTCTGTGCTGCCCGGCATACCCAGGTGCAGCGCGATGCCGAACTGCGCCTCGAACCAGTTGCCCAGCAATGCCACCGCCAGCACGTGCGCCAGCGCGCCCAGCACCACGCCGCACAGCGTGACGAGCGCGCCTTCGGTGGCCAGCAACAGCAGCATCTGGCGCGGCCCCGCGCCGGCCGCGCGCAGGATGGCCAGCTCGCGCCGACGTTCGTTGAGCCCGGCCAGGATCACGGCGACCAGCCCGCCCAGGCTCACCAGCGCCACCAGCGCACTCATGGCCTGCAGGCCGCGCTCACCCGTGCCCACCACGCTCCACAGCTCGTCGAGCACCACGCCGGGCAAGATGGCCATGAGCGGCTCGGCCTCGAACGAGGCCACGTGGCGCTGCACGGCGAACACGGCCGCGCGGCCCTTGAGGCCCAGCAGCACGGCGGTCACGGTCTTGGGCGTGAGGTCCTGCTGCGCGGCCTGCTCGGGCGTCACGCTGAGCCCGGGCAGCGGCACGCCGGCCACCCAGTCGAGGTGCAGCGCTTCCATGGCCTGCAGGCTGATGTGCACGGAGCGGTCCACCGGCGTGCCTGTGCGTGCCAGCACGCCCACCACGGTGAAGGGCTTGTTGGCGTGTTCGTTGCCGGGCAGGGCACCGTCGCCATGGCTCAGCACGATGCGGTCGCCCAGCTTGTAGCCCAGGCGCTCGGCCACGTCGGCGCCGAGCACGGTGTCGAACAGCGCTTCGAAGCGCTTGCCCTGGGCCAGCTCGAGCGGCTGCTGGTCGCCGTAGCGAAAGTGCTCGAAGTAGGCCGGGGTCGTACCCACCACCGCGAAGCCGCGGTGGCTGTCGCCCAGCGAGATGGGCACCATCCATGCCACTGCCTTGTGCTGTGCAAGGCTCAGGGCGCTGCTGTAGCGCATGTTGTTGGTGGCGCTGCCGATGCGGAACACCGAATACAGCAGCAGCTGCACCGGCCCCGTGCGGGCGCCCACGATGAGGTCGGTGCCCGAGATGGACTGCGAGAAGTTCTCGCGCACGTCGTGGCGAATGCGCTCGATGCCCAGCAGCAGGAAGGTGGAAAGCGCGATCGACAGCACGATCAGCGACAGCACGAAGCGCCGGTTCCAGGCGCTGTGCGCGGCCAGCGAGAACATGGCCCTCATGTCGCCGCCCCGGCGGTTGCCGCCGCATGGTTGAGCGAAGGCAGGTCGACGTGGCGGCCGAAGTGAGGGGCCAGCCGCGCGTCGTGGCTCACGAACAGCAGCGCGCTGCCGGCGCTGGCGCATTCGCGCAGCAGCAGGTCCATGAAGCCGTCTCGCAGCGCTTCGTCGAGCGCCGAGGTCGGCTCGTCGGCGATCACCAGTTCGGGCCGGCCGATGAGCGCGCGCGCAGCGGCCACGCGCTGCTGCTGGCCCACCGAGAGTTCACGCGCCGCGCGTTGCCACAACGCCGTTCCAAGGCCCATGTGCTGCAGCAGCTCCTGCGCCGTATCGCGCGCGCTGCGGTGCCCTTCGGCAGCCCGCTGCGAGCGCCGCTTCGAGAAGCGGCAGGGCAGCAGCACGTTGTCGAGCACCGAGAGGTAAGGCAGCAGGTTGAACTGCTGGAACACGTAGCCCACGTGGTCGGCACGCAGATGGTCGCGCCGCGCGGCAGAGAGCTTGCACCAGTCGTGCCCGAGCAGAGCCACCTCGCCCTGCTGCGCCACCAGCACGCCGGCGGCAAGCGACAGCAGCGTGCTCTTGCCGCAGCCGCTGGGGCCGCGCATGAACACGGCCTCGCCACCAGCGATGGAGAAGGCGTCGATGGCGATGCTGTCGGCCGCGGTGCGCGGCCACCGAAAGCGCACGTCGCGCAGTTGCAGCAGCGGCGCGGCGGAGGCTGCGGCGCTCATCGCGGCGCGAGGCGCAAGGTCTTGTCAGGACGCTTCAGCGTCGCCTTGGACTGGCCCTTGGGGCCGGCAATCTGCACGTCGATGCGCTGCATGCGCGGGAATGCATCGAACAGGCCGAGGTCGAGCGTGGCCAGCGCTTGCGGCTGGCGGCATTCGAAGCGGTAGTCGGCATCGATGTCGGCGTGCTCGTCTTCCTGGCCCTTGGCGGGCGCGGTGGTTTCGAACAGTGCCGATTCGACGGTGGCCTCGCGTAGCTGGCAGCCCGCTTCAGCATTGGGGCGCAGCCACTGCGCGGCTTCACGCAGGCGCTGCTGCAACTGCGCCACGGCCTGCTTTTGCGCGGCGGTACGCGGGCGGTGCTCGAAACCGAGCAGGCTGTCCGCCGGCGCTTCGAGGTGGATGCCGAGCGTGGAGGCGTCCACCGCCACGTCGAGCGTCACGACACCATGCACGTGGGCCTTCTGCTGGGCAGAAGCTCCAAGGCAGCACAAGCCCAGCAGCAGGGCGGGCACGAGGCGGGGCCATGCGCTCATCGCTGGCCTCCGCAGACAGGGCAGTTCAATTCACGCAGCACGCGCACTTCGTTCCATTCCATCGTCAAGGCATCCAGCATCAACAAACGGCCGATCAGGGGTTTGCCCACGCCGACCAGTAACTTGAGTGCCTCGGCGGCCTGCATGGTTCCGATCATGCCGACCAGCGGCGCAAAAACACCCATGGTGGCGCAGGCCACTTCCTCCACCGGCTGGTCGGGCGCGAACACGCAGGCGTAGCAGGGGCTGGCCTCGTCGCGCGGGTCGTACACCGAGATCTGCGCCTCGAAGCGGATCGCGGCACCGGCCACCAGCGGCTTGCGGTGCGCCACGCAGGCTCGGTTGACGGCCTGGCGGGTGGCGAAGTTGTCGCTGCAGTCGAGCACCACGTCGGCCTCGTGCACCAGCTCGTCGAGCAGCGCCGCGTCGGCACGCCGGGCCACGGTGCGCAGCTTCACGCCGGGGTTCAGCGCCGCAATGCCCTTGGCCGCCGATTCCACCTTGGGCTGGCCGATGCGGTCGAAGCTGTGCGCGATCTGGCGCTGCAGGTTGGTGAGGTCCACCGTGTCGTGGTCCACCACGGTGATGCGGCCCACGCCGGCCGAGCCCAGGTACAGCAGCGCAGGGGAGCCCAAGCCACCCGCGCCGATGACCAGCGCATGCCCGTCGAGCAGGTGCTGCTGACCTTCGACGCCGATCTCATCGAGCAGGATGTGGCGGCTGTAGCGCAGGAGCTGGTCGTCGTTCATGCGGCGAGCATAACCACTGCAAAAACAAAAGCCCGCCGATGGGCGGGCTTTCAGGGGAGGGCGCGGACGCTCAGTTGGCCTTGCTGTTTTCTGCCGTGCGTTCGACGGCCGACTTGCTCACCGCCACCGGCTTGCCCTTGAGCTGGTTGAGCGCCTGCTGCAGCTGGAAGTCTTCGGTGCTGCCGAACTCGGGCAGCGGCTTGGGCGGCTGCTTGTTCTTGGCCTGTTCTTCCTCGAGGCGCTTCATCGCCTCTTCACGCGCTTTCTCGCGTGCCGGATCCTTGGCCTCGGGCGTCTTGTCGTTGCCGATGTGCTTTTCGAGATCGGCCTCGCGCGGGCGCAGCGCGGCGAACACGTTGCCATCGGCCGTTTCGTCGAGCATCACGTCGGGCACGATGCCGCGCGCCTGGATCGACTTGCCCGACGGCGTGTAGTAGCGCGCCGTGGTGATCTTGAGCGCGGTGTCGGGCGACAGCTGCTTGACCGTCTGTACCGAGCCCTTGCCGAAGGTCTGCGCGCCCATCACGGTGGCACGCTTGTGGTCTTGCAGCGCGCCGGCGACGATCTCGCTGGCGGAGGCCGAGCCTTCGTTCACCAGCACCACCAGCGGCACGCTCTTCAGCGCCTCGGGCAGGCGGCGCAGCGGGTCGCTGCCGCCGCGGCGCAGGTAGTCGTCGGGCCGGGCCATGAAGGTGGCCTTGCTTTCGGCGATCTGGCCGTTGGTGCTGACCACGACCACGTCCTTCGGCAGGAAGGCGGCCGAGACGGCCACCGCACCTTCGAGCAGGCCGCCCGGGTCGTTGCGCAGGTCGAGCACGAAGCCCTTGATGTTCTGGTCCTGCTTGTACAGCTCTTCGATCTTGCGCACGAAGTCTTCGACCGTGCGGTCCTGGAACTGGCTCACGCGCACCCAGGCGTAGCCAGGCTCGACCATCTTGGCGCGCACGCTCTGCACCTTGATCTCTTCACGCGTGATGCTGACCGGGAAGCTGCGGCTTTCGGTCTTGCGGAAGATCGTGAGCACCACCTTGGTGGACGGCTCGCCGCGCATCTTCTTCACGGCCTGGTCGAGCGTGAGACCCTTGACGAAGGTGTCGTCGATCTTGGTGATGAGGTCGCCGCTCTTCAGGCCGGCGCGGAAGGCGGGCGAGCCCTCGATCGGCGAGACCACCTTCACGAGGCCGTCTTCCATGCCGATCTCGATGCCCACGCCGACGAACTTGCCGGTCGTGCCTTCGCGGAATTCCTTGAAGCTCTTCTTGTCGAAGAACTGCGAATGGGGGTCGAGCCCAGCGACCATGCCGCTGATGGCGTCGTTGATGAGCTTCTTTTCGTCCACCGGTTCCACATAGTCGGTCTTGACCATGCCGAACACGGAGGCGAGCTGTTGCAGCTCTTCGAGGGGCAGCGGTGCGAGCGAGCTTCGTGCAATGGCTTGCAACTGCATCGTCGTCAACGCGCCGGCCACAGCACCGAGCGCAACCCAACCGGCAACTTTCAGCTTGGCTCCCATGGGGCGAAGCCTCCTTCAACAACAAAGACGATGACTAGCAAAACTCGCACCCAGTATAGGGGTGCGGCCTGCGCTTGGAACCGCAAAAACCCGGTAAGTTGCCGGTCTGTTCTGCAAAGAATTGTGTGAGCGCGGACGTAGTTCTCAAGACGCAGGGCGGTGCGAAAAGTTGCAGCGGGAACTACGTAGGGCCCAGACAAGGCGGCTCAGCCTTCACGCGGGAAAGTGACAACGTGGTCCACCTCGGGCCGGATGCCGATCCATTCGCCGAGCTGGTGGTCGTGGTGCGACGGCACGTGCGCGAGCACCTGCTCACCGCTGGCCAGTTGCAGCGTGTAGAGGAATTCCGAGCCGCGGAAGGCCTTGGCGCGGATCTGCGCTTTCACCGGCGCGGCGTCGTCGTGGACGATGTCGTCGGCGCGCAGCAGCACCTCGCACACGCCGCCGGGGTAGGCGGTGGGCAGCGGGCATTCCTCCACGTCGGCCAGGTCGCCCAGCGGGGTGCGCACCACCGTGCCGGCGGGGCCGGCCACGATCTGCGCCGGGGCGAACACGCCGTGGCCGATGAAGTCGGCCACGAAGCGCGTGGCCGGCCGGTGGTAGAGCTGGTAGGCGCTGTCCCACTGTTCCAGGCGGCCATGGTTCATGACGCCGATCACGTCGCCGAGGGCAAACGCCTCGAGCTGGTCGTGCGTGACGAACAGCGCCGTGGTCTGGGTTTGTTTCAGGATGGCCCGCACTTCCTGGGCCAGCCGGCCACGCAGGTCCACGTCGAGGCTGGAGAAGGGCTCGTCCAGCAGCAGCAGCCGCGGGGCCGGGGCCAGTGCGCGGGCCAGGGCGATGCGCTGCTGCTGCCCGCCCGACAGCTGGTGCGGCAGGCGCTTGGCCGTGGCGGCCAGGCCCACGAGGTCGAGCATGTCGTGCACCCGTTGCTGGCGCTGGGCGCGGGGCAGGTGGTGCAGGCCGAAGGCCACGTTGTCGGCGATCGACAGGTGCGGGAACAGCGCGTAGTCCTGGAACACCATGCCGATGCGTCGCGCCTCGGGCGGTTGGTGCACGCCCGCGGCGGCGTCGCTGAGCGTTTCGCCACCCAGTGCAAGGCGCCCGGCCGTGGGTCGCTCCAGCCCGGCCACTGCGCGCAGCAGCGAGGTCTTGCCGCAGCCCGAGGGCCCGATCAGCACGCCGATCTGCCCGGCCGTCAAGGCCAGCGACACTTTATCCACCGCCGCCCGCACCCCTTGCGAAGTGCCCGGGTACTGCACGCAAACGTGGTCAAGCTCAAGAAACATCGGCCTATGATACCGGCCACTTACAAATGAAGATCGTTCTCATTTTCCTTTCGGGCCGCAGCCGCGCGGCCTTGGACGTACCCCCGTCATGCGCCTGATCGTCGTGCTGTGTGCCGTGCTGGCGCTGCCGGTGCTGGGCGTGCTGGGTTCGTGGTTCGGCCTCAGCGGCGAAAGCCTTTCGCTGCTGCAACACCAGGCACGGACCGTGCTGCCGGGTTACGCCTGGACCTCGCTTTGGCTCGCGTTGGCAGTGGCCACGGGCGTGGCCGTGGTGGGGGGCGCCACCGCAGCCGCGGTGAGCCTGTTCGAATTCCCGGGGCGGCGCTTTTTCGAATGGGCGCTGCTGCTGCCGCTGGCCATGCCCGCCTACGTGCTGGCCTACGCCTACACCGACTTCCTGCAGTTCAGCGGGCCCCTGCAGTCCGCCCTGCGCGCGCTCACGGGCGCCCAAGGCGCACTGTGGCCGGACGTGCGCAGCCTGTGGGGCGCGATGCTGCTGTTCGTTCTGTGCCTGTATCCCTACGCCTACCTGCTCACGCGCGCGGCACTCACCGAACGTGGCATCGCGCTCATGGAAGCGGCTCGCCTGCTCGGTGCGAGCCCGGCACGGCGCGTGCGCGAGGTGGCGCTGCCGCTGGCGCGCCCGGCGCTGGCCGCCGGCGTGGCCCTGGCGCTGATGGAAACGCTGGCCGACTACGGCGTGGGCTCCTACTTCGGCCTCAACACCTTCACCACCGGCATCTACAAGGCCTGGCTGGTGATGGACGACCGCCTGGCCGCTGCGCAGCTGGCCACGCTGTTGCTGGCGCTGGTGGCCGCGCTGGTGTGGCTGGAGCAGCGGGCACAGAAGCGGCTGCGTTTCGCCACGGCCCGGCGCGGCCCGGCCCACAGCGCCGAGGCGCGGCCGCTGGTGCTGGGGGGCGCACGGGCCGTGCTGGCCTGGCTGGTGTGCGCGCTGCCGGTACTGCTGGGTTTCGTGCTGCCGGTGCTGGTGCTGTTGCGCCTGATGTGGAGCGAAGCGCGCCATGGCGAGTTCGGCCTGCCGTGGGACCGCTTCGCGCAATGGGGCTGGACGAGCTTCAAGCTTGCCACCGGCAGCGCCGTGCTGGCTGCGGGGCTGGCGCTGGCGCTGGCGTTTGCGCTGCGCGTGCGCCCGCAACCGTTGCTGCGTTCCGCTTCACGCGTGGTCTCTCTGGGCTATGCCGTGCCCGGTGCCGTGATCGCGGTGGGCATCCTGCTGCCGGTGGGGTGGGTGCAGGCGCAATGGCCGGGCTCAGGAGCGGCTGCGCTCATGACCGGCACGCTGCTCGGGCTCGTGTATGCCTACCTGGTGCGCTTCTCGGCGGTGGCCTTCCACTCGGTGGAGTCGGGCTACGCGCGCATCCCGCTGCACTTCGACGAGTCGGCCCGCACGCTGGGCGTGGGGCGCCGGCGACTCTTCTTCGGCGTGCATGCGCCGCTGCTCAAGCGCTCGGCGCTGGCCGCGGCGTTGCTCGTGTTCGTGGACGTGATGAAGGAGCTGCCGGCCACGCTGGTGCTGCGGCCTTTCAACAGCGACACGCTGGCCGTGGTGGCCTACCAGCTGGCGCGCGACGAGCGGTTGTCGGAAGCGGCACTGCCGTCGCTGGCCATCGTGCTGGTGGGGCTCATTCCGGTGTTGCTGCTCTCGCGCTCGATGCGCGAGTCCTCGCCGGGGCAGTGAGCAAGCGCGTCGGCGAACTGCTTACTGGAGCTTCATGCCCAGCTGCTGCAGCAGCGCGAGGTTGTCCTCCAGGTGCCAGTTCTCCGCGATGCGCCCGTTGGCGATGCGGTAGATGTCGGTGGCAATGAAGTCGATCGCGCGGCCGTCGCCACGGCGGGCGTCGACGCCGCTGCCGAACGTGCCGGTGAAATGGCCCTTGAAGCGCAAGCGGCCGATCACGCGGTCGCCCACGATCAGCATCTCTTCGACCTCGAGCTGCAGGTCTGGCACTGCCGCGCGGAAGCTCTTCGAGGCCACCACCGGTCCTTCCGGCCCCTGGGGGCGGCCGATCGGTAGATTTCGGTCCATGAAGTCGGCCGCCAGCGCGGCCTTCGCGTAGGCGTGGTCACCGGTGTTCCAGAAGGCGTAGTAGCGGCGTGCGGCGAGAGTCATCGAGTCGCGCTGGGTCGCAGAAAGCGATGCGTCCACGATGACCGATCTCGGCAAGGGCAACGTGTCGGCGGGAGTGGCCAGGCTGGCGACGGAGGCTAGGCCAGCAATGGAGGCGGCGAGCATGTGCTTGTTCATGAGCAGGTCCTGAGGTCGGATATGACGGAGGGAAACGACAGAGCCCGAATCGTCGTCATTTCCAATCCGCATGAGAATGCACTTCATCGAACAAGCAGCTATTCCGATTGGTTGAAGATGAGGGCAACCATGGCCGATCTGTCAGACATGAAGCTCTTCGTCCATGCCATCACTGCGGGCAGCCTGTCAGCCGCGGGGCGGGAGCTCGGTTTCTCGCCCGCAGTCGGCAGCAAGCGGCTCGCTCGTCTGGAGGCGCAGCTCGGCGTACGCCTGGTGCAGCGTAGCTCGCGGCGGCTTTCGCTCACAGAAGAGGGCGCGCTGTACTTCGAGCGCTGCAAGGCCATCCTCGCGGACGTGGAAGACGCCGAAGCCGCGCTGTTGCAGGGGCGGCGCGAGGCGCGCGGGCTATTGCGCGTATCCGCGCCGGTGGCGCTGGGTCGCCGTTGCGTCGGGCCCGCACTGGCGCGCTTCATGGAGCGCCACCCGCGCGTATCGGTGCAGCTCTCGCTGTCCGATGCGGTGGTGGATATTCTGGAAAGCGGCTTCGATTGCGCGGTGCGCATCGGTGAGGTGGCCGACTCGCGACTCGTGGCTCGCCCGCTGGCGCAGAACCGGCGCGTCGTGTGCGCGGCACCCGCCTACCTCAAGCGGCGCGGCATGCCCCGCACGCCGCAAGACCTTGCACGGCACGACTGCATCGTGGTGAGCCGCGGCGGTGCATCACCCTACGCTGACTGGCACTTCGAACCGCACGAGGCCACCACCGGCGGTGCCGTCAACGTGCGGGTCAACGGCCGCCTCGTCACCGACAACGGCGAGCAGGCCCATGACTGGTCACTTGCCGGCCTTGGCCTGATTCGCCGCTCCGTGTGGGACGTGGCGGCGGAGCTTGCAGAAGGACGTCTGGTCGAGGTGCTGCCGCAATGGAGCGGCAATCGGGCCCCCATTCAGGTGGTGTTCCCTTCGCGCCAGTTTCTGCCTGCGCGCGCACGGCTGTTCATCGATGCGCTCGTGGCGCAGTTCGCGCAAGCGGATCAAGCCATGGCAAAGGTGGCGGCTCTGCAGGCGAACACGCGTCGTCACAAGGCTTGAGCCATTCCGTCATTAGTACCGGCCAAGAGCCTGACATGACGCTTTCAGCCCGAGCGCTGAAAGGAGACAGCGCTATCGAAGGGTTACACGAACGGAGGGCCTGCACGTTAGCATCGCGGTCGCTGCGCCCACCAGCCTCGCTTCTCCCTGCCTGCGGTCCACCTTGAACCTGCGCCTGCCTCCTTTCCTGCGACGCATCGCCTCCTCCAAGCGGCTGGCGGATGCCGTGCTGCTCGCCGGGTTGGCCATCAGCGCGATCCTGTGGCAAGACAGCGTCGAGCGGGCCCGCGAGGCCGACGACCAGGCGTTCGACGTGCTGGTCATCGACCAGGCCGCGCGGGTGGGCGAATACATGGAGCGCTACCTCGACCTCGCGGTCAGCCTGGCGGCACTGTTTCGTGCGAGCGACGACGTCAGCCGCGCGGAATTCCACGAGCACTTCGTCGCGCTGCATACGCAAGACCGCTACCCCGCGCTGCAGTCCATCCAGTACGCGCCGCTCATCACGCATGCGCAGCGCCCCATGCTCGAGCAGCTGGCGCGCGCCGAAGGCGTGGAGCGCTTTGCCATCGTGCCGCCCGAACCGCGCCCGGAATACATGCCGGTGCTGTTCGTGGAGCCGGAGCCCGGCCACGAGGGCCTCGTCGGCGCCGACCTGCTGGCCGACACGCATTGGCGGCGCACGCTCGATCGCGTGCGCGACCTCGGCGGCCCGGCGGTGTCTTCACCGCAATTGCTGAGCGCCGGCGGCAGCGGCGGCGCTGAGCGCGGCTTCATCATCCGCGCGGCGCTGTACGCCAGCGGGCGGCAGAACACCACGGAGGCGCGGCGCAAGGCGTTTGCCGGCCAGGTCTCGGTGGCGGTGCGCGCGGGCGACGTGATGAAGTACGCGCTGCGCGACCACGTGGCCAGCCGCTTCCACATCCGCATCACCGACGAAGGCGACGACGGCTACGACCTCTCCACCACGCCCGAGCCGCACAGCGTGGTGTTCGACGGCGCCACCGACTGGGCCCACAGCTACGTGCCTCCGCCGCAGGTGGCCAACGCCGATCGCCGCGTGCACGTGCAGTCGGTGGGCGGACGCATGTGGCGCTTCGAACTCACGCGCCGTCCGGCCGATTACTTCACCGCGCCGCAGCCGCTGTCGCTGCTGGTGCAAGGCATGGTGCTGAGCCTGGTGATGTGGTGGGCACTGCGCGTGTGGGCGGCCCGCTATTCGCGCGCCACGGCGCTGGCACGCACCTACAGCCGCCAGGCCAGCGAGGCCGACACCCTGCGGCGCACCATCGTCAACAGCGCGCCGTTCGCCATCATCGCGACCAACCCGCAGGGCGTCGTGCAGGCCATCAACCCGGCCGCCGAAGTGCTGCTGGGCCGATCCGCCGAAAGCGTGGTGGGCCTGGCCACGCCCGAGCTCTTCCACGACCCGGTCGAAGTGGCGCAGCGCGCGCGCCAGTTGACGCAGGAGCTCGGCCGCGAGATCGCCCCCGGCTTCGAGGTGCTGGCCGCCCGCGCGCGCCGCGGCGACCCAGAAGAGCGCGAGTGGACCTTCGTGCGCCACGACGGCCAGCGCGTGCCGGTGGTGCTCACGGTGACCGCGCTGCACAACGAGCATGGCGACCTGACCGGCTTCCTCGGCATTGCCTACGACGTGACCGAGCGCAAGCGCGCCGAAGAAAGCATTCGCCACCTCGCGCAGCACGACGCGCTCACCGGCCTGCCCAACCGCACGCTGCTCGAAGAACGGCTGAACCAGGCGCTGGCGCGCGCGCGCCGCGAGATGACCTCCGTGGCGCTGATGTTCATCGACCTCGACCGCTTCAAGAACATCAACGACTCGCTTGGCCACCCGGTGGGCGACACCATCCTGCGCAACGTGGCGCAGCGCATTTCGCATGCGGTGCGCGGCAGCGACACGGTGGCGCGCATGGGTGGCGACGAATTCGTGGTGCTGCTGCCGCGCCTGGCGCAAGGCACGCAGCAGGCCGACTGCGAAGCGGTGGCGCGCAAGGTGCTCGCCGTGCTGGGCGAGCCCATGCAGGCCGGCTCGCACGAGCTGCGGGTGACGGCCAGCATCGGCGTGGCCACCTTCCCCGAGGCCGGGCACGACGCTGCTTCGCTGATGCGCGCGGCTGACGTGGCCATGTACCACGCCAAATCGCAGGGCCGCAACAACCACCAGGTCTATTCAGAGAGCATGAGCCAGGCGAGCGCCGAGCGGCTGCGGCTCGAGAACGACCTGCACGGTGCCATCGACCGCGGCGAGCTGGTGCTGCACTACCAGCCGCAGTTCGACTGCGCGACCGGCAAGCTGGTGGGTGCCGAAGCGCTGCTGCGCTGGCAGCGTTCACCGGACGTGATGGTGCCGCCGGTCGAGTTCATTCCGCTGGCCGAAGAGACCGGCCTCATCGTGCCCATCGGCGAGTGGGTGCTGCGCCAGGCCTGCGCCCAGGCGCGCCGCTGGCGTGAAACCACGGGCCATGCGCTGCGCGTGGGCGTGAACCTCTCGCCGCGCCAGCTCGACTCGAAAGGCCTGGTCGAGCAGATCTCGGCGGTGCTGCTGTCCACCGGCCTGCTGCCTTCGCAGCTCGAACTCGAGATCACCGAAAGCGCCATCGTGCGCGACACGCTCAAGACTGCCACCGTGCTGGCCAGCCTGCGCTCGCTCGGCGTGCGCATCGCCATCGACGATTTCGGCGTGGGCTATTCGAGCCTCGCCTACCTGCGCGAGCTGCCGGTCGATCGCTTCAAGATCGACCGCAGCTTCCTCACCGCCGTGCCCGCGTCCGCGGGCGAAAGCCGGCTGGCCGCCGCACTCATCGCGATGGCGCACCGGCTCAAGGTCGGCATCGTGGCCGAAGGCGTGGAAAGCGCGGAACAGCTGGCCTTCCTGCGCCAGCACGGCTGCGACGAGGCCCAGGGCTATCACCTCGGGAGGCCGATGCCGGCCGAGCAGTTCACCACGCTGCTGCGGCCGGTGTTCGACACGACGCAAGGCACCCGGGTGGCTTGACGCCGGGCTGCGGCTCTGCCTCGCCTTCTCAGCCCTGCGCCGCCTGCTGCGGCACGCCACCCAGCGGCAGGCGCACGACGAACGTGCTGCCCTTGCCCAGGCCTTCGCTGCGCGCGGTGACCGTGCCGCCATGCTGCTCGATCAGCGTGCGTGCGAGGCTCAGGCCGATGCCCAGGCCGCTGTCGTTCGGCTGCCGCGCCGCTTCACCCTGTGCGAACAGGTCGAAGATGCGCTCCAGCGACTCGCGCGCCAGGCCGATGCCGTTGTCGGCTACCGAAGTCATCAGCGTTGCGCCGTTCATCGCCACCGTGAGCGACAGCTCGCCGCCTTCAGGCGTGTAGCGCGCGGCGTTGTGCAGCAGGTTCTGCAGCACCTGCGCCAGGCGGGTCGAGTCGCCCACCATCGGCAGCGGCCTGTCGGGCAGCGACACCGTGAGCTGGTGCCGGCGCTGCTCGATGAACGGCGTGGCCGCCTCCACGCTGGCCTGCACGACGTCGCGGTAGTCGAGCGGTTCGCTCTTGAGCAGGATCTTGCCGGTGACGATGCGCCCCACGTCGAGCAGGTCGTCGACCAGCCGGGTGAGGTGGCTCACCTGCCGCGCGATCATGTCGCGCGTACGCTGCACCCGCTCGGGCAGGTCGGGCTGCAGCTGCAGGATGCTCGCCGCGTTGCGGATCGGTGCCAACGGGTTGCGCAGCTCGTGGCCCAGCATGGCCAGGAACTCGCTCATGCGCTGGCTCGCCTGTTCCAGCTCGGCCAGCCGGCGGTGCTGGCTCAGGTCGCGTGTGACCTTGGCGTAGCCGCGCAGCAGGCCGTTCTCGTCCATCACTGGCGTGACCACCACGTCGGCCCAGAACATGCCGCCGCTCTTGCGCACGCGCCAGCCCTGGCTCACCACCCGGCCTTCGTGCTGTGCCCGCCTCAACTCTTCGGCCGGCGCACCGTCGGCGCGGTCTTCGGACGTGAAGAGCATCGAGAAATGCTGGCCCAGCACCTCGTGCGCCGCGTAGCCATGGATGGCCGTGGCGCCGCTGTTCCAGGTGCGGATGTGACCTTCGGTGTCGAGCATGAAGATCGCGTAGTCCTTCACTGACTCGACCAGCAGGCGCAGCTGCTCTTCGCTGCGGCGCAGCTCCTCCTGCTGCCGGCGCGTTTCGGTGAGGTCGCGCGTCACCTTGGCGAACCCGCGCAGCTGGCCCTTCTCGTCTTTCAGCGCGGTGATCACCACGTTGGCCCAGATGCGCCGACCGCCCTTGCAGATGCGCCAACCCTGGTCTTCGAACCGGCCGTCGCGCACGGCGCGGCGCAGCTCTTCCTGCGGCCAGCCGGATGCGATGGCTTCTTGGGGGTAGAAAGTTTCGAACGAGCGTCCGATGATCTCTTCGGCGCTCCAGCCCTTGATCTTCTGTGCGCCGCGGTTCCAGCTGACGATGTGGCCCCGCGGATCGAGCATGAAGATCGCGTAGTCCTGCACGCTGTCCACCAGCAGCTGGAAGCGCTCTTCGCTGCGCTGCTGGTCGTCGTCGGACTCGGGTTGTGTCGGCATGGCGGCGGGTGGCCCCCCCGGCGGGAATCGAACCCACATCTAGCGCTTAGGAGGCGCTCGTTCTATCCATTGAACTACGGCGGGGCGGCGGCTGTGCCGAAGGGCGAATTCTAGGCCCTGCGCCGTGCGCGAGCGTTTGCAGGGGCCGCAGGCCTGTGCGCCATGGAAGTTCAAGCCCGGAGCGCGCCCGGCTGAAGAGCCGTTCGCGGGCTGGTGGTGAGGGTCGGAGCCGCTATCGCCGTGCGAAAAGATCCTTTGATAGCGCCATCAGGC
>CAMLLU010000077.1 GCA_946480925.1 uncultured Rivibacter sp.
GGGGGGGGGGGGGGGGGCGGGGGGGCCGGGGGGGGTGAGGCCCGGGGGGGGGGGGGGGGGGCCGGGGGGCCCGTGGGCCCGTGTGGGGGGGGGTGGGGGGCGCCCCCCACACCCGCCACTTCGGCGCCCATCCTGCTCAAGCCTGCGATGGCCCTGCGTACTGAGCGAACTTGTCTTGCCCTTGCTTGATGCTCTGCACGAGCTCGTTAAGCGAAAAACCGTCGAACTCGTTGGGGTTGGACATCATCGCCGGCGGCAGGCCTGCGCTGAGCAGCAGGCGATTCAGCATCAGGAAGCCAACCGTGCGAGCGTTGCCGTCATTGAAGAGATGGGCCTGCTCCAGCGTTCGGCAGGTCTGCGCGATGAGACGCAATTTGCCGTCGTCAGACTTTTCACTGCGGATGGCCTTTGCATGCGAGCCAAGTACCTTGTCGGCCAGTGACTCGCACTCCTCCGTGGTCTTGAACGCGCAGAACCATTGCAACTTGCCTTGCTCTGCCCATTGCGAGGCCAGCTGGACATGGGGGCCCCGTTGGTCCTCAGCTTGACCCAGCCCTTGAAGCCGCGCTCGGCCTTCTGCAGCTCGGCCAATCCCTTCTCGCTGAGGTTCCAGCCCGGCTCCAGCTCATATTGAGCGCCTTGCGTGCCGCGATAACCCCTCTGCATGTGGGTGAGCTGCTCCGGCAGCATGTCCTCCATGATGTCCGCAGCCTTCTTCGTCGCATCTGCGTAATCCACGTGCGGTGCGGTCAACGTATCGATCGCTGCAGTGGTAGTGGGCCCGTCAATTCTCAATGCCTTGAAGAATTCACGCGAGAACACGCCGCTCACTGCCGCATCGTGCAGCATCTCGAACTCCGCTGCATTCGGCACACGGCCGGGGCGCTTCAAGTTGTCTTGGATAACCCCCGTCAGGCCGCGGAGCATCGCACCCATGTAGCCCGGCTCGTTGTCAAACCGCAGGCCATCGGCACCACCAGGCTCATGCCAACGGTCCTCGTCCATGCAAAGACGCCACGCTTCCTGCACCGGAAAGCCGCGGAACGCGGGATGCTGCCGCATCACTTCACCCAGCTCGGCTTCGGCACTCAACTTCTCGCGTGCGCCGTAGAGCAGGAACTTGAGGAGATTGCGCAATTGCCCAGGCTCTTCTGCAGCGACCGCACCATCGCAAACACCACGGCGCATCATCTCGGCCGCATCTGCCGGCTGCACGCCGACCTGCTGCGAAAGCGTTCGCACATCGGCCATCACGCAGGCCAGCAGTTCGCCGTAGCGCTCGCCTTTCAACGACTTCTCCGCCTTGCCCCAGTTGAGCCCCGGGAGGATCGGGTCGGGCCCCATCTCTACAGCCAGCTTGCGCATTTCCAACAGCGCCGTACCGTTGGCGGACCAGCTCAGCAAGGCCGCATCCTGCGCGGCTCCTCGCGTCGAAGATGAAAGGCCGGCAACTCCGCTCTGCCGGCTCGGCACAGCTTGCGGGGCAGATGGTGGCTCGGAAATCGGCGGAAGCACTCCCTGCCTTCTGGGTGCCATGCTTTCATCGGCCGAGCCCCGAAGAGGCACGGGCGCATCGGAGGCCGGCGAGACGTTGCCAGGGCCGGAATGCGCGAGCGGTGCAGTGGTGGCGAGTGGGTTGGATTCGTGATGCGTCTGGGATCGAAAACAGCTAAATATCGATGTCAACTTGGGCATGACGAGTACAACCACCTACTACAGCTACTATGGCTCGCAACCCTATCGGCCCCCCCGAACCGGAGGGCGTCCACAGGCGAAGCAAGGCGGTAGAGCGCGAAATCCCGACGGCCTTGCCACGGCCCCTGGCCTCGACCTCCTGGCGAAGTGGGAGGCTTGCCGCCTGCACCGCGACGGGTGATAGTGCTGCGCGGGATGCGCGTTGCACCAGCACTCGATACAGGGAGCCCCTCATGCCCAAGCTCAACCTCACCGAATGGCGGCAACACCCAGGCGTGCCTAACCGCATAAGCGGCCAGAACGACGGCCCCTATGCCCAGCTCGTGCTCGGCGAGCAGGCCGGCCTCACGCAGTTCGGCGTGCTGCTTGAAAGGCTGCCGCCCGGCTCACGGTCTTCGCACCGGCACTGGCACGAGACCGAAGACGAATTCCTCTACCTGCTCGAAGGCGAGCTCGTTCTCGTGGAAGACGAAGAAACCGTGCTGCGCAGAGGCGACGCCGCGGCCTGGGCCGCGGGCCGACCGGTGGCGCACTGTCTGGAGAACCGCTCCAGCGGCGATGCCGTCTTCCTGGTCGTGGGCACACGCTCGACGAAGGGGGCGACGCACTACCCCGATCACGACGTCGTCCTGCACTACGACGACGAACGCAACGTACGCCGCTTCACGCACATGGACGGTTCGCCGCTGTGAGCCGCCGAATCAGCTGCTGCGCGGTTGGCGGCGGTTGGCTGGTTGCCGTGGCAACAACAAGCCGAAGCGCCAAGACCTTCAGTGGAAATCGACGAAGAGCCCATGCAGGCCGTAGTACGCAACGCACAGGCCGACAACCATGAAAGGAAACATCACGGCGCGTGAAACCGCGTATTGCAGCGGCTGCACCATCGGCGAAACCGTATAGGACCTCACCAGCGTCAGCAGGATCAACACAACGAGGATGCCGCTGTGCCCCACCAAGTCGACCCAGCCAAAAGCCGGAACGGCTGCCAGGAACACGAACAGGAGCATTGCGGCCGCCACCTGCGAGCCGATGCCGAACGCGAGCAGACCAAAAGCCATGGCAAGTTCTCCAAAGCCATAGACCTGCATCGCGAGTTCCGGCGACAACCCGAGCGACAGCACGCTGCTGTGCTCCAGGAGCCCGAAGCTCCACTCGGGGTATTCGAGCTTTTCCGCGCCGCCCCAAAGCAACGTGATCGCTGCGCCCCAGCGCAGCAGCTTCATTGCGAGCACCGCCTCGTCGGCGCGATTCAAGAGCGGCAGCAACAAGGCAGCGCCCACCGACAGGAAGATCGGGTAGTCGAGCAAGTGGAACCATCCATATTGCATGACCGCGCCGGCATAGAGTCCCACCAGGCACAAGCCCGCCATCCAGCTGGTGGCACGCCAAAGCACCAGCACTGCACCAGCCATCTGCACGAAACGCACGGCCTGCGGCGCAGCCAGCTCAGGCGTGAGGTACACGGGCTGCGGTAAACCCAACGTCACAAGCAGCCAGTAGACACAGACGCCCGCCCGCAGAAACGCGAGGGCCTTCGGCTGCGCTTTCACATGCATGCGTTCGCTCAGCTGAACCCAGGCACTCTCGCCATGCGTGAGCCGACGGTCAACCCACGCAAGAGTCGCCATCGTGGCAACCGCAACCCAGAACAACACCTGCCACTGCGATGAAGAGAACACCCTTGATGGCTCACGCGGCGGGAGCACGGTGTTCCAGCCTGTGAACCACTTGACATGAGCGCTGGCGTACCCACAGGCCAACAGCAAAGAGACGCCGACTGCCAAGCGCAGCGCCATGTCCCTGCACCACGGTGTGATTCCTGAGTGGCTTTCGGCTGTTGCGGCTATTGAAGAAGAAGAACCGCGGCAAGAAGAGTGCATGGGGGCCGCATTCTTTGCAACAGTCCTTGCGAAGTCACGACCAAAACGTGACTTCTGAATGATGCCTCTGGCGAATGACCCACCACCTTGCCGAGCCGCGCACAAGTGCACCGCCGGAGGGCGTGCGGCACCCCGCGCCTACCGGCAGCCGGCACTGCCACAGCGCGTGATGGCCTCTTCGGGCAACGCACCGTCGATGCGCCCCGTGGCGGCATCGAAACCCACCTCGGCCATGTGCTGAGCCAGGCCCGCGTCCATCATCTGCGCATGCTGTGGGAACCACAGCGCCAGCTCACGCACCAGGATGCCCAGCGGCTCCCAGCGAGCCTCTTCGCGCGCAAGCCGCAGCACCTCGCGCATCAGCGTCAGCACGGTGGCGTGCTGGCGCGTGTGGCAGTTCTCGGGCGCAAAGCCGGTGGCCAGCATCCAGCGGTCTTCTTGCGCGAAGTGTTCGACCGTGTGCTCGATCAGCCGCTCGAAGTCCGCAAGCGCCTGCAGGTTGTCGCCCGCTTCGAGTGCCGCGCGTGCCTGCGCAAGCAGCTCGACGAACTCTTCGTGCGTGCGGTCCATCTGCAGGTGGTTCAGGCGCAGGTCTTCGGTCCAGGTGAGTGCGGTCATGGCACCAGCCTAGCGGGCAGCGGCGCAAACGGGTTTGAGCTGGAACAAACTGCAGCGCCTTGCCCCTCAGGCTCGGCTGGGCGATACCGGCATCCCGCGGCTCGGTCCCACGCTCGTCACATGACCTTCGCATGGCAGCCTATGACTTCCGATGCGCAAGGCCACGCCGGCGCGCGCTCTTGGAGACTCAGGCCGAACACACCCTGATCCATCACCGTCACGCATGAGAAACGTCCAGTCTTCCAGCGGAAGACTCACCACCACCCCGGCAGCTGCCGAATCAAGCCGCGCCGAGGCAGGCTCCAGCAAGGCCGACGCATCGCCTCCCGCAAGAGCCATCGGCCACACCGATATCGAGCCCCGCAGCGCCAAAGCCAGCGCACAAGCCGATGGCGCATACAGCCCCGACAACCGGATGGCTCCGCGCGTTCCGATCAACACGCACAACCCGGACTCCTTGAAGACGTACGGCTATCACTTCACCCTCCTGAAGGCCTACCGGAGTGACGAGGCACCCATGAAGCTCTATGACGGCCAGTTCCTGCGCGACCTGGTCAAGGTCGAGAACGCGCGCAATGCCGAACTGGACCTCTGCGTGTGCAGCGTGGGCACGAACGTTTCCCTCAAGGACTGGGGCGTGCAAGATGCCATGAAGAAGGCACTTCACCACCCGGAGAAGCCCCACAGCTGCGTACTGACAGACGACAACACGCACGCTGCCGCGATGTCGATGCAGGTGCTCGGCCAGCCGGTGCCGACGACCTTGTCCATCGTCGTCGTCGACAGCATCAAGCCCAAGCCGGAAGATCTCCCGGGCGTGAAGCTGCACAAGTCACTGCTGTCGGAGATCGAGCGGGCACGGGGCAACGATGAAACACTGAAGGATCTGAGGATCCAGGTCACCATCTTGCCCACCGGCGTGCAAGTCAGCGACGAGGGCTGCAACATCTTCGCGTTGACTGCAGCCAAGAAGGCAGCGGCGAGTCAAGGCATCAAGGATCTGCACGCATGGGCCCACGACATGGTGGGACATGCCGCTGCCGGCATCCACAAGCTCGCCGTGGGCCTGGAGCCGGAGATGCTGCTCGAGCCAGCGTTCTTCAAGCATGCGATGAAGCGCAACGCCATCGACGAAGTGCTGGACGCCCGTGATTCGCTGGGATTTCCGAAGGATGAACCGGTGAACAAGAAGGGGGACACCCTGCTGGGCCGGTTCGAGAAGTACGAGCGCGACACACTGGTGAAGAAGGAAGGCGCAGACCTGTTCACGCGGTACAGCCGCTCGTACGAAGAAAAGCGCCTGGAGAAACTGGCCCGGCTGATCGAACACAAGGAGGGTCAGCAGGCTGGGGAGCCTTCGTCTCAGCCTGCTGCTTCTTGAGGCGCTTGATGGGATGCTCGTCTTCAGGACATGCCTTGCCAACCGGCACGCACCGGCCGATGGCTCACGAAGACGCACGGAGAAGATGAGCCTCGCCGGCTCACGCCGCTGCGCCGTCGAGCGAGCGCCAGCCCCGGCACGCTGTCGACCCCGAGTTCGCCGCTCATCATGCGCACCAGGTGGTGGCTGATCGCCAGGCCCAGCCCGGTGCAGCCGAATCGGCGGCTGGTCGACGAGTCGGCCTGCGAGAACGGCTTGAAAAGCCGCTGCTGCGCTTCAGGCGTGACGCCGATGCCGGTGTCGTGCACTTCGAAGCGCAGGCGCACCGAGCTGGCGTCGCGCTCGAGCACTTCGACGGCAACGACGACCTCACCCCGTTCAGTGAACTTGACCGCGTTGTTGCCCAGGTTGATGAGCACCTGCCCCAGCCGCGACGGATCGCCCACCAGGGCGCTGGGCAGGTCCGGCGGCAGCGCGAACACCAGCTCCAGGCCCCGCTCCTCGGCCTTCATGCCGACCAGGTTGGCCAGGTCGTCCATCACGCTTCCCATGTCGAACGTGAGCACCTCCATGTCGAGCTTGCCGGCTTCGAGAAGCCGAGGATGTCGTTGATGCTGCGCAGCATCGACTCGGCCGAGCGGTGCCCCCTACCAGGCGATCGTGAAGCGCTATCGGTGACCGTCGTCGCATGTCGCTGCAGGCCGCCCCGCCGGCGGCCCGACGATGGCCCCTACGTCGAGACGCCGCCACGTCGACGGCGCAACACGAACGACACCGCGGCACGCGCAATGTTCCCCGCGCGCCGTCGCCAGGCCGGTTGCAGCAGGTCGTCCACGTAGGTGAAGACCACCGGCACGACCAGCAGGCTCAGCAGCGTGGACGTGAGCAGGCCGCCGATCACGACGATGGCCATCGGCTGACGGAAGCTCGGCTCGGCGCCCAGGCCCAGGGCGTTCGGCAGCATGCCGGCGCCCATCGCGAACGTGGTCATGACGATCGGACGTGCGCGCTTGTGGCAGGCATCGATGAGCGCCTCCAGCCGGCTCATCCCGCGGTCGCGGCGCGCGACGATGGCGTACTCGACCAGCAGGATCGAGTTCTTCGTCACGATGCCCATGAGCATCAGCACGCCGATCACCACCGGCATCGAGAACGGCTGGTGCGTGATCCACAGCGACAGGAAGGCACCGCCCAGCGCCAGCGGCAGCGCGCTCAGGATGGTCGCCGGCTGCAGGAAGTCGTGGAACAGCAGCACCAGCACCGCGTAGATGCAGAACACGCCCACGGCCATGGCCACGCCGAAGCTGGCGAACAGCTCGGACATGCGCTGCAGGTCGCCCTGCTCGACGCGGTGCACGCCGGCCGGCAGTGAACGCAGCGCCGGCAGGGCCATCGCCTCGCGCCGCACGTCGCCGATGGGGCGACCGTTCAGCTCCACGGTGAGCGTCACGTTGCGCGAGCGGTCGATGCGGTCGATCTGCGACGGCCCGCTCCCCAGGGTGACTTCGGCCACCGAGCCGAGGCTCACCGTGCCTTGGCTGCCGGCCACGCGCAGCGACGACACGGCGTCCAGGCTGTTGCGCACCGCAGAGGTCTCCATGGTCACGCGGATCGGGATCTGGCGCTGAGGCAGGTTGAGCTTGGGCAAGGCGGTCGAATAGTCGCCATAGGTGGCCAGGCGCACCGCCTGCGCCAGCGATTCGGAGGTAACGCCCAGCGCCGCGGCACGGGCGTGGTCGGGCCGCACCTGGATCTCCGGCCGCTGCAGCGCCGCGCTGGACTTCACGTTGCCGATGCCCTTGAGGGTGCGCAGTTGTGCCTCGACCTGCTGCGCAGCGGTGGTCAGCGACTTCGCGTCGTCGCTGGCGAGCGTGATCTCGAGCGACTCACCGCTGCCGCCACCGCCCACCGCGACGCGCACGCCCGGCAGCTGCCGCAGCAACTCACGCATCCTGGCTTCGACGCCTGGCTGCTTGAGCGCCCGCTCGCCGCGGGGCACCAGCCCGACCGTGAGCGTGGCACTCGTCACGTCAGCCATCGACGAAGTCCTCGGGCCCTCGGAGCTGCTGGCCGTGCCCGCGGAGACGAAGACGCTCTTCACTTCAGGCACCGAGAACAGCAGCAGCGTTGCGTCCTGGGTCATCGTCGCCGTGTCGTCCAGCGTGCTGCCGGGCGGCAGCGTCAGCGTCACTCGGCTCTGCGCCCTGTCCGGCGCCGGCAGGAAGCCGGTGGAAAGGAACGGCACGACGGCCACGGAGAGGCCGAAGAACAGCGCGGTGGCGAGCATCGCGCTCTTTCGATGCGTGAGCGCATGGCGCACCCAGCCCAGATAGCGGGTCATCACCGGCCCATCGGTCGAGACTTCGCCGTGGCCGGCCTCGCGGGGCTTGAGCAGATAGGCAGCCATCATCGGCGTCAGCAGCCGCGCCACCAGCAGCGACGCGAGCACCGCCACCGAGGCGGTGACGCCGAACTGGCGAAAGAACTTGCCGGGTATGCCGCCCATGAAGGCCGTGGGCAGGAACACCGCCACCAGCGTGAACGTGGTGGCGATCACCGCCAGGCCGATCTCGTCGGCCGCCTCCATCGCCGCCTGGAAGGGCGTCTTGCCCATATTCAGGTGGCGCTCGATGTTCTCGATCTCGACGATCGCGTCATCGACCAGGATGCCGACCACCAGCGACAGCGCCAGCAGCGTCACCGTGTTCAACGAATACCCGGCCAGTGCCATGAAGCCGAAGGCCGGAATGATGGACAGCGGCAGCGCGGTGGCCGAGATCAGCGTCGCGCGCCAGTCGCGCAGGAACCACCAGACGACCACGACGGCGAGCAGCGCCCCCTCGAGCAGCAGGTGCATCGAGCCTTCGTAGTTCTCTTCGATGCGCGTCACGGTGTTGCTCGCTTCGGCGATGCGCACCTCCGTGTGGGCCTGGGCGAAGCGCCCGATCGCCGCGCGCACGTCTTCGGCCACGCCGACGTCGGAGTAGCCGCGCGAGCGCGTGACCTGGAAGCCGATCACCGGCATGCCATCGCGGAAGGCCAGCGTGGAGCGTTCGGCATGCGTGTCGCTGATGCGCGCCACCTGGTCCAGGCGCACGTAGCGGCCATCGGCGATGGGCACACTGATCGCGCCCACCTCGGCCGGCGAGCCGACGACGGCGAGCATGCGGCTCGATTGGCGCTGCCCGCCGATGGCGCCCTGCCCTCCCGAGGCCTCCTGCTGCGCGGCCTTCAACCGTGTCGACACGTCCGACGGCGTGACGCCCAGGCCCGCCATCAACGCCGGGTCGAGCTCCACGTGCACTTCGCGATCGACGCCGCCGACGCGCACGACCTTGGCAACGCCCTTCACGGCGAGCAGCGCCTTCGTCACGTCGTTGTCGACGAACCAGGAGAGGTCCTGCTCGTCCAGCCGCTGCGACTCGATGGTGTAGGTCATCAACTCGGAGTTCGCGGTGGTGAGCTTGGACACCGTGGGGTCGTTCATGCTCGCGGGCAGCTCGGCCCGCGCACTGTCCACCGCGTTGCGCACCTCCGACAGCGCCGCTTCGCTGTCCTTGTCGATGTCGAACATGACGCTGATGCTGACGGCGCCGTCGGTGATGGTGGTCCTGACGTGGTCGAGCTTGCTCAGCGACGCGAGCTTGTCCTCGATCTTGCGGGCGACCTCCGTTTCCAGCTGCTCCGGCGCAGCGCCTTCCAGCGAAGCGCTCACCTGGATGGTCGGCAGGTCGATGTCGGGGAAGTCCTGGATCTGCAGCTGCCGGAAGCCGAGCAGGCCCAGCACCGTGAGGAGCACGAACAGCAGGATGCCCGGGACCGGATGGCGGATCGACCAGGAAGAGAAGTTCATCAACGGCCCCTTGCGTTGCCGCTCGCTGCGCCGGGGGCGCCCTGCGCAGTCGCGACGGTGACGTGTGCACCTTCGGAGAGGAAGGCGCCGCCGCTGGCGACGACCGGCTCGCCGGCCTTCAGGCCGCTCGCGATCTCGACCCGGTCTTCACGTCGGCGGCCAGTCACCACCGGCCGGCTCGCCACCCTTCCGTCGTCGCCGACGAGGTAGACGTAGGCACGACCGTCGCGCATCACCACCGCACTGGCCGGCAGCGTGAGCGCCGGCTTGTCGTCGAGCTCGATGCTGCCGCTGCCGAACATCCCGGGTCGCGTGCCGTTGCCGACGGGCAGGCTCACGTAGACGATGGCGCGGCCGGTGCTGGCCGACAGGGCCGGTGCCACCATGCGCACTTCGCCCTGCACCACCTGGCCGTTGTGGAGGGTGACGCGTGCCACGCGGCCCGGCTTCACCGCCTCGAGCTGCTGCGCGTCGAGCTCGGGCCGCCATTCGATGCGGCCCTGGCGCACGAGCCGGAACAGCTCGGTTCCGGCGCTCACCACACTGCCGAGCACCGCGCTCTTCGACGACACGATGCCGTCGTCAGCCGCCAGCACGCGCGTCTGCGAGAGCTTCAGCGTGATGCCGTCGAGCTCGGCCTGCGCCGAGTCCAACGAGGCCCGGGACGTCTCGACCGCGATGCGGTATTCCTCGATCCTCTGTGCCGACAGCGCGCCGCTGTCTTCGGCAAGGCGCGCCCGCCCGAGGTTGGACCGCGCCTGCTCCAGGGCCGCGCGGGCCTGGGCCACCGCGGCCTCCTGTTTGCGCAGGTCGTTGCGCAGGCTGTCATCGGCCAGGCGCGCGAGCAGCTGGCCGCGCTTCACCTGTGCGCCCACGTCGACCTTCAACTCCACCAGCTGCAGGCCGCCCGTCTCGGGCGTGACGATCACTTCCTGCCAGGCTGCGAGCGGGCCGCTGGCCTGCACCAGCTGCGGCCAGTTCTGCATCCGCGGCGTCACGCTCACGACCGTGAGCACGCTGGGTGGCTGGGCTGCATTCGCCGACGCGCCAGCCGGCAGTTTCGAACAGGCAGCCAGGCCGGCCGCCATCAGCGCCGCCGCCATGGCAGCCAGGAATCTACGGTTCAAGACGTCCCTCCTTGGACGGTGTCGTTTGCCTGCACTGGCGGCGATGCAGCCGCACCGGGCTGCCAGCCGCCACCGAGCGCCTTGTAGAGCGCGATCCAGTACTGCACGCGGTCGCGCTGCAACGTGAGCAGGCTGACCTCGGCCGAGAGCGCCGAGCGGCGCGCCTCTTCGAGGGTCAGCAGGCTGTCGTTGCCAGCGCGCCAGTTGGCTTCGATGGAATCGAAGTGGCGGCGGTATTCGCCGGCTGCGCGCTCGGCATCACTGGCGCGTTGCGCGGTGCTGTCGAGGTTGACCAGCGCCTGCTCGACCTCCCTGACCACCGTGCGTACGCGCTGGCGCCAGTTGGCCAGTGCCGAGGCATGGCCCGCTTGCGCGCTGCTCACCGCCGCACGCCGACGGCCGCCGTCGAACAGCGGGATCGACAGCACCGGGCCGAACGACCAGGTCGTCACCGACGACGCGCCGCTCACCGCCGACAGGCTGACCGAGCCGGACAGCGACAGGCTGGGGTACAGGTCGGCGCGGGCCGCGCCGACCTCTGCACTGGTGGCCGCCAGCTCGCGCTCGACCGCGGCCAGGTCCGGCCGCTGGCGCAGCACTTCGGCCGGCACGCTGTGCACCTCGATCGACTGCGGCTGCGGCACCTGAGCCGCGCCTTGCGCAAGCAGCAGCCGCAAGGCCGGCTCGTCATGGCCCGTCAGGGCGACTAGCGACTTCACCAGCAACTCGCACTGGGCGCGCTGCAAGACGAGCGTCGAGCGCGTGCTCGCCACGCTGGCCCGCGCCAGCATGCCGTCCGACGGCGCGCTGAAGCCGGCGCGCACCGCCGCGGCCGTCGCCTTGTCGGTCTGCATCGTCGAAGCCAGCTCACGCTCGTAGGCACCGGCCAGCAGCCCGCAGGCGCGGTATTGCACGTAGGTGTCGGCCACCTCGGCAGCCAGCGACACGCGGGCGTCGTGCCAGTCGTCGATGCGCGCGTCCACGCGCGCCTGCGCCGCCTCGGTGTTGCGTCGCACCTTGCCCCACAGGTCGATCTCCCACGACGCGTCGAGACCGGCGCTGCGCGTGGTGGCCGTCCTGGGCTGCGACGACTGCTGCTGGCGCCCCCGCGTCAGCGAGCCGTTGCCGCTCAAGCCCGGCACGCCGGCCGCTTCGGCCGTCGTGAGCGTCGCGCGCGCCTTTTCGATGTTGGCCCAGGCCTGCGCGAGGCTGGGGCTCCCCGCTTCTGCCTGCTCGATCAGCCGGGTCAGCACCGGGTCGTCGAACTGTTGCCACCACTGTTGCATTGCGGTGGTACTGCCGCCGTGCGGCAGCGGCGCATGCCAGGCGGCCGGGGCGCTGGGCGGCGGGGCTTGACGGCCCGGCCCCGCGGCACAGCCGGCCAGCACGACGACGAAACCGAGGACAGGCAGGACACGACCAAAGGCGCGAGAGGTGTCTGCAATGAATGAGGCACGGGGATCCATGGGCTCTGCACGAACTTGAAGCGCGCAATGTCTCGCCAAGCGGCTTACCGAGTACTTACCGGCGAATTCCCGTGGCCCGAGGCGGGCCGGTAAGTACGCCGTAATTCGTTCGCGCGGAAGATCGCGCCTCCTCAACACCGATGTGGAAGGCCTTCATGGAATCACTGCTCATGCGCCTGCTTCCGCGTCCGCGCTTCGCAAACCTGCCCGCCTTCATCGCCCGCAGGGTGGCCGCCTCGGCCCTGCTACACGTGCTGTTCGCGCCTGCCCTGGCATTCGCCACCGACGAACCTGCGGCAAGAGCCGCCGATGCGCCCGCCGGATCGCCCTGGGGGCTCGGGGTTGCGGCCATCAGCACCCGGAAAGCCTATGCGGACATCGACAGGGAGAACCGCGCTCTGCCCATCGTGTACTTCGACAACCGCTGGGTGCGCGTCTTCGGCCCGCGCGTGGAGCTCAAGCTGCCCAGCCTCGACGTCAGCGCCTCGCAGAAGATCGACTTCAGCCTCGTGGCCCGGTACGACGAAAGCGGCTATGAACCGGATGACGCGCCCATCCTTTCCGGCATGCAGGAACGCAAGGGCGGGTTCTGGGCAGGTGGCAAGGTGAGCTGGCACAACGACGTGGCCGACGTGAGCGCCGAGGTGCTGGCCGATGCCTCGGGCCACAGCAAGGGACAGCGTGCCACGCTGGGGCTGGACAGAACCTTCCGGCTCGCATCGAACGTGACGTTCGTGCCTCGCGTGTCGGCCTCGTGGCTGAGCAAGAAGTACGTCGACTACTACTACGGCGTTCGTGACAATGAGGCCCGCATCGATCGCCCCGCCTATCTCGGCGAGTCCGCGGTGAATGCTGAACTGGGTGCCAGGGCGACCTACCGCTTCAGCCCGTCGCACTCGGTGTTCATGGATGTGGGTGTGACGAGCCTCGCGAAGGAAATCAAGGACAGCCCGCTGGTCGACACGTCGACGGAGAACCGGGTGTCCGTGGGCTATCTGTACCGCTTCTGATCAGCTTCTGATGAACCGCATTCTTCTGGTCGAAGACCACGAAGGGCTGGCTGGCCTGATGTGCAGCGGGCTCTCGGGTGCCGGCATAGCGGCCGACGTGGTCGCCCGCATCGACACTGCGTGGGCCGCCATCCAGCAGATCCCGTATCGCGCACTGATCCTCGACCGGGGGCTGCCGGATGGCGACGGACTCGCCTTGCTTCAGCGCATGCGCCGTGCGCAGATCGGCATTCCCTGCCTGGTGCTGACCGCCCGCGACGCGCTGCACGACCGCGTGCAGGGCCTGGAAGCCGGTGCCGACGACTACCTCCCCAAGCCCTTCGCCATGGACGAGATGGTGGCGCGCGTTCGTGCGCTGCTGCGGCGCCCGGTGGAGCAGCGCACGCTCGATCCTTGTGTGGGCGACCTGCAGCTGCGCCCGCAGGCGGGCACCATGCAGTGCGGTGAAGACACCGTGACGCTGGCCGCCGCGGAGATGCAGATCATGCTGCTGCTGGTGCAGGCGAATGGCGAAACGGTGCGCCGCGGCGCGCTCGAGGCCGCCGGTTGGGGCCTGGGCACCGCCGTCACGCCGAACGCGCTGGACGTGGCCCTGCATCGCCTGCGCCGCAAGCTGCTGGCCATCGGTTCCCGTCAACGGATCGTCAATGTGAGGAACCTCGGGTATGCGCTTCGAGAAATCGGCCGTTCTGAATAGTCTCAGCCTGAAGGTGCTGGGCGCCTACCTGGTCGGCGTGGCGCTGACCATGCTGTTGATCGGGCTGGGCTTCGTGGCGTTGCTGACCTTCCGTGCCGAAGTACTGGACAAGCGCGTCGCCTGGCAAGCCGGCAAGCTGGCCGCCCACATGAGGTTCGATGCGGCAGGCTCGCCGGTCGCGCTGAGCCGCAGCGACCACGGGCAGGACTGGATCTACCAGAGCTTCAAGGAAGAGATCGCATACCGCGTGCTCGATGCGTCGGGCCGGGTCGCCCTTCACTCGCCCGCAGGCGAGCCCTTCTGGGCCTCCAGCGGCCCGCCGGCCCGCCACCTGCAACGCGGGCACTTTTCGTTCGAGCGTGACGGAGTGGCGATGCGCGTCGCCACCGAACCCGTGCAACGCGACGGGCGCACCTGGTTCCTGCAGTATGCGGTGAGCGTGCGATCGGCCGATCTGTTCCAGTCCGAACTGGCCTTGCCGTTCCTCGGCAGGGGCATCGCGCTGTTCGGCGTGACCTTGCTGGTCGTCTTCAGTGCCTGCGCCTTTGTGACCATTCGGCGCACCTTCAAGCCGTTGCGCGAACTCTCGGCCTGCGCGGCGGCGATCTCGCCGCGTTCGCTGCATGCACGGCTGCAACCCGAGGGCGTGCCCACCGAAGTGGCCCCCCTGGTGAAGAGCTTCAACCGGGCCCTGGGGCGGCTGGAGCACGGATACCGCGTGCAGCAGGAGTTCCTGGCCGCAGCCGCCCACGAACTGAAGACGCCGCTGGCACTGATCCGCGCGCGGATCGAACTGAACGAGAACGGCCCCCACAGGGCGTTGCTGCTCCAGGACATCGAACACATGACGCGCCAGGTGCAGCAGCTGCTGCACCTGGCCGAGGCGAGCGAAGCCGAGAACTACCACTTCGAGCCGGTCGACATGATGGACGTGGCCGAGGAAGCGGCCGCCTATCTGCAGCGCATGGCCCAGGCGGCAGACGTGCAGGTGGAGTTGCGCCCGGGCGAGGTGCGGCCCACGTGGCTGGCCGACCGCGGCGCGTCGTTCACGCTGCTGAAGAACCTGCTCGAGAACGCCATCCAGCACGCGCCACACGGTTCGGCGGTGAGCATCGAAGCCGGCGTCGGCTCGCTCACCGTGCGCGACAGGGGCCCCGGCGTGGATGACCAGGCGCTCTCCCGCATGTTCGTGCGCTTCTGGCGCGGTACGCATCGCCGCGACAAGGGCGCCGGCCTGGGCCTGGCCATCTGCCTGGAAATCGCCCGGGCGCACGGGTGGACGCTGTCTGCCGAGCGCGCGGAGCCAGGCCTGCGCCTGGTGCTGTCGCGGCCGCAACTGCATGGAAGCGGCCCCGCGTCCGCGTAAAGGTCCACGCGGCGTCCAGCTTCGGCGCCCGTTGCGGCCCTGGGCAACTCTTCAACCACAACAGCCATGAACCAAGCCAAACCACAACGTGTCGTCGTCATGACCGGCGCGACCGCCGGACTCGGCGCGCATGCGCTGCGCCACGTGGCCGCGCAGCCCGGCGTGCGGGTGATAGTGGGTGCCCGGGGAAGCGAGCGGCCGGTGCCACCCGGTGTGGACGTCATGCCGCTCGATCTCGCTTCGCTCACCAGCGTGCGCCAATTCGCCGAGGCGGTGGCACGCCGGCTGGGCGACGCCCGCATCGACGTGCTCGTCCTCAACGCCGGCATGCAGACCGCCAACAACGAGCGGCGCAGTGCCGAGGGCTACGAACTGACGTTCGCGGTCAATCACCTCGCCCACTACCTGCTGGCGAGGCTGCTGGTGCCTCGCATGGCACAGCATGGCCGGCTGATGATCACCACGAGCGAGACGCATGACCCCGCCGTCACACCGATCGCGCCCAAGGCCCTGGAGCCGCAGGCGCTGGCGCACCCCGCCAAGAGGGGCCTGGGTTCCGGCATCCGTGCCTACGCGGCCTCCAAGCTGTGCAACCTGCTGACCGCACAGTCGTTCGCCGCGCTGGACGACGTGAAGGCCCGGCAGATCACCGTGGTCGCCTTCAGCCCCGGCCTCACCGGCGGCACGTCGCTCGGCCGTGACAGCCCGCTCGTCATGCGCGCCAGCGTCACGCTCCTGATGCACACCGTCTTCTGGCTGGTGGGTCTCTTCCGCCCCGAATACGTGATCGGCACACCGGAACGCTCGGGTGAAGCGCTGGCCGAAGTCGCGCTGGGCACCGTCACCCCGCCGCCCGGTCGGATCTATCTCTCGCTCGTCAAAGGCCAGCCGAGGTTCCCCGACCCGTCGGAATTGGCGCGAAGCCGAGAGGCCCAGGAACGGTTGTGGCGCGAAAGCGCAGCCATGGTCGGCCTCGAATGAGCACGTCATGACATTCGGTGGCATTCAACAAGGACTCAACAAGGGCGTTCGATGCGTGAACCAACAAGCCGACGCGTGATCCTGTTGGCCATGGCGGGGTTGGCCTGGTTGCTGGCCTCCTGCACTGCGGTGCCCGGTGACATGCCCACCAGCGCAACGGCGAGCTTCGCTGAATACCAGCGCACCGCCTACACACAACTGCGCGAGCGGCGCCTGTTCCAGACACCAGACCGCGACGCCGAGCTCGCGTGGAACGCACCTGCGGAATGGCGCCCGGCTGTGGCCGGCACAAGCGGCCCTGCGAGCAAGGGCATCCTGCTGGTCCATGGCCTGGGCGATTCGCCGTGGTCGTTCCACGACCTGGCGCACGAGCTGGTCGCGCAGGGCTTTCTCGTCCGTACGGTGCTGCTTCCGGGGCATGGCACCCGCCCGGACGCCCTGGTCAACGTGACCCTGGAGCAATGGCGCCAGGTGGTGCAAGGACAGGTCGCTGCCCTGCAGCGCGACGTGGCGGGGCCGGTCTACCTGGGAGGCTTCTCCACCGGGGCGAACCTGGTGCTCGAAGTCGCGTATGACCGGCCGGAGATCGCCGGTCTGGTGCTGTTCTCACCCGGGTTCCGATCCTCCGTTCCACTGGGTTGGCTTGCGCCGCTGGCTGCGCGGATCCGGCCGTGGATCATGACTCCCGCCGCTCATGTCCCCGTGCAGAACGAAGTCCGCTACCTCGCCACGCCGACGAACGGTTTTGCCCAGTTCTACCGGAGTGCCCAGGTCGCACAGCACCTGCTGCGTGAGCGGACTTACGACAAGCCGGTCTTCATGGCGGTGGCGCAGCACGACTCCGTGCTCGACACCGCCTACCTGCTGGACGTCTTCCAACGTCGCTTCACCCACCCAGGCAGCCGCCTGGTCTGGTACGGCACCGCCCCGGCAGGCCTAAGCGACCACGCGCGCGTGCTCGTGCGTGATGACAGGCTGCCGCAAGAGCGGATCAGCCAGTTCTCCCACATGGGCTTGTTGTTCTCGCCTTCCAATCCGCTGTACGGCGCACACGGCAGCGTGCGCGTTTGCCTGAACGGCTTCGACAGAGACGCCATGCACGCGTGCGAGCAAGGCGCACCCGTGTGGTATTCGGACTGGGGCTATCGAGAAGAAGGAAAGATCCACGCGCGGTTGACCTTCAACCCCTATTACGACTGGCAGGCCTCGGTGATGACCGCCGTGCTCGCAGCAGGCAATGAGCCCCCGGTGCGACAAGCCCCTGACGAATTGACCCGCGCGGCCGCGCTCACTCATCAGCCCTAGTCTTACTGTGTTAATAAAATAAAGGCATTATGAGCACCTCTTCAAGCAAGAGGTGAGCGTTGATGAAGGAACTGCAGGAGTTTGAGCGCTATCTGGCGCATCTTGGCGAAGGACTGGGTCACGTTGACCGACAGGCCGGGCTGCGCGGGTATTGCACAGGCCTGATGGCTCCGCTCAAGCGCAAGAGCGTGGAGCCGATGGCATCCCACCTTGCGCCGTTAGCCACGCGCTCGCGGCACCAGTCGTTGCACCACTTCGTGGCTGATTCGGCTTGGTCTGACGAGGAGATGCTGCTGCGGGTGGCGCAATGGGTCGTGCCGGCGATGGACTTCAGCGAGGGGGGCTGGTGGATCATTGACGACACCGGCTTTCCCAAGCAGGGGACGCATTCGGTGGGTGTGGCACGGCAGTACTGCGGCCTGCTGGGCAAGCAAGACAACTGCCAAGTGGCGGTGAGCGTGACGCTGGCGTGCCAGGCGGGAAGCTTGCCGGTGGCCTGGCGGCTGTACCTGCCCCAGGAGTGGGCTGAGGACGCGCCACGCCGCGAGAAGGCCGGCGTTCCGCAGGATCTGGCGTTCGTGACCAAGCCGGCGATTGCGCTGGCGCAGATCGAGCGGCTGATGGAGCAAGGCGCACCCAGGCACTGCGTGTTGGCCGATGCCGGCTACGGCATCGACACGGCGTTTCGAGAACGCCTGAGCGAACTGGGATTGCCCTATGTGGTGGGCGTAACGGGTCAGGTGACGGTGTGGCCGCCGGGGCACGCCCCGCTGCCCCCCGCGCCGTACAGCGGCCGCGGCAACGTGCCCAGCCGGCAGCGCCTTGGGGAGGCCAAGCACCAGCGCCCGCTGTCGGTCAAAGAGTTGGCTTTCGAGCTGGACTCTGCCCAATGGCAGACCCTTGAATGGCGCGAGGGCACCAACTTCACATTGCGCTCACGATTCGCCCGGGTTCGCGTGCACGCGGCGCACCGCGACCAACAGCGTTCGCAGTTGCGCCCGCAGGAGTGGCTGCTCATCGAGTGGCCTGAGGGGCACAAGGAGCCGATGAAGTATTGGCTGTCCACGCTGCCAGAAGACGTGCCGCTGCAGCGCATGGTGTTGGAGGCCAAGATGCGCTGGCGCATCGAGCGCGACTACCAAGACCTCAAGCAGGAACTGGGGCTGGGGCACTACGAAGGCAGAGGCTGGCGGGGGTTTCATCATCACGCCAGCCTGAGCATTGCCGCCTACGGCTTCTTGATGGCGCAGCAACTGCGAAACCCCGAGGGCGCCGGCAAAAAAAACGCCGCAGGCATCGAAGAACCTGCCCTACCCACGCATTACAAGCCTCGCGGCAGCCCAGCGCACGCAGCGCCACGTCCCATCGTCCATCACGACTTTGCGGCTGCGTATCGCCTCAGCCTTGCTCAAGACGCTGCCCCGATGCCCGTGCTGCCTGCGCGTAAACACAAGGCTACGCTTTTGACACAGTAAGACTAGAAGTTTGCGCGGCAGAAGCTTCTCTCCCGCTTGCGGAGAGGGAGCCAGAAAACCGTCTGCCGCAGCAAACTCCTAGCTGCTGAGCGCCCCCCAGTCGTCCGGCCGCCCGAACGGGCTGAGGAAACTGCTCGGGCTGTTGGTGAAGGTCATCGTCAGCTTCTTGCGCGCGCGAGAGGCAGCCACATAGAAGAGGTTGCGCTCCTCTTGCTGGCGGCCGTCGAAGCTGCCGGCGCCGACATCGGGAATCACGACGTGGTCGAACTCCAGGCCCTTGGCGGCCGGGATCGAATACATCCGCAGGATCTGACCGCCCCTGGCGCGGCCGCGCCGGGCGTCGGCGTCCCGGTTGACCATCTGTTCGAGCCAGGCGTTGAAGGTCTCGAGCTCCGCGGCGGAGCGCGCGAAGTCGAGCATGGAGGCCATCGCCTCTTCGACCTGCTCTTCGAACACGAACGCGCGCTTGGCCATGCTGGCGAAGCCGCTGTCTTGCACGAGACGCGGCAGCTCGCACGGCTCGAGGTCTCGCATCCGGGCCAGGAACCGACGCAGGATGCCCAGCGCATCGCCATCCGAGAAATTGATGATGGGCGCCGCATCTCCGGTGTCGGCTCGAGCGATGAAGCGATCGACGTCGCCCAGGAAGTGCTCGTAGAACGTGCCCAGGTCCGAATAACGCACGCCCTTGAAGCGCTGGTGGCTCATGCACCCGGTGAACTCGGCCATGGCGCGCTGGATGAGGGAAAGATCCACCTGGCTCAGGGTGCCGATGTCGTCGGTCGCCCAGGCCACCAGCACACGCAGGAAGAGGATCTCGGGGCGTAGCGCGAAGGGCTCGAAGCCATAGGGCTCCGTCGAGTAGCCGCGCATGGCGAGCGCGTTTTCGAGCCGCACCGCCGCCCCCGGGTGGCGCAGCACCACCGCCAGGCTCGGCGCCCTGCCGCCCGATTCCGCCGCGGCAGACCGGAAGGCCCCATCGATCAGCGCGGCGACGGCCTTCACGTCGGTGACCTTGAGGATCTCGATGCGGGTGTCCCTGTCGGTGGCGGTCGAATAGGGCTTGCCGGCGTGCACGCCGAGCGGCCACGCCAGCGAATCGCCGAAGCGCCAGCAGGCTTCCAGCGGTAGCTCGTTCGCACGACCGATGGTGTGAACGAAGGTGTCCTGCATGAAGGTCTTGTCGGCGCCGCCGTCGGAGTGAACGACCTGGTCGATGTCGCCCACCACGAAGACCTGGCTGATCGGGTTGCGCTCGATCAGGTGCTGCAACACCGTGAACATGGCACGGTTCATGTCGTGCCCTTCATCGACGACCAGCAGCGCGATGCCGAGCTTCAGTGGGTGGTCCTCGGCCGTGTAGACGGGGTCGTCGGCCGTGAGCACGCACGCCATGTCGTAGAACGGGTCGTCTTCGAGGCGAAACCTGGGGCCGATGCTGTCGCGGTACTCCTCTCGCTTGAAGTCGCCCTCATCAGTGCTCTCGGATCTCTCGCCGGCACGCAGCCGCTCGTAGGCACGCAGCACCGCCAGCTCGGTGTACGTGGCTCCGGCTTCGTCGGCCGACGCAGGCGTCAAGACGAACCCGTTGCCCAGCATCTGCACCGACATCGTGCCCTTGATGCGGCGGAAGGTGTGCAGCAGCCCCGGCACCAGCAGTGAGCCGTCACCATGGATGGTGAAGTCATCGAGGTGGCCTTGTTCTTGTGCATGCTGGCGCGCAGCCTCGATGGCCTGCAACACGGTGCTGTAGACCTCGCGATTGGGCTTGTCGAGGTATTCGGTCTTTCCCTCGAGCGCGGTGAGCTGCGCCTGGCAGAGCCCGTTGAAGGTATGCACCCGCACCTGCTTGACGACCTCCTTGCGCAGACCCATCCACGACAGGCGCTCCTGGAACGCCCGGACCGCGGCGGTGCTGTAGGTCAGCACCTGGACCGCCGACGGCGGCGTTCCGCGCTCGAGCGCGGCCATCACCTTGAGGGCCAGCGTCGTGGTCTTGGCAGAGCCTGCATTGCCGTAGATCAGGTTGTACCGGTCTCGGCTTTCCAGGATGGCTGCCTGCTGCGTGTTGGGAGCGATGGGGAGGTTCATTGCGAAAGGGGAACGGGCCAGGCTGGCATCGTAGTGCCGATGCGTGCTCCATTGCGGCCGGTCGATCTTGGCTGGCGAATGACGACGGCCTTTGAGAGCAGTCAGAAGGTGTGAATGAATTCGGCGTGCCCGAGCAGGGCGCCAAAACCCGGCCAATCTAGACGCAAAGCACAGTCGTAGCTCGGGCTACGGCGAGCATTTGCAACGACGAGTGGCCGGGTTTTGGTGACCTGAGCGGGCATGGTGGATTCGTTCACACCTTCTCAGTGAGAGTTCGTCGGAGCGACGGACCGCTTCACCTCGAACTTGAGTAGCCGAGCCGGTCGGGCCTATCCAATGGCTTCCTGTGACGGTAGCGACCGACCCGCTGCCTCTTGCGCGGCTCGCCCTACGCCTGGCGCTGCTGCAGCAACTCTTCCAGTGCGGCTTCAGCCAGCCGGCGCGCACCTTCGTCACCATATAACCGGATCGAGAAGCGGCGCACCTTGTACTGCCTGCCGCTCCACTTGAGCAACACCTCCCACACCGGATGACAGCCCTTGTAGTGCTTGCGCTTGATCGATGGCCGGGCGGGGGCCCGCGGCGGCGGCACCAGCGCCTCGTCGCGCAGCGCCCGCAGCTGCCGTGCTGCGGGCTCCGAATCCCATGTGTGGGTGAGCGCACCATCGCTCAACGACTTGGCATTGCCGTGGGTGTTTTCGGCACGCTCGCGGGCGATCGGAGAAAACACATGGAAGGTATCGGCCTGCTCCTGCAGCATGCTCATGCGCGCCTCGATGGCGCGTTGGCGGGCGCCCTCTTCGCCATAGAGCGCCACCGAGAACATGCGCGTGCGCTGTGGCTGCCCTTTCGCGACAACGGTGGCGACCCAGTTGATGCGCCCGCCCGTGTTGACCATGCGGCGCACGCCAGGCACGCCGCTCTTGTTGGACTTGCGCAGCAGCGTGCTGAACTGCCGTCGCGTGGCCGGCGCCAGGCGATCGAGCACGCTGTCGCGCCATTGGCGCGCGAGCTCCAGCGCCCGCTGCGCGCCGCCGTGCTTGGCAGCGCTGAAAGCCTTGCTGAACCGCAGCCCCTGTCGCGCGATGGTGACTTGCCACCTCAGCGAGCCCCGCGCCTCGATACGCGAGATGCAGTACATGTCGTCATGCAGACCTGCCGGTCTTGCCACTTCACCCTTGGGCTTCGGGTGGACCGGTGGTCCCGTTTCGCGTGTTGCTTTCATATTCGTGTGGCTCCGACTGCCGGCGGCACATTGGTCACCGGTACCGCCGCATCAGCTGATTGAACAGCTCCTGTTCAGCCTCGTGATAGCGGCGCCAGACCTCCTGCTCGGCACGCTGATACGCACCGGAAACCGCCTGGGCCGTAGCACGCGCTGCGTGGACCACCCCGTCTCTGGCCCGGCGGTACGTGCGGACGGTGGCGTCCCACAAGTCGCTGGCGAACTGCGCCATCGCATTGCCCGCCGCCTTCGCGGCAGCAAGCCCTTCGTTGGCCCAACCATACACACGCGATTCGGCCTGGATCTCTTCCTTGAAGACGTGCCTGAACCGCAGGTAGCCGCCGGTGAGCAGCGTGGGCTCGTGATAGCCGGCGGGGCGAAAACCCGCCCGCGAGTCGTGCGCATAGTCGGCGAACAGGGCTGCGCAGGCCGGTGAGGCCTGCGGCCCCTCCACCGCGATCCCCAGGAACTTCTTCTCGTAGTCGGTGAGCGGCGCACGGCCGGGCTCCACCAGAAGCGATCCGCCCGGCGTGGTGAGCCGCAGCACGTCGCGCAGGCGCTCGCGCATGTAGCCGCCCACCGTGGCGTTCGCGTCGCGCCGCTCGATCAGCAGTTTCAGGTACAGGCCGAAGTCGCGGTCCGCGAGCGACATGTCCTCCTGGTCCTTGCCTTCCTTGCAGCGCTTGAAGAAGTCCTGCTTCGCGACGCCGCCGCTGCCCATCTGCAACCCGCCGCGCCAGCGGATGTATTGGCGGGCATGGTTTTCAGTGACGGCCTTGATGTCGCCGCCCGGGATGCGGTGCCCGGCCAGCCATGCGTTGTAGGTTTCGAGCAGGCGCTTGTCGGTGGCGAAGGACTTGGCCAACATGGGGCGTTGGCCAATCTCCTCGATCGAATACATCGGCACGCCCGCCTTGAGGGCTGCGAAGTGCATGTCCAGCAGCGGAATCTGCGACAGGGGTGGTGAGTCGCCCCACTCGGGCATGGCCTTGCCCTGTTCGCCGGGCCAGTAGCCGCCGCCCACATCCGAGTGCATGCCCGGATAACCCACGTTCCCCCTGCCCAGGGCGGCTTCCAGCGGAAAGCTCGCGCGCTGCTCGTGCAGCGCAATGAAGTGCGCACACTCCTCCACGGCGGGGTGGATGCTCTGCGTGCCGTCGGCCCAGGCCATGTGGCCATCGGTGAAGGGCATGATGTCGCCCACGCCGACGGCCGCCACGGTGTCGAAGATGCCCATGAAGCCGATGCGCAGCGGCACGCCGGCGAGCTTCAGGCCGCTGCCCTCGCGCTCGCACAACTGGCTCAGCCAGAAGGCGCAGGCCCGGGCCTCGGCTGCGCCGCGAGAGAAGCCGAAGATGGACACGTTGATCTGCACCACCTTGCGCTGGTGCCCGCGCACTATCGCGGCCAGTTGCTCCTCGACGGCGGTCAGCGCCGTCCAGCGGAATGCGCCTTCCGCGTCGATGGGGCCCATGCCGGGGGAGCGGCTGATGGTGTTGACCAGGGTGCGCTGGCTTTCTGGATCTAGTAGGCGGGCGTCAGTCAGGTAGACGTGCACTGCATTGAAGAGGCTGGTGATGCCGTAGTTGATGCGATCGGCGCCCATGTAGCCGAAGCCCATGCCGATGCTGTCGTAGAGGGACTTGCTGGTGTCGCCGATCTCCCTGAAAGGCGTTCCCACTCCCGGCATGTAGTACCTGAACAGCCCCGCCTCGGGCTCATTGAGATGCGCGTCGAACAAGCGGGCCACATTGCTGTGCTTGTTTCGCTCGCGTTGGGTTTGGGTGCGACCCTCTTCGACCCACTGGTCGTTGTTGCCCGTGCCGTCGAAAAAGAGACCTACGTAGATCTGCCCTTGGCACTGTGTCGAACGCGTCGACCGAACGCAGGCCATCGCCTTCGCGCGCTGTGCGGTCTCACGGGCAGTGAGCTTGCGCTTGCCGTCCAGGGGCACCGGCCGGCCCATGTAGATGATGGTCATTTGTTGTTCTCCTTATTCTTCGTAGCCGATGCCGCCTGCTCGGCTTCGTAGGCGGCGTTGCGTTTGTCCATGATGCTGGGCGGCAGCTTGGCCTCCTCGCCCTTGAGGGGGTAGTCCGGGTGGCCCAGGAACGTCATTCCTGCAAAGACCTTGATCTCGCCGCTGCGCAGGAAGTGCACGTTCAGGCCGCCAGCCTTCTTGGCCTCATACCGCGGAACGGGCACGTCGCGCTCATGGATCACGCCGTCGTAGTCTTCCCACTTGACTCGCACCTTCAAGCCTTCGTGCCAGGGGTTCGGCAATTCGACGCAGCAGACGAAGGAGCCACCGCCTGATCCTGAATCGATGTTCCCACCCCATTGCCCGTTAACGTAGAAGGCGCCGATGAAACGGTCGGTGTGGTTGTAGCCGGTGAGTTCGGCATTGACTGTCTTGCGCGACAGGTTGACTGTTGAGTCGTCGCATGCGCTCAGCCAGAGCGGGGCCGCTATGGCCACGACGAAAAAAATGCGCTTTGCAATCATGAGATGAGTCATTGGGGGCGTCTGTCTTGTGAGGGCCTGAAGCAGCAGAAGCAGCAGCCTGCTCTGCCTCGTAGGCGGCGTTGCGCTTGTCCATGATGCTGGGCGGCAGCTTGGCCTCCTCGCCCTTGAGCGGATAGTCCGGGTGGCTGAGGAACGTCATTCCTGCAAAGACCTTGATCTCGCCGCTGCGCAGGAAGTGCACGTTCAGGCCGCCAGCCTTCTTGGCCTCATACCGCGGAACGGGCACGTCGCGCTCATGGATCACGCCGTCGTAGTCTTCCCACTTGACTCGCACCTTCAAGCCTTCGTGCCAGGGGCGAGGCAATTCGACGCAGCAGACGAACTTTCCACCGCCGGATCCGGACGTGATGTTGCCGCCCCACTGTCCATTGACGTAGAAGGCACCGATGGTGCCGTCCGTGTGGTTGTAGCCAGTCAGCTCCGCAGGCACGGACCGGCCCGCACCGTCACAGGCACTCAGCGCGAGGCAGGCTGCGGCTACCAAGCAAGGCAAGGTCTTCATCGAGCTGTCGTCCGGTGTGCCGCCTACGTGCGCTCCGCGGACTCCCACAACGGTGGGCCCGCCTCCCACACCGCGTCGGACAAGCCCTGCAGCTTCTCGTGGAACTCGTCGAGCGTTGCCGGCGGCTTGCTGATGAATGCCTTGAACTCGGGCTGCTCCATCGCCTTGCCCGAGGTGTAGAGCGCGAGCAGCACGTACTGCGTCTGGCGGTCGATGTCGGTGAGCTCGGCCTGGATGGCGCGTTGCTGATGGCGCGAGACGAACTGCGACAAGGTGCGTACCGGCACGCGCCTGGTCTCGTCGGGAATGATCTGGCGCAGGTGCCGCAACAGCACGTCGAGGTCGGCAGCGTCGACGAGCATGCCGTACTGCTCGTCGGACGGCGCCAGCAGCGATTCACCGAACGGTGGGGTAGCCGGGAAGCCGCCGTCGTGCGCCGCAACGGGCAGGGCCACCACTTGGCCGACGCGGTCGACGTAGTCCCAGCGCAGCGTGCCGGCCGTGAACGCCTGCGCCTGGGCAGCGCTCAGGCAGGCCAGCAGAACGGGGAGGATTCGCGTGTCATACCAGCGCAGCAGCATGGATTGCCCTTCGGTGAGTCCGACGATGTGAAAGCGCCGCAGGTGTTCGGCCATGGCCTGCGCCGGGTGCCGGCTCGTCAGCCAGCTCACGGCGGGCGCGCTGAGCACCAATGTTTCGGCCCAGGCGAACAGCTTCGTCTGCAAGGCCTCGCTCAGCTCGCCGGTGCCGATGACGAGCGGCGCGATCTCGATGAGCGGTGCTTCGGGCGTGCCCTCGAACAATGAGCAGTACGGGATGCCCCATCGGTCGAGCTGCGCGTGAGCCCCTTCGGCATGCGACGTGTCCACCACGAGGTGCAGCTGCTCCCCGGCGGCCGCGGCTTGCGATCGGGCGGCCTGCAGCGTGTTCTGGATGTGCATCAGACAAGCACCCCGGGTGCGCCTTGCTTCATGGCGTTCAACAGACAGCTCTTGCAGGCAGCCCTTGGCATCGTGGGCAACGTGTAGTTCTGCGTGCCCCCGCCCACCATGCTCTTGATGGCCGCCTTCACGGTGATCTTGCCCGGGCACATCACCGTGAGCTGGCCGTTTTCCAGCGTGATGCTGGCCCCGCCGGTGGTGGCCAGGGTGATCTTCTTGGGGCTGGCCAAGTCGATCTTGCCGCCCGCACTGGCGATGAGCAACTGCAGCGCCGCAGCGACCTCCATCGTGTCGCCTTGCGCCTGCAGCACGACATCGCCCTGAGCGGCGCTCAGCTGCAGCCCATGGCCGCCGTCGCCCGGCTGCACCGCCCCGCCCAGCATCGCAAGGGCCTGCCCGCTGTGCACCCGCAGCGCCCCGCCGCTGGCCAGGCTGCCGTCCTGCCCGGCCCCCAGGTGCACCGCCTGCCCGTTGCTGAACTGCAGGTCCTGCCCGGCTGCTATTGCGAGGCCGGCCTTGGCGGCGATGGCAATGAGCGGCTCGCCGCTGTGCGGCACCTGGGTGTCGCCGGCGGGCTCCTGGTGGTTCAGCGCCTGGTGATGCGCCTTCAGCGGCACCACGTCCTGGCGCAC
>CAMLLU010000078.1 GCA_946480925.1 uncultured Rivibacter sp.
CGCCGCGGCCGAACCTGCTGCGCCTGATGCCCGCGTTGACGATCAGCGATGCGGAGATCGACGGGGCCTTGCGACTGCTTCGTACGGCGTTGGAGCAGGAGTCGGCTTGAGCTTGCTTGCGCGAAGATGTGATTGGCGCGTCTCAATGCAAGCCTTCGCTCGGAAATGGTGCAACGCCATCAAGAGTGATGAAGACTGCGAGAGAAAAGCCCCCTAGATTGCGATCGTCCGCAATAAGGAGGCCAACATGCAAGTCACCTCTCCAGCACAAGTTGCCCTCGAGCTGCGCCGCAAGGGGGGCTCCATCATCACCTCCCGGCTTGACGTTTGGTCTGCCACGCAAAGCGGGTGGCAGCTGGAAGACAGTGCGCTCTTCCAGAAGGTCACGATGGCGGTGGAACGTCAGCAGATGAAGTTGAAGAAGGGCCAGTACACGGCCGTCTTCACATGCAGAGTGGAGGAATCTGTAAACGGTGTGTACGACTTCAACTTCGACGTCGGAGCAACGCCGGTGTATGCGGACCATGGCAACGTCAACACCACTTCAGATCCGCATGATTCGAAGGTCTACCGCGACCAGTTCGTGTTGGACGTGGTGTGAGGTACGCCATGTGTACGTATCGCATGCTTCTTGCCACCATCGCATTGCTGGCGTTCGGTGTCCGTGCGCAGTCGACCGATCCGGTCAGGCTGGTGGAAGACGTACGCGGCAATCCTGCGCTGGCAGCCTTCACCGTCGACACAGCTCCTGGCCCCGTGTCTGCGTTCGGCCTGTTGGGCGGCACGGGAGAACTCACGGTAGTGGAGAACCCACGCGACCTCACGATGGCTCTCAGGGCGATCGATGGCAAGAACGCCTTCGGCCTTTCCATCACTCCTGCGCGCACGCCGCTGGCTCCCATGAACGTGTCCACCTACAACGACCATTTGTGGGCTCGCGTCCTCGCAGGTACCACACTGGGGTATGCACAGACCACCGCGTCGATCGAAGGGGCTGACTACTCGCAACGTGCGGTGTCGCTGGAGACCAGCTTCTTCCTGCGAAAGAACGATGACCCGCTGATCCTCTACTGGAATGAGATTGAGACTGCCAGCGGAGCGGACAACCCTTGCATGTTGCCGGCGGCTGCGCCCTTGCCGCCCGCCGGAATGCCAGTACCTCAACCAGCCGCAGCACCTACCCCGCAGCCGGCTTCGCGGACCGCCGGGGGAGCGGTGGTTCCAGTGCTCGCGCCCGATGAGCTCAAGGAGGCGCTGGACAAGCGGGCCGCCGACTGCCGCGCCAAAGCGACTGCGAAGGCACGCTGGAACGCGTCGCGTGCATGGGTGTCCTTCGCGACCGGCACCTACCGACCCGAAGCGGGCGGTGCGAGTCACAACATGGGGCGCGTGCTGGTGTTGGGCTTCACCTACGGCATCGGCGAATACGACGCGAAGCATGCGGGGGCCTTGACGATCGCGGTCAAACGAACCTTGGACGAACCCACTTTGGCCACGCTGGCTTCCACGGAGCCGACGCGCAAAAACGCGACTCTCGGAACGCTGCGCGGCAGTTACGGCACCGATCGAATGCGAGTCCTGCTCGAAGGCAGCAGGCTCGACGATGGGGACCCGACGGCGTCGCAACGCACGTTCAAGCGGGCGTTGGGGCTGGATGTCCGTGTGGCGCCCAACATGTGGCTCAACTTCCGGGCGGGCAAGCAACGTCGCATCGACAACAACGGCGACGAAACCGGATCGACGGTGAGCCTGAGCTATAGCCCAGCAGCGCTGTTGAAATTGTGATTGGCGCGCCGCCCCCTGGTATTGGGAGCACATGCTTCGATCCGGCACGGAGTCAAGCCCGTGAACAGCTTCGCCTGCAAAGCGACGCCGATGAGCCAACGAGCAGCATTCTTGTTCCCGCTGCAATAGCGACTTCCATCCCCGCTCTTTTCCGCGGGAGTCGCGCTTCCTACAGTGTTGTCAGTGAATCGGCCGATACCGCTTTGCCCCTGCGGAGGCCATTTCCAGGAGAACACCATGGGCAGCAGCATCCACGCAGACTGGCGCCTGGCGCCGATCACCCACGTCTTGGGTGGCATCGGCGCCATCGCCCGGCAGCGCCATCGTGCGTGATGGCCGGGCTTTCGGATGATTACCCTCATGCGCCACCCCTTGTGCGACGGTTCCGTGCAGGCGGCTGTGCGCGCGGCGGCACCGCCTGGGCTGCGAAGCGAGGCCGAACTCGAGGCCACGCTGGCCGAGGTTCTGCGCGGGCACGGCGAGGCCGAGGATCTCCACGTCTTCGGCTACGGTTCGCTGATGTGGAACCCGGGGCTCGACGTCCTGGGCAGCAGCGTGGCGCGGGTGCCCGGCTGGCACCGGCGCTTCAGCCTTCGCCTGTTGTTCGGCCGCGGCTCGCCCGAGGCACCGGGCGCGATGCTGGCGCTGGATCGCGGTGGTGCCTGCCGCGGAAAGCTCTACCGCATTGCAGCTGCCAAGGTGCGAGACGAGCTGCATCTGCTGTGGCGGCGCGAGATGCTGGGCGGTGCTTATGAAGCGCGCTGGGTATGGGCCTGGGCCGAAGGCCGGCGGCTGCGCGCGCTCACCTTCGTGGCCGTGCGCTGCCACGCGCGGTACATCGGTGGCCTGCCGGTGGAGGCCGTGGCGCAGCTGGTGTGCAACGGCCGGGGCGCACTGGGCAGCAGTCGCGACTACTTCGATTCGATGGTCGCGACGCTGGGCGCTCTAGGCATCCGCGACGCCGGCATCGAGCGCCTGCGGCGCGCGGTGCGGCACGCCGATGCCTCGGCGGCAAGGCAGGGGGCGCTCAGGCCCGCCGCAGCACTTCGTCTCGCTCGAACAGGGTGACCACCCAGTCGATGAAGACCCGTACCTTTGCGCTCAGGTAGCGGTTGGGCGCGTAGACCACGTGCACCGGTACGGTCGGCGTGCGCCAGTCTTCCAGCAGTGATACCAAGGTGCCTTCCTTCACGGCCTGATGCACCGCGTAGGCCGGCGCCTGGATGACGCCCAGGCCCGCCAGCGCCGCAGCCAGGTAGGCGTTGGTGTCGTTGACCACGAGCTTGTGCCTGAGCGGAAGCTCCAGCTCTTGTTCACCGTTGGAGAAGCGGAAAGGCATGGGGCGCCCGCCGCCGGCGATCATGCCGGCCGTGGGGGTGCGGGCCAGTTCCTGCGGCGTGGCCGGCGCGCCGTGCGCCTTCAGGAAGCCGGGCGAAGCACAGGTGGTGAACCGGAAGGCGCCGATGTTCCGCGCCACCATCATCTGCTCGCTGACGGTGCCGGCGCGGATGGCGCAGTCGACGCCCTCGGCCACCAGGTCGACGTGCCGTGCGCCGACGCTCAGCTCCAGCTCGACGTCGGGGTACTCACGGTAGAACTCGTCGAGCGACGGCACGATGACCAGCGCGGCGAGCGCGGCCGTGGTTTCCACCCGCACGCGGCCGGACGGCCGGGCCAGCGACTGGCGGGTGGACGTCTCGATGTCGGAGAGTTCCGCCAGCAGGCGCACCACACGCTCGTAATACGTGGCGCCCTCCGGCGTGACGGTGACGGAGCGCGTGGTGCGGTGGAGCAGCCGCACCTTCAGGTCCTGCTCCAGGCCCTGGATCAGCCGCGTCACGGTGGAGGCGGGCAGGTCCATGGTGTTGGCGGCCTTGGTGAACGTGCCGGCCTCCACGACCCGCACGAAGGTGTTCATCGCGGTGATGCGGTCCATTGCAGCAGAGGCCTGTGGCCACCCTCCTTGTCAAAGCGCCTCGAGCGCGAGCGCGATGCCCTGGCCGCCCCCGATGCACAGGGTCACGACGCCTCGCTTCAACCCGTCGCGCCGCATCGAATGCAGCAGGCGGGTGGTCAGCACCGCGCCAGTCGCTCCGATGGCGTGGCCGTGGGCGATCGAGCCGCCCTCGACGTTGACGATGTCTTCAGGCAGGTCGAGTTGCCGCAGGCAGGCCAGCGTGATCGCGGCGAACGCCTCGTTGATCTCGATGCGCTCCACGTCCGTGTGTTTCCAGTTGGCGCGTGCGAGCGCCAGCTTGACGGCCGGCACCGGTCCGATGCCGAACATGCCGGGCTCGACCGCCGCAACGGCGTGGGAGACCAGTCGCGCCCAGGGTTGCAGGCCATGCTTGTCTGCGAACGCGCGCTCGGCCACGACCACTGCCGCCGCACCGCTGTTGAGCCCGGGCGCATTGCCGGCGGTGATCGTGCCGTCCTTGCGAAACGCGGGCTTGAGCCGGGCCAGCGTTTCCACCGTGGTCTCGGGTCGGTTGGTTTCGTCCTTGGCAAAGCTCACGGGCCCTTTGCGGCCGACCAGTTCGACGGCGACGATTTCGCCCTCGAACTTGCCCGCAGCCTGTGCGGCACTGAAGCGTTGTTGCGAGCGCGCGGCCCAGCGATCCTGGTCCTCGCGAGTGATGCCGTACTGGCTGACAAGATCCTCGGTGTGCCATCCGGAGTGCTGGCCGCTGAAGGCGTCATGGAGCCCGTCGCGCAGCATGCCGTCCAGCATCTGCGCGTCTCCCATGCGGTAGCCCCAGCGCGCCCCCGGCACCAGAAAGGGCGCCTGGTCCATGTTCTCCATGCCGCCAGCGATCGCGACTTCTGCGTGGCCGGCTGCGATCTCGAGCGCGGCGTTTGCGATCGCCTGTGCACCCGAGCCACAGACACGATTCACCGTCATCGCCGGCACGTGCGTCGGAAGCCCCGCGCAGATGGAGGCTTGGCGCGCCGGGTTCATTCCGGCGCCGGCTTGCAGGACCTGTCCCATCAGGACCGTGTCCACGGCGTCAGCGGCGAGGCCGCAGCGTCGTAGGGCCTCGCGTATCACGACCGAGCCCAGGCTGGTCGCGGGAGTGTCCTTCAGGGCGCCACCATAGGTGCCGATCGGCGTTCGAGCCGAGGCGCAGAGAACGATGTCGGGCTTGGTCATGTGAACTCCCATCAATGAGTACAAGGCAATCGGGGGGCGCTGCCGCACTTCGCCTTCGGCGAATGGCCGGTCACTCGTCAAACACGGTTCAGCAGGTCGGCAGGTACGTCGGGTCTTTCCAGGGCAATGAAGTGGCCGGCGTTCGGCACCTGCGTGAATTCGGCGCGAGGAAGTCGCTGCCTGTTGGCCTGTCTGTCGGAAGGGCGTGACCAGTCCTTCTCGCCATAGACGAGGTGGACCGGTGCGCTGACCGCGGCATAGCGGGAACGCGCCGCGATGAGGCTGGGCAGGCTGCCGTACACGGCGCGGGCGACGGTCGGGTAGCCGGGTCGCTTGCCGACCTTGAGCAGTTCTTCCAGGTAGTCCTCCCGCAGGGCGGTCGTGTCGACGAGGCCGCCATGGAGCACGGCGCGCATGACGGGTTTCGGTTCGAGGCCGGCGAGCAGCGGACCGATACCCGGCGCGAGGACGCCGGTCATGATGAACCGGGCCAGCAGACTGGACCTCAAGATTCCGCCGGTGTAGTCATAGGGATTGATCGCCACGACGCGTCGAACTCTTTCTGGGAGATCGGCCGCGGTCGTGAGGGCCAGCACGGCTCCCATCGATTCGCCGAGCAGGGTCACGTCGCGCAGATCGAGTTGCGTCATGAGGCGCTTGACGGCGGTGCGCATGGCGGGCTCCTGATAGGAGGCGCCTGGCACGATGTGCGAATAGCCCATTCCCGGCAGGTCGAGCGCATACACGGTGTACCGCTGCTGGACCAATGGAATGAGGTGGCGAAAGTGCTCGGCCTGCGTGCGCACGGTGTGCAGCATGACCAGCGGAGCACCCGTTCCACCCTTGATGTAGCGCAGCCGGCCCTGGCCACGGTCGCCGGATCCGGCGGGCTCCAGGAAGTGGCTGCTGGTTCCCGGAATGCTGATGCCGGAGGGGTTATCGCTGGTCATGGAGAGTTCCTTCTTCTCGGAAGCCTGATGGGGGCCCGGCACATTCATGTGGAGGACGAGGCCGGTCTGGCGAGGACCGGGACTGGACGACGGCAGGTCAGGCCTTCAAGCACGAGGTCCACATGCCGGCTGAAGAGATCGCTTGCGTTCATCAGGGAATCGTCCGGTACGCAGGGGCGCATCGCATGCCGGTGCAGGCACGTGATGAGGATGGGCAGCACCAGCACATGCACCACCAGGTCCGGGTCCACGGCGCGGAACTCGCCGCGATCGATGCCTTGCACGACGATGCGGGTGACGAGGCGGCGCGCAGGCTCGATCACCTCCTGGGACCAGAACTCCGCCAGTCCCGGGAAGCTGTGTACTTCGGTGAGCACCAGCTTGAAGATGCCGCCCGCATCACCTTCCGTCAGCCCCGACTGCCAACGGGTCAGGACATCCCGAAGCAGGTCCCGGCTCGTCCGGGTGGGGGTGGCCTCACGCGTGTCGATGGCGATCCGGGATCCGAAGCGCTCCGCGATCAGCGCCTTGAGCAGGTCTTCCTTGCTGCGGAAGTAGAGGTACAGGGTCGCCTTGGAGACGCCGGCGCGTGCGGCAATGTCCTCCGCGCGCGCCGCGGCAAAGCCCTTTTCGACGAACAGGGCCAGTGCCGCGTCCAGCAGCTCCCGAGGCCGCGCCTGCTTGCGCCGGTGCCTCGAGACGTTGTTGCGATCAGGCATGGGAGCCTTCGTCAGCGGGACGCGCTGCAGCAGGCAGGGACGGTGCAGCCGGCGCTTGCGCGGCGCTGTCGCGCCGGATGCGGAACCAGGTGGCGTACAGCGCCGGCACGAAGACGAGCGTGAGCGCAGTGGCCACCACGAGGCCTCCCATGATCGAGATGGCCATCGGCCCCCAGAAGACGCTGCGCGTGAGCGGGATCATGGCCAGCACCGCTGCGGCCGCGGTCAGCACCACCGGGCGTGAGCGCCGCACCGTGGCGTCGACGATGGCGGTCCAGGGGGCCGCGCCGCGCGCGATGTCCTGGTCGATCTGGTCGACGAGGATGATCGAGTTGCGCATGATCATGCCGCCCAGCGCAATCACTCCCAGCAGCGCGACGAAGCCGAACGGCGCCTGGAAGATCAACAGCGCCGGGACCACGCCGATGAGGGCGAGCGGTCCGGTCAGGAACACCATGAACAGCCGCGAGAAGCTCTGCAGCTGGATCATCAGCAGCGTGAGCGTCACCGCGAACATCGCCGGGAACACGGCGAACAGCGCCTGGTTGGCCTTGTCGCTTTCTTCGATGGCGCCGCCTTCCTCGATGCGGTAGCCGGGGGGCAGGCTGTCGATGATGGGCTGCAGGGACGGCCGGATCTGCGCCGTGGCGTAGGGGCCTTGCACGCCGTCGGCCACGTCGGCGCGCACGGTGAGCGCCATGTCGCGGTTGCGCCGCCACAGGACGGGCTCTTCGAAGGTCGGCTCGATGCGCGCCACCTGGGACAGCGGCACGGTCACCCCGCTGCGCGTGAACACCTGCAGGTCGCCTATCTGGCCGATGCTCTTGCGCTCCTCGGCCGTGGCGCGCACGACGACGTCGACCAGCTCTTCTCCGCGGCGGATCTGCGTCACCGGCGCGCCGTCGAGGGCGGTCTGGACCAGGCCCTGGATGTCCGCAGAGGACAGCCCCAGCAGTCGAGCCTTGTCCTGGTCGACGTGGACGCGCACCGAGCGCACCTGCTCGTTCCAGTCCAGCTGCGTGTCGCGCACCAGCGTGCTCTGGCGCACGGCGTCGCGCACCCGGTAGGCGATCTCCCGCACCTGGGCCTTGTCGGGCCCGACGACGCGAAACTGGACCGGGAAGCCCACGGGCGGCCCGAACTCCAGGCGCTGCACGCGTGCCCTGACGTCAGGGAATTCCTCGTCCTTGTCGAACAGATCCATCAGCCGGGTGCGAACGCGCTCGCGCTGCTCGATGCCCGCCGTCTTGATGACGAACTGCGCGAACCCGGGGTTGGGCAGCTCCGGCTGGATCGACAGGTAGAAGCGTGGCGTCCCGGCGCCGGTGTAGGCGGTGAAGAACTCGATGTCCGGGTCTTTCGCCAGCCGCCCCTCGAGCCGCTTCACCTGGCGCTGCGTGGCGGCGAAGGACGCCCCTTCGCGCAGCCGCAGGTCGACCAGCAGCTCCGGCCGCGAGGCGGTGGGGAAGAACTGCTGCTGCACCTTCAGCATGCCGGCGCCGGCGAGGACGAAGACGGCCACCGTCAGCGCCAGCACCAGGGTGCGGTGCTGGACCGCCCAGTCGACGACACGGCGCAGGCGGTGATAGACGGGCCGGTCGTAGACGTCGTGGTGCGGGCCTGCCGACAGCTTCTTGGGCAGCAGCAGGACGCCCAGGTACGGCGTGAAGACGACCGCCACCACCCACGACAGGATGAGGGCCACGCCCACCACCCAGAAGATGCCGCCCGCGTACTGGCCGGCGATCGACTTCGCGAAGCCCACCGGCATGAAGCCGGCAGCGGTGATCAGCGTGCCGGTCAGCATCGGAAATGCCGTGGACGTGTAGGCGTAGGTGGCGGCGCGCAGCCGGTCCCAGCCTTCCTCCAGCTTCACCACCATCATTTCCACGGCGATGATGGCGTCGTCGACCAGGAGGCCCAGCGCGATGATCAGGGCCCCGAGCGAGATGCGGTCGAGGTTCCAGCCCGCCGCGTACATGACGGCGGCCACGAGCGCCAGCACGAGCGGCACGGATGCGGCCACCACGATGCCGGTGCGCCAGCCCAGGAACAGGAACGACACGGCCAGCACGATGGCCAGCGCCTCCAGGAACGAGCGCTCGAACTCCCACACCGACTCGCCCACGACGCGAGGCTGGTCGGCGTACTGCTGGATCTCCACACCCGCGGGGAGCTCCTGGCGCACCTGCGCAAGACGCTGCTCCAGCGCATGCCCGAAGTCCAGCACGTTGCCGTTGTGCTGCAGGGTCACGCCGATGGCCAGGACCGGCACGCCGTTGTGCCGGATCGTCAGGCTGGGCGGATCCTCATAACCGGCGCGCACGGTGGCGATGTCGGCCAGCCGGAGCAGCTGGCCACCCACCTCCAGGGTGACGTTGGACACGTCCTGTGCATTGCCGAGCCGGCCGTCCACGCGCACCTGCACGCGGTCGTGCGTGGCGTCGGACGAACCGGCCGGCGCGACGAGGTTCTGCCGCGCCAGCGCATCGAACACCGCCGTGGGCGCGATGCCGAGCGCGGCCAGCCGCCGCGTGGAGAGCTCCACATACACACGCTCGGCCTGCTTGCCCAGCACGTCGACCTTGCCCGCGCCGGGCACGCTCTGGAAGCGCCGCTTCACCGCTTCGGTGACGTCGGCCAGCTCTGCCATCGACAGGTCGGGGGCGCTCAGCGCGTAGAGCACGCTGTAGCGGTCGTTGTACTCGTCGTTGAAGAACGGCCCGCGCACGCCTTCGGGGAATTCCTGCCGCACGTCGCCGATCTTCTTGCGCACCTGGTACCAGGCGTTCTCCAGCTCGGCCTTGCTGCTGCCGCCCTTCATCCACAGCGTGATGCCGCCGTAGCCCTGGCGCGCGAAGCTGCGGACGTAGTCGAAGTGATCCAGCTCCTGCAGCCTGCGCTCGATGCGGTTGAGCACCTGGTCCTGCACGTCCTGTGCGGTGGCGCCCGGCCACACGACGATGGCGGTCATCTGCGGCACGTCGAAGTTGGGGTCTTCCAGGCGGCCGAGACGGCTGAACGACAGGCCGCCGACGATGAGCGTCGCGATGATCAGGAACAGCACCATCGGCCGGTGCGTGACGGCCCATTCGGAAAGGTTGAAGCGTTTCATCAGCTGCTCTTTGCGACAGTGGCCGTTGCGGAGTCGGTGGCCCGCTCGATGGGACGCACGGCGGTGGCGGCATCGAGCTTCTGGGCGCCCACGCTGACCACCCGGCTGCCCAGGGGCAGGCCCGAGACGTGGACCGTGGCGTCGTCGACGGACACCACCTGGACCGGCGTGAACACGAGGCCCGATCCTTTTGCGTCCAGCGTCCACACGCCGGCGGGCCCGCTGCCCTTGACCAGGGCGCTGACCGGCAGCACCGTGGTGGCGGGGCCGGCCTGCGGTCCTGCGAGGGTCAATCGCATCGTGCTGCCCAGCGGCAGCGCGGCGACCTGGGCCCGCGATTGCGGGACGGCCGCATACCGTGCGCGGTAGGTGCGGCCTTGCGCGCTGGCCTGGGGGGACAGTTCACGCAGCGTGAGCGCAACTGCAGACTTCGGGTCGTTCCAGGGGGTGGCCGTGGCACCGAGGCTGCGTGCGCGGCCCACCCAGTCTTCCGGCAGTTCGGCCACGATCTCGTTCTCGCCTTCACGCGCCAGCGAGACGACGGGCTGGCCCTCGGCCACCACCTGGCCTCGCTCGAAGCGAAGCCCTGTCACGACTCCGGCGTAGGGGGCCACCAGGGCGGCGTACCCCTCGCGATTGCGCGCCAGCTGCAGCTGCCGGTTCGCCTGGTCGAGGCGGGCGGCGGCGGCGTCGGCCCGCGCCTTCTGCCGCTCGTGGTCGGCCGTGCCAACGGACCCGTCGGCCAGCAGGCGGCGCAGCCGTGCCTCATCCGAGGCGGCCTGTTGCGCGTCCACCGTGGCCGCCTGCACCTGGTCGGCGGCCGCCTTCACGGCGAGCTGGTAGTCGACGGGGTCGAGGCGGGCCAGCGCCTGGCCTGCCTTGACGCGGTCGCCGACCTCGACGAGGCGTTCGACCACCTTGCCGCCGGTGCGAAAGCCCAGGTCGCTCTCGACGCGGGCCCGGACCACCGAGGTGAAGGTGCGGGTCTGCGCGGACATGGCGTGGGTCACGGTCGTCACGAAGACCGGCTTCGCGGCGGCGGCAGGGGCGGGGGGGGCGCTGCAGCCGGCGAGCAGCAGGCTGGCGGCTGCAACGGCGGAAATCGAAACGAAGGGGAAGATCCTGTTCACTGGGGCGTCCTTGTGGCGAAAGGTGTGGTGTCGGCGCCGGCCGGGGTCTGGGCAAGGCCTCCTCCGAGCGCCTTGTAGAGCTGCACGTCGGCCAGCACCTGCTGGAGGCGGCCGTCCGACAGGGCCAGTTCGCTGGCGAGCACGGAGCGCTGCACGTCCAGCAGGACCAGCAGGTCGATCTGTCCCTCGCGCTGCAGCGACTCGGCGCGCTGCAGCGAGCGGCGGCGATGCTCGGCGGTGAGAGCGAGGGCCGCGGTGCGCTCGGCTTCCTGCGAGCGCACGAGCAGGCTGTCCTCGACCTCCTGGACCGCGACCAGCACCGCCTTCTGCCAGGCCAGCAACGCCTCTTCAGCCCGTGCGGACTGCGCGCGGATTCCGGCGTCGATGCGTCCGGCGTTGAAGATCGGCGCTGCAAAGGCCAGGGCGACGTTCGAGAAGTGAACCGGGGGGAGATCCAGCGAGTTCAACCGCAGGTCCTGGCGACCCACCAGTGCGCTGAGGAACAGCTTGGGCCACCATTGCGCGCGGGCTTCGGCGCTGCGCAGCGTTTCGGCGCCGACGCGCGCCTCGGCCGCCACCAGGTCAGGGCGGCGGCGCAGCAGCTCGCTCGGCTGGCCCGCTGCAATGGCACGCGGCGCCGGCCACTCGAAGGCGCCGTCGCTTTCGACGACCCTGGCCGATGGGTTGCCGCCCAGCAGGACCGCCAGCCTCGTCTGCGTGACACCCGCCAGCATTCGCAGCGCGGGCACCTGAGCGTCGAACGCGTCGGCCTCGGCGCGCGCCCGGTCCAGGTCGAAGGCGCTGGCCTGGCCTTCACGAAACCGGCTGTCCACGCGCGCTGCAGTCTCACGCTGGGCGCGTGCCAGGGCCTGCACGATGCGCAGCCGCTCCTCGGCGCCGCGCAGCACGAAGTACTGCCGTGCCACCTCGCTGGCGACCAGGAGGCGGGCTCCGCCGACGCCGGCTGTTGCGGCCACCGCGTCGGCCTGCGCCGCGTCGCGCGCCGCACGAAGGCCGCCGGCCAGGTCGATCTCCCAGGAGACGTCGACACCGGCACGCAGCGTGCGCGTGTCCGGCAGGCCTTGCTTGACGGGTTCGGGCAGCCCGCTGTCGCTGCGCGATGCCGACGCCTGCAGGCCCAGCGTGGGCCACAGCCGGGAGCCCTGGGCATCGGCACCTGCCCGAGCCTGGACGACGCGCTGCAGCGCGATCGCGACATCCTGGTTGGCCACCAGGGCCTGCTTGACCAGCCGCGCCAGCACCGGGTCGCCATAGCCGTCCCACCAGCCTTCGTCGAGCGCCTGCACGGCACCGGTCGCCGGTGACTCGTGCGAGAAGCTGTCGGCCAGTGGCACTGCCGGCTTTGGGGGCTGGAGCGAGGGTGTCGAGCAAGCCGATAGGATGGCGAGCGCCAGGGCGGCCGCCGCTGGGCGGCTCGACAATGAAAGCGTCATGAGTGACTTCATTTAGTGGACTATTAAGTCCAGTAAGTGTAGTCACATATACTGTACTGTCAAGTCCATAAATTAAGCCGATGCCACAAAACGACGACGATGTCGCGCCACAGCCGCGCCGCGGTCGGCCGCGCGATCCAGAGCGCTGCCGGCGCATCTTGGAGGCGGCGCGCAGCCACTTCTATGCGCACGGCCTGGAGCGCGCCAGTGTGGACGCCATCGCTGCTGACGCCGGCGTCTCGAAGATGACCATCTACAGCAACTTCGGGTCGAAGGAGGGGCTGTTCGAAGCGGTGGTCCAGGAGCGCACCGGCCGTGTCATGGGTGGCTCTGCCGGTGTGGAAGCGCTGGACCCCATGCAGCCGCGCAAGGCGCTGCTCACCGTGGGTGAGCAGTTCCTTGCTCTCACGAGAGAAGAGGACGCACTGGGCAAGTTCCGCTCGCTCTACGGCGCGGCGGGCTCGCAGCCCGAAGCCTGCCGGGCCTTCTACAGGCAGGGAGCCGAGCGGCTGGTCAGCGAGCTGGCCGTGTACCTGCGGCGCGCGAATGAAGCCGGAACGCTGAGGGTGAAACATCCCCGGCTGGCTGCCGACCTGTTCCTGGCGATGTTCCTGGGCGATGGCCACATCCGCGGGCTGTTGATGCTCGAAATGCCCGACGCGCGGGAGAACAAGGCGCTGCTGCGGGAGGCCGTGCGTGTCTTCATCGCGGCCTATGCAGAGGCCGGCTGAGACGTCGCGACCTGGCGCGGCCACGGTGCGTCGGTGCGAGCCTGCAAAAGAAGAAAGCGGCAGGCCCCGCAGGGCTTGCCGCTCGAGACTTCCGTTCCTCCGAACGATCAGTCCGTCGTCTTGCCCACGCCGGCATTGGCGCGCACCTTCTGCGGCACGTTGCGGGCAGGGTAGGCCTTGACGAGCGCTGCCGCATGAGGCTTCATCGCCTGGATGGCGAGCGTGTCCTGCACCATGGTGCCGTCGTTGTCGGCTGGCTCTGCGACGTTGCCGGAGCAGATGCGCCCAATGGCGCTGGTGCAGGCATTCTTGAGTGCGACGGTCTGGCTGTACAGGCCGAAGAGCTGGGCTCCGCCGTGGGGGAAGTTGGCGACGGGGTCCTTGACCTCGTGAAAGTAGTTGCCCTCGGCGAAGACGCGCAGGCCCTGGCCGTAGTACTGAAGCGCTGAACCTGTCGGGCTCGAGTTTTCGAACAGGTTGTTGACCATGTGGACGACGGAGCTGTGATGCTCGGCATCCAGCTTGGGCCAGCGGCCGCCAAAGTCGTGCATCCAGTTGCCCACGAGCGTCAGGCGGTCGGTGCCGGCCATGAGCAGGCCCCAATAGCTCGTGCCGGAGCAGTCCATCGAGTACTCGCTGCGGCCATCGAACTCGTTGTTGGAGATCGTCACGTCGGTCACGGCCGGCTGGTTGGTGCCGCTGGCGCTGCTCGAGATCATCTGACGTCCGATGCGGGCGAAATAGTTGTGGTCGATCGACACGCGGCTGGCGTCAAAGAACTTGATCGCGTCGCCGCCAAAGACGAGGCCTGGGTTGATGTCGGTGATGGACAGATTGCGGATGATGATGTTGCTGACCTTGCCCTGGAGCAGCAAGCCCCGGCCTTTGAGGCCGGAGTGCGCGCCGACACCGACAACCGTCTTGTTGGAGCCCACCAGCAGCCCCGAGAGGCCCGCCGGCGAATAGGTGAACTTCGTGATCTTCGTCTTGTCTGGGCAGTGGCCTTTCGTGAAAGCGCCGGGGAGGATGGTCGCTTGGGGCTTCTGTGGGGCATTGCACCGCTGCGCACCCTCGTAGCAACCGTCCATCTGAGCCAACTCTCCAGGTTTGCTCGTCAAGTCGATGACACCCTTCACGTGGATGATGCGTTTGTCCACGTCGGTACAGATGCCTCCCCACTTGGTGCGGCAAAGCTCCTTCTCGAGATCCGCCGCGGTGCTCACCGTCACTTCCTTGCCGCCCTCGCCGCCCGTGACTTTGGCCTTGGCGGCAAAACCCGTGACGTTCTGCGGAACGGTCATCTGCTTCGAGGCGGCCACCTCCTTGTCGTCGGCGGCCGGCTCCTCTTGCGGTTCGATGGAGGTTGCCTCGGCGCCCATTTCCTCCTGAACGTCGGCCGCCATTGATTGTTCGGTGGTTGGTGCTGTCCCGTCGCTGGCGCCGCCGCAGGCGGAAAGAAGCGTGCTCAGTGCTGCCACGGCCATCCAGCTCAGGCGATGAGTGCGGTCATTCATGAAAGGCTCGAAACGAGTTGGTGAGAACGTGGACGGTATCGTTCAGCCCCCCCCGTGAATCATGACCAAAGCGTGGCATTCCCCCTTCCAAACGATGTCGGCGGCCTAAATTGGTGGACTCGCGAGTCCAATAAAGATGTGGCCGCTTGCCGGTGAGCTTTGGGGTGCGGGCAGCAGCGAACCGGACGAGTGACGAACAACCCCAGCAAGCGCCCCTTGCCAAATCGCGAGGTTGGGGGAGTCTCGTTCAGGCCAGCCCGAAGGTCTTTCGAAGATTGGCATCGACTGGGCCGGCGGGCATGAAGCGGCGCAGCTTGCTCAGCAGGGAGGCCTCTCCCTTCGGGGGCCGGCGCATCTTCCATTCGCTGAATGCGGCGTCCACGATGGTGGCCGCAACGCTGTCGGGGCCTGGAGCCTTTTGAACGTTTCGCACGATGGCGCGGGACACGAGGTCGCGATCGGCGTCGTAGGCCGTGATCCGGTTCGCGGCCTGGGGTGCGTTGATGTCCAGGTTCGTCCTGGTGTAGGACGGCTCGACCAGCACCACGCGGACTCCGAAGTTGCGCACCTCATGGTCGAGCGTCTCCGACATCCCTTCGATGGCGTGCTTGGACGCGGAGTAGAGGCCCATGTACGGGGCCGGCAGGAAACCCAGCACCGAACTCACGTTGACGATCCTTCCGGACCGTTGCTGGCGCATGTGCGGCAGCACGGCCTGCGTCGTGCGCAAGGTGCCGAACACGTTGGTGTCGAACAGCGCCTGTGCTTCGCTGACCGAGGTTTCCTCGACCGAACCGAGCATCGTCCCGCCCGCACTGTTGACGAGCACGTCGATGCGCCGGGCCTTGTCGATGATGACTTCTATGGCTCGCTTCACCGAGGCGTCGTCGCGCACGTCCATCTCGACCAGCTCGACGCCCGGAATCTCCTGTGCTTTCTTGCTGTTGCGCACCGAACCGAATACCCGGCTGCCTGACTTGGCAAACCGCTCTGCAGTGGCGCGCCCGATGCCAGACGAGACACCGGTGACAAAAACGACCTTGGAAGTGGACATGTGTTTCTCTTGGTTTTGATTGAATGGGGCAATGCGCTGAGATGGTGGATGTGGCCGACCTGCAGCGCGATGCAACGGGTGCTACTTGGCGCGCTGGGTCAGGATGAGCTTGGCCACTTCTGCAGGCTTTTCGAGCGCCGTGAAGTGCCCGGCCTGGTCGATGGTGAACAACTCCGCACCGGGGATTGCGTCGCGGTTGCGGCCGCGCTCCTCTGGCAGCGACCAGTCTTCGTTGCCGTAGATGAGCGTGACCGGCACCTTCACCCTGGCGTAGAGCTGGCGGGCTTCCAGCCAGGTGGACCAGTTCCTGAAGACGGAGAACTCCACGGTGCGGTATCCGTCGCGGCTTCCCGTCCGGGAGAACTCGTCGAGGAGATCCTCGGGCAGGCGGGTCGCATCGTGAAAACCACCACGCAACACCGCGGCCGTGACGAATCTCGGTTCGAGGGTGTGGCTGCCGAAGATGTTGAACAAGCCCACCATCCAGCCATTGGTGCTGCGCCGGATGCCGCCGCCGAAGGATTCCCCGTAGTCGTACGGGTTCAAGGAGACGACCCGCTTGATCCGCTCGGGTTGGTCGACGGAGACGGTGAGCGCGAGGACACCTCCGATGGACTCGCCGACCAAGGTGACGTCGCGCAGGTCGAGCTTGGTGATGAACTCGCCGACCGCCTTGCGCAGGAACGGCTCCGTGTAGTCCCCGGGCTGGAGGCTGGACCTTCCGTGCCCTGGTAGGTCCAGCGCATACACCCGATAGCGTCCTTTCAGCTCAGGCACCAGCTTGTCGAAGTAGTCCAGCTGCGTGCGGATCGTGTGCAGCAGGACGAGCGGGGGGCCGTCGCCGGCCCTCACGTACCGCACCGTCGTGCCGTCGTCCAGCTTCAGGAGCTCCGACGCCGAGGAAGCCCACTGCGTCGTGTAGTCCCTGTCGTTTGCCGTTGCGCATCCGCCGAGAAGCAGCCCCGCAACGAAGCTGATCCACACTGAAAATCTCTTCATAGCCGCCGCCTCCGCATTCGAGTGCCCAGTCGGAACCCAAGGTGCGCGGCAGCCGCTTCGGCGTTGCTGTGGGTGTCTTGTACTTCCGAGTACAGTAAATGTACCGCAATTTACTGGACTGTCAAGTACAGTAAATTGGCGGCGGGAGTGTGCGTCGGGGCGGGAGCAGCGCGCCATCGAACCGACGTCAGGCTGCTTCTGGAGACGGGTGCCCTCGTCCGCATTCTTGCGGAGTGGAGCGGTGGCGCTTCGGTGGGGCGCAGGATGAGACTGCGTGGTCCGCCTTGGCCGCCCTCACTCCTGACTCGCCAGCGCTCGCACCACGTCCGACTGCGTGATCATCCCCACGAGGCGGCGTTCGCCGTCGATCACCGGCACGTGGTGGTGGCCGGTGGTGGAAAAGAGCGGCAGCAGGTCGCCGATGGGCCGGTCGGCGCTCACCACGCGCACCTGCCTGGCCATGATCTGGCCCACGGTCTCGGCCTTGTCGCTGTGGGTGGTGGGCGTGGGCCGGATCAGCGACGAAAGGCGCCGCTGCCAGTCCGCATGCGCCTCGATGCGCGCCTCGCGCATGAAGTCCGCCAGCGTGACGATGCCCACCAGGCGCCTCACCCGGTCGACCACCGGCAGCGACTTGATGCGGTGCCGGCGCAGCAGCGCCCAGGCTTCGTCGAGCAGCGTGCCGAAGCTGACCGCGATCGGATCGGGCGACATCACGTCGGCACAGCGAACCTGGCCCAGGCGGCGGCGCCAGGACTGCATCTGTGCCTGTTCCAGCAGCACGTGCAGGTCGTCGCGGCTGACGTCGAGCACCTGGTTGTAGCGGGCCAGCACCGCGTCGAGGTCGGCGTCGGTGAATGAACGCAGCCGCGGCTCGTCGACCTTGGGCACGCTCGTGCCGCGCTGCGGATACGCGCGACCGGTGGCGCGGTTGTAAGCCACGCCGGCCAGCATGAGCAGCAGCGAGTTCAGCAGCACCGGCTCCAGCGCGAACAGCGGGTCGGTCACGCCGCCCAGCACCACCAGCAGTGCGCAGGCGCCCCCCGGCGGGTGCAGGCAGCGCAGCGCGAACATCAGCAGGATGGCCAGCCCGACGGCCAGCGCCGCGGCCCAGGGCACGACCCCGAGCAACTGCACGCAGGCGATGCCGACCAGGGCCGACAGCGTGTTGCCGCCCACCACGCTCCAGGGTTGTGCGAAAGGGCTGGCCGGCAACGCGAACACCAGCACCGCGCTCGCACCGATGGGGGCCACCAGCCAGGGCGCGGCTGGGTGCGCGGGTGCGAGCAGAACGCCCAGCCAGCCGGTGAGCAGCACGCCGAAGAGCGCCCCGCAGGCGGCGCGCCAGCGCTCGCGCGCATCGACCTGCTGGTCGGGCGGCAGGAAGTCGCGCCAGCTCGCGGCCGCCGCCCGGCGCAGTCGAAGGCTTGCGCCTTTCACTTGAACTGGGCGCGGTGCTCTTGCAGCGCCTGCAGCACGATCGCCTGCAGCCCGTCGCCTTGCCTCTGGTCGATGTGCTCGAAGATGCTGCGCCGCATGCGCGGCTCCCAGAAGCGGCGGATGTGCGCGGCGAGGTCGCGCCGCGCTTCAGCCTCGTCGGGCATCGCCGAAAAGAAGTCGCCGATGCTGTTGGCCATCTGCACGAGGTGCTGGATGCTGTTCATGCGGTCGTCTCCAGGGTGAGCCGCTCCGCGCCGCTGTAGGCCACCCAGTCGACGCCGCGGGCGAAGCCGATCAGGCACAGCCCCGCGGCCTGGGCGTGGCGCACGGCCAGCGCAGTGGGCGCCGAGATGGCCGCCAGCAGGCCCACGCCGGCCCGCACGGTCTTCTGCACCATCTCGTAGCTGGCGCGGCTGGTCACGGCGAAGAATCCGCCGCTCGCATCGAGCCGCTGGCGCAGCAGCGCGCCGACCAGCTTGTCGAGCGCGTTGTGGCGGCCCACGTCCTCGCGCAGCAGCTGCATCTGCCCGCTCGGGCTGCACCACGCGGCCGCGTGGGTGGCACCGGTCGCGCTCTGCAGCGCCTGCTTGGCGCGCATCTGGTCGAGTGCGCGCGACAGGGCGTCGACCTCGATGCCGAGCGCCGGCACCTGCGAGGCGTCGCGCGGCAGCGCCTGCGCGAGGCTGTCCACGCCGCACAGGCCGCAGCCGGTGCGTCCGGCGAGCGTGCGGCGGCGCTGCTTCAGCCGGTCGAGGCAGCGGCCGGCCACTTCGACGTGCACGACGATGCCGTCGTCCACCGTTTCGACTTCGACGTCGTGCACGTCGCCGGCACGATCGACGATGCCTTCGCCGAGCGAGAAGCCGCAGGCGAAGTCCTCCAGGTCCATCGGCGTGGCCAGCATCACCGCATGCGAGATGCCGTTGTATTGCAGTGCCACCGGCACCTCGTCGGCCACCCAGTCGTCGGCCAGCCGGGGCACGCCGCCGTGGCAGGCCAGCACCTGCAGGGCCGCGGCGCCCGAAACGGCCTCCGCCTGCATGAGCGCAGCCATCACTCGCGCCCGAGCAGCTCGAGCTGCGTGCGGTTGAAGTGGCCGTAGTCGCGCTGCCATTTCGACTGCCTCCAGGCGGCCCCATCGGGGTCGCCGGCTCCCGAGGAGGCCAAGGAATCCTGGGACGGCTCGGCGCTTCCTTGCGACAGTTGCGTCACCTTGGTCACCTGCACCGCGGTCACCTTGTACTCGGGGCAGTTGGTGGCCCAGTCGGAGCTGTCGGTGGTGATGACGTTGGCGCCCGACTCGGGGAAGTGGAAGGTGGTGTACACCACGCCCGGCTGCACCCGGTCGCTCAGCCGGGCACGCAGCACGGTTTCTCCGGCGCGGCTGGTGATGCCCACCCAGTCGTTGTCCTGGATGCCGCGCTCCTCGGCATCGTGCGGGTGGATTTCCAGCCGGTCCTCGTCGTGCCACAGGTTGTTGGGGGTGCGCCGCGTCTGCGCGCCCACGTTGTACTGGCTCAGGATGCGCCCGGTGGTGAGCACCAGCGGGAAGCGCTTCGTCACCTTCTCGGGCGAGGCCACGTACTGGGTGATGACGAAGCGCCCCTTGCCGCGCACGAACTCGTCCACATGCATGATCGGCGTGCCTTCTTCGGCAGTGCCCTCGTTGCAGGGCCACTGCACGCTGCCCAGCTTGTCGAGCTTGGCATAGCTCACGCCGTGGAAGGTGGGCGTGAGCGCCGCGATCTCGTCCATGATCTGCGACGGATGCGTGTAGTTCATCGGGTACCCCAGCGCGTTCGAGAGCTTCACCGTCACTTCCCAGTCGGCCAGGCCGGCCAGCGGCTTCATCGCGCGGCGCACCCGCGAAATGCGGCGCTCGGCGTTGGTGAAGGTGCCGTCCTTCTCGAGGAACGAGGCGCCCGGCAGGAACACGTGCGCGTACTTGGCCGTCTCGTTCAGGAAGATGTCCTGCACCACCAGGCATTCCAGGTTCGACAGCGCCTCGGTCACATGCTGCGTGTTGGGGTCCGACTGCACGATGTCCTCGCCCTGCACGTACAGGCCCTTGAAGCTGCCTTCCATCGCGGCGTCGAACATGTTGGGGATGCGCAGGCCCGGCTCGGAGGCGAGCGTGGCGCCCCACGCGGCGCCGAACTCGGCACGCACCTCGTCGTCGGACACGTGCCGGTAGCCCGGCAGCTCGTGCGGGAAGGAGCCCATGTCGCAGGAGCCCTGCACGTTGTTCTGGCCGCGCAGCGGGTTCACGCCCACGCCTTCGCGGCCCACGTTGCCGGTGGCCATGGCCAGGTTGGCGATGCCCATCACCATGGTGGAGCCCTGGGCGTGCTCGGTCACGCCCAGGCCGTAGTAGATGGCGCCGTTGGGCCGGCGCTCGCCGAGCAGGCCTTCGGCATTGCCGCAGGCATAGAGCCGCGCGGCGCCGCGCAGCTGGGCGGCCGGCACGCCGGTCATCGCCTCCATGGCCTCCGGGGAGTTCTCGGGCCGGGCGACGAACTCGCGCCACTGCTCGAACGAACGCGCTTCACAACGCTCGGCGATGAACTCGCTGGCCAGCAGCTCCTCGGTGACGATCACGTGCGCCAGCGCCGTGACGACGGCCACGTTGGTGCCGGGCTTGAGCTGCAGGTGGAAGTCGGCCTTCACATGCGCGGAGGAGACGAGGTCGATGCGCCGCGGGTCGATCACGATCAGCCGGGCGCCCTCGCGCAGGCGCTTCTTCATGCGCGAGGCGAACACCGGGTGGGCGTCGCTCGGGTTGGCGCCGATCACCATGATCACGTCGGAGCGCTCCACCGACTTGAAGGTCTGCGTGCCGGCCGACTCGCCGAAGGTCTGCTTGAGTCCGTAGCCGGTGGGGGAGTGGCACACCCGCGCGCAGGTGTCCACGTTGTTGTTGCCGAAGCCGGCACGCACCAGCTTCTGCACCAGGTAGCTCTCTTCGTTGGTGCAGCGCGAGGAGGTGATGCCGCCGACCGACTCGCGCCCGTGCTGCGCCTGGATGCGCCGGAACTCGCCAGCCGCATGGGCGATGGCCTCGTCCCAGCTCACCTCCTGCCACGGGTCGGTGATCCTGCGGCGGATCATCGGCTTGGTGATGCGGTCCTTGTGGGTGGCATAGCCCCAGGCGAAACGGCCCTTCACGCACGAATGGCCCTCGTTGGCCTTGCCGTCCTTCCAGGGCGTCATGCGCACCACCTGCTCGCCCTTCACCTCGGCCTTGAAGCCGCAGCCCACGCCGCAATAGGCGCAGGTGGTGACGAGGCTGCGAGTGGGCATGCCCAGCGAGATCACGCTCTTGTCCTGCAGGGTGGCGGTGGGGCAGGCCTGCACGCAGGCGCCGCAGCTCACGCACTCGCTGTCCATGAAGGCCTGGTCCTGGCCCGGCGATACGCGCGACTCGAAGCCGCGGCCGCTGATGGTGAGCGCGAAGGTGCCCTGGGTTTCCTCGCAGGCGCGCACGCAGCGGTTGCAGACGATGCACTTGCTGGGGTCGTAGGTGAAGTAGGGGTTGGACTCGTCCTTCTTCGCCTGCAGGTGGTTGGCGCCCTCGAAGCCGTAGCGCACGTTGCGCAGGCCCACCGCGCCGGCCATGTCCTGCAGTTCGCAGTCGCCGTTGGCCGAACAGGTGAGGCAGTCGAGCGGGTGGTCGGAGATGTAGAGCTCCATCACGTCGTGACGGAGCTTGGCCAGCTTGTCGCTGTGCGTGCGCACCTTCATGCCGGCTTCGGCCGGCGTGGTGCACGAGGCCGGGAAGCCGCGGCGGCCTTCGATCTCCACCAGGCACAGCCGGCAGGAGCCGAAAGGCTCCAGGCTGTCGGTGGCGCACAGCTTGGGCACCCCGACGCCCGCCTCGGCGGCCGCCCGCATCAGCGACGTGCCGGCCGGCACGGTGACGGTCTGGCCGTCGATCTCGAGCGTGACCTCGGTGGCGGACTCGCGCTTGGGAGTCCCGTAGTCGACTTCGTTCTGGGGCTGCATGCGTCGTCTTTCTGGGTGTGCTTCAGGCGGCCTGCTGGTCGTCGTCCAGGAGGCCGAAGTCCTCGGGGTAGTGATCGAGCGCGGACAGCACCGGGTAGGGCGTCATGCCGCCCATCGCGCACAGGCTGCCGGCCAGCATGGTGTCGCACAGGTCGCGCAGCAGCCGCACCTGGTGCGGCCGGTTGTGGTTGCTCACGATGTGGTCGATGACCTCCACGCCGCGCGTGGAGCCGATGCGGCACGGCGTGCACTTGCCGCACGACTCGATGGCGCAGAACTCCATCGCGAAGCGTGCGAGCTGCGCCATGTCGGCGGTGTCGTCGTGCACGACCACGCCGCCGTGGCCCAGTACCAGGCTCTTCGCGGTGTAGGCGTCGTAGTCCAGCGGCAGGTCCCACTGCGACTCGGGCACGTAGGCGCCCAGCGGGCCGCCCACCTGGATCGCCTTCACCGGCCGGCCGCTGGCGGTGCCGCCGCCGATGTCGAACACCAGCTCGCGCAGGCTCATGCCGAACGGCAGCTCGAACAGGCCGCCGCGGCGCACGTTGCCGGCCAGCTGGAACGGCAGGGTGCCGAGCGAGCGGCCGGTGCCGAAGCCCTTGTAGAAGGCCGCGCCCCTTTCCAGGATCGTGGGCACCGCGGCGAAGGTCAGCACGTTGTTGATGACGGTCGGCTTGCCGAACAGGCCGCTCACCGCGGGCAGCGGCGGCTTGGCCCGCACGATGCCGCGCCTGCCCTCCAGGCTTTCGAGCATCGCGGTTTCCTCGCCGCACACGTAGGAGCCGCCGCCCACCCGGACCTCGATGTCGAACGGCTCGTTCGAGCCGAGCAGCGAGCGTCCCAGCACGCCGTCTTCCCGGGCGCGCTGCAGCGCGCGTTCGAAGGTGGCGATCGCGTGCGGGTACTCCGAGCGGATGTAGACGAAACCCTTGCTGGCGCCCACGGCCAGCGCGGCGATCGCCATGCCCTCGACCAGCAGGAACGGGTCGCCTTCGATCAGCATGCGGTCGGCGAAGGTGCCGGAGTCGCCTTCGTCGGCGTTGCAGACGACGTACTTCTGGTCGGAAGCCGTCTGCGCCACGGTGCGCCACTTGATGCCGGCCGGGAACGCCGCACCGCCGCGTCCGCGCAGCCCCGAGTCGAGCACTTCCTTCACGATGGCCTCGGGCGGCATCTCCAGGGCGGTCTTCAGGCCGGCCCAGGGCACCGGCGCCAGCGGGTCGTCTCGTCCGCAGTGCGCGAAGGTGAGCCGCTGCTGGCGCTTGAACTCAGGGATCTCTTCTGTGAGTCCGAGGCACAGCAGGTGCGAGCCGCCTTCGAGCCAGCCTGCATCGAAGAGCGAGGGCAGGTCCTGCGGGCGCACCGGGCCGTAGGCCACGCGGCCGGTGGGCGTTTGCACCTCCACCATGGGTTCGAGCCACAGCAGCCCGCGAGAGCCGTTGCGCACCAGGTGCACTGGCAGGCCGCGGCGCGCGCACTCGGCCTGCAGCGTGTCGGCCACCGCGTCGGCACCCATGGCCAGGGCGGCGGCGTCGCAGGGGATGTAGACGGTGGTTGCTTTCATGTGAGTGATCCATGACGAAGTGCGACTTCTGCGACGCATGACACATCGCAAAGCCCGACAGCCTTCACCTCGGAGGCGCGGAGGGCACGGAGATTCGCGGAGAAATACAGGCTCTCTCCGCGGTCCTCCGCGTTCTCAGCGCCTCCGCGGTGAATGAATGGGGGGTTCACTTCAGCTCCGCTGCCTCGGCCAGCAATTCGTCGAGCCGCTGTGTGGTCACCCTGGCATGCGGCCGCCCCTCGAGCATCACCGCTGGCGACAGCGCGCACAGGCCCAGGCAATACACAGGCTCCACCGTGCAGCCCCCTGCGGCGTGTGCATGCTTCAGCAAGGCCTCGGCGCCTACCGTGCGGCAGGATTCAGCGCGGCACACCTGCAGCACCGGCCCTCGCACCGGGTGCTGTCGAAAGTGGTGGTAGTAGGTGATGACGCCGTGCACCTCCGCGCGCGAGAGGTTCAGTGCCTGCGAGATCTGCTCCACGGCGTCTGGCGGTACCCAGCCCAGGGCCTCTTGCACACCGTGCAGCACGGGCATCAGCGGGCCGTCCATGTGGCAGCGTTCGGAGATCACGCGTGCGATCACCTCGGGGTCGTAGGGCGCTGCGGCGGCTCGGCTCATGTGGGGCTCTCGCTGTTGAACACCTGCGAAGCACTATCGGGCCGGCGTGCGCTTGCCGCCGTTGACCACAGTCAAGTTTCGAAAAAAGCGCCGTGCACTCGCGTCGCGCTACAGGCGCCGTGCCACGGCACGATCTTCGTGATGAGCACGGCGCCTTCGTTCAGCAGGAAGTCCTTGAATGCCTGCGCCACCGGTGGCAGCCGCTTGGTGCGCCGATGCACGACGTACCAGTTCAGCAGCACAGGGAAGCCCTGCACGTCCAGCGCGACCAGCTCGCCGCTTTGCAGCTCGCGGCTCACCGTGTGGGCCGAAAGAAAACTGAGCCCGAAGCCGGCCATCACGGCCTGCTTGATGGTCTCGGTGCTGCGGATCTCCATTGCCACGTTCAAGCCCGAGACGTCGCCGCCGAAGGCATCGCGCATCGAACGCCACGTGTCCGAGCCTCGCTCGCGCACGACGAAGGGCTGGCGCATCACCTCGGCCGGCGCGATGCTGCGGCGGCCCACCATCGGGTGCGCGGGCGGCGCGATGATGAGGTAGGGGTGGGGGGCGAAGGCCTGGTTGAGCGTGTCCATCTCCGATGGCGGTCGCACCATGATCGCGAGGTCGGTGAGGTTCTGCTCGATGTGGGCCAGCAGTTCCTCGCGGTTGTGCACGGTGAAGTTCAGCGTCACGCCGCTGTGGCGGCCGATGAACTCCACCAGCAGGCGCGGAAAGAAGTAGTCGCCTGCGCTGATGACGCCCACGTTCAGCCGCCCCCCGGTGACGCCCTTGAACTGCGCCATCGTGTTTTCGGCCTGCTCGAACTGCAGCAGGATGCCCCTGCAGATCTGCAGCAGCTCGGCGCCGGCGGCGGTGAGGTAGACCTTCTTGCCGAACTGCTCGAACAGCGGGTTGCCGGCGTGTTCCTCGAGCTTGCCGATCTGCGTGGAAACCGCAGGCTGGGTGAGGTGGAGTTCTTCGGCGGCGCGCGAGAAGCTCAGGTGCCGGGCCACCGACTCGAACACCTTGAGCTGGCGCAGCGTGGCGTGTCTCACCGTGCGGCGTCTTGGTCCTGCGGCCGCAGCACCGGCGGGGGCGCGAGGGCCGGCACGGCCGCCTTCTTGCCGCGAGCCGCGAGCTTGCCGATGGCCAGCACCAGCAGCGC
>CAMLLU010000079.1 GCA_946480925.1 uncultured Rivibacter sp.
TCATCTTGGCTCCATTCTCAATCGAAGGAGCCTCCTCGAAAGGCGGGGCGGTTCATCCTGAGAAGTGACGTCGCCGAAAAACCGCGGGCCAAGCTCCTTCGGCTTGAAGAAGTTCTGTACCTCGTTGTGCGTCGAAAGCTTGCCCATTGCATCGAGCCAGCAGACGGGTACCACGTACCGGAACTTGTAGAACTCAACCACGTTCTCGTTGCCACCTTGCTCCTCGTACTTTCTCAGCGACCAAGCAAGCTGCTGCAGCTCAATGCCCATAACGACGAAGGTAGGCTGAAGCATGGCAAGCAGCGTCGCGTACTTTTGTTCGTGATAGCCAGCGTCCATTGCGGACGCCTCGGTCGGCATCAAAAGGTGCGAACCGAAGCGTGAGATGACCGAGAAGAACGTCTGGTCGTCGAATTCTTTGATGAACGGGTTCGAGGTGTCCTTCAGAGGCTTCCCATGCAGCAATTCATCAATGGTGGCTGACAAGCTCGACAGTAGCCGTTGCTGCTCCTCGAAGTTCGCCTGCGCGCGCAGGGTATCCAACTGCTTCGCTTGGAGGATTACGGTGATGACCACGCCGAGGAAAGCCAGGAATGAGAAGAACGGGCCGGCGAGCCCGCCGTAGAAGGTGCCGAAGTTGGCCCAGCGTGAGTCGTCGGAGGAAAGCTCGAGCCAGTAGCCGGGCGCGAACTTGTAGAAGTACAGACCCATCGCGGTCCAAGAAAGCCGCAACTCCGATCCACATCAGGCGTTTCATGCCCTTGGCGATCGTGCTGGTGTCGTCCATTTGTGTTCCCTCCGTGCGATCAATGTACTGCCGTCGTGGCACCGGTCGCCCCTGATGACGATGCTCCCCTTGGCCATGTAAAGCACCTTGGCGCGGCTCAGGCTCTCAAGTCGGTAAGCGTCAGCGTCTCGAAGACTGGCGCGGTCTCGTGCCCGTGCCAACTGAAGTACTTCAACATGGACAGGCGCATCGGCAATTCAATCAAGAGCTGACATTCACGCTAGCGACGCCTGCTCGACTGAATGACAGCAATGCGACCAGCATCGTGAGTTCGCCGTCTGCCCACGACAGGCAGCCCCTGCTGCAGCCGTTCGCTGCCCTGGCTAAAGGCTACGCAAGAACGCCTCCCTACCTCCCACGTAATCGCCACACCCCAGCCCCTGCGATATCGTCCCCCGCATGAACCACCCCCACGGCCCCCAACCCGTCGGCGTGATGCTGCGTGAATGGCGGCAGCGCCGTCGCATGAGCCAGCTCGATCTCGCGCTCGAAGCCGACATCTCCACCCGCCACCTGAGCTTCGTGGAAACCGGCCGCTCGCAGCCCAGCCGCGAGATGCTGCTGCACTTGGCCGAGCGGTTGGAGATTCCCTTGCGAGAGCGCAACGTGTTGCTCACCGCGGCGGGCTTTGCGGCGGTGTTTCCCGAGCGGCCGCTGTCGGACCCGGCATTGCAGGCCGCGCGTAGGGCCATCGACCTGGTGCTGGCGGGCCACGAGCCTTACCCCGCGCTGGCCATCGACCGGCACTGGAACCTCGTAGCCGCCAATGCGGTGGTGCCGCGCCTGCTGGAAGGCGTGGATGCCTCGCTGCTCGAGCCGCCGGTCAACGTGCTGCGCCTGAGCGTGCACCCCAAGGGGCTGGCGCCGCGGCTGGCCAACCTGGCGCAGTGGCGCGCCCACCTGCTGGCGCGGCTGCACCACCAGGTGCAGCTCACGGCCGACCCGGTGCTCGCGGCGCTGCTTACCGAAGTGCAGGACTACCCCATGCCCGCCGGCACGCGGCCGCACGACGGTGCCGAGCCCGACTACGCGGGTGTCGTGGTGCCCTTTCAGCTCGTCACGCCGGCGGGCACGCTGTCGTTCTTCGGCACCACCACGCTGTTCGGCACGCCGGTGGAGATCACGTTGTCCGAGCTCGCCATCGAGTCGTTCTTCCCGGCCGACGCGGCCACCGCCGAAGCCTTGCGGCAGCTGGCGGCCGGCAGCTGAGCACGCGCAGGCATTGCCAGCGCTCAACCGCCGCTCAAGTTGCGGCGGCCGGCGCCGATAAACCAGGGATCCTGCGCGATCCCTATGCGATTCCGTGCCCTACTTCACAGGCTGCAGCACCCCAGCCGGCTGACCCTGGCCGCCATGACGGCGACCGGTGCGTTGCTGGCCGCGCTGTGGTTGGGCGTGTGGTGGACGCTGGACTCCGAATACCGCCTGCACACCCGCCTGGCGCTGAGCCAGGCCGACAGCGCCGCGCAGCGCCTGGCCGACCGCAGCTCCAAGCTCCTCGACCAGTTCAAGCAGACCCTGCTGCTGAACAAGCATCTGTACGAACGCGATGGGCACATCGACTTCGGCCAGCTCAAGGGCGCCGGCCTCACCGGCGAACGCGAGCGGCAGATCGCCTTCATCATCGGCCCCGACGGCGTGATCATCGACGACTCCGACGGCACCGCCCTCGGCCATGACGTGTCGGACCGCGAGTACTTCCGCGCCACGCGCGTGAGTTCCGAGCTGGTGGTGTCTCGGGCGGTGTATGGGCGGATCTACAAGCGCTGGATGGTGCCCATGGCGCTGGCCATGCACGACAGCCTGGGCCGTTTCGCGGGCGCCTCGGCGCTGGCCTTCGACGCCTCTGTGCTGACCGACGGCTTTGCGCTCGGCCACCACGAAGACGCCGTGGTCGCGGTGGTGCGTCCCGACGGCGAATACCTCTCGCGGCGAACGGGTGGAGAACACAGCGTGGGCGAGCGTGTCGACCCGGAGGTGATCAAGCGGCTCATCGCGCAGCAGCGGCGCGACCTGAAACCTGTGCCCAGCCCGGTGGACAGGCGCCTGCGTTTCGGCGCGCTGATGCCCATCGAAGGCTATGGGCTGAACGCGCTCATCGCCATTTCGCCGGGCAGCGCGCTGGGGGGCTACTACACGCTGCGCACCGAGGTGCTGGTGGCGGCGCTGTGCGCGAGCCTGGCCATCGTGGCGGGCGCGGTGGTGCTCACGCGGCAGGCACACCGGCTGGGCAACATTGCCGCAGAGAAGGAGCATGCCGAGCGCAGGCTGGTGCACGAAAAGCAGCGGCTGCGCACGAGCCTGCTGTGCGACGCGCTCACCGGGCTGCCCAACCGCGCGGCCTTCGAGGCTCACCTCGACGCACTGCTCGCCAAAGAAGGCGCATCGCCTGCGCAGCACGTGCTGATGTTCATCGACCTCGACCAGTTCAAGGTGATCAACGACACCTGCGGCCATGCGGCCGGCGACCTGCTGCTCAAGCAGCTCGCGCAGCTGCTGGGCAACGAGATCCGCCGCCGCGACCTGCTTGCCCGACTGGGCGGCGACGAGTTCGGCGTGCTGCTCGAAGGCTGCCCGCGGGAGCCGGCGCTGCGCGTGGCCGAGTCGATGCGGCAGCGTCTGGCGGCCTTTCGCTTCGTGTGGCAAGACCGCCCCTTCCGCCCCTTCCAGCTGAGCATCAGCATCGGCGTGGTGCCGTTCTCGGCCGGGCAGCACAGCCGCGTGGAGCTGCTGAGGCTGGCCGACTCGGCCTGCTACGTGGCCAAGGAAGCCGGCCGCAACCGCGTGCACGTGTACGACGAGACCGACACCGCGGTGGCCAGCCGCTCTGGCGAGCTCGACTGGGTGTCGCGCCTGCAGCACGCGCTGGCCGAAAACCGCTTCGAGCTGCATGGCCAGCGCATCATGCCCATCCAGCCGGGCGCCGGGCACGAGAGCGACCACGTGGAGATCCTGATCCGCCTGCGCGGCGAAGACGGGCGCCTGGTGTCGCCGATGGCCTTCATTCCCGCAGCAGAACGCTACGGCCTCATGCCCGCCATCGACCGCTGGGTCATCACCCATGCACTGGCGGCCCATGCGGCGCACGTGCAGCAAAGCGGGCGCGCCGCGCGGTTTGCGATCAACCTGTCGGGCGCCACGCTGGGCGACCCGACGCTGCTCGACTTCGTGAAACACCAGCTCGCGGCGCACCGCGTGGCGGCCGACTCGGTGTGTTTCGAGATCACCGAGACCGCCGCCATCGAAAGCCTCGAGGCGGCGGCGCAGTTGATCGGCCGCCTGCGCGAGCTGGGCTGCCGCATCGCGCTCGACGACTTCGGCTGTGGCATGTCTTCGTTTGCCTACCTCAAGCGCCTGCCGGTGGACTGCGTGAAGATCGACGGCGGCTTCGTGAAGGACATGCTGCACGAGCCGGTGGACTACGCGATGGTCGAGGCCATCCACCACATCGCGCGGCGCATGGGCCTGCACACCGTGGCCGAGTTCGTGGAAGACCAGGCCACCGTCGAGGCACTGCGCAGCCTGGGCGTGCACTACGTGCAAGGCTACGGCGTGCAGAGGCCCGGCCCGCTGCTGGCCGAACCGGTGGCCATGGCGGCGCTGCCCGCCCTGCCGCAGGCACAGGCAGAACCGGCGTAACAGTCTGTAGAAGCTTCGAACGGGCGCTCCCGATACCATCCTTCGTCAACACGGAGGATCATGAGGATCACTTTCGAACGGCTGAAGCAACGTGCGCTGGCGCTGATGCGCCGCGCCACCGAGGCCACGCACCATCTGCTGGGTCAGCTGCTGGCGCGGATGCCATGGCGGCCCCAGGTGCCGCCGCCTCCCGAAACGGCAGCGCCGCAGCGTGAGGCAGATCACGAAGCGCGGCACGACCCATCGCATGAGGCGCCTCGACCAACGCCCTCATCGCCGCAACCGCAGGCCACCCCGGTGCTGGAGCGGCAGCGCGAGGCCGGCGCAGGCGAATTCAGCGCCGGCTTCTTCAAGCACCGCGAAGGCGACCGGCATTACCACCTGTTCGTGCCGCCCGCTTCGGCACACGCCGGCACGGCGCGGCCGCTCATCGTGATGCTGCACGGCTGCAAGCAGCATGCCGAAGACTTTGCCGTCGGCACGCAGATGAACGAACTCGCGCGCGAACACGGCCTTTACGTGCTGTACCCCGAGCAGCCGCGCTCGGCCAACATGCTGCGCTGCTGGAACTGGTTCAAGCGCCGCCATCAGCAGCGCGACAGCGGCGAGCCCGCGATCCTGGCCGACCTCACGCGGGCGGTGATGCAGGCGCATGCCATCGACGCCATGCGGGTCTATGTGGCGGGCCTCTCGGCCGGCGGTGCCATGGCGGCGATCCTTGGGCATGCTTACCCCGACCTCTTTGCCGCGGTGGGCGTGCATTCGGGCCTGCCGCGAGGCGCGGCGCACGACGTGGCATCGGCGGTGTCGGCCATGAAGGATGCCGGCGCGAGCGACCACCCCTGGGCGCACGAAAGCTTTCGCCGCCGCGGCCGCGGTGGCGCCGACGACCCGCTGCTGCCGCTGGTGCCCACCATCGTGTTCCACGGAGACCGCGACACCACCGTGCACCCGCGCAATGCGGAACTGGTGCTCGAAGCCGCGCTGGGCAACGGCTTCGGCGCCGGCGGGGAACCCACTGCGCCCACCCCCGCACCCACGCCTGCACCCACGCTCACGCAGGCCGGCCGCTCCGCGCTGGGTCTGTCCTTCACGCGCACCGTCCATCGCGACGCCGACACCGCGCGGACGCTGGCCGAACACTGGGTGGTGCACGGCGTGGGCCATGCATGGTCGGGTGGCGACGCGCGTGGCTCCTACACCGATGCGCGTGGCCCCAGTGCGAGCCTGGAAATGCTGCGCTTTTTCGGGGAACACGCGTTGCCCCGCCACGATACAACCGAGGCAGTGGAGGTCGTGGCCTGAAGGCAATGGAAAGAGGAAAACCTCCGCCCCAACTTCTGCGACATCGTTCCGACGACACGGACCACGCCGAAATGCAAACCGCCACTCCAGCTTCCAGCTTCATCGCACGCCTGTGCGCCACGGTTGCCCTGCTGTGCGCGGCCATCACCGCGGCAAGCGCCGCCGCGCCGCAGAAGGAGCTGGCCATTGCGGTGGCACCTGCGCCGCCCTCGCTGCCGCTGTACGTGGCCGAGAGCCAGGGCTACTTCGCCGAAGAAGGCTTGAAGCTGCGCTGGCTCGAATGCCGCAGCGGCGTTCGCTGCATGGAGCTGATGCTCGGCGGCGAGGCCGACCTCGCCACCGCGGCCGACGCGGCGGTGATGTTCAGGAGCTTCGAGCGCAACGACTACGCGGTGCTGGGCACGCTGGCCAAGATTCCGGACGACCTCAAGCTGGTGGCGCGCCGCAGCGCGGGCATCACCACGGCGCGCAACCTGGTCGGCAAGCGCATCGGCACGGTGCTGCGCTCGTCCAGCCACTACTTCCTCGATGCCTTCCTGCTGTTGAACGGCATCGACCCGCACTCCGCCTTCATCGTGGGCCTGGCGCCCGAAGACATGGTCGACGCGCTCGCCGACGGCAGGGTCGATGCGGTCTCGGTGTGGGAGCCCATGGGCTTCCAGGCCTGGACGCGGCTGAAAAACGACGCCGTGCTGCTGCACGACCCCGAGGTCTACAACGCCAGCTTCAACCTGCTGGCCTCGCGCCGCATCACCGGGTCGCGCGATGCGGATCTGGCGAAGCTGCTGCGCGCCATCGGCCGGGCCCAGCGGTTCATCGCGGCGCGGCCGCTCGACGCCCAGGCCATCCTGCGCGCCAGGCTGGGCATGGACCAGGCCTCGGTGGACTGGATCTGGAAGAGCGCGCAATACAGCCTCACGCTCGACCAGTCGCTGCTGCGCACGCTCGAAGCCGAGGCGCGCTGGGCCCAGCGCGAAGGCCACGTGCTGGGAAAGAGGACGCCCAACTACCTGAAGTTCATCCATGCAGCACCGCTGCGGTCCGTCGACGATGACGCGGTGAGCCTGCCCCGATGAAGATCCGCACGCAGCTGTTCGCATCGGTCGTCATCGCGCTCGCGCTCGCCGCCACGGTGGGCCTGGGCGTGTGGTTCAGCGCCCGGGAGCAGGTGGCCGCGGCCGACGAGCAGGAGCGCGCCCAGTCCACCGCAAGAGAGATCGCCGGCTTGCTGATCCTGACGCAGGAGTACGTGCCGCACCTCGGGGAACGTGCCGCGCAGCAATGGCAGCAGCGCCATGCGGCCCTCACCCGCGAGCTGGCCGCGCCCAGCCCCTACGGCGCCGAGGTGAGCACCGAGCTGCAGCGCCAGGCCAGCCAGCTGCTGCCGCTGTTCACGCGGCTCACCGAGCTGGCCGTCGCGCCCGAGATACCGCTCACCGACCGGCGCAAGGAGCTGCTGGTGGACCGCCTGCTCGGCAGCATCCAGTCCATGTCCGACGGCGCTTACCGCTGGTCGCGCGAAGCGGCTGAAGCGCAGCGCGCGGCGGAGCACCGCTTTCACGTTGCGGCCACCACGGCGATCGCGGTGATGTTGCTGCTGGCGCTGGCACAGGGCGCCTTCATTTCGCGGCGCGTGCTGCAGCCGCTGCGCTCGCTCGCCCGCGCCACCGAATCCATCGAACGCGGCGACCTTTCGGCGCGCACCGAATGGATGCCGCGGCAGGACGAACTCGGCGACCTGGCGCGCCGCTTCGACGCCATGACACATGCGCTGCGCCAGCGCACCGAGCAGCTCGAGGCCACCAACGCCTCGCTCGACCGTGAAGCCGCATTGCGGCGCGCCTCCGAGCAGCGCATGCGCACCATCACCGACAACCTGCCGGCGCTCATTTCGCAGCTCGACCGCGAGCAGCGCTACGTGTTCGCCAACGCGGCCTTCAAGCAGCTCTTCGGCGTGGAGCCGCAGCACATGATCGGGCAGACCATGCGCCAGTTCGGCGGCGAAGACGTGTACGCCCAGCTCGCACCGCACGTCACCACCGTGCTCGACGGGCTGCGCGCCACGTTCGAGAGCCATGCCCTCATCGGCGGAAAGCTGCATTACTTCCTGCACAACTACGTGCCGGAGCTGTCGGCCAGGGGCGAGGTGCAGGGCTTCTATGCCGTCTCGCTCGACATCACCGAAGCCAAGCTGGCGCGCGAACAGATCCAGACCAGCGAGCGCCGGCTGCGCGACATCACCGACAACCTGCCGGTGCTCATCTCCTACGTCGACGAAGAGCAGCGCTTCCGTTTCAGCAACGGCACCTTCATCAACTGGCTGGGCGTCGAGCCGACCGAGATGCTGGGCCGGACCATGCTCGAAGTGGTGGGCCCCGAGCTCTACGAGCAGCGGCGCGAGCTCGTGGAGCGGGCGCTGGCCGGCGAGCGTGTCGAGTTCGAGATGAGCTCCATCGCGCTGGGCCGCACGCGCCACCTGCACACCACCTACGTGCCCGACGTGCGCTTCGACGGCACGGTGGCCGGCATCTACACGCTCTCCACCGACATCTCCGACCTCAAGGCGGTGCAGCAGCAGCTCAGCCAGCTGGCGCGCTTCGACACGCTCACGGGCCTTGCCAACCGCCACCAGCTCAACGAGAAGCTGCCCGAAGTGGTGGCACGCGCGCGCCGCTCGCGCGAGGCGGTGGCGCTCATGTACCTCGACGTGGACCGCTTCAAGTCCATCAACGACACCTACGGCCACGCCACCGGCGACGCGGTACTGAAGGAGTTCGCGCGGCGCGTGAAGGGCTGCGTGCGGGCCACCGACACGGTGGCCCGGTTGTCGGGCGACGAGTTCGTGGTGGTGCTCGAAGGCCTGCATGCCGCGGCCGAGCCGCAGTTCGTGGCGCGCAAGATCATCGCCGCCATCGACCGCCCCTTCGAGCTGGGCAACGGGCTGGTGCTGCAGGTGAGCACCAGCGTGGGCATCGCCTTCGCGCCCGACGTGCAGCTGCCGCCCGAGGCGCTGCTGGCGCGCGCCGACGCCGCGCTGTACGAGGCCAAGGCGGGCGGGCGCAACACCTTCCGGCTGGCCACCATCTAGGGCCCGCGCCAAGCCGGGGCTCGCGGCAGCCGCGCATCGCGGCAACGCCCTGTTGCACTGCGGCTATGGCGAAAGAGGGGATCGGCGTACCATCGCCGCAAACTACGCTAGGGCCTGTCGACCAGCCCTAGGCCGCCCACGTGAAAGCGCCCGAGGCCCAACCCTTCGAGTCCACCTTCACGCTCGACGCAGCGTTGCTGGCCCACCAGAAGGCAGAAAACGCGCGGCGTCTCCACACGGTGCAAGTGCCGGCGGTGCGCGTGATCGGCTTCGCGATCCTCTGCGTGATTGCAGCCTTGCAGAACGCGCGCAACCCCGCGGTGCTGCCGTCGCCCCAGCTGGCGCTTTTCATATCGGCCAACCTGCTCTATGCGGTGCTCGCCTGGGCCCTGCTGCGCTGGGGCTACGACCGCATCAAGGCGTTCGACCTCAGCCTGCTGCTGTTCCACGTCGACGTGCTGGTGTGGCTGCCCAGCGTCCACTTCCTCGAGCAGGCCAACACCTTCTTCGCGTTCTTCCTGCTGGTGCGCGTGGCCGACCAGGTGGGCTTCGGCTTCAGGCGCGCGCTGTACTTCAACCACGTGGTGTGCGGCGCCTATTCGACCTATGCGCTGTGGATGGTGCTGCGGCCGGGTGGCGCGCCCCTCGGCGACCGGCTGGCGACGGCCGCCACGATGTACATGCTGGGCGCCTATCTCGCGGTGACCGGGCTGGTGATCGAGCGCCTGCGCGACCGCCTGCGCACCGCCGTGCATGCCGCACGCGACCTGGTGGTGCGGCTCGAGCACGAAACCCGCACGCTCGAAGCGCAGGCCGTGGAGCTGGACTTCGCGCGCCACCAGGCCGAGCAGGCCAGCCAGGCCAAGTCGCAGTTCCTCGCGGTGGTGAGCCACGAGATCCGCACGCCGATGAACGGCATCCTCGGCACCACCGAGCTGCTGCTGGGCTCGCCACTCGCACCCGAGCAGCGCCGCTATGCCAAGGCGGCGCACCGCTCGGCGATGGTGCTGCTGGCGCTGATCGACGACGTGCTGGACCTTTCGCGCATCGAGGCGCGCAAGCTGGTGCTGCACCCCACCAGTGTGGACCTGCGGGCGCTGGCCACCGAGGCGGTGGAGCTCATGACCGTGGCCGCGCGCGAGAAGCCCATCACGCTGGACTGCAAGCTGCCGCGCGAGCTGCCGAGCCACGTGGAATGCGACCCCATACGGCTGCGGCAGCTGCTGGTGAACCTGCTGCACAACGCGGTGAAGTTCACCGAGCGCGGCAGCGTGTCGCTGGACATCTCGCTGCTGGCCGAGGCGACCGGCAACGTACGCCTGCGCTTTGCCGTCATCGACACCGGCATCGGCATCGCCGCCGACCAGCTCAACCTGGTGTTCGAGTCGTTCACGCAGGCCGACAACTCCAGCACTCGACGCTACGGCGGCTCGGGGCTGGGGCTCGCCATCGTGAAGCACCTGGTGGAGCTGATGCGCGGCCAGGTGGGCGTGAGCAGCAAGCCGGGCCAGGGTTCGACGTTCTGGTTCGACCTCACGCTGCCGAAGGCCGCACCGCCCCAGGCCGTGGCCGACAACGGCGCGGGCAACAGACACCGGCACAACAACATGCTGGCAGCCCACGTGCTGCTGGTGGAAGACGACCCGGTGAACCAGCTCGTGGTCGAGAACATGCTGGTCAAGCTGGGCTGCACCGTCGAGGTGGCCCACGACGGCGCAGCCGCCTGCGAGGCCGCCACGCGCACGCGCCACGACCTCATCTTGATGGACCTGCACATGCCCGGCATGGACGGCTACGAGGCCACGCAACGCATTCGTGCGGAAGAGACGATGCGCGGCACCTACACGCCGATCGTGGCGCTCACCGCCGACGCGCTGTCCGGCGATCGCGAGCGCTGCGTCGAGGTCGGCATGGACGACTTCGTCACCAAGCCCATCAGCACCGCCCTGCTGGCCTCGGTGGTGGAACGCTGGACAGGCCACGGCACGCCCCCGCCCACACGGTGGTAGTAAGCAGTGACTGGTGACCGGTGACTAGTGACCGGCGAATTCACCAGTCACTACCTAACAGGCTGTTGAAATTCTTCACCGCAGAGGCGCGGAGGACGCAGAGGTTCACAGAGAAAACACAGGCCTTTCCTCTGCGGTTCTCCGCGCCCTCTGCGTCTCTGCGGTGAACGCATTGGTTTTTCAACAGCCTGCTAACGGTAGTAAGCCTCGACCTTGCCCTTGAGGGTGATGAGCAACGGCTGGCCGCGGCGGTCCTTGGTCTTGCCGGAGGGCACCTTCACCCAGCCTTCGCTGATGCAGTACTCCTCGACGTCGAAGCGTTCCTTGCCGTTGAGGCGGATGCCGATCTCGTGTTCGAACACGGCAGCCACGTGGTGCGGGCTACGCGGGTCGGTGGAGAGGCGGTCTGGTAGCGGCGGAGGGGTAACCGGCTCGGTCATGGCAACTGCTTCCTGGCTGAAACGAGGGGGCGCATTTTCGCGGATTTGTGTTGGGCTGCCCACGGCCCAGGAACTCAAGGCCGCGCACCGGTGTGCCGATATGACACAGGTTCCCCCTCTCGCTCTCTCATCACCATGCTTCGCCAATTCAAGCTTCGCACCCGCCTGCTCGGCGGTTTTTCCGTGCTGCTGCTCATGTGCGGCGCCCTGCTCGCCGTGGCCGGCTTCGGCCTCTTCGTGGCCCACAAGGGCATCGACGGCATCGTCAACAAGCTGATCCCCGTGAGCAACGTCACGATCTCCGCGCGCACCGGGCTGCTCGACAGCCGCGCGCAGATGGCCCGCATGGTCGCAGCCATCTTCGACCACGACGAGATCGGCAAGGCGCGCGCCGACTGGGCCGCCGCGCAGAAGGTGCTCGACAAGGCCATGGACGACTTCGATCGCATGACCGAGCAGCCCAGGCAGAAGGAAGATCTGAAGACCTTCCGCGGCCACGTGGCGGCCTACCGCCAGGCGGTGCAGCCGGTGGCGACCAAGCTGGCCGAAGACGGCTATGCCGATGCCAAGGAAGCGGCACAGGCCATGCGCGCTGCCGACGGCAGCACCGAGGCCATGCTCACCATGCTGGCCAGCATCGAGGCCAACCTTTCCAAGGGCAGCCAGGCCGTGTTCGGCCAGGTGCAGGGCATGGTGTCGTTCGCCATCACCGCGTCGATCGCGGGTTTCGTGGTCTTCGTGGGCCTGAGCCTGCTGCTGGCCTGGCGCCTGGCGCGCTCGATCACGGTGCCGATGGACGAGGCACGTTCGCTGGCCGACAGCATCGCCTGCGGCGACCTGCGCCACAGCCTGCCGGTGGAAGGCCGCGACGAAGCGGCCGACATGATGCGTTCGCTGGTGGCGATGCGTGCTTCGCTCGCCGGCATCGTGGGCAACGTGCGCGCCAGCGCCGACAGCATCCAGGTCGCCAGCACCGAAGTGGCCACCGGCAACATGGACCTGTCGAGCCGCACCGAGCAGACGGCCAGCAACCTGCAGCAGACCGCCGCGTCGATGGAGCAGCTCACCGGCACGCTGCAGCACAGCGCCGAATCGGCCAGCAGCGCGAACCAGCTCGCTTCTTCTGCGGCGCAGATCGCGCTGCGCGGCGGCGAGGTGGTGGAGAAGGTGGTCTCGACGATGGACGAGATCAGCCACTCGAGCAAGAAGATCGCCGACATCATCGGCGTGATCGACGGCATCGCGTTCCAGACGAACATCCTCGCGTTGAACGCCGCGGTGGAAGCCGCGCGTGCCGGCGAGCAGGGCCGCGGCTTCGCGGTGGTGGCGGGTGAAGTGCGCTCGCTGGCCCAGCGCTCGTCGGAGGCGGCCAAGGAGATCCGCGGGCTCATCGGCACCAGCGTGGACCGCGTGGAAGCCGGCACCCAGCTCGTGCGCGACGCCGGCACCACGATGAACGACATCGTGGCCAGCGTGCAGCGCGTGACGGGCATCATCGGCGAGATCACCGCCGCGGCCACGCAGCAGAGCACCGGCATCCAGCAGGTGAACGCGGCCGTGGGCCAGCTCGACCAGATGACGCAGCAGAACGCCGCGCTGGTGGAGCAAAGCGCCGCCGCGGCAGACAGCCTGAAGGACCAGGCCGTGAAGCTGGCGGGCGTGGTGTCGACCTTCAGGCTGGCCGAGGCGGCCTGAGCCGCCCTCGGCCGGCCTCAGTGGCTCACCACTTCATCTCGCCCTTGTTGACCTTGGCGCCGATGTCCAGCGCGATGCCCAGGCCCGCCTTCGGGTAGGCCGCCTTCATTGCGTTGATCAGCGCGGCCGAGTCCGACTGCCGGGCCAGCGCGGTCTCGAAGTGGGCCAGGTAGGCCTGCGTGTAGGCGATCTGGGAAGCGTCCTGCTTCTCGCCGGCCAGCGAGTGGCCGGGGATCACCGTCTGCGGCCGCAGCGCGGCCATCTGGCCCAGCTTGCGCATCCACTCGGCACGCTCCTCCACCGTCTGCGTGTCGGCCGTCCACACATGCAGGCCGGCGAACACGTTCACCCCGCCGGCGATCGCCTTGATCGACGGGATCCACACGTAGCTGCGATGCGGCAGCGCATCGTCCAGGCCGCGGATCTCCAGCACCTGGTCTTCCAGCGCGATGGTGTTGCCGGCCAGCTTCTCGGGCAGCGGCACGTTCTTCGGCGCGTTGGCGCCCATGCGCGGCCCCCACACCTGCAGCTTGGTGGCCAGCGTGGCCTGGATCTTCTTCAGCGTGGGCTCGGTGGCCACCACCTTCGCTTCGGGGAAGTACTGCTTGAGCACCTCGGTGCCGAAGTAGAAGTCCGGGTCGGCCTGGCTGATGTAGATGGTCTTCAGCGTCTTCTTGCTGTCGAGCACCATGGCGGCGATGCGCAATGCGTCGGCCCGCGTGAAGCCGGTGTCGAGCAGCACCGCATCGGTCTTGCCCGACACGAGCACGGCATTGACGTGGAAGCTGCCACCGTCGGCGTTGTAGACCTGCAGTGCCAGCGGCGCGGCGGCCGGTGCCTGCGCGGCGGCCGAGCCGGCGGCCACCATGCCCAGGGCCGCGGCAGCCGGGGCAATGAGGCGAAGAAGCTTGGCAGGAAGGGATGTCATGGCGAGGGCTCCTGTGTGTGTGGGTTGGAACATCGGGTGAGCGCCACTCTATTGGCTCGATTTGCGCAGATAAACTCCGCGGCAATAGACAGATCGTTGAACAGACCGAGCAAATCGAGCGAATCGAATGGACCGACTCACCGCCATGCGCGTGTTCACCGAGGTGGCCGACCGCGGCAGCCTCACGCAGGCCGCCGAGCGGCTGGACATGTCGCGCGCCATGGTGAGCCGCTACCTGGCGAGCCTGGAGCAATGGCTCGGGGCGCGGCTGCTGCATCGCACGACGCGGCGCGTGGGCCTCACCGACGCGGGCGCGGAGGCCCTGCCGCGATGCCGCCAGATGCTCGAGCTGTCGGGCGAGGTGGAGGCCGCCGCGGGCACGCGCCGGCGCCAGCCGGTGGGCAAGCTGCGCATCGCCAGCAGCGTCTCGCTCGCGCAGTCGCAGCTCACGGCCGCACTGGTGGGCTTCCAGGCCAGGTACCCCCGCGTGGAAATCGAGCTCAACGCGGCCGACCGCCCGGTCAACCTGGCCGAGGAGCGCATCGACCTCGCCGTGCGCATTACCAACACGCTCGACCCCAACGTCATCGCGCGCAAGCTGGCCGTGTGCCGTTCGGTGCTGTGCGCCGCGCCGGCCTATGTGCGTCGGCGCGGCCGGCCCGGCAGCCCGCAGGACCTGAAGTCGCACGACTGCATCACGCACGCCTTCGGCAACCGTGCCGAATACCGCCTGCGGCACAAGGGCCAGACCACCACCGTGGCGGTGTCCGGGCCGATGTTCAGCACCGAGGCCGCCGTGCTGCGGCAGGCCGCGCTCGAAGGTGCCGGCATCGCGCTGCTGCCCACCTACTACGTGGCCGACGACCTGCGCACCGGCACCTTGCTGCGGCTGCTGCCGGACCATGAACCGGAGTCGATGGACATCCATGCGATGTACCTGTCGCGCCAGCACCAGCCGCATGCCTTGCGCCTGCTGATCGAGTTCCTGGCCGAGCGGTTCGAGAACGAACCGTGGGACCAGGACCTGCAGCGCACCGCGGCACGCTCGCGCCGGCCCGCGAAGGCCTCCACCGCCAAGCGGCGCGACGCCTGAGCCGCCCCATGCAAAGCCCCTGAGCCGGCAGCACGCCGGCGCTTTGCCGACAATCCGCCGCGTCCTTCCACCCACGCGGCACGAGGCCTTCGCTGCCGCACCCGCCCTCCTCTCCCACCATGCGCCGCGGAATCGTCTACGCCGCCCTCGCCTACATCTGCTGGGGCCTGTTTCCTCTGTACTTCAAGGCGCTGCAAAACGTGGCGCCGCTGGAAGTGCTGGCGCACCGCGTGTTGTGGTCGCTGGTGTTCGTGGTGCTCGTGCTGCTGGTGCAAAGGCACTGGGGCTGGCTGCTGAAGGTGCGGCACGAACCAAAGCTCGCGCGGCCCTTCGTGGCCAGTGCCACCGTCATCTCGATCAATTGGTTCGTCTACATCTGGGCCGTGGTCAACGGCCACGTGATCGAGGCCAGCCTGGGCTACTTCATCAACCCGCTGGTCAACGTGCTGGTGGGCTACCTGGTGCTGAAGGAAAGGCTGCGCCCGGGCCAGTGGGCGGCCGTGGCGCTGGCCGGCCTGGGCGTGCTGTGGCTCACCGTGCTGGCCGGCAAGCTGCCGTGGATCGCGCTGGTGCTGGCCTTCAGCTTTGCCACCTACGGCCTCTTGCGCAAGACGGCGCCGCTCGGCGCGCTCGAAGGGCTGGCGCTCGAAAGTTCGGTGCTCGCACCGTTTGCGCTGGCCGGCCTGCTGTGGGCCGCCTCGCACGGCCAGGCCGCCTTCCCCGTGGCCGATGCGGGCACGCAATGGCTGCTGGCGGCGGCCGGCCCCATCACCGCCATTCCGCTGCTGCTCTTCGCCGCGGGCGCCCGGCGCATTCCGTTTTCGCTGCTGGGGCTGCTGCAGTACTTCGGCCCCACGCTGCAGCTGCTGATCGGCGTGTGGGTGTTCGACGAATCGTTCGAGCCGGCACGCGCGGCCGGCTTCGCGGCCATCTGGCTGGCACTGGTGGTGTACAGCGCCGAAGGCTGGTGGCAGGGTCGCCGCAGCGCGACGGCGCCGGCCTAGGGAAACGCAACTCATTCACCACAAAGACGCAGAGGACGCGGATGACCGCGGAGAAGACCTGTCGTCCTCTGCGAACCTCCGCGTCCTCCGAGCCTGCGCGGTGAATGTATTCAGCGGCGCCCCGCCCCCTGGTGCCCTACTCCTCGACCACCACCTTCACCTGCTGCCCGGGCTTGGGCTCGCCGCCGGCATAGAAGCCGTTGAGCAGGCGCAGCTGCTGCTCGGCATAGGTGGCCAGCGGTGACTGCTTCGCCAGCTCCGCAAACCCGCCACGCGGATACGCCACCGTGCGAAGGGCCCACGGGCGTGCTGCCTTGCGGTCGGCCGCGGTGAGCGCGCGGAACGAGGCCTCGGCCTCCTTGAGTTGCGGCATGGCGCGCTGCAGGCCCTGCGAGTCCTTCGAGGCGTAGAGGAGCATGTAGTTGCGGTCCTGCGGGCCGCTCGCCACCGTGGCCACCACGCCCTGCGACTGGCCGCGTTCGTTCTTGCGCGTGCCCACGAAATGCGTAGCTGCCAGGCCATTGAGGGTGCGCTTTTCGGTACGGCCCTGCTCGGGCTTCACCACGTTGCGCAGGATCTCCTCATGCGTGCTCCCTGCCTTGGCCGGCACGGCTTCCATCACGAGGCCGGCCGTGCCTTCGCCGTTGATGAGTGCCACGGCCTCGGCCGTGTTCTGGATCTTCCAGCCCACCGGCGCGGTGAGCGCGATGCCCAGCGGCTCGTGATAGAAGTTGCGCCCCCGCGTGACGCCCTGCTCGCGGCTTTCGCCGAAGGTCATGCCGTTGACGGCCTGCATGAAGCGCGCGCGGCCGTCGTCGGTGTAGCTGCCCTTGTACTGGGTGGCGATCTGCGTGATGTCGCGCAGGCGCTGCTCGTTGCTGGGGTGCGAGGCCAGCCAGTTGGGCTGCGCCGGCGGCGCCTTGCCTTCGGCCTTGGCCTGGTCGGCCGCGAAGGCCTCCTGGTTCTTCAGCAGCTGGATCACGTCGACCATGTTCTGCGGGTTGTAGTTGACCCGCGAGAGGTATTCGGCGCCCAGCTTGTCGGCCTGCAGCTCCTGGTCGCGGCTGTACGAGGCGATGTAGCCGGCCGCGACGCTTTGCGACACCTGCGACGCGAGATCGCCCACGCCGAGCACCGCCCCCAGCACCGTGGCAGCAAACACGCCCAGGCCAGCGGTCTGCTGCCGCGTGGCGCGCTGCGCGCCATGGCGGGCGGTCACGTGGCCGATCTCGTGGCCCAGCACGCCGGCGAGGTCGGCCTCGCTGTCCATGTAGGCCATGATCCCGCGCGTCACGTAGACGTAGCCGCCGGGCAGCGCGAAGGCGTTGATCTCGGTGCTGTCGAGCACGGTGAAGTGCCACTCGAGCTGGCTGCGGTGCGACTGCTTCGCCAGGCGCTGGCCCACGTCGTTCACGTAGGCCTGCAGCCTGGCGTCCTTGTAGGCGCCGTATTCGGCCAGCACCTGCTCGTGTGCCTTCCTGCCTTCGGCGATCTCGGCGCGCTCGTCCATCACCGAGCGTTCGCGCTCACCGGTGACGGGGTTCTCGACGGTCGCGCACCCGGCCAGCAGCGCGGCTGCCAGCGGCAAGCACCAAACAAACTTGCGCATGGGTTCTCCTGCCTGTTGTTGCGTGCGGGCATTTTCGCGGCCCGGCAAGACCGCGAGGCAGAAGTGGCGTGGCGGGCGAACCCGCCTCAGCGGCCGATGCGAAAGCGTGGCGCTAGCGGGCCCAGATGTGCCGCGCCGCCACGAGCACGGGCAGGCTCAGGCCGAACCACGACAGCACGTCATAGAAGCTGTCGCCCACCAGGGCCGACACCAGCCCGATGGCGGTGACGATGCCCAGCAGCAGGGGCCAGCCCCAAAGGCGGCGGAATCCTGCAGTCATTTCAAACCTCCCCTTGCTTGCGAGGGCTGCCCGCTCAGTGCCGGCTGCGCGGCCGGCTCGATCACCGCGTCGGCCTCGTCGGCCAGGCTGCGCGGCTGCCGGCGCTTGAGCCACAGGTACAGGCCGCTGCCCAGCACGACGATGGTGGCGATGTCGAGCAGCGCCCACAGGATCTGCATCGGCATGCCGCCGTAGTCGCCGAAGTGCAGCGGCTGCGACACCAGCAGTGCGGTCAGGTACCAGGGCAGCTCCACGCTGGCGGTCATGTTGGCGTTGGTCGCGTCCATGAGCACCGGCTTCACCAGCCGCGAAGTGAGCGGCTCGTTGCCGCGCATGAACACGGTGTAGTGGTGCGGGCTCGAGAACGCGGTGCCGGGAAAGGCCACGAACGACAGCGTCTTGTCGGGCTCCACGGCCTGCGCACGCTCGAACGACTGCTGCAGCGACGCCAGCTGCTCGGGCACCTTGTGGTCGCGGTAAGGCGCGAGCAGCGTGGAGAGCTGGTCGTACTGCCAGTACTTGATGAGTAGGTCGGCCCAGGTGTTGATCACGCCGGTGAAGCCCACCACCAGCGCCCACACCAGCGTCACGATGCCCAGCAGGTTGTGCAGGTCGAGCCACTTGATGCGCGGCGTGCGCTCGCGCCGCACGGTGCCGAAGTCGAGCTTGCGCATGAAGGGCGCGTACAGCACCACGCCCGACACGATGGCCAGCACGAGCAGCAGGCCCATGAGCCCGAGGAACAGCTTGCCCGGCAAGTCGGCGAACAGGTCCACGTGCAGCTTGAACATCACGTACATGAAGCCCTCGTTGAACTTGGGCTCGGCCAGCACCTTCGCCGTGCGCGCATCGACGGCCACGGTGTTCTGGTTCTTGTCGTCCAGCGCCGTTTCCCCGAAGGTCACGTACCAGAACTTGTCGTCGTCGATCTCGCGCGAAAGGAACTGCGGCACCTTGTTCGGGTGCAACGCCTGCGCCACCGACATCACGCGGTCGAGGCTGGCGCGCGGCGAGCCGGCCGGCATCTCGGGCGCTTCGACTTCGGTGCCCAGCAGGTGCCCGATCTCGTGGTGGAAGATGAGCGGCAGGCCGGTGAGGCACAGCAGCAGCATGAACAAGGTGCACACGAGGCTGGACCACTTGTGGATCCAGGCCCAGGTCTTGACGGTCGAGCTGGTCATGGGCTTTCCCTTGGCGGTCAGAACCACGTCTCGACGCCGACCCCCATGCTGCGCGGGCGCGGCAGCGAGGCGGTGTCGATGGACGCGTCGCCATTGGCGTCGGCGCTCACGAGGATGGGCCGGTCGGAGTCGAACACGTTGTTGACGTAGGCAAACACCTTGGCGCGGCCCACCGGGTAGGCGGCACGCACGTTGGCGATCCAGCCCGGCTTCACGCGGCCGCGCGGCACGTTGGTCACCTCGGAGTAGTAGGCCGTCGAGTAGCGGGCACTGGCCCCCAGCTGCAGACCGATGGACGTGCGCCATTGCACGTCGAGGTTCAGCGTGGCGGCGGGTGCGCGCGGCAGCTCATGGCCTTCGACGCCGGAGCTCGGGTATTCGTCGATGTTGGTGTGCAGCAGGCCGAGCTCCGCAGACAGCTTGAGCCCGGATTGCGGCAGCCACGTCACGCCGAGTTCGGTGCCGTAGGTCGAAACCCGCGGCGCGTTGAGCACGATGTAGGACCACACCGCCGGGTCGGCGTTCTGGTCGTACGGCACCTGCATGTTCTTGTAGCGGCTGTAGAACACGTTGCCTGTGAGGCGCAGCCTGTCGTCGAGCAGGTTGCTGCGCACGAAGGCCTCGTAGTTCCACACGTACTCGGGCTCGAAGGTGTAGTTGGTGTACGGCACGTCGTAGGTGAACGCCGCGCCGCCGCCGTTGTAGCCACGCGAGATGCCCGCGCCCACCGTGGTTTGCGGCGAGGTGCGCCAGGCGACGCTGAGCTTGGGCAGGAAGGTCTTGTAGGTCTGGTCGAAGTCCGTCACGAAGAACGCGAGCGCGCCCTTCCTGTAGCGGTGCTCCTGCTCGTAGCGAGCCCCCAGCGTGAGGTCGACGTCGGGCTGCACGGTCCACGTGCCTTCGCCGTACACGGCATAGGTCTGCGTCTCGTCGTCCCAGGCGCCGCCGCCGAACAGGTCGATGTCGTCGCGCTGCTTCGCATCGAAGGCATACAGGCCGACGAAGCCGTTGAGCGTCTTGTCGGCCGAAGCCAGACGCAGCCTCGGCTCGATGGCGAGGTCGTGCCCCTTGATGGTCGCGTTGCCGTCAGCCGGAACGGCCTTGCGCTCGATGTGCACGTCGCCGTAGACGATGCGGTTCTCGAAGGTCACGACGTCCGAGAGCTTCCAGTCCAGGTCCCACACGCCGCTGCTCACGCGCGGCGCGAACACCGGCATGGCCGGGTAGCTGCTCACCTTCTGCTCGAACGGGCGAGCCACGCTTTCGGTCTGCGGGGCCTGGTGGTCTGCATAGCTCAGCGTCAGCAGGCTGCGCAGCCCCGGCACTGCCTTCGACTGGTACAGCAGCTTGGCGCGCGCCATGTTCGACTCGAACTCGCCCGGGTCGGCCACGCCCTCGTAGGGCTGGTAGCCGCTGGCGAAGCTCTGGCTGCCCTGCCGGTCCAGCGCAATGCGGAAGGCCCACTCGTCGTTGATGGGCGTGGACAGCACCGCAGCGTATTCGCGCTGGCGGTGGTTGCCCACGAGCACGCGCGCACCGAATTCCTGCTCGAAGGTCGGATCGTTGGTCTTGAAGACCATCGTGCCGGCGATCGAGTTGCGGCCTTGCAGCAGGCTCTGCGTGCCGCGAAAGAACTCGACCTGGTCCACGTCCCACAGGCCCAGCTCGCCGAAGATCACCTCGTTGTAGCTGGCGGTGCGGCCGTCCACCACGATATTGAACCGCGGCCGCGTGCCCGCCAGGAAGGCGTCCGCCCCCTGGGCCGGGCCCGTGCCGTCGATGCCGCGCACCGCGGGCGCGAGGTTCTGCACGCCGCTGGCGGTGACGTTGGCAATGTTGCCGAGCAGCCCTTCGGTGTTCATGAGGCCCGGGTTCTCGTTGATCTCGCGGGCGGTGATCACGCGCACGCTCGACGAGGTGCCGGCCAGCGAGCGCTGGGTCTTTTCGCCGGTCACCACCACCGGCGGCAAGGTGCTTTCGCTGCCTGGTGTGCCTGGCGCGGGCGGGTTTTCGGCGCGTGTCTGGGCCCATGCGGGCAGGCTGCCAAGACTGGCGACTGCCAAGACCAGGGCGGACCATGGGTGGCAGAGAGCGGTACTGCTGGGAGGCATGTGATTCCTGTTTGCTGCTGCACTGTTGTTATGCGAGCCGGCGGCCTGTGCGGCCCCTCGTGCCACCGCCGGGCGAATGCAACGCAAAATGATAATGATTTGCAATTGCAAATCAAGGTGGAGTGATGGTGGTATTCCACCTGGGCCATGTGGCGGCAGCGCTTTTCGGCAGCGGTCTGCCGACGGCCGCCCTTGCGGCGAGCAGCCTTGAGACGCGCATTCAGCGGGTCCGGGTCAGCCCAGGCGCCCGGCCCGGGCCAGCTTCACCCACTTGGCCAGCACCTCCACCAGCCGCACCGGCTCGATGGGCTTGGCCAGGAAGTCGTTCATGCCGTGCGCGAGTGCGGTTTCGCGCACCGACACCAGCACGTCGGCGGTCAGCGCCACGATGGGCAGGCCGTTGCGGCCGAAGCGCTGGCGCAGCTCGCGGGCGGTGTCGATGCCGCTCATGCCGGGCATGTGCAGGTCCATCAGCACCACGTCGTAGCGCTCGCCGCGGCGTTCGGCCTGCTCCACGGCGGAAAGCGCCTCGGTGCCGCCGGCGGCGCGCTCCACCTCGGCACCCCACTGCTGCAACGTGGCTTCGGCCACCAGCGCGTTCACCGGGTTGTCTTCGACCAGCAGCACGCGTGCGCCATGCAGCTGGGCGGCCGGGTCGGCCGAGCGGCCGCCGTTGCTGCGGGGCAGGCGCGCCAACGGCAGCGGCAGCTCGGCCCAGAAGAGGCTGCCGCGGCCCGGCTGGCTGCTCACGCCCACTTCGCCGCCCATCAACTCGGCGAGCTGCCGGCAGATGGCCAGGCCCAGCCCGGTGCCGCCGTGGCGGCGCGAGGGCGAGCCGTCGCCCACTGAAAACGGTTCGAACATCCGCGCCTGCTCGGCAGGCTCGATGCCGCAGCCGGTGTCGCGCACGGCGATCCTCACGCGGCCCTTCGCGCCGTTGGCGACTTCCACGCCCACCCGCCCGCTGTTGGTGAACTTCAGCGCGTTGCCGATGAAGTGGCCCGCGATTTGCCGCACGCGCACGGCGTCGCCGCGCACCAGGGCAGGCACGCCCGGCGCGATGCTCAGCTCGAATTCCAGCACCTTGGCTGCGGCCAGCTCCGCATAGGCGTCGTGCACGTTGCGCACGAGCACGTGCAGGTCGAAGTCGACGGCCTCGATGGTGAGCTGGCCCGCTTCGATCTTGGAGACGTCCAGGATGTCCGAAATGAGACCCGCCAGCGCGTGCGCGGTGGACTCGATGCGCTCGAGGTAGTCGTGCTGCACCTGCGCGTCGAGCCCCGGCGCCAGCGCCAGCCGGGCCAGGCCCAGCAAGCCGTTGAGCGGCGTGCGGATCTCGTGGCTGGTGTTGGCCAGGAACTCGCTCTTCGCGCGGCTGGCCGCTTCGGCCGCCTCCTTGGCCACTGCCAGCGCGAGCTCGGCCTCGCGGTCTTCGGTAATGTCTTCGACGATCCAGATCGTGCCGCCGATGCCGGGCTGGTTCGGGTCGAGTGCCCGCGCGCGAATGCGGGCCCAGAACACGCTGCCGTCGCGCCGGCACATGAGGCTCGACATGTCCAGCGGCTCGCCGGCAGCCAGCACCGGCGACGCGGTGCGGCCCATTTCTGCATAGGCCTCGGCCGATGGCCACACCACGCTGCCCGGCTGCCCGATGATGGCCCCGTGCGCCCAGCCGAACATCGCCTCGAAGCGCGGGTTCACGTGCTGGAACAGGCGATCACGCGTGAAGGCGATGCCCACCATCGCGTTGTCGAGGATGGCCGAGAGCTGCAGCCGCTCGAGCTCCTGCGCGGTGACGTCGCGCATCGAAGCCACCAGCAGCGCCTGGCCGCCTTCGTGCACCACCGCGGCAGAAATGCGCAGGTTGATGGCCCGGCCGTCGCGCGAGCAGAACACGGCGGCCCAGTCGTGCACCGTGCCTTGCGTGCGCAGCGCCTCGACGTACCGCAGGCGGTCGGCGTTGTCGCCCCACAGCCCCAGGTCCACGGCCAGGCGGCCCGCCAGTTCTTCGCGCGTGAAGCCGGTGAGCCGCACGAAACCATCGTTGACCAGCAGCAGCCGGCCGGAATCGAAGTCGGTCACCGTGATCGGGTCCGGGCTGGCCTCGAACAGGCGCATCAACACGGCGGCACTGGAAAGCGCCGCGCTGTCGGGCAAGGGGGCGATGGAGGCAGGCGGGGTCACGGTAGCCGACCATTTAAGCCGTGCCCGCGCTGCGCCACAAGCGGCCTGCACCTGTGACAGCGCTGTAACGTGCATTGCGCCACGCCGCATGCCACGGCCGACTGGCGGCATGAGGCATCCAGGTCAACCCGTACGTCCCGGGCCGTCGCGCCGAGCCGTCCCAAGCAAGGCCCGCCCCTCTCGGAGGGTCGATCGCCGTACCCGGCGAGCGGGGTGTCGTCATTCCCCCGGGCCGCCGCGCCGGGCCGCCCCAAGCAAGGCCCGACCCTCTCGGAGGGTCGATCGCCGTACTCGGCGAGCGGGGTGTCGTCATTCCCCCGGGCCGCCGCGCCGGGCCGTCCCAAGCAAGGCCCGACCCTCTCGGAGGGTCGATCGCCGCACCCGGCGAGCGGGGTGTCGTCATTCCCACGGGCCGCCGCGCCGGGCCGCCCCAA
>CAMLLU010000080.1 GCA_946480925.1 uncultured Rivibacter sp.
CACCAGCGTCCGGGCTGCAGCTTGAGTCGACGCACGGTATTTCAGCAGCCTGCTAAGCCACTCGCAAGGACTATCCGGCGTGCCGCCGGAGCCGCCGCATTCATTCCCCCGAACGGACCAGCTGGACGTGTTGGGCTGTATGGATCAGTAGGATCCAGTAGGGGTGGCGAACCAATGCACTTGATGCCAAAGATTAGGCTAACCACGCACACTTCTCGAAGGCCCGTAGGATCAACCGCAGACGTCGGGGCTCCACCCACATACGCATACGTATTTATCCCGCCGCCAAGCCCGATGGGATCAGATTGAACATACCGCCCTATGCCTTCTTGTCTGCCTTGCCAGAGTCCAAGTCGGCGAACAGCTCTTTGTTCCAGACCTTCAACAGCCCAACGACCGTGCCGCCGACCTTTTCCTGCAGTTCCGCGAGAGAACATGCCTTCATCTCATCGAGCGTCACGTCAATGATCAGGCGCGGGCTCTCTCCGGGGCGGTCGACCTTCGCGAAGCAGAGGTTCTGGTCATCGTCCAGGTAGATGTGTAGATACGGGTACTTCATGGCTTACTTTCCATCGCACTTCTTCATGCACTGACCAAGATACTCGCCAGCCCTGCTCATGCACGCCAAGTAGCCACGAGAGCCCCAGAATGCGCCGGCGACGCCACACTCCTCAGCGTCGCGGTCGTACTGCTCAACACACTCTGTCTTGCATTTCTCGCGCTCACACCACTCTTCATATTCTTTCTTTATCCACCGTGCGATGTTCCGATTCGCATCAGGGACTGGACTCCACAAGCCCGGGCTTGGGAAGGAAGGACGCCCCTCTCCGGGTGAAGACTGAAGGCCCTTGGGATCAGTCTTGCGAAGCGGATCGCCCTCAACGTAGGTGTACGTATTGATGCCGCCATCGAGCCCAATGGGATCACTTTGGACATACCGCCCGATGGACGCATCGTAGTCCCTGAAGTAGTTGTAGTGCAGCCCGCTCTCGGGGCTGCTTCAATAAACCTTTGCCATGGCCCGCACGTAGTCACTGAGGGTTTCGATTGATGACATATCCATAGACTGTTGGCGCTTCTTTGCCAGTCGTACCAAGTCCAATAGCAAAGTACTTTGGGCGGAATCGAAGCTCCATCCGCGAGGAGGTTTCAACTCAAACGCAAATCGATCCGTGGGCCGCAACAGAGATGAGCTGATGGACAGTTCCTCAGCCACATGCTCGATCACCTCCCGCACCAACTGCCGATCAGTCAGTCCATCCTCACAGAACAAATCACACACCCTCTCGATGTCGAGTCGGTCACGGCCAAGAAAGCGCTTCTCAATTTCTCGCTGGGCTTTTCTCTGTGCGTAGAAATACCCGACTACGGCAAGCACCATCGTCGCAACAAAAATCACAGTCTCCATGATTGCCGCGCTGCCGTTATTGGCCAGAACAAGTGCAGTAAGCGATTGAGCCAATGTCCCAATAGCCTTCCCACATGGTGGGCAAGATCGCGAGCCGCCCCGCGACTTTGCCGTATCGGCTCACTGCCGCTTGGACTGGACCAAACCTTCGACCGTTCTGTGCTTGCTGCGCAGCCTGGCCGACCACTGAGCCAACTCGGTGTTGCCACGACGTTGCATGCGACGCAGAACTGATGCCAGAACCGGTCGCTCCGGCCGTGAAGTTCCCTGCACTATTTGCGAGATTGCCAGCGGTACCCAGATCACCGGCCGACGTAGGAGGTCCGTCGCCCTGCGGCCCCATGTTGCCCCAATCCCATCGCCTGGACTCGATGCACTTCACCACACTGGGCGGAAGCTGCGGCCAATCCGCGGGGTTCGTGATGTCGAAAAGACCGTTGGGATCCATACCACTAACCGGATCTCCACCAACGTATGCGTACGTGTTGATGCCCCCGTCAAGGCCGATGGGATCAGATTGGACGTATCGGCCAGTCGATGCATCGTAGTCGCGGAAGTAGTTGTAGTGCAACCCGCTTTCCGAGTCGAAGTACTGGCCGGGGAAGCGCAGGTTCAGCGTGAAGGCACCGAGGCCGTTCGGGTCCGTCTCCGGCAGCGTGTTGCCGAACGGCTCGGCCAGCCAGCGCCACCTCGTCTTGTTGTTCTGGTCCACGATCAACCTCGGCGCATCGAGGTGGTCGGCGTGGATGAAGTACACGGTCGGTGGGTTCGTTCCGTTGGGCGTGAACACCGCGATCGGTGTGCCACGCAGCCACACGTACTCCCGGATCGCTTGGCCGTTCTGGTCGTATTCCCCCAGCAACTGTCCGCCCTGGTCGTACACGAAGATCATCGTCGTGCTGCTGCTCGTGCTGCCGGCCTTGCGGATGCGCTGGCCGTGTACGTCGTAGCTGTACGCCGTGGTCACGCCTGCCTTTGTCAGGCTGGCCAGCCGGTTCTCCAGGCTGTAGACGGCCGTGTAGCTCGCGCTGTCACTGGTGGTGTTGCCCGCACTGTCGTGCCCGAAGCTACGGGCCGGGTTCGTCGTGCCGGTCAGCCGGTTGCTCGTGGCCGCCGTCGTGTACGCGCCGGTGTTGCCGTTGAGCGTGACGCTGGTGCGGTTGCCGTTGGCGTCGTAGCCGATGCTGGCACTGGTGCTGGCCGTCGTGAGGCTCGTGAGTCTTCCCAGCTCGTCATAGCCGAACGTCTGGTTCAGCGCCGTGGCGGCTGCGGTGGCCGTGCCGGTGGCCGCGTCGTAGTGGGTGTAGCCGGTGATGCGGTCGGCCGCGTCGTAGGTGAGGTCGCGGATGGCCCCGCCCAGCGGGTAGCGCACCGGGCGTCCGCTGAGGTCGAAGGTCTTCTCGTGCAGTTGCGTGCCACTGTTGAGGTGCCACAGCCAGCTGCGGGCGCCGCCGAACGGAACCCATTGGATCTGGCTGATCAGCGGAGCGGCCGTGCTGCCGGCGTCCTTGGCCAGGCTCACGCTGGTGGGCTGGCCGGCGGTGTAGGTGATGGTGAGCTGGCGCCCTGAGGGGTAGGTGATGGCGGTGAGGCGGCCGTCTACATAGGTGTAGCCGGTGGTGTGGGTGATGGGGTTGCTGTTGGCCCCGGCCGCAGCGTTCACCGTCTGCGTGGCACTGATCAGCCGGCCCTGGGCGTCATAGGCGTAGCGGCTGCTGCCGCCCGGGCTGGCGGTGCTGGTCAGCCGCCCGATGCCGTGGCTGAAGCCCGCGCCGGTCTGGTCGTAGGTCCAGCTGTAGGTCCTGTTGGCCTGCCCGCTCTGGCTGTAGACGATGCCCGTCAAGCGGCTCAGTTCGTCGTGGCTGTAGGTGGCCAGCACGCCCCTGGAGTCGGTGCGGGTCTTGAGGTTGCCAATTTCGTCGTAGGTGTGGCTGGCGGTGCCGGTGTCGGGGCTGACGAGCTGGGTGGCCTCGCCCAGGCCGTTGCGCGGGTACTGGGTCACGAGGTTGCGCGGGTCGGTGACCTTGTTCAGCCGCCCCGCCCCGTCGTAGCCGAACTGGGTCTTGCCCGCCTTCGCGTCGGTGCTGTCCTTGGCCTGGTTCAGGCTGTCGTAGGTGGTCACCGTGTTGAAGCCGAAGCCGCTGACCCCGGGCGCCTGGATGGTCTTGGTCGGGTTGCCTTGGGCGTCGTATTCGTAGGTGGTCACCGGTGCCGGTGAGACGGGCACCGGCGGCAGGGTTTGTGCCACGGCCTGGCCGTAGAACAGCGCAGCGATGCTGCCCGCCAGCACGCGGTGGGTGTTCCTCTTCATTCCCTCACTCCCTGCCGGTGCTTTGTTGCACGCGCCCCAGCGCGTCGTAGACCCGGCTCAGCTGGCGGCTCAAGGCGCCAGTCGGATCCTTCTTCAGCACTTTCTTCGCTCCCGTTTGCCACTGCGGTTGTCGCAGTGCGCTGCCTTGCACAGCTGAGTGTGTCTGTTGGTTCGTTGGGCGCGCGATCTTAGCGGAGCGTCTGGCCAGCCACGCTTCCCAGGCGAATGAATACTCAGCAGCGGCCGCTAGTAGCGGTAACGCAGGCCTAGGAGGAGTGTTCGCGGAGCACCCGGCGCCACGAACACCGCGTCTCGCCCCGTGCCCGTGTACTGCCCGTTCGCATCGAACACCGTCTCGGCCAGCGCCGCGAAGTTCTCGTAGCGCTTGTCGAACACGTTGTTGACCTTGGCATACAGCTCCCAGCCCTTGCCGTCACTGCCCGCGTGTGCCCGCCAGCTGGTGCGCAGGTTCACCACCGCATAGCCGGGGAGCTTCAGGTCGAGCTGCTCGTCTTCGCCGTCTTCGATGAGGCCGTCTTCGTTGCCCGCCGTGCCGCGGCCCGAAAACGCCTGCACGTCGGCGCCCACGCTCCATGAGGGTGAGATGCGCCAGTCGGCCGCGAGCTTGAGGCTGTGGCGCGGCAGACCGGCGATGCGTGTGCCGCGCGTGATGGCGACGTTGCGCTCGCCCTGGCGCAGCAGGCCCTCGGCCTCGTAGGTGGCTTCGAGGTAGCTGTAGCTCACCCCGACGTCGAGCGGCCCGGCGCGGCCTTGCAGTTCCACGTCCGCCCCCTGGTGCCGGGTGCGCGGAAAGTTCGCGAAGTAACCCTGCTGACCGGCCACGCTGACGCTGCGGAACAGGATGTCGTTGCGGTTGTTGGTGCGATACGCCGACACGCTCAACTGCGCGTCGCGGGCGAGCGGCCAGCGCAGGCCCAGTTCGGTGGTGACGGAGGTCACCTGTTCCAGGAAGGGATCGGCCTGCAGGCCCGCGGGCAGGCGGCAGGGCTCTTCGGGGTCTGCGCAGCCGAGTTCGATGACGGTGGGCACGCGGTTGTTGCGCGCCACGTTGGCAAACAGCGTGGGGCCGCCTTCGAGCCGGTGTGCGATGCCGAGCGCGGGGTTCACGCTGTCGTAGCGGAAGCTCTCCTTCGGCCGCAGCTCCACGTCGCCGGTGTCGTCGTCCACGCTGGTGAGCGTGTTCGACAGCCGCGCGTGGTTGTAGCGCAGCGTGCCGGTGAGGTGGGTGCGCTCGGCGAGCGCCCAGGTGTCGCTGGCATAGAGGCCGAACGCCATCGAGCGGCCCGAGACGCGCGCGCTCAGCTCGGGCGGCTCGTCGCCCGCAACGACGCCGCGGCTCGGGGTGAAGCTGCCTTCCTGTTCGAGCTGCTCGTAGCGCACGCGCGCTGCGTCGAGCGTGGTGCCGGCCTGCCATTGGTGCGCGCCGCTGCGGCCGGAGAGGCTCGCGGCGACGCCGGTGCTTTCCTGCCGCGTGGCCGTGGTGTTGAGCGAAGCGTTCTCGTCGCCTTCGGGCTCTTCGGCTTCGTCGCCGTTCACTGTGTCGCGGCGTGCGTTGCGCAGGTAGGCCAGTGCGGAGACTTCGGTTCCTGCACTGAGCCGATGCCTGAGCGTGAAGGTGAGCTGCGCGAGTTCGTTGGTGGTCTGGTCGGGGTGGGTGTAGACCGCTTCGCGCCGGCCGGCATAGAGGTCGGGCTCGCGCACGAGCTCGTCGCCGCTTTCTTCGAGCGCGTAGGCCGGCACGAGGCCGTTGCCGACCAGCCTGCTGCGCCCCCACAGCAGGCTCACGTCCCAGTCGGTGTCGGCGCTGCTGCGGCCAGCCTTGGCGAGCACGTTGCCCAGCCAGCCGGCGGACTCGTCACGCCAGCCGCTTTCGTCGAAGCCGGTGGCGCCCACGTAGCCGTGCCAGCCGTCTTCACGGTGCAGGCCGTAGGACAGGTCGACCCGCTTGCGGCCGAAGCTGCCGCCCGACACCTCGGCACGCAGCCCCGGTGCGGTGGCGCCGCTGTGCGTGGTGAGCGAAAGCGCGCCACCCAGCGTGTTGAGCCCGAAGGCCGGGTTGGCGCCGGGCACGAGCGTCAGGGTGTTCACCGAGAACTCGGGCAGCATGTCCCAGTTGATGACGTCACCGAACGGCTCGTTGACACGCACACCGTCGAGGTACACGGATATACCTTGCCCGGCACCCAGCAGCGGCGACGCGCGAAAGCCGCGGTAGGTGAGGTCGCCCTGGAAGGGGCTGCCCTGCACGTCGTTCACCTGCACGCCGGGCAGGCGGCGGCTCATGAAGTCCGAAACGTTGTCGGCGTTCGCTTCGTCGAGCCGTTCGCGACGCACCGAGTGCGTGGTGTAGGGCAGCAGATCGCGGTCGATGCCCTGGCCGGGCAGCGGCGAGGTGCCCACCACTTCGACCCGTGGCAGCTCGGCGGCCAGCAGTTGCTGCGCATGCACCGGCACGGCAAACGGCAGCGCCGCCAGCGGCCAGGTTGCGCGCAGGGCACGGCACGACAGGCGGGTTGTTCGACGGCATCGGTCTTGCTCGCGCACGGGCTCTCTCCTCGTTTTCATGGTGTCGGTCATGCAGGCATTCGACGCACGGCACATGCCGGAAGGGCCGGGAAAAACTCCTGAAATGCATGAGCGCGCCGCGCCGCAGCCGATGCAGCTGCCGCGGCTGGTGATGCGCCGCGCGGCCATGGCGGCGCTCGCCTGCCTGGCGATTGCGCTGTTGCTGGGGTGGGTGCGCGCACGGGTGGACACGCAACGCGAGATGTCGGGTTCGCTGGCGGTGGCGCGTGCCAGCGCCGTGCTGGCGCAGCTGCCCACGCCTCGTGCTGCCGAAGCCCTGGCTTCGTTGGGCGAGTTGCAAGGGCTGCGGCACCTGCAGCTCGACGTGTTCGATGCCGGCGGGCAACGCCTGCTGCACCTGCCGGATGCGACCGCGCAGAACGGCGCAGCGGCTTCACGCTGGCTGGGTGTCATGCCGCCTGCACAGTCTGTGTCGTGGCCGGTGCAGCGGCCCGACGGCCGGCCATGGACCGTGGTGCTCACCAGTTCGCCCGGCAGCGAGGCCCAGGAGGCGCTGGCCGAGCTGGCGAGCCTCTTTGCGTTGCTGGCCGGCTGCAGCCTGCTGATGCTGGCCGTGATGCACTGGAACACGCGCCGTGCCTTCCGCCCGCTGCAGGTGCTGTTGGGCGCCATCGAGCAGGCGCGCCGTCGCGAGCTGGCGGTGCTGCAGGCCTTGCCCGCCATGCCGGTGGCCGAGCTCGAAGCGATTGCGCAGGCGCTGCGTCATCTGGCTGCGGACCTCGACCACACCGAAGCCGCGCGCCGCGTGCTCGGCCACCGGCTGCTCTGCCTGCAGGAAGACGAACGCCAGCAGCTCGCGCGCGACCTGCACGACGAATTCGGCCAGCGGCTCACGGCGTTGCGGGTGGACGCCGCCTGGCTGCAGCGCCGGCTCGACACGGCGCCGCAGCAGCAGTCGGTGGTGGTGGGCATGAGCCAGCAGATCGCCCGTGTGCAGGACGACGTGCGACGGCTGCTGCAGCGCCTGCGGCCGCTCGGGCCGGTGAATGACGGCGCACCCGCGACGCTGGGGCGGCTGCGGCTCATGCTGGAAGAGCTGCGCGGCGGCTGGTCGGCCGCGCCGGGCTGCAGCACGCAGTTCGACGTGGTGGTGTGCGGCGACGAAAGCGTGCCGCTGCCGCCGGCGCTGGTGCTGGGCGTCTACCGCGTCAGCCAGGAGGGCTTCACCAACGTGGCCCGGCACGCGCAGGCCCGCGTGGCCCAGCTGCGCGTGGAGCTCACCGGTCGCGACGGTGAGCGCATGCTGCGCTGGAGCCTGCTCGACGACGGCCGGGGCGTGCCCGGCATGGAGGCCGCGTTGAGGCGCGGCGGCGGGCTGGCCGGCATGAAGGAGCGGATCTGGGCGCTGGGCGGCGAGTTTTCGTGGGGCGATGCCGGCGGAGCGGGCCTCGCGCTGCACGCCCGTCTGCCGGTGGCCAGCACCACCTTGCAGGAGGCCGCGGCATGACTGCCTTGCGCATTGCCCTCGTGGACGACCACGCCGTGGTGCGCGCCGGCTACCGCCGCCTGCTCGAGCTCGAACCGGGCTTCGAGGTGGCGGCCGAGTACGCCGAAGCCGATGCGGCCTATGCAGCGCTGTCGCGTGACGACAGCGACGTTGGACTGGCCGTGCTCGACCTCTCGCTGCCCGGCCGCAGCGGGCTCGAGCTGCTGCGCCGCCTGAAGCTGCGCCGGCCCGCGCTGCGCGTGCTCGTGTTCAGCATGCATGACAACGCGGCCACGGTTTCGCAGTGCCTGCGCGCGGGGGCCGACGGCTTCGTGACCAAGAGCAGTGCGCCTGAGGTGCTGGTCGACGCGGTGCGTTGCATTGCCTCGGGCGGTCTGGCGTTCTCACCCGACGTGCAGGCGCTGCTTCAGCGTGAAGACGCCGAGGTGCCGCCGCATATGCGGCTGTCGCCGCGCGAGTTCGACGTGCTGCAGTGCCTCGTTCGCGGCGCGAGCGTGGGCGACATCTCGCGCAGCCTGCACCTGAGCGCCAAGACGGTGGCGAACTACCAGACGCTGGTGCGGCAAAAGCTCGGCGTGGGCAACGCCGTGGAGCTGCTGCGCTATGCGCGGGCGCATGGCCTGGGGTGATCGGGTCGGGCTGCGCGGCCCGTGAGTTGTGCACGGTGATCGTCGGCTTTTCGTCATGACTTCGCCGGATTACGCAGTGAGACTGCCCCGCGCCATCGGGCGGCGCGGCTTCAGCAGCGTGCGCCGCTCCTGGTGCCACTGACCGGCAATGCCGCAGCGACACGGCGCCCTGGACGCGCCCATCGTCGCGAACGGTTCACACACATCGCTCACATGCTCCTCACTCGTCGCAGCAACGGCTTGATGGCGTTCTCGATGCCATGGCCGCTGTGCGGACTGCGGCAACTCGCCATCGCATGGACCTTCGCGCTGGCCTCGTGCTGCGCACTGGCCCATGGTGCGTGGGAACGTCATGCCAGCCCGGTGTTCCGCCACGCCGGCCTGCCCAACGACGTCACGCCGATGGCGATACTGCAGGACCACGGGGGGCTCATCTGGGTCGGCGCGCAGAACAGCCTGATGAGCTGGGACGGCTACCGCTGGCGCCGCTACATGGCTGAGCCCGGCGCGCAGACGGGTCTCACGTCGTCTTTCGTGAATGCGTTGCACGAAGACGGCCAGGGCCAGCTCTGGTTGGGCACCGAGGGCGGCCTGGCGCGCCTGGACAGGGCGACGGGCTACTTCTCGGCGGCGGGCGTGCCGCCGCAGCAGCTGAGCGACGTGCGCGTGTTCGCATTGGCCGCAGACGGCGCGAACAAGCTGTGGATCGGCACGGCCGCCGGCCTCGACCGCGTCGATCCGGTCGCCGGGCAGGTTGTTCGCCACAGCGAAGGGGCCGCGCAGCTCGGCCTGCCGGCGCTGCGCATCTATGCACTCCTGGTGGACAGTCGGCACAACCTGTGGGTTGGCACCATGGCAGGCCTTTACGTGCAGCGCGCCGGGGCCGACGCCTTCGAGGCGGTGCCTGCCGGCACGGTGGGCCAGCCTGCCATCGAGGTACGGCGCGTCGTCGAGGACGGTGCGGGGAGGGTCTGGATCGGCACGCGGGCCAACGGCGCCTTCGTCATCGAGCCCGGAGCGGCAGGCGCGCGTCCGGTCCGCGACCCTGACGGGCGCGGCGCCGGCAAGAACATGGAGACGGACTGGGTCGCATCGATCCTGGACGTGGGCAACCACCAGGTGTGGCTGGGCACCTGGGCCAACGGATTGGTGCAGGTGGACACGCGAACGTGGACCACGCGGCGCTTGCGTCACGACGCCGACGTTCCGTCGAGCCTGGGTCATGACGGCGTGCTGTCGCTGATGCGCGATCGCAGCGGCCTGGCCTGGGTTGCGGGTCCTGGCTCGCTCGATTCCCACGACCCGGCGCAGCGCACGGTATCGACGTGGTATGGCGGCAGCGGGCGCCTCATCGGCAGTGCGGGTGCCAACGTCACCGCGGTGTCTGCACACCCGGACGGAAGCGTCTGGCTCGGTTATCTCGGTGGGGGCGTGGACGTCATTGCGCCGGGCGGCACTGCTGCCACGCGGCTGAAGCCCCAGAACGGGCTTCCCCGCAGCGCTCTGCCGAAGGTGACCGTGACGGCGACGGTGCATGCCGGGGGCGGCCGCAGCTACGTCGGTACGGCCAAGGGGCTCTACCTCGTTCACGAGGGCACCTACCGTGTGGAGCGGATCGAGTGGCAGGGCCTGGAGCCCAACGCGGCAGTGGGGGCGCTGTGTGTGACTGGGAACAGGCTGTGGATCGGTGGACTGGACGGACTGCACTACGTGGATCTGGCGACGCCGCGCCCCGCCGCGGTCGAAGTGGCGGGTTTCAGGAACAGCCATATCGTCTCGCTGAGCTGCACGGGCGACGGGCCGCTGTGGGTGGGCTCGCGCACGGGGTTGACGCGCTACTGGCCCGCCCGCGGCGTGGCCGAGCGCCCGTGGCCGGAAGAGCGTGGGCAGATCGGCGTGCCCGGCAACCCCGTGACCTCGGTCTTGCAGGACAAGCATGGCAGGCTGTGGATCTCGACGTTCGGCGGCGGCGTGCGTGTCGTGGAGACCAACGCCGCGGGTGAGGCGACGCGCATCCGCCGCATCAGCCACGAAGAGGGCTTGCCCAATGGCGCTGCGAATGCGGTGCTGCTGGACGGACAGGGCGACGCCTGGGTCAGCACGGACGACGGCATCCTGCACATCGACGGCGATACCTTCGCCACCACGCTGCTGCAGCAGGTCGACGGCGTGGGCCTGCTCACGTATTGGGGCACCGCAGCGGCCATCACCCAGCAAGGCGACCTGCTGTTCGGCGGCAAGGGGCTCGCCATCGTGCACCCCGGCGAGCTTCAGCCTTCACGCCTGCAGGCGCCCATCGTGCTGACGCAGATGAACGGCCGGCCGGTCCCGCCGTCGGGCATCACCCTCGAGCCTTCCGACCGCACGGTGCAACTCACGTTCGCGCTGCTCGACTACCGGGCCCCCGAGCACACGCGTTATGCCTACAGGTTGGCGGGGTTGGAAGAGGAATGGACCGATTCGGCGGCCGACCTGCGCCTGGCCCGCTACACCAACGTGCCACCGGGCGACTACGTGCTGGAAGTGATGGCGGCCAACCGCAGCGGCGAATGGACGACGGCGCGCTGGCCGATGCACGTGCAGCCGGCATGGCACGAGATGACGGCCTTCCGCCTGCTGATGGTGGCGCTTGCCCTGGCGCTCGTGCTGTTGCTGATCCGCCTGCGCACGCGCCTGCTGGAGCGCCGCGCGATGTCGTTGCATGAACTCGTGGCCCAGCGCACGCTGGAGCTGGAGCAGCGCACCCAGGAACTTGAAGCGCGCACCAGTGATCTGCAGCGCAGCACCGACGAACTCGAAGCCTCTCGCAGCGCGTTGCGGGAGCTCGGTGCCCACAACGCACAGGCCATCGAGGAAGAACGCAAGCACGTGGCGCGCGACCTTCACGACGAGCTGGGCCAGCAGCTCGCGGCACTGCGGATGGAGGTGTCGGTCCTGCGCATCCACGCCGGCTCCGGCCGAGCCACCGCGGCCGAGGAACTGGGCGGTATCAGCACCCGGGTCGACGGGCTCGTCGGCAGCGTGCGGGCGATCGTCACCAAGCTCCGGCCTCCGGCATTGGATGGCGGCCTGGGCCCGGCCATCGAATGGCTGGCGAGCCAGTTCAGCCGCTATACCTGCATCACCTGCGAGGTCATGGTGGATGCGGCCGCCAGCAGCCTGGCGCCCGATGTGGCGACGACGATGTTCCGCATCGCCCAGGAAGCCCTCAACAACGTGCGGCGCCACTCAGAGGCCAGGCAGGTGAGCGTGCAGCTGCGCAAGGAGGCTGAAGACTGGTGCCTCACCATCACCGACGACGGGTGTGGCTTCGATGCCGCCGCCGCCGCTCGCAGGGGTTATGGCCTCCTGGGCATGCAGGAACGTGCGCGCCTGCTCGACGGCGTGCTGGAAATCGACAGCGAGCCCGGCCGCGGCACGCGTGTGCATCTGCGGGTGCGAGCCGCGGGTCAGTGAACTGGCCCAACGCTCGAAGTTCCTGCGCGTTCAGCTCCGGCCCAACCCCAGCCGCTCGACCACCGTCTTCTCGCGCCAATAGGCCTCGTGCAGCGCACGCGCATAGTCCTCGGGCCCCAGGTAGGCCGGCTCCTGGTCGTACTTGGCGATCTCGGAGAGATGGGCGTTGTCGAACAGCGCGGCCTTGAAGGCCTTGTGCAGCTTGTCGACCACGTCAGCCGGAAGTCCGCGCGGGCCGCCGATGCCGTAAGGCGACATGGCGACGATGCCGTAGCCCAGCTCCAGCAGCGTGGGGGCCTGCGGCCAGCGGCGTGAGCGGCGCTCGGCAAAGGTGGCCAGCAACCGCAACTGCCCGTTCTCGACGAAGGGGGCGAAGCCGGTGGAGTTGACGCCCACCATGAGCTGGCCCGACGCCACCGCGACCATCTGCTCGGCCGTGCCCTTGTACGGTACGTGCAGCCACTCGACGCCGCGCTGCTGCATCAGCTGGTCCATCACCACGTGCGGCGTCGTACCTACGCCGTTGGTGCCCACGGTGAGCCGGCCGGGGTGGGCCTTGCCCCAGGCCAGCACGTCTTCGAAGCTGCGGAAGTCGCTCGAGGCCGGCACCACCACGCCGAAGGTGTAGCCCGAGATCTGCAGGATGGGCGTGACGTCGCGCAGCGGGTCCCACAGCACCTTCTGTGTCCACGGCGCGCGCAGCACCGTCTGCGGTATCTGCGCAAGCGTGTAGCCGTCGGCTGCGGCCTGTTGCAGGACGGGCATGGCCATCGTGCCGCCCGCTCCGGGCTTGTTCTCGATGTAGACGGTCTGCCCCAGGTGTCGGCTTGCCACCTCGGCCAGGATGCGCATCGAGATGTCGGTGGAGCCGCCGGCCGGCCAGGGCACCACCAGCGTGATGGGCCGCGACGGGAAGGCGCGCGCGCCCTCGGGCCTGGAGGAATCGGCCTGCGCCAGCGATGGCACCGCCAGTGCCGTGGTGGCCGCTTGCAGCAGCAGTCGGCGCTTCATGCGCCACCCCGCTTGGTGAGCTGGCCGAAGCCGCGCTGAGGGTCATAGCCGGCGCAGGCCACCCCGAAGAACAGCACGGTGCAGCCCAGCACCACCCAGGGCGCGAGGCCCGGATCCTTGTCGTACAGCGCGAAGCGCATCCATTCCACCGCGTGCGTGAAGGGGTTGAAGCGCGCCGCCTGGTACACCCAGCCCGCGCCCGACTCCTCGAGCTTCCACAGCGGGTACAGCGCGGTGGAGAGGAAGTACATCGGGAAGATGACGAAGTTCATCGTGCCGGCAAAGTTCTCGAGCTGGCGGATGTAGACCGACAGCAGCAGGCCCAGGGCGCCCAGCATCACCGCGGCCGACGTCGTGGCCAGCAGCACGTGCGGCAGCTGCGGCCCCCACCAGGGCAACTCGGTGCCCAGCAGCAGCGCAATGGCCACGAAGGCCACTGCCTGCAGCAGCGACAGCACCGAGGTGGCCACGAGCTTGGCGAACAGCAGCCAGGGCCGCGGCAGCGGCGCGGTGAGCAGCAGGCGCATCACGCCCATCTCGCGGTCGTACACCATGGCCAGCGACGACTGCATGCCGTTGAAGAGCAGCACCATGCCCACGAGGCCCGGCGCGATGTAGACGTCGTAGGGCACGTAGGTGTCGTAGGGTTCGACGATGGCCACGCCGAACACGTTGCGAAAGCCCGCCGCGAACACGGCGAGCCACAGCACCGGGCGCACGAGGGCCGAGACGAGCCGGCCGTACTGGCGCGAGAACTTGAGCAGCTCGCGTGCGACGATGGCCCGCAGCGCGCGCAACAGGTGCCCGGCTCGCAAGCGAGGTGCCTGGATGTGCACGGCCGGGGGCATTTCGGTCATGACGTGCACCTCATGACGCGGCCTTGCAGAGCTTCTCGGGTGCATCGGCACCCAAGGTGTCGAGCACGTTGCTCGGGTGCAGCACGCCTTCGACCGGCGCTGTGGCGATCACGCCCTGGCCATCGGTGAGCAGCAGCGGCTGGCGCAGCTGCCGGTCCCAGGGGCGGAAGCTCACGCGCGAGCCCTTGAAGCCGTCGAGCGTGAAGTCGGGCGCGGCCCATGCGGCCGTCTTCGGTGCGCCGGCCGCTGGCTTGGCGAGCACGGCCTGCAGCGCGGCCTTGGTGGCCATCCACGCGGCCCAGTCGTGGCCCGTCATCGGCCGCTTGGCGTGGCGTTCGAAGCGGCGAGCCAGTTGCGGGGCGCCGTAGCGTTCGAAGTGCGGCGCCCAGGCCAGCGCCATCAGCCCCGCATCGCCCACCACCGGCCGCGGCTGCGCAATGCGATAGGGCAGGCCACGCGCGAACTCGCCGTCGGTGTCGACCACCCACACCACGTCGTAGTCGGCATTGCCGGTGAGCAGCAGCGGGTTGGCAAGATTGCGCTCGCGCGGGTCGGCCGAGAGCTTGAAGGGGCGCGTGTCCACCGCCTTGAGGCCGAAGCGCTTGATGGCGTGCTGCACGCTCGTGAGGCGCAATGCGTCTTCCGGCCGCGGGCCGTGCAGCAGCAGCACCTTCTGCCAGCGGCGCGACACGAGGTACTGCGCCAGCGCGTCGCTGCGCATGCGCTCGCTGGGCAAGGTGTGCAGGATGTTGCCGCGGCACTGTTGCTGTCGCAGCGCGTCGTCGGCGTTGCCGAGGTTGAACACGGCCAGCTTGCCAGCACCTTCGCCGGCGGCGAGCAGCGCATCGGCGGGCAGGTCGGCCAGCAGCGCGGCGGCGCCTGCCTTCTCGAGCTTCTGCGCGGCGGCCTTGGCTTCGGCGGCATTGCGCACTTCCACCGTTTCGAGCTTCACGTCGAGCTTGGCGGCTTCGAGCTCGAAGCGGGTTTCCTTCAGCGCCACTTCCACGGCTTGTTGCAGGGGCCCGCCGGGGTGGCCGAGGTAGGCCAGGTCGAGCCGCGAGGACGCCAGGCGCTCGTCGTCCGCGTGGACCAGCAGGCCGAGCGTGACGGTGGCGGCCTGCGCGACGCCTGTAAACAAGAGCGCGGCCGTGGCGAGAATGCATTCACCGCGGAGGCGCGGAGGACGCAGAGGACCGCGGAGAAGTGTCAGAAGCCACTCCGCGGCTCTCCGCGCCTCGGCGATGAAGGGGTTCAGAAGAGGCTTATTCATCGACCAGCGCTCCATAGGGCACGCGCCCCACCGGAATGGTCTTGACCGCCTTGGCGCTGGGCACGTCGATCACGGTCATGTCGTCCGACAGGCCGTTGACCACGTACAGCCGCGAGCCGTCTTGCGTGAGCGTGACGCCCCAGGCGCGCTTGCCCACCAGCACCTGCTTCGTGGGCTTCTTGCTCGCCACGTCGACGAAGGCCACGTGGTTGGCGCGGCCCAGGCCCACGTAGGCGGTCTTGCCGTCGGGCGAGATGGCCAGGCCTACCGGCGAGATGTCGTCGGCGCGCATGCCCTTGATGTCGAACTTCACCGTGTGGGTGACCGCGAGGTCGCGCGTTGAGATCACCGTCACGCTGGCGGCCAGCTCGTTGCTCACCCACAGCTCACTGCCATCGGGCGTGAATGCGAAGCGGCGCGGGCGCTTGCCTACCTGGATGTTCTTGATGATCTGGCCGGTGCCCGCGTCCACCACGTGGACCATGTTGGCCACCTCGGACGTCACGTACACGCGCTTGCCGTCGGGCGACACCTTCACGCCTTCGGGCTCTTCGCCCACGGCCACCTCGCGCAGGCGTTTGCCGCTGGCCACGTCGACGACGCCGAGCGCGCCGTCTTCTTCGTTCGACACGTACAGCGTGCGGCCGTCAGGCGAGAGATCGAAGGCTTCGGGGTCTTCGCCCAGCGGCAGCTTGCCCACCGATTTGCGCGTGGCGAGGTCGATGATGTCGGCCTGGCCCGATTCACCGCAGGCCACCAGCATGCGCGTGCCGTCGGCCGTGCGCTGCAGGTGCCGCGGGCGCTTGCAGGTGGGCACCGTGCCCACCACGGCCAAGGTCTTCGGGTCCACCACGGTGAGCGCGTGGTCCTTTTCGCTGGAGACGAACACCATGCCCGTGCCTTTGGCCAGCACGCTGGTGGCGGCAAGCAGCGCGATGGCGGTGACGGCGATCCACAGCGCGATGGCGGGGCCCTTGTGCATGTCTGTCTCCTGGGTTTGTTCTGCGTGCCTTCTTTGTTCTTTGTGGAGCGTCTCTGGTTCAACCGGTGGCGTGTACGAAGGCGTCTTCGAGCGTGCTGCCGCCCAGCTGCGCCGTCACCTCGGCGGGCGTTCCATCGGCCAGCAGGTGGCCCTTGTGCAGCACGAGCACGCGGTCGGCGCTCTGGGCCTCTTCGACCCAATGCGTGGCCCACAGCACCGTGCAGTGCCGCTCGGACACGTCTGCATGCAGCGCGCCCAGCAGCTCTCGGCGCGACTTGGGGTCGAGGCCGACGGTCGCTTCGTCCATCAGCAGCAGGCCGGGGCGGTGCAGGTTGGCGCGCACCAGCTCGACTTTGCGGCGGTTGCCGCCGGAGAGCTCGCGCACTGGCCGGTCGAGGTCGCTCGCCAGGCCCATGCGGTCACAGCCCTGGCCGATGCGCTCGCGCGCCAGCGCAGAGGGCAGTCCGTGCAGATCGGCTTGCAGCTTGAGGTTGCGGCGCACCGAAAGGTCGAGGTCCAGAGACATCTGCTGGAACACCACGCCGATCTGCGCGAGCGCCGCGCAGGCCTGGCGGCGCAGGTCGAACCCGGCAATGCGGATGTCGCCTGCCGTGGGCGCGAACAGTCCGGTGAGCAGCTGGAAGAGCGTGGACTTGCCAGCGCCGTTGGGGCCCAGCAAGGCCACGAACTGGCCTTGCGGCAACCCGAGCGTGAGCGACTCCAGCGCCGTGCGATCGCCATAGCGCTTGGTAAGGCCGGCCACGTGCAGCATGCGGTGGCCCCTGGCTCAGGCGTTGGCAGCGCGTTGCACCGGCGCGTGTTCGCAGTGCAGGCGCGAGTTGTCGTCGGTGCGGTAGACGAGGGCACCGTTGCGTGCCGCGTTGGGCACGAAGCGCAGCGGCTGGGCCGGCGCCTGCTGCAGCGGTTGCACCAGCGCAAGGGCACGGTCCACCAGCGCGCGGTCGGGGCTTTTGGGGCACACCGGGTCGGTGGCCTCTGCCGAGCCGGTGAGCAGGTAGGCCTGGCAGCGGCAGCCGCCGAAGTCCTTCTCGTGTTCGTCGCAGCTTGCGCAGGTGTCGCTCATCCACGCACTGCCGCGGTAGCGGTTGAAGGCTGCGCTGTCGTACCAGATCTCGCGCAGCGGTTGCCGCTGCACGAAGGGCGCTTCGAGGCCGGGCAGCATGCGTGCGCTGTGGCAGGGCAGCGCGGCCCCGTCGGGCGCCACCAGCAGGAACACCGAACCCCAGCCGTTCATGCAGGCCTTGGGTTTGGCGTCGTGGTAGTCGGGCGTGACCCAGAAGATCTTCATGCGCCCGGCCAGCCGCGCGCGATGGTGTTCGACGATGGCTTCGGCGTCGGCCAGCTCGTCGCGCGTGGGCAGCAGCGCCTCGCGGTTGAGCCAGGCCCAGCCGTAGTACTGCGTGTTGGCGAGCTCCAGGAATTCAGCACCCATGGCCTCGGCCATGCCGATGATGCGGCCCACGTGCGGCAGGTTGTAGCGGTGCATCACGCAGTTGAGCACCATGGGGTAGCCCAGGCTCTTGATGATGCCGGCCACGCGCGACTTCAGCTCGAAGGTGCGGGTGGACGAGAGGAAGTCGTTGAGCTCGCGGGTCGAGTCCTGGAACGACAGCTGGATGTGGTCGAGCCCCGCGTCTTTCAGCGCCCGCGCCCGCGACTCGGTGAGGCCCACGCCGGAAGTGATGAGGTTGACGTAGAAGCCCAGCCGGTGCGCATGGGCCACGATCTCCTCGAGGTCGTTGCGCTGCAGCGGCTCGCCGCCGGAGAGGCCCAGCTGCACGGCGCCCAGGGCGCGGGCTTCGTCGAGCACGCGCAGCCAGGCGGCGGTGTCGAGCTCCTGCGAATGCTGCGCGTAGTCCAGCGGGTTGGAGCAGAACACGCAGTGCAGCGGGCAGCGGTAGGTGAGCTCGGCCAGCAGCCAGAGAGGCGGTCCAACTTGAGGTTGGTTCTTCATCGCTTCGTTGGTGGATGATGTGTCACGCATGCCACTGGCCGAACCGGGGGGACGCCGCAGGTCCGGCTCTGCCGGTCCACCAGCATCGCCCCCTTGAGGGGGAGCGCCGTAGGCGCTACGGGGGTGGTCAGTTGACCCATCCGCGTGCATAGGCGTCGCCCAGAAAGTCGCACACATCGCTGCCCAGGCCACTCTGGCCGTAGGCGGCTTCGAGGTCCGCAATGAGCTCCTGCACGCTGCGCTGGCCGTCGCACCGCTTGAGGATCTCGCCGGCAGGGCCGTTGAGCTTGACCATGCCTTCGGGGTAGAGCAGCACCCAGCTCTGTTGTGCCGGCTCGAACTGCAGCCGGTACAGGGACGAGATGCTGGGGCGGGCGTCCTGGCTGAAGGTCATGGCTTCTTCTCCTCGGCCAGGTCGTCCGGGTAGGCGCGCTCGATCGCGTCGAGCATGGACCACAGGATGTCGAGCTTGAACTGCAGGATCTCGAGTGCGCGTACCTGCCGTGTGCGCGTGTCGCACCACTGCCTGGCAATCGACAGACCGTGCTCCACGTCGCGCGAGGCCAGCGTGATGCGGCTCCTGAAATAGCCCAGGCCCTCGGGCTCGATCCACGGGTAGAGGCTGGGCCAGCCAGCCAGGCGGTCGGCATGGATCTTGGGCGCGAACAGCTCGGTGAGCGAGGAGATCGCTGCTTCCTGCCATGGCGCACGACGCGCGAAGTTCACGTAGGCATCGACCGCGAAGCGCACGCCGGGAGGCACGTGCCTGCACGACCACAGGTCTTCGCGGCTCATGCCGACGGCGATGCCCAGCCGGGTCCACGCCTCGATGCCGCCGGCGTTGGCGCCTTCGTGGTCGCTGCGGCCGTCGTGGTCGAGCAGTCGCTCGATCCATTCGCGCCGCACTTCGCGGTCCGGGCAGTTCGAGAGGATGGCCGCATCCTTCATCGGAATGGCCAACTGGTAATAGAAGCGGTTGGCCACCCAGCCGCGCACCTGGAAGGGTTGCAGCTCGCCACGGTTGAGCCGCAGGTTGAACGGGTGGTGGATGTGGTAGCCCGACTCCTTGGCGCGCAACCGCGCCTCGAACTCCTGCGCGGACCATGGCAGCACGTCGCTCGGCAATGCGGTCGTCATAGCTCGATCTCCATGCCGTCGTAGGCCACCTCGATGCCATGGCGCTGCAGCTCGGCGCGTTGTTCGCCGCGCTCGTCGAGGATGGGGTTGCTGTTGTTGATGTGGATCAGCACCTTTCGCTCGGCCGGGCAGCGCGCAAGGGCTTCGATCATTCCCGGCGAGCCTGCTTGCGGCAGGTGGCCCATGTCGGCTGCCGTCTTGGTGCCCAGGCCGAGATCGACCATCTCGCTTTCGGTCCAGAAGGTGCCGTCCACCATCACGCAGTGGGCGCGCTCCATCCAGGCCATCTCGGTGTCGCCCACGCCGGCAAGGCCGGGCGCGTAGAACACGCACTTGCCCGTGGCGCGCTCCTCGATCAGCAGCGCGATGTTGTCGCCCACCTGCGGGTCGTTGCGGTGCGGTGAATAGGGCGGCGCCTTGCCCGGAATGGCCAGGGCGTGCAGCGACAGCCCGGGCAGCGCATCGATGCGGAACTCGGCCGACGAGCGCTCGCCAGCCACTGGCAGCAGGTGCCAGTGCACGCCGCAGTAGTGCTGCAACACGGGCAGCAACGGCAGGCCGGTGGTGAGCTCCTCGAACACCGCTGGCGTGCAGTACAGCTCGATGGGCGGACCTTCACGAAGGCTCAGCAAGCCGGTCACGTGATCGATCTGCGCATCCATCAGCACCAAGGCCTTGATGGGCGTGTCGCGCAAGGCGTTGCGCGGGTGGAGTGCCGGGTTGCTGCGGATCTGCTGGCTGACGTCGGGCGAAGCGTTGAGCAGCACCCAGTGCAGCCCGTCTTGCGACACCGCGATCGAACTCTGGGTGCGCGGCTGCGATGCCACGCGACCGCTGCGCAGGCCCGAGCACATCGCGCAGTTGCAGTTCCACTGCGGGTAGCCGCCGCCGGCTCCCGACCCGAGCACGAGGATCTTCATTCGAGGGGGAAGGTCGTGCGCGCGGCGAACGCACGCAAAGGGTAGGGGGCGTTTCCTGCGGCCTCCACCGTCATGAGACGGCGGGCCGCAGGGCACGCGTCAGGAGCGCGTCAACGGGTCGAGATGTACATCGTGATCTCGAAGCCGAAACGCAGATCCTGGTATTGCGGTTTGCTCCATGCCATTGCGTATCTCCTTTCGAAAGGCTCATTTGAAGAACATGCACACCGGTGTCAGGAAAGGACGCTGGTTTGCCGCCGGGCCGCAGGCCCGTGGCAGTGGGCCATCGCCTCACCCTGCAACGCTGAAATTGCAAGACACATGCCGATGCAGCGCAGGCTGGAGCGAACCCCAGGTAAACCCCGAACCACACGAGGCGATAGCGCTTGCAAAGCCAGCGCAGGCGCATGTTCCTACCGATATCGCGCCCGCAGCAACCCAGGGGATTGCGCCGTCGTTGCAACGGCTGTCCCAGCGCAGAGCGCCGGTGTTCAGGGCTGGTACAGGGTTACCCCGGGGCAACCCGTGTGCAGGACACTGTGTGGCAGGTTTGCAGCGGCAAGTGCCACTGTCGTTCGCCGTTGTTGCGCCGTTCTGAGACTGCTCTATAGCAGCCGGCAATCCAGCTTATAGGAGAAATTGCAGCCTTCAAGGCTGCTGGTGCACGGAACGGGAATCGAACCCGTACGCCCCCTTCCGGGAAGCGGCGGGTTTTAAGCCCGCTGCGTCTACCAATTCCGCCATCCGTGCGATGGGGTGCCGATGATAACGAGGGCTCTGGCATCATCCCTCGCGCTCGGCCGGGCGCCCCCGGCAAACAACGTGCGGAGGAATGAGTGGGCTGGTTTTCTCAGGACGCGCTCAACGAGGGCGTGCGCAAGCGCGAAGTGTTCGGCTGGGCGATGTACGACTTCGCCAACTCGGGTTACACGACCGTGGTGCTCACGGCCGTGTTCAACGCCTATTTCGTCGGTGTGGTCACCGGCAACGCGAGCTGGGGCACGCTGGCGTGGACCGCGGCACTGGCGGTGTCGAGCGTGATCGTCATGCTCACCATGCCGGCCCTCGGCGCCTATGCAGACCTGCATGGCGCAAAAAAACGCCTGCTTGCTTGGACGACGGCCGCATGCGTGCTGGCCACGGTGGCCCTTGCATGGGCCGGGCGGGGCGACGTGGCGTGGGCGGTGGCGGCCATCGTGCTGTCCAACGTCTTCTATTCCTTTGGCGAGTCGCTCACCGCGGCGTTTTTGCCCGAGTTGGCCAGGCGCGAGGCGATGGGGCGCGTGTCGGGCTGGGGCTGGAGCTTCGGCTACTTCGGCGGCATGTTGTCGCTCGGGTTGAGCCTGGGTTATGTGCTGTGGGCGCAGTCGCAGGGCATCGCAGCCACGCAGTTCGTGCCGGTCACGATGCTGATCACGGCCGGTGTCTACGGTGCGGCCTCGCTGGTCACTTTTGCCTTGTTGCGCGAGCGGGCACAGGCGCAGGTGCCTGCGGCATCGCCTTCAGGCGAAGGCGGGCTGGGAGAGTCGCTGCGGCGTTTGCGTGAAACCTGGAAGCACGCGCAGCTCTACCAGGACTTCCGCTTGCTGCTGGCCTGCGCCACCGCCTACCAGGCGGGCATCGCCGTAGTCATTGCGCTGGCTGCGGTGTATGCCGAGCAGGTGCTGGGTTTCAAGCAGACGGAAACGATGCTGCTGGTGTTCCTGGTCAACATCGCCTCGGCGGTGGGGGCGTTCGCCTTCGGCTACTTTCAAGACCGTGCCGGGCACAAGCGTGCACTCGGCGTCACCTTGGCCGGTTGGATCCTCATGACCCTGCTGGCCTTCCTGGCCCAAGGGCCCGCGCTCTTCTGGGTTGCCGCGGTGATCGCCGGCTTGTGCATGGGCTCCAGCCAGTCGGCTGGTCGTGCCATCGCGGGGCTGTTCGCGCCGCCGGGGCGGCTGGCGGAGTTCTTCGGTCTGTGGACGTTTGCCGTGCGTCTGGCGGCCATCCTCGGGCCGGTGACCTATGGGCTGGTCACGTGGGTCACGGCAGGCAACCACCGCATGGCAATTCTTTCGACCGCGCTGTTCTTCGTGGTGGGGCTGTTGCTGTTGCGGCCCATCGACGTGGAGCGCGGCATGCGCGCCGCGCGGGTCTCAGATTGAGTCGAGTGACCGCGCTTCGCATTCGAAGTCGAGCCAGCGGCCGGCAATGCGTGCGAGGCTTTCCACGTCACCGCTGGACCACAGCACGGTCGCCGGTGTCGCCAGGGTCATCGGTGCCAACTGAGCGCACAGCGACTGCGTGCGACGCGCCACCGCTTCGGCCGTATCGATGAGTTGCACCTTCAGCCCCAGTGCCGCCTGGATGTGACGTGCGACGAAGGGGTAGTGCGTGCAGCCGAGCACGACGGTGTCGACATTCGCTTCGCGCAGCGGTGCGCAATAGGTCTCGACCAGCGCGAGCAGCTGCGGCGCATCGAGGTCTCCGCCCTCGATGGCCCGGGCCAGGCCGGCGCAAGGCTGCGGCACGATCGTGGCGTTGGCACCGTGCGTTTCGATCAGCCGGCGGAATTTCTCGCTCGCGAGCGTGCCGCGGGTGGCCATCACGCCGATGCGGCCGTTGCGGCTTGCGGCGACCGCTGGTTTCACGCCGGGCTCCACGCCCACCACGGGCCACTGCGGGTCATCGGCACGCAGCAGATGGATGGCGGCGGCCGTGGCCGTGTTGCACGCAATGACGAGCACCTGTGCACCCTGCGCGCGTAGGAAGCCTGCAATGTGCCGAGAGCGCTCGATGACGAAGCTTTCGTCGCGTTCACCGTAGGGGGCAAAGCCGGAATCGGCAACGTAAAGAAGCTGTGCCGTCGGCAGGGTTCTTCGCAACGCTCGCAGCACCGAGAGGCCTCCGACGCCGGAATCGAACACGCCAATGCAATGCGTGGAGGAGGGCGGTGCGATGGGCATGATGGCGCTGAAAAACGGCCGCGGCAGTCTAGCAAGGGCGAAAGACGTGGCCTTGTGGAGAGCGCACTCGAGTCGCCTCTCTAGACGCAGCGTTTGCCGCCCGGGAAGGGCTGTGGTCTAGAATCGAACGGTCGTGCTTTTTTGTCGGCCTGGCGACAGATGCGCCGAAGGCCGGCTACTAGAATCCCCAGTTAACGTATACGTCAACTTGAGTCTCAAACTGCAGGAGAACGTCGCATGAAGGCACTGGTACCGGTGAAGCGCGTCGTTGACTTCAACGTGAAAGTTCGCGTGAAGTCCGACGGCACGGGGGTGGACATCGCCAACGTCAAGATGAGCATGAACC
>CAMLLU010000081.1 GCA_946480925.1 uncultured Rivibacter sp.
TGCACCGACGCCTGCACCGACGCCTGCACCGACGCCTGCACCGACGCCTGCACCGGCGACCAGCGCGAAGTTCACATCGACTTCAGCCGAGCTGGCGAACCCGGAGCGCGGCATGTACGTGTGGGCGGGCGACAACTTCGTGCAGATGACGCTGGCCGATGCACAGGACGTCTACGCGCGCGGCTACCGCCTGGTGTTCGGGCTGGTGCGGCTCGACGCCTACAAGGCAACGGCGCTGCCGGCCAGCGTGCTGAACAGCCTCTCCACGGCCTTCGGCGCGGCCCGGCAGGCAGGGCTCAAGGTCGTGCCGCGCTTCGTCTACAACTACCCGGAAAACGAAACGCAGTACCGCGATGCGCAGGATGCGCCGCTGAACGTGCTGCAGGGCCACGTCGCACAGCTCAAGCCGGTGTTCCAGGACAACGCCGACGTCATCGCCTACTTCCAGGCGGGCTTCATCGGCGCCTGGGGCGAATGGCACACGTCGTCGAACAACCTCACGAGCGCGACCGGCATGGCGGCCGTGCGTGATGCGCTGCTCGACGCGCTGCCTGCGACACGTTCGCTGCAGGTGCGCTATCCGGGCGTGCTGATGAGCTGGTCGCCGCAGCCCGGTGCCAGCACCCGCATCGGCATGCACAACGACTGCTTCCTGGCCTCGACGACCGACGTGGGCACCTACAGCGAAAACGCGACGACACGGCAGGCCGAGCGGGCCTACGTGCAGCAGCTCTCGCGCGTGGCGCCTTTCGGCGGCGAGACCTGCAACCCGGCCGACGAAGCGGGTGCACAGCCGCGCACGAGCTGCGACGACATCCTGCGCGAAGGCCGCGCTTACGGCCTGTCCTACCTCAACGACGACTACTACCGCGACATCTTCCACAAGACCTGGGAAGCCCAGGGCTGCATGGCGGAGGTCAAGCGCAACATGGGCTACCGCTTCGAGCTGGTGAGCACGGAGCATGCGGGCACGCTGGCTGCTGGCGCCACGGCCACCATCGGCTTCACGGTGCGCAACGTGGGCTGGGCGCGCGCCTACAACTCGAGGCCGGTGGTGCTCGTGCTGCGCCACCGCACGAACGGCGAAGTGCATCGACTGCCCGTGGCAGGTGTCGACGTGCGCGACTGGGTGCCCGGTTCGGACATCGCCACCGGCGGCAGCGTCACGTTGCCGGCCGCCATGACCGCCGGTGCCTACGACGTGCTGCTGGCCATGCCGGACGCCGCGGCCCGCCTGGCCGGTGACGTGCGCTACGCAGTGCGCCCGGCCAACGCCGACGTGCCGGCCAGCGGCCAGGCCTGGGACGCGCAGCTCGGCGCATTCCGTTTCGGCACGACGCTCACGGTCACGCGCTAAGCGCTGGGGGCCGGCAGGTGCCGCGTCAATGCCGCGGCACCTCGCGCAGGCTGTCGAGGAAGGTGTTGCACCACCAATGCACGTCGAACCGCTTCACGTTGTCCAGCAACGCCGCATGCCGGTTCTGCCGTTCTTCCAGTGACATCTGCAGCGCCCGCTGGATCCCCTGCGCCGTGCCCTGGATGTCGTAGGGATTCACCAGCAGCGCATCGCGCAGTTGCTCTGCCGCTCCGGCAAACCGCGACAGCACCAGCACACCGGGGTCGGCCGGATCCTGTGCGGCGATGTACTCCTTGGCCACGAGGTTCATGCCGTCGCGCAAGGGCGTGACCAGCGCCACGCGGCTCACGCGGCACAGGCCGGGCAACCGCTTGCGCGCTACCGTGCGGTGGATGTAGCGCACCGGCATCCAGTCGAGCTCGCCGTAGTCGCCGTTGATCTCGCCGCACAGGCCTTCGAGCTCGCGGCGGATGTCGCCGTACGCGTCCACGTCTTCGCGTGACGGCGAGGCGATCTGTATGAGCGTGGCGCTCTTGCGGTGCTCGGGGTAGGACAGCAGCAGCTCCTTGAACGCGCGGATGCGTTGCGGCAGGCCCTTGGAGTAGTCGAGCCGGTCCACGCCCAGCAGCAGGCGGCGCTGCGAGTATTCGCGGCGCATGTGTTCGTAGGTCTCGCGCGAGTCGCGCGTGGTGGCCAGGCGCTCGAATTCGTCGACGTCGATGCCGATGGGCACGGCGCGTGCTCGCACCGTGCGGTTGTAGGCGAGGTAGAGGTCGTCGCCCAGCGGCCTTGCGCCGCCTTCGGTCTGCACGTAGCGCGAGAAGTGAGCCAGGTCGGCTTCGCTTTGCAGGCCCACCAGGTCGTAGGCGAAGAGCGCGCGCAGCATCACTTCGTGGCCCGGCAGCGCGGCCATCACGAGGGGCGGTGGGAACGGGATGTGGAGGAAGAAGCCGATGCGGTGCCGGCTGCCCAGCGCGCGCAGCTCGGCCGCGAGCGGGATGAGGTGGTAGTCGTGCACCCAGACGATGTCGTCGTCGTTCAGCAGCGGCATGAGCTTCTGCGCGAACAGGCGGTTCACGCGCTGGTAGCCGCTCAGGTACGTGGGGTTGAAGTCGGCCAGGTCGAGCCGGTAATGGAACACCGGCCACAGCACGCGGTTGGCGTAGCCCAGGTAGTAGGCGTCGTAGTCGGGCCGGCTCAGGTCGATGGTGGCGAGCTTCACGTCGCCTGCCTGCTGGACGTGCACCTGGCTTTCGCCGGCCGTGCCGCCGTCGGCCGCCTCGACGGTGTGTCCGCTCCAGCCGAACCACAGGCCGCCGGTGTTGTTGAGGGCTTCGCCCAGGGCTACGGCCAGGCCGCCCGCAGCGGGCTTGCGGGGGTCGGCGAGGCGGTTCGATACGACAACGAGACGGGTCACGCTTTTTCAGCTCCTTTCGGCATTCAAGTCAAAGTCAATCAGATCGCGGAGTCCCACGGTGCGGAGAGTCGCACCGCGCCGTTGATCAAGCCCACCATCGAATAGGTCTGCGGGAAGTTGCCCCACATCTCGCCGGTGACGGGGTGCGTGTCTTCCGACAGCAGGCCCAGGTGGTTGCGCGCCTTCAGCATGGCCTCGAACACCTCGCGCGCCTGTTCCTTGCGGCCGATGCGCGCCAGGGCGTCGATGTGCCAGAAGCTGCACACGTTGAAGGCGACTTCGGGGCGGCCGAAATCGTCGGGCGCTTCGTAGCGGCGCATGAAGGGGCCGTCGCACAGGTGCTTCTCGAGAGCGTCCACCGTCGAGACGAAGCGCGGGTCCTTCGGGTCGATGAAGCCCACTTCGGCCATCAGCAGCACGCTGGCGTCGAGGTCCTGCCCGCCGAAGCTTTCGGCGAAGGCCTGGCGCTTTTCGTTCCACGCTTCCTTCAGCACGCGCTCGCGCATGTGGTTGGCGTGGCCGTGCCAGTAGGCGGCGCGGTCGGGCAGGTTGAATTTCGTGGCGATCTTGCCGAGCCGGTCACAGGCGGCCCAGCTCATGAGCACCGACGAGGTGTGGATGCGTGCGCGCGTGCGCAGCTCCCACATGCCGGCGTCGGGCTTGTCGTGCACGCGGATGGCCTGCTCGCCCACCGCTTCGAGCTGGTGGAATTCGGTGAGCCCGGCGCGGCGGAACAGGCGCCGGTCGTGGAAGGCCTGCGCGGCGCCCAGCACGATGTTGCCGTACACGTCGTGCTGGAAGTGCTCGCAAGCCTGGTTGCCAACACGCACCGGGCCTTGCCCGCGATACCCGGGCAGGTGTTCGACGAAGCTTTCTGTCAGCTTGTCTTCGAGGCCTATGCCGTACAGCGGCTGGATGTGGCCCTCGCGCATGACGGCCACCACGTTGGTGAGCCAGCGCAGGTAGTCTTCCATGGTGCCCACTTCACTCAGGCTGTTGAGCGCACGCACCACGAAGAAGGCGTCGCGCAGCCAGCAGTAGCGGTAGTCCCAGTTGCGCGCGCTGCCCGGGGCCTCGGGCACGCTGGTGGTCATGGCCGCGATGATGGCGCCGGTGTCTTCGAAGAGCGAAAGCTTCAGCGTGATGGCCGCTCGGATCACGGCGTCCTGCCATTCCAGCGGCACGGCCAGGCGGCGCGTCCAGGTGCGCCAGTAGGCACCCGTCTCGAGTTCGAAGCTGCGCGCCGTTTCGGCGATGCCGCCCATCAGCGTCTCGTCGGGGCCGAGGATGAAGTTCATCGGCCGGTCGGCCACGAAGGGCGTTTCGGCGAGCACGTAGTTCAGCGGCGCATCGCAGGTGAGCCGCAGCGTCTGCGTGGCGCCCACGTAGCGGATGTGGTGGCTGCCCTGCGTGATGGTGGGCGTGTGCAGCCCCCAGTCGAACTTGGGGCGCAGCCGCACGCGCAGCCGCGGCGTGCCGGCGATGGGGCGGATGCGGCGGATCAGCTGCACCGGCCGGAACATGCGGTCGCGGCTCAGGAAACGCGGCGCGAAGTCGGTCACCTCGATGCCATGGCCGCGCTTGTCGTACAGCCGCGTGTGCAGGATCGCGGTGTTGACCTGGTATTCCTGCTCGCTGTGGCTGAAGTCTTCGATCTCGAAGCTCCAGATGCTGGCGTTGCCGGTGGAGTCGAGCAGCGCGTTGAACACCGGGTCACCGTCGAAGCGCGGCAGGCAGCACCACACCACGCGGGCGTAGCGGTCCACCAATGCCGAGAAGCCGCAATTGCCGACCACGCCCACTTCGAGCGACGAGGTGGTGGGCAACGCGTTGCCGCTGCTGGTGCTGCTCTGTCCGACGACGTTGGATTCCATGGTGCGTCCTCCTCGGGAGGTGTTGTTGCTTGTTCTTGCGCGTCAGGCCAGTGCGACGGCTGCCTGCTGCAGCCATTGCCGCAGCGCCGCCGGGTCGGGCAGCCGCCACTGCGCCTGCGTGGTGCCCGGGCCCACCTTGATGCCGCAGCCGCCCAGCCGCTGCACGGCGGCAAAGCCCGCTTCGTCGGTCACGTCGTCGCCGGCGAACAGCGGCTTGCGGCCCGAAAAAGGGGCTTCGGCCATGAAGGCCTCGACGGCGTAGCCCTTGCTGGCGCCGCGTGGCTTGGCCTCCACCACCTGCTTGCCGTGCAGCAGCGTGAGGCCGCGGTAACGGTCCACCGCGAGCTCCATGAGGGCGAGGCAGGCGGCCTCGAAGGCCGGCGCGAGGCGGTAGTGCAGGGCCAGGGCGCCGGGCTTGCGCTCCACCAGCAGGCCCGGGTGCCGGGCGGCCAGCGCGTCGGCCTCGCGGGCCACGTCTTCGAGCACGGTTTCGAGCGTGCTTTCGACGCGCATCACCTCGCCGTTGGCCTGGCGCCGTTCAGCACCGTGCACGCCCGCGCAGGGCAGCACCAGCGGCACGAGCAGGCGGTCGAGCTGCTCGATGGGGCGGCCAGACACCACGGCCAGCGCGCCGTCGAGGCGCTCATGCAGGGCTTTCAACGTGTCGGTCAGCCCGGGCAGCACCGCCACCGCATCCGGGCGCGGTGCCAAGTCGGCCAGGGTGCCATCGAAGTCCACGAACAGCGCGCATCCCCCGTCGATGGCCGGTATGTCGTTGTTTTGCATGGCGCCCAAGGTAGCAAAGGGCCGCTGAAAACGCTGTAGGCGTACCGGCAATCCGCGGGCCCTGCCGGGGCTTGTGATCGCATTTCGTAACAGTTGGCGAGCCGTCCTCAATGCGGCAGGGGGCCGTGCCGAAAACCGTTGATACAAGGTTCCCTGCCGAGGTGCGCACGCGGCCCCGTGTGCCTGGCCCGGTGGGAGCCGCGCGTAGCGAGGACCCATGCACAACAACGCAAATCGATCACGGTTCGGTGCCCGCCTGCTGCTCTGCCTGGCGGCGCTGATGGCGGCTGCCCTCGCCTTGCCGGCCGGTGCGGCGGAGCCGGCGGTGCGCCTGCGCATCGTGGGCGGGCTGTCGGGCCTGCACCAGTACACGCGTCACGAGGAGCCGTTCTGGACCCGCGAACTGGCGCGCCTGACGGGCAGCCGTGCCAGCGCGGAGATCGTGCCGTTCGACCGCGCCGGCATCCGGGGGCAGGAGATGCTGCGCCTGGTGCAGCTGGGCGCGGTGCCGTTCGGCACGGCGTTGCTGAGCGCGAGCGCCACGCAGGACCCGGAGCTGGGCGCGCCCGACCTGGCGGGCCTCAACCCGAACATCGCATCGAGCCGCCGCAGCGTGGCCGCCTTCCGGCACTACCTGCAGAAGATGCTGCAGGAGCGCTATGGCATCGAGCTGCTGGCGGTGTATGCGTATCCGGCGCAGGTGATCTTCTGCAACAAACCGCTGGCCGGGCTGGCAGACCTGGCCAGGCGCCGCGTGCGCACCGCCGGCCCGTCGCAGGCCGACCTGGTGGAAGCGCTGGGCGCCGTGCCGGTGCAGACCGGCTTCACCGAGATCGTGCCGAACCTGAACAGCGGCAACATCGAATGCGCGGTCACCGGCACGATGTCGGGCAACACCATCGGCCTGCACGAGATCACCACGCACATCCACAGCGCGCCCATCACCTGGGGGCTCGCGGCCTTCGTAGCCAACGGCGCGGCCTGGGAGGCCCTGCCCAAGGACGTGCAGGCGGTGCTGCGGCAGGAGCTGCCCAAGCTGGAACAGGCCATCTGGGACGAGGCCGCGCGTGAAACCGGCGAGGGCGTGGCCTGCAACACGGGCACGGCGAGCTGCAAGTCCGGCCGCACCGGCCGCATGAAAGAGGTGCCCGACTCGGCGGCCGACCAGCGCCTGCGCCGCGAGATCCTGGTGAGCACCGTGCTGCCGCGCTGGGTGCAGCGCTGCGGCCCGCAATGCGCCCAGCTGTGGCGCCAGACCATCGGCCCGGCGCTGGGCATCGATCTGCGCTGAGCCATTGAAGCAGCACCCACCGGCATGAGCGGATTCCACACACGCAACACACGAGCGCACGCCAGGCACCAGGCCCTGGAGCGCCGCGTGCCGCTTTTCCTGTGGGCTGCGGTGCTGCTGCTGCTGGGCGCGACGCTGGCCGGGATGCTGCTGCTGATGGTGCGCGCCGAGGAGCACGAGGTGGGCGAGGGCGAGCAGCGCGTGGTGCGCTTCGTGGCCGGCGCGGAAGCCTCGCTGAACCGCACGCTGATCGGCATCGACCTGCTGCTGGCCGACATGGCCGAGGTGCTGGCGCCGGCTGCCGACGAAGACGGCGCCATCTACAGCGGCAAGGCGGAGCGCCTGTTGAAGAGCCAGATCAACCGCAACCTGCTGCTGCGCGACCTGGCGCTCATCGACAGCGAGGGCAGCGTGCTGGTGGCCGCGCGCAAGGACACGGAACGGCTGGGCATGCCGCTGTCGCGCGGCTTCCTGCATGCGGTGGCCGCGCAGACCACGTCGGCGATGGCCATCAGCGACCCGCTGGTGAATTTCGCGACCACCGAGCGCGCGCTGTACTTTGCCCGCCCGGTGACGCTGCCTGGTCAGCAGCGGCTGGTGGTGGTGGCCGAGGTGCCGCTGGCGCTCATCGCCAACATCCTCGGCCAGGGCAGCGACATCCCGGGGCTTTCCGTGACGCTGGAGCGCCACGACGGGCAACTGCTCACCAGCCTGCCGGCCAACGATGCCCGGCTGGGTCAGCGGCTGGACTCCCCGCTGGACGCCGGTTTCGCCAGCGGCGCACCGCATCGTGCGGCGGGGCGGCTCGACGGCAGCCCCTCCATCGTGGTGGCACGGCCCACGCTGTACCGCTCGGTGCTCATCGCCGCCAGCGTGCCGCTCGACAGGGTGCTGGCGGACTGGCGGGTGCGCGAGGTGCGCATCCTGATCGCGGTGGGCGTGTTCATCTCGCTCCTCCTGGCGGCAGCCGCGGCGCTGCACTGGCAGGTGCGCCGGCTGGCGCGGGCGCGGCACGAGATCGCGCTGGCCAAGAACACGCTCGACCGCGCGCTCGGCGCCATGGCCGACGGCTTCCTGCTGTGCGATGCCGACGACCGCGTGGTGGCCTGGAACGAGCGCTATCTCGAGATGTTCGCCTGGCTGCGCGGCGTGATCGCCGTGGGCGTGCCTTTCGAAACCCTGCTGGTGACCGGCGCGGCCGGTGCGGTGCCCGACGGCGACGAGGCGCAGCGTGCGGCCTGGCGCGAGGCGCGGCTGTCGCTGCACCGCAGCGGCTCGGGCATGTGCGACATCGAGCTGCCCAACGACACGGTGATCCACGTGATCGAGCGCCGCACGCCCGACGGCGGCGTGGTGGGCGTGTTCCGCGACATCACCACGGCCGAGCGCGAGCTGGCGCGTGCCAAGAGCGAAGCAGAGGCGGCCAACCTCGCGAAGTCGCAGTTCCTGGCGGCCATGAGCCACGAGATCCGCACGCCGCTCAACGGCGTGCTGGGCATGAACAGCCTGCTGCTGAAGACCGAGCTGAGTACCGAGCAGCGCAGCTATGCGCAGACCATCCACAGCTCGGGCAAGAGCCTGCTCGCGCTCATCAACGACATCCTGGACCTCACCAAGATCGAAGCCGGCCGCATGGAGCTGGAGACGGCGCCCTTCGAGCCGCAGCGGCTGGTGTCGGAGGTGGTGGCCGCGCTCTCGGTGCGCGCCCAGGAAAAGGGCCTGGCACTGGCCGTGGAGCTGCAGCCCGACGTGTCGGCCGTGCTGCAGGGCGATGCGGGCCGGCTGCGCCAGGTGCTGTTCAACCTGGTGGGCAACGCGGTGAAGTTCACCGACCGCGGCAGCGTGAGCGTGCTGGTTTCGCAGCGCCCGCTGGCCGACGGGCGCGTGGAGCTCAACATCGCGGTGCGCGACACCGGCATCGGCATCGACGCCGACAGCCTGCCGCGCCTGTTCCAGCGCTTCACGCAGGCCGACAGCGGCACCGCGCGCCGCTACGGCGGCAGCGGGCTGGGCCTGGCCATCTGCCGCGAGATCATCGACCTGATGGGCGGGCGCATCTCGGTGGAGACCGACCTCGGCAAGGGCAGCACCTTCCGCGTGTCGGTGCCGCTGGCGCGCAGCGCCTTGCCGGTGGAAACGCAAGACACGCTCGCCGACGTGCCGCTCGACATGGCCGGCGGCCTGCGCGTGCTGGTGGCCGAGGACAACGAGGTGAACCAGATCGTCATCCGCGCGCTGCTCGAGCAGATGGGCCACCACGCCGACATCGTCGACAACGGGCTCGACGTGGTGGAGCGCGTGCAGGGCGGGCACTACGACCTCGTGCTCATGGACATCCAGATGCCCGGCATGGACGGCGAAACCGCGGCGCGCCGCATCCGCGAGCTGCCGGGTGCGGCGGGCCGCCTGCCGATCGTGGCGCTCACCGCCAATGCGATGGTGGCCGACCGCGAGGCGTATCTCGCCGCGGGCATGAACGACTACGTCTCCAAGCCGGTGAGCGCCAAGCGGCTGGCGGCCGCCATCGGGCGCGTGACGGGCGTGGAGGCCTGAACGGCCGGCCCCGATCACGGCCTGTCGGGGGCCGATCGGGCCTCGGGCGATAATCGGCGCCATCTTTGCGGCAACCGGCGACCTGCCGGCCCAGCCCGGCCTGCGGGCCGGAAACGCCGCCCCTCCCGTCCCTCACACCTCAAGGTTCGTCACATGGCGCAATACGTCTACACCATGAACCGCGTCGGCAAGATCGTTCCGCCGAAGCGTCAGATCCTCAAGGACATCTCGCTGTCGTTCTTCCCCGGCGCGAAGATCGGCGTGCTGGGCCTGAACGGCTCGGGCAAGTCCACGCTGCTCAAGATCATGGCCGGCATCGACAAGGAGATCGAGGGCGAAGCCGTGCCGATGCCGGGCCTGAAGATCGGTTACCTGCCGCAGGAGCCGCAGCTCGAGCCCGAGCAGACCGTGCGTGAAGCGGTGGAGCAGGGCATCGGCGGCGTGCTGGCCGCCAAGAAGCGCCTCGACGAGGTGTACGCCGAATACGCCGAGCCCGATGCCGACTTCGACAAGCTGGCCGCCGAGCAGGCCGAGCTGGAAGCCATCATCGCCGCGGCCGGCAGCGAAAACACCGACCTGCAGCTCGAACTCGCGGCCGACGCACTGCGCCTGCCGCCGTGGGACGCCAGGATCGGCGTGCTCTCCGGCGGCGAAAAGCGCCGCGTGGCGCTGTGCCGCCTGCTGCTGAGCAAGCCCGACATGCTGCTGCTCGACGAACCCACCAACCACCTGGACGCGGAATCCGTGGAATGGCTGGAGCACTTCCTGCAGCGCTTTCCGGGCACCGTGGTGGCCATCACCCACGACCGCTACTTCCTCGACAACGCCGCCGAGTGGATCCTTGAACTCGACCGCGGCATGGGCATTCCCTGGAAGGGCAACTACTCCGACTGGCTCGACCAGAAGGAACGCCGCCTGGAGGTGGAACAGAAGAAGGAAGACGCCCGCATCAAGGCGATGAAGGAAGAACTGAAGTGGGTGCGCTCCAACGCCAAGGGCCGCCAGGCCAAGAGCAAGGCGCGCCTGGCCCGCTTCGAGGAGCTGAGCGACGTCGAATACCAGCGCCGCAACGAAACGAACGAGATCTTCATTCCCGTGGCCGAGCGCCTGGGCAATGAGGTCATCGAGTTCAAGAACGTCACCAAGAGCTTCGGCGACCGGCTGCTGATCGACAACCTGAGCTTCAAGATCCCGGCCGGCGCCATCGTCGGCATCATCGGCCCCAACGGCGCGGGCAAGTCCACGCTGTTCCGCATGATCCGCGGCACCGAAACGCCGGACGGCGGCGAAGTGGCCATCGGTAAGACCGCGCGCCTGGCCTTCGTGGACCAGAGCCGCGAAGAGCTGGCCAACGACAAGACGGTGTGGGAAGACGTCTCGGGCGGCCTGGACAACATCGTGGTCGGCCAGTTCGTGATGCCCAGCCGTGCCTACATCGGCCGCTTCAACTTCAAGGGCAACGACCAGCAGAAGCAGGTGGGCAACCTCTCGGGCGGTGAACGCGGTCGCCTGCACCTGGCCAAGACGCTGGCCAAGGGCGGCAACGTGCTGATGCTCGACGAACCGTCGAACGACCTCGACGTGGAAACCCTGCGAGCCCTGGAAGAGGCGCTGCTCGAGTTCGCCGGCTCGGCGATGGTGATCAGCCACGACCGCTGGTTCCTCGACCGCATCTGCACGCACATCCTGGCCTGCGAGGGCGACTCGCAGTGGTTCTTCTTCAACGGCAACTACCAGGAATACGAAGAAGACAAGAAGAAGCGCCTGGGCGAAGAAGGCGCCCGGCCGCACCGCCTGCGCTTCAAGAACTTGAAGTAATCCACCCTCGCAGCGGGCGTAGTCGCTCCCCTTCGAGGGGCGGCCCTGGTGGAGCGGCAAAGCCGGATGTGGACGTGCGGTGCCCGCGCCGATCGAAGCAAAGAAAAAGGAGGCCAACGGCCTCCTTTTTCTTTGCTGCTCCTGTTCCCAATTGCAACGGTTCGCGGCCTCGCGACATCTGCACGCGAGGCGGGGTGATTACGGATGAAACCTTCGCGCGGTTTCGGACACCATTGACGTGTCACAGCGGGGGCGGCGACAGCAGTCCGCTGCTGTCTGGCGCAAAGCCTGCTTCCACGGTTTGCGCCGTTTCCGAGGGGCCGTTCCGATCATGAATCCGCGTGTTGCGCTTTCGCGCGTTGCTGCGTTCCAGCTTTCTCCCGTCTCCATCGCCTTGAGCGGCATGCTGCTGGCCGGCTGCGCCACGCTGCAGTACGAGGCAGCACCGGCTTCGGAGCCACCGGCGCACCTGGCGGGGGCCTCACCCGCGGCCGCCACCGGTAACGGCCCGGCCGGCGCGGTTGCTCCGGCGGGGGCGGCCTCTGCGCCCGCGGCAGCCGCCGCCCCGCTGCCGCCTGGTTCGCCGCCGGCCTTTGCTGCGGTGGTGAAGGATGCGAAGAAGGTCGAAGGCCTGTTCACGCTGTGGCAGAAGGACGAAAAGGTCTGGATCGAGCTGAAGGCAGAAGACTTCGGCAAGCCCTTCCTGCTGTCGCCCAAGCTGGCCAGCGGCATCGGCGAGAACGGCCTGTACGGCGGCAGCATGTCGCTGCGCTCGGCGGCCACCGAGGAGCAGCTGGTCGAATTCCGCCGTATCCACAACCAGGTGCAGCTCATCGCGCGCAACGCCACCTTCGTCGCCAAGGCCGGCACGCCGGAAGGGCGGGCGGTGAGCGCGGCGTTCTCGCCCAGCCTGCTGGGCAGCGCCATGGTGGCCAGCCAGCCGCACCCCACCGCCAAGTCCGTCCTCATCGAGGCCAACGGCCTCTTCGTGAGCGACATGCTGGGCATCGGCCAGTGGCTGCAGCGCACCTACCGCCAGAACTACAACTTCGACGGCCGGCACTCGGCCATCCTGAAAGTGCGCGGCAAGGCCGACTCGGTGGTATTCGAAACGCAGAACCACTATGCCACCTCGTCCATCACGCCGGGGCAGGCCACGGGCGGAACGGGCCCCAGCGTGCCGCGCACGCTGGCCGACGCGCGCAGCATGTTCTTCCAGCTGCACTACTCGCTCGTCAAGCTGCCCGAGGCGCCGATGACGCCGCGAGCGGCCGACCCGCGCGTGGGCTACTTCACCACCAACGCGCAGGACTTCAGCGACGACCTCGCCCGCACGCCCACACAGCGTTTCGTGAACCGCTGGCGCCTCGAGAAGAAGGACCCGCAGGCCGCGCTCTCCGAGCCCGTGAAGCCCATCACCTTCTGGCTCGACCGCACCATCCCCGAGAAGTACCGCGAGGCCATGACGGCCGGCGTGCTGGAGTGGAACAAGGCCTTCGAGAAGATCGGCTTCAAGAACGCGGTGGTCGTGAAGGTGCAGCCCGAAGACGCCGACTTCGACACGCTCGATGCCGACGTGGCCTCGATCCGCTGGATGACCAACGCGAACCCTCAGTTCGGCGCCATCGGCCCCAGCCACGTGGACCCGCGCAGCGGCGAGATCCTCGACGCCGACATCGGCTTCGAGAGCCTGTCGTCGCGCAACGTGCGCGCCGTGCGCTCGCAGATCCTGGGCCGTGTGTCGGTCGACTGGCCGGCGCTGATGCAGCTGCCGCTGGCGCAGGCCAGCGAAGGCGCACCGGCGCACCAACACCAGCACCAGCACCCGCATGACGCGCGCAGCTGCACGTATGCAACCCATGCGGCCGAACAGCTGGGCTACCTGCTCGACGTGCTCGAGGCGCGCGGCGAGCTGGCCCCCGACAGCCACGAGGCGCAGCAGTTCGTGCTCGACTACCTGAAGGACACGACGATGCACGAGGTGGGCCACACGCTGGGCCTGCGCCACAACTTCCGTGCCTCGCGCGTCTACACCGAGCAGCAGCTGGCGAACGAAGCCTTCACCCGCGAGCACGGCATCACCGGCTCGGTGATGGAGTACGCCCCCTTCAACCTGCCGCGCCCCGGCGAAAAGGCGGGCACCGCCTCGCAGCTCACGTTGGGCCCCTACGACTACTGGGCCATCGAATACGCCTACAAGCCCATCGAGCCGGCCACGGAAGCCGCCGAGCTCAAGCGCATTGCGGCACGCAGCGCCGAGCCCTTGCTGGCCTACGGCACCGACGAAGACAGCTTCCTCGGCGTCGACCCCGAGGCGATCCAGTTCGACCTCGGCTCCGACGTGCTGGGCTTCGCGAAGAAGCGCTTCGACATCGCCCGCGACCTGCTGGTGCGGCAGGAAAAGCGCCAGCTCAAGCCCAACGAGGACTACTCGGTGCTGCGCCGCTCGGTGAGCTACGCGCTGCGCGACGTGGCCCGTGCGGCCGGTGTGCTGACGCGCCAGATCGGCGGCGTGCGCACGCTGCGCGACTTCCCAGGCAGCGGCCGCGACCCGCTGGCGCCGGTGCCGGCGGCCACGCAGCGCGAGGCGCTCGACGTGCTGGCGCGCGGCCTGCTGGCTGCCGACAGCCTGAAGGTCTCGCCCACGCTGCAACGGCGCCTGGCGCCCGACTACCTGGAACGCACCGACGCGGTGTTCGCTGGCGAAACGGCGGTGGCCACCGACTTCGCGCCGACGCAGCTGGTCATCGACATGCAGCGTGCGCTGCTCAACCAGCTGATGAGCGACGGCCTCGCGGTGCGCCTGCTCGACAGCGAGGCCAAGGTCGCGCGTCGCGGCGACGCCTTCCAGCTTTCGGAGCTGTATGGCCGCCTGAGCAAGGACGTGTGGAGCGAGCTCGGCACCAGCGGCGACATCCCCGCACTGCGCCGCGAGCTGCAGCGCGAGCACCTGAACCGCCTCACCGGCCTGCTGCTGCGCCCCGGTGCGCTGACGCGGGCCGACGCCCGCAGCCTGCTGCGGTACGAAGCCCGAAACCTGCTCGCGCGCATCAACGCCGCGTCGCAACGGCCGGGGCTCAGCGTCGAGGCCCGCGCGCACCTGCAAGACAGCGCCGATTCGCTCGCCGAGGCCTTGAGCGCGAAGCTGCAGCGCACGGGCGCGTAGCGCTTCTCGTGCACCCGAGGGCCCCCGTCTGGTGGTGCCCTCGGTGTGAGCCCTGAGTTCGGGCTTGTCGACCCCGCTGCAAGGCCTCCCCAACATCGCAGTGCCGATGAGTGGGCAGCTCGGGCACACCCCTAATCTGACTCGGCTTTCTCCCAAATTCAGTGGATGGTGGCTGCACGGCCTGCACCCTAGAGTGGCTCCGTGATCGACGCATCGCGCCTGCACGGATGCAGAGGCCGCCATCGGCCATGCAGCCTGCGAAGGTCAGTTCGTTGACACCAGTTCATTGAAATCGAGCCATGCAGGGAGAAAGCATGTTGTCGGCCTCATTGCATTCCACGTCGGCCTGTTCGAGGCCTCGATCTGTTCGACCGCTTGCTGCATGCGCCATTGCGTGGGCTCAATTGAGCTGGGCATTGCCCTGCGAGGCCCATGCGAAATGGTTCGTCGAAAGCGAGGCGGCGCACGGCGTCGTTGCGCCTTACTCCTTGTCGGAAGACTCGGTACAGGTCTGGGTCGCCATCCTCGCCGTCATGCTCGTGGCCGCCGCGGTGATCGAGCGTCAGCGAGTGGTGGAGCTTCCGGCCTGGCTTTGCTTTCGCACGGCACCTTTCCCTGCGGCCCTGCGTCGCCTGGCCCAGATGGCGCTTGGCGTCTCGCTGTTCGTGCTCGCAGTGCGCGGCTGCCTCATTGCACCGAGCCAGGGTGACGGGCATGCCGACGTGTACTGGCTGCTGCTGTTCGCGCAAGCCGGTACGGGCTGCATGCTGATTGCCGACGAGGTGCCTGGCGTCGCTGCCGCAACCATCGCCGTGCTGGCTGTCGCGGCAGGGGCCTCCAATGGGCTGGCTTCGCTGTTCGAGGCATCGCACGTGCTGGCATTGGGTGCGTACTTCGTGCTGGCCCTCGATCAGCGCTATGCAGACCGGGCGCTCTGGTTGTTGCGTATAGGGCTGGGCATGAGCTTCTGCGCGGCGGCGTTCACCGAAAAGCTGCTGGCCCCGTCGATCACCGCCCGATTTCTCGCTCACGTCGACATGAACTTCATGAAGCATCTTGGCTTCGACTACAGCGACCGGTTGTTCATCCTCTCGGCCGGGATGAGCGAGCTGCTTCTGGGCCTGCTCCTGGTGGCCGGGCTCGTCTCGCGAGCGGCCGCCTGTGCACTGGTGATCTTTCTGCTGGCCAGCAATGGGTACCTTCTGGCCATCGGTGCGCACGACGATGCGTTGACGGAACTGGTGGGGCACGCGCCCATCCTGGCTGCGCTGTTCGTCATTGCGCTCCACGGCAGCGGCGCATGGCGGGCGCGGAAGGACCGCGAGGAAGCGCTGCCTGCCCACCCGGTGCACGCAAAGACGCTCCCGCTGGGCGTCGTCGAGCCGGCGAACGGCCGGCCCTTGCCACGACGCACCGCTTCGTGAGACGCCAGGGCTTCCGAGGGGGTTGACCGGGTCTTGTGCCTGTCGAACGATGTGTGACCTTGGAGCGAGGAGGACAGCATGGCAACGAACAGCAGTGCCCGCACCGCCAGGAAGGCGGCCAAGTCTCCGCAGAAATCGGCCAAGGGCGGCGGCGCGGTGTCCGGCCCGCGGGCGGCGCAGCCCGAGGTGCCTGCTCCGCCGGTGAGCGTGGAAGTCCCGCTCGAACCCGAAAAGACCGGCAAGGCCAAGGCCGCTCGGGAAGAGGCTGCCGACCAGCGCACCCGCGAGAAGAGTCCCTTCCTGCGCGTCGCGCGGCCGGACTCCATCGACTTTCGCGACCGGCCGTTCCGCCCCAACGTCTCCGTCACGCCGCAGCTGCAGCTGTTCCCGAAGCACGCGTTCGAGGTGATGAACCAGCAGGGCACCAAGGCCTGCACCGGCTTCGCGCTGGCGCTGGTGGTGCAGCACCTGCTGCAGGCCTCGGGCCGCGAGCGCAAGCCGGTGATGTCGCCCTACATGCTGTACTCGATGGCGCGGCGCTACGACGAATTCCCGGGCTCGGTGGCCGACGAAGGCTCGAGCCTGCGCGGCGCGCTCAAGGGCTGGTTCAAGCACGGCGCGTGTGCGCTGAAGCTCTTTCCTGGGCTCGAGATGCCGCCGGCCGCCAGGAAGGCCGAAGACGACTGGTGGTTCGACGCGGTGACGCGGCCACTGGGCGCCTACTACCGCATCGAGGTCAAGAACATCATCGACATGCACGCCGCGCTCAACGAAGTGGGCATCCTCTTCGCGAGCAGCGGTTGCCATTCGGGCTGGGACGTGGGCGTCAATGCAGACCCGCGCAAGAAGCGGCCCGCCTCGTTCGCCGACAGGATCTGGACCATCCCGCTGCAGGGCGGCCATGCCGAGCACCCGGGCCATGCGTTCGCCATCGTGGGCTACAACGAACGCGGCTTCCTCATCCAGAACAGCTGGGGCACCGGCTGGGGCTCGTACGGCTATGCCCTCCTCACCTACGACGACTGGCTGCGCAACGCGATGGACTGCTGGGTCGCGCAGCTGGGCGTGGTGACGCGCGAGCACAGCGAGATCGCGCACAGCATCTCGCTGCGCGAACACGACGGCCGTGTGGCGCTCGCGGCCAGCGAGGTGTTGCGCAACCGGGAGCTGTCGCCCTTCGTCATCGACATGGGCAACAACGGTGCGTTGAGTTCTTCAGGCACCTTCCGCACCACGCCCGACGACGTGCGCGCCGTCGTCGACGTGCACCTGGCCGAAGCGCGCAAACGCTGGGGCCTGCAGAACGACGTGGTGGACGTGTGCGTCTACGCGCACGGTGGGCTGGTGGGAGAAGAGAGCGCCGCGCGCATTGCGGCCGAATGGATCCCGATGCTCTACGACGCGCAGATCTTTCCGATCTTCCTGATGTGGGAGACAGACTTCTTCTCCACCGTGATGAACCGGCTCGAAGACGCCGTGCGCGGCGTGCCGCGCACGGTGGGCGTCGGCGAGCAGCTGGAGCGCTGGTGGAACCGGCGGCTCGAGCGCACGCTGGCGCGCCCGGGCTCGCAGGTGTGGGGCGAGATGAAACAGAACGCGCAGGCCATCAGTGCCTACCGCGAAGGCGTGGCCGACGACGCGCAGGCCGGCGCCGTGCTGCTGTACCGCCACTTCAAGCACAACATCGCCAACAAGAAGGTGCGCATGCACCTGGTGGGGCACTCGGCCGGCAGCATCGTGGCCAGCTACATGATCGACGCGCTGCACCGCGATCCCGACGGCAGGAGCGTGATGAAGTGGGAGTCGGTGAGCCTCATGGCGCCGGCCGTGCGCGTGGAAACCTTCGACGAGTTCGTGCGCCCGCACCTCGACCGGGGCGACATCCAGCGCTTCCAGCAGTTCCACCTGACCGACCGTGCCGAGGAAGACGACCCCACCTGCGGGCCTTACCGCCGCTCGCTGCTGTACCTCGTGTCGGAGTCTTTCGAAAGCGGGGAGCTGCGGCCGGTGCTGGGCCAGGACGACTACTTCGGCCTGCGCTCGGGCACCACGCGGCCCATCCAGGGCATGGAGAAGTTCTTCAACGCCTACTGGCGCGGCCTGAGCCCGGCCACGCAGCAGCGCATCACGGTGTGGCCGTCGCCGGGCGGCACGCTGCCTGGCGAAGCCGGGCCGCCGGTGGGCAGCAGCACGCATGGCGGCTTCGACAACGATCCGGGCACGCAGCGGCGCGTCATCGAGTTCATCCACCGCAGCCGCGCCGTCTGAAGGTTCACAGCACCGCGTAGCGCCCGGGCCGGTGGTTGATGGCGATGAACAGGTTCATCACCACGGCGGCCAGCACCGAATAGGCCACGCGCGTGGGTTCCACCACCCACAGCGCCATCAGCACGATGAAGCAGTCGATGCCCATCTGCACCTTGCCGGCCCGCCAGCCGCGTGCCTGCTGCAGATACAGCGACACGATGGTGGCGCCGCCCAGGCTGGCGCGGTGGCGCGCGAGGAACAGGCAGCCCGAACCCAGCAGCAGCCCGCCCAGCACCGCCGCATAGGCAGGGTGGATGCGGTCGATGGCGAACAGGCGCGGCGAGAACTCGGTGAACACCGACAGCAGCGTCACCGAGATGAAGGTCTTGAGCGTGAACTCCCTGCCCATGCGCCGCCACGCGAACCAGTAGAAGGGCAGGTTGATCGCGAAGAACAGCTGGCCCAGGCCGATGCCCGTGGCGTAGTGCAGCACGAAGGCGGCGCCGGCCGTGCCGCCGGTGAGCAGGCCCACCTGCGCGAAAAGGATCAATGCGAGCGAGACGAACAGCACGCCGGTGAACAGCGCCTGGGCGTCTTCGAACGCGGTATGCGTTCGCACGGAAGGGTCGATGACGATGACGGGTTTGGGAGAGGAGTCCATGCTTGGCGCCGCGCAGGAAGCATGCCAGTGTGGCCGTTGTGGGGCGCGATTTTCCGCGCCCGCAGGCCAGGCGCCGCTGCCTGGCCCCCGACTCCCGTCGCTCGTCGCACCGGCGCCCTCGCAAGGCTTGGAGCGGGCCGCGCGCGCCGCTATCGTGCGGGGCGTGATGTCCTCGTCTTCCGTTCCCCCGAAGCCCGCTCCCACGCGCTGGCTGGCCGGGCTCAACACCCGGCGCGTGATCGTCGCGCTCGTGCTGGGCCTCGTGGTCGCGCTGGCGCTCAACCCGATCTTCGTCACGCCGTTTCCCATCCTGCTCGGCCGCACGCTGGTGATCGCGATGGTGCTGCTGCTGGCCTTCACGCTGGCCGGCAACTGGCCGCAGACGCTGGTGCCGCGCTGGGTGATGCAGCTCATCGCCGTGGGGCTGGCGGCGCCGCTGGCCACGTTCGCGCTTTACGCGATGTTCGTGGGCGGCGACCTGTCGCGCTTCCTGCAGCACGAGGGCTTGCTGTCCGGCTTCCTGTGGATCGCGGGCTCGAGCCTGGTGGTGGGGCTGTTGCTCACGCTGGGGGCGCTGTACCGCGAGCGCGACGCGCAGATGCGCGCCCAGGCGCTGGAGTTCGAGCTCGAGCGCAGCACGCTGGCACGCCAGGCGCTCGACGCGCAGCTGCGCGTGCTGCATGCGCAGATCGAGCCGCACTTCCTGTTCAACACGCTGGCCAACGTGCAGGCGTTGGTGGAAGCCGGCTCGCCGCGCGCGGCGCCGGTGCTGCGCAGCCTCATCGCCTACCTGCGGGCTGCGATGCCGCGGCTGCGCGACGAGAACGGCTCCACGCTGGCGGCCGAGATCGAGCTCGTGCGCGCCTACCTCGAAGTGATGCACCTGCGCATGCCCGACCGGCTGACCTACACCATCGACCTGCCGGCCGACCTGGCCGCGCTGCGCTTTCCGGCGATGGCGCTGCTCACGCTGGTGGAAAACGCCATCCGCCATGGCATCGACCCGAGCGAGGAGGGCGGCCGCATCGAGATCGGCGCTCGGCGCGACGACAAGGGCGGCGTGCGCGTGTGGGTGCTCGACACCGGTGTGGGCCTGCGCGACACTGCCCGGCCCGGTACCGGCCTGGCCAATCTGCGGGAGCGGCTTGCGGCTTTCTTCGGGCCGCGTGCGCAGGTCGAACTCTCAGAGAACATGCCGTCCGGGGTTCGTGCCGAGATCGTGTTCCCAGCTGATTGAAATGAACTCCAATTCATTCACCGCGGAGACGCGGAGGACGCAGAGGGCCGCAGAGAAGACCTGTATTTCTCCGCGAATCCTCCGCGTTCTCTGCGCCTCCGCGGTGAAGGTGTTCAGCGACTCATGCTCACGCCACCCAAGCTTGTTCGCCCAGAGATGGCTACGACAGCCCTGATCGCCGACGACGAGCCGCTGCTGCGCGAGCACCTGCGGCTGCTGCTGTCGCGCCTGTGGCCCGAGCTGCAGGTGGTGGCCGAGGCGCGCAACGGGCGCGAGGCGATCGAGCTGTTCGACGAACACTCGCCGCGCGTGCTGTTCCTCGACATCCACATGCCGGGCATCAACGGCATCGAGGCGGCCCGTGCAGTGGCGCGGCGCGCGCACGTGGTGTTCATCACCGCTTACGAGCAGTACGCGGTGCAGGCCTTCGAGCAGGGCGCCATCGACTACGTGATCAAGCCCTTCGACGAGCAGCGGCTGGCCGACACCGTGCAGCGCCTGCGCGAGCGGCTCGAAGGGCAGCCCGGTGCTTCGGCAGCAGCCGGCGACGACCGGCTCGACGCGGTGATCGAGCAGCTCTCGGCGCGTCTGCGCCAGCAGGGCACGGCGGGTGCCCGGCCGTGGCTGCAGTGGATCAAGGCTTCGGTGGGCCAGAGCATCCGCCTCATCCCGGTGGAGCAGGTGCACTACCTGCGCTCCGACGAGAAGTACACGCTGGTGGTGTGGGAAGGCGGCGAGGCGCTGATCCGCAAGTCGATCCGCGAGCTGGCCGACGAACTGGACCCCGAGCGCTTCGTGCAGATCCACCGCTCGACCATCGTGAACCTGCGCTGCGTGGCGCAGATCACGCGCGGCCCCAACGAGACCGCCGAAGTGCACCTGGCCGGCCGCAGCGAGGTGTTGCCCGTGAGCCGCAGCTACGTGCACTTGTTCCGCCAAATGTAGGAACAGTGAGCTGTGACTGGTGACCGGTGACTGGTGGGCTGCCACTGGTCACTGCATATGCAGCAGGCACTTGCGATGGGCCGGTCGCACAAGGTCACGAATCGCGTGGTGGCGGGGCTGGGAAGCCCGAATGCTCAAGTTGTCCCGTTGTGGCGCCGATATTCGGATCGCTAGGCAGGGAGTCGGCTCGCAAGAATCGAGGCATTCGCATTCGTATCGGGACCGGAAGAGCTCCAACGGATAGGAAAGCACCCAATGAAGAGACAACTCACGCTCGGCCAGCGTTTTGCGCTCGGCTTCTCGGTGATCCTTGCGCTCGTGTTGGCCATTGCCGGTATCGGCTGGCTCAGCGTCGCCGACGTCGGCGGCAAGCTCACGCACATCGTCGAGGTCAACAACCCCAAGACCGAACTGGCCCACAACCTGATGGGCGAGATCAACGAGATGGCGATCCGCACGCGCTCGATCACGCTGCTCACCGACGTGAAAGAGATCGACCAGGAAGTCGCCCAGCTCGACCAGACCATCGCGCGCTACCAGAAGACGGCCAAGGCGCTTGGTGAAACGATGGCGGCGGGGGCCGCCGAGCAGGAGCTCAAGCTGCTCAAGTCCATCGAGACCCAGGCTGCCGTCACCATTCCACTGGTGAAGGAAGCCGCGCGCCACGGCAAGGAAGGCGCCAACATCGAAGCGACGCTGCTGCTCACGAGCAAGGTCCGCCCCGCCGAAGACGGCTGGCGCAAGGCCGTTCGCGACCTGGCGGCGGTGGAGGCCGAACTCAACATGCAGACCCAGGCGAGCGCCCGCGCAAGCCAGACGCGTGCACGGCTCGTCATGCTGGCCGCGGCGGCCGGCGCGCTGGTGCTGGGCGTGTTCCTCGCATGGCGGCTCACGCGCGCCGTCACCGGGCCGGTGGGCAGCGCCATCCAGGTGGCCGAGCGCATCGCCGCGGGCGACCTGTCGAACCAGGTCGAGATCCGCACGCAAGACGAGATCGGCCGCCTGCTGCAGGCCGTGGCCACGATGCAGGACAAGCTGCGCGAACTGGTGGGCGACATCCGCCAGTCCGCCGAGTCCATCTCCACCGCCAGCAGCGAAATCGCCAGCGGCAACCAGGACCTGTCGATGCGCACCGAACAGGCCGCCAGCAACCTGCAGCAAACGGCCAGCTCGATGGAGCAGCTCACCGGCACGGTGAAGCAGACCGCCGACTCGGCGCGCACCGCCAATCAGCTCGCGTCTTCAGCCTCTGCTTCGGCGGCCAAGGGCGGCGAAGTGGTGTCGCAGGTCGTCTCGACGATGGACGACATCACCGCGAGCTCGAAGAAGATCTCCGACATCATCGGCGTGATCGACGGCATCGCGTTCCAGACCAACATCCTCGCCCTCAACGCTGCGGTGGAAGCCGCACGTGCCGGTGAGCAAGGCCGCGGCTTCGCGGTGGTGGCCGGCGAAGTGCGCAGCCTCGCGCAACGCAGCGCCGAAGCGGCCAAGGAGATCAAGAGCCTCATCGGTGCGAGCGTCGAACGCGTGGAAGCCGGCTCGAAGCTGGTGCAGGACGCCGGCAGCACGATGCAGGAGATCGTGGCCAGCGTGGCTCGCGTGAACGACATCATCGGCGAGATCACCGCCGCCGCCAGCGAGCAGAGCGACGGCATCGGCCAGGTGAACACCGCCGTCACGCAGCTCGATCAGATGACGCAGCAGAACGCGTCGCTGGTGGAAGAGAGCGCGGCCGCCGCCGAAAGCCTGAAGGAACAGGCGCACCGGCTCGCGGCCACCGTGCGCGCGTTCCGCCTGAGCCAGGGTGAGATGGTCGCAGTCTGATACCGCAGCGACTTGAATGTGCCTGGCGAGCCGGGCTCTTGCGCGGCTCGTTTGCTTTCAAGAAATGCCGCGCTGCCCTCATGCAGCTTCCGTTGCGATAGCAATGCTTTCTGAATGAGGGGGAAGACCGCTGAGCGGCTTCCCTCGTTTTTGGGGAGGACAGGCTCAGGCGTCGCTCCAGGCCGTGTTCGGCTGCTAAGCTCCCGCGCCGCACGCACTCAAGCGTGCAAGCAGAGGGAGCGACCCAATGAACAAGCCCAATGAATGGGCCAGCCTGCTGTCATC
>CAMLLU010000082.1 GCA_946480925.1 uncultured Rivibacter sp.
TGAACGCGACACCGCCTGGCTCACCACGGCCGATGGCATTGGACCTGAACGTCACGCCACCTGGCTCACCGCAGCCGGTAGTCGCGGCGCTGAACGCAAATCCGCCCAATTTGCAGCACGCTGATCTGCTCCTGTCGGACTCGATGCTCATACCAGCATCAGTGTTGGCAGCCTTCGGGATTCAAGGTGAGCTTCAACCGCAGCACGTATTCCAGCTGGTAGACCTCCTTCCCAGGTTTCCCGCACTTGAGCCGAACATCGTGCGCACGGCGGGTGAAATGCTCGTGCAACTAGATATCTCAGCCGAACTCCGGCAAGGGCTGGAAGACCGCTGGAGACATGGCGGAGATCCGGCCACGAACCGGGTGGTTGCGCAGTTGATGGACCAGCTCGACACCTTCGAAGCAGACAACGTCGAATCCGATTCGGACAGCGAAGTGGGTGACGGACTGCAAGCCGATCTCGATGAGCAGCACACCCCGTTGGGTGGCGAGATCCAGGCTTGGATGCGCGTACCTTCAGCCTCGATGCATGCGTTCGATGCGGAGCCCAACGCCATGATGTTTGCCCGCATGCTTGCGCGCCTGCGCGAAGGCAGGGACGAAGGATCGTCGTCAGCGGCGGCGCAGCTGGCTGATCAGGTGTCGACGGTCATCAAGGCCATTGCCCTCGATGAAAACCTGCGCGAAGAGGTCTTCTTGATCGCGGCAACGGCGCTGGGCTCCTGCAGTGACAACCTGGCCGAAGGGTTTTCCAAGGTACGCCTGGCTGTGGATAACTGGGAAGTCGTCAACGACGTGAAAAGCGACAAGATGGACGAGGCAGGGCTTCGCCGCTGGGCAGGGGAGAGGTTCCGCCTATCGTTGCTGGAGACGGCGGTCAGCGGTTTCATCGCCGAGCAGCTCGAACGCACCGACTTGCCCGCCTCCCAACGCAAAGCGCTTACGGAGGAGCCGCTGGAGACCATGGTGCATGCGAAGGTGGCCCTGCGCGAGCGCCTCGGTTTGCCGGACAGCACCGTATCCAAGATGAGGTTCCGCGGTTTCAGTGCACTCGGAAAGAAGGACTTGGACCAGCTGGAGGCGACTGTGAAGGCCCAGGCAGCAGACACTGCGGCGTTCGCGGAGTTCATGCTGGGCAACCCGTCTTGGCGGGCCGCCATCAGCGAACTGCACGTACTGGCGTTCGCAGTCCTGGAGCAGAAGATGAATCGCGATCCATTCCATGATCGGCCGCTGCCGCCGCGCGACGACGTGGCAGCCCAGGCAGACTACGCCGAGAAGGCTAACCAAGTGGAGGCGGATTGGCATCGTAGCGAGGAAGAGTTGTTCCGGGAGCTGGCCAACGCAGACATATAGCCGGCGATTCGCTTCGTTCCCGTGCCCGCAAAACCGGCACATCGTCACGGCCGTTTCAGCACCACTGGCATATCCTCTTGCGGGCCTCCTGAGGCTGCGCCATGCTGCTGGCCGCGCGCCGTGTCGCCATGCGCGACCACGTCATGAAAACAACAGGGAGGCTTGCAGTTTCTTGAGGGGCCTCTCATGTACTGGTACCGCCGGCTTTGCCTTGCCGCTTTGTGCTGTCTTGCGTGGGCAGCGAGCGGGTTCGCTGTCGCCCAGCAGACCACCACCTTGCGCCTGTCGCGCATCGAGAACGTGCCCGACCAGGCGGTAGGCGGCGAGATCCTCGCCGCGGTGTACTCGAAGCTCGGCATCCGCCTCGAGTTCGTGGCCGTGCCGGCCAAGCGCGCGTTGATCGAGTCCAGCGAGGGGCGGCTCGACGGCGAGGTGCAGCGGGTGCTCGACGTGGCGAACGAATACCCGACGCTGCTGCCGGTGCGCGAATCCATCAACTACATCGAGCCGTCGGTCTTCACACGGCGCGTGGAGTTCCGCGTGGAAGGGTGGGAATCGCTGCGGCCCTACACCATCGGCATCGTGCGGGGCGTGGGGTCGTCCGAGCGGGGCACGCGCGGCATGCCTCGCGTGGAGGCCGCACCGGGCATGGACCAGATGATGCAGATGCTGGCCAGCGACCGCATCGAAGTCGCGGTGAACGACCGCTTCAGCGGCATGCTCGTGAACAACCGGCTCGGGCTCGACCGCCAGCTGCGCGTGCTGTCGCCGCCGCTGCAGCACATCGAGCTCTATCACTTCCTGCACGAGCGGCATCGTGCGCTGGTGCCGCAGGTGGAAGCCGCGGTGCGCCAGATGAAGGCCAGCGGCGAGCTCGAACGCCTTCGCAAGGAAATCACCCAACGCATGCTCGACGAGGCGCGCAAGCAGGTCGGCAGGTAGCAGACGATGGGTCGCTGGCGTCGCGCCGCCACGGGAGCACACATGGAGAACCCGCGCTGGTGCGAGCTGCGCCAGGCTTTGTTCAACGGCAATGGTCTTGCCAAGCGGCTGCTGCTGGCGGTGGTCGGCTTCAGCACCTGCATCACGGCCATCATCACGGCCCGGGACCTGTACCTCGGCTACCACAACGACCTGAGCGACATCGACGAGGCCTTCCGTTTCGTCGAGACGAGCTATGCGCCTTCGCTGTCGCGCAGCGTGTGGCAGTTCGACGACGAGCTCGTGCGCAGCCAGCTGCAAGGCATGCTGCGCCTGCCCGACGTGGAGCGGGCCGAGGTGGTGGTCGACGGGCAGGCGCGCTGGTTCGCCGGCCAGGTGAGCTCCCAGCGCCAGTTGCAGACGCAGATCCTGTTGGTGCACGGAGGCCCTGGCGGCGACCAGACCATCGGCACGCTGCGCGTGGTGGCCGGCCTCGACCGCGCGATCGCGCGTGTGTGGCAGCGCCTGGGCCACGACCTGCTGGCCAACGGCATCAAGACCATGCTGGTGGCCGGCTTCACGCTGCTGGTGTTCCAGTTCCTGTTGACGCGCCACCTTTCGCAGGTGGCCGGCTTCGTGCGCGGCATCGACCCGCAGGACCCCGCGACCATGCAGCGCCGGCTCACGCTCAACCGGGCGGCCGGCGGGCGCTGGCGGCCCGACATCCTGGATGCCGTCGCCGAGTCGATCAACGGGCTGCTGCAGGCGCTGCAGGCCGCGCGAGACCGCCTCGACGAGACGCTTCGCAAGCTGGCCGACAGCGAGCTGCGCATGCGGGCACTGACCGCGCACACCTCGGCCCTGATCTACGAGCTCGATGCCGAAGGCCGCATCCTCTTTGCCAACCGCGAGGGCAGCGCCCTCGGCGGGCTGGTGGTCGGCAGCCTTGCCGAGCAGTGGCTGCCACCTGCCCACCGCACGCAGTTCGAGGAATGCCTGCGCGATGCCATCTCGAACGGCACGCGCGGCAGCTTCGAGCTCGAAATGCCCAACGGCGGCGCGGCCCCGCGCCACTACAAGCTCACGGTCGCGCCCATGCGGGCCGCCGCCGGTGCCGCGCGATCTGCCGTGGTCACGGCGCTGGAAGTGACGGACATCAAGACCGCGCAGGCCGCGCTGCGCGACGCCAACCGCTCGCTCGAGTCGCGCGTGCGTGAACGCACCGCCGCGCTCGAGGCCGCGCGCGACGAGGCCCAGCGTGCCAACCAGGCGAAGTCCGAATTCCTCTCGCGCATGAGCCATGAGCTGCGCACGCCGATGAACGCCATCCTCGGCTTCGCGCAGCTCATCGAGATGTCGGGCGTGAACGCGCAGACGCGTCACCGCTCCGGCGAGATCCGCCAGGCCGGCGAGCACCTGCTGCAACTCATCGACGAGCTGCTGGACCTGGCGCGCATCGAGGTCGGCCGGCTCAACGTGCGCCTGGAGCCGGTGGAGCTGCAGCCGGTGATCGAAGAGGCGGCTTCGTTGTGCAGGGTGTCGCTGCGCGACCACCAGGTAGCGGTGGACGTCGCCAGCACGGCCCCACCGGTGTGGGTGCACGTGGACCGGGTTCGCCTGCGGCAGATCCTGGTGAACCTGCTGTCGAACGCCATCAAGTACAACCGCGAAGGCGGCGGCGTCACCGTGCGCTACCGGCTGCTGGGTGGCCGGCGCGTGTGGCTGGAGGTCACCGATACGGGCCTGGGCATCGCGCGCGAGCAGATGGTCAAGCTCTTCATGCCCTTCGAGCGCCTGGGCCGCGAAGAGGCGAGCGTGGGCGGCACCGGCATCGGCCTGGCGTTGTCGAAGCGCCTGGCCGAGTTGATGCACATCGAGCTGGGTGCCGAATCCACGGCAGGCGAAGGCTCGACCTTCTGGCTCGACATGCCGCTGGCCGAGCCCGCGGTGCGCGGCAGCATGCACCTGGGCGAGGGCGCCTTGCGGCCGCGCGGGCATCAACCCACCGTGCGGGTGCTCTACGTCGAAGACAACCGCGCCAACCTCGCGCTCATGGAGGAGTTCTTCCACGAGCTGCCGCACCTCACGCTGCTCAGCGCAACGGACGGCCTGCGCGGCATCGCGGTGGCCAAGGCCGAGCTGCCCGACCTGGTGCTGCTCGACATCCAGCTGCCACAGATGGACGGCTATGCGGTGCTGCAGGCGCTCAAGGGCGACCCCGCCACGCGCGACATCCCGGTCGTGGCGGTGACGGCCGACGCCATGCCGCACGACATCAAGCGCGGCGAGGCGGCCGGTTTCTCGGCCTACCTGGTCAAGCCGATCAGGCTGGACGACGTGGCACGTGTCGTCGAAGAACTGGTGCGCCACCACCGGGGCGCACGAGGCCCTGGCGCGTAGCGTGCTTCGTCAGCGCGCCGTGGCTGCCGCCGAAAGGCTCCCCGAGTCGTAGTTCCAGCGCAGCTCTTCGCCGGGTGCGATGTCGCAGCTCGCGAAGAAGGCATGGACGACGAGCGGTTCGCCCTGGGCCGTCTCGACGGCGAAGGCGGCCGGCTCCACGTTGTAGCCGGTGGGCGGGTGGCCCGCGACCTTGCCCTGCGCGTCGAGCAGGTAGCAGGTGTTCATGATGGCCATCATGTTCTCGCCGTTGATGCCCTTTTCGCCAGGCGTGGCGGAGGCGCCGATCAGGTAGCGGTCGTCCTGCAGGATGAAGAGGTCGGCCCGGTCGAGGATCTGGCCGCCGTACACGCCCACGCAGGTGCCGGCCGGGATCTCGGCCCTGGCGAACACGCCGCGCTGGCCGATCAGCCCTTGTTCATCGGGCGAGCGCAGGTCTTCGGCGGTGAGGGTGCGCACCAGCAGGCGCGACTGGTACAGCGCCGCGCGATCTCGCTGGCTCGTGGTGGGGCGGGTATAGGGCTCCACCATCGCCCATGGGTAGACGTGGCCACGCGCGGAAGGCGCGCTGTGCTCGTTGGCCGGGCGCACGTGCACCTCTTCGTGCTCGACGTCTCGCCATGGGGAGTCGCCGCACTGCTCGTCGGTGAACTCGCGGCGTGCGACGCGGTGGCGGTACTGCTGGCGCACCTTCTCGAGCGTGGCAAAGAAGTAGGCGCCGCCGGCATGCGCGAGCTGGAAGCGCTGCATGGTGGCGCCCATGTTGCCCAGGTCCGCCATCGCGGCGGCATCCACCTGGCCGGTGGCCTGCAGGCTGGCGGCACGCGCGAGCAACTGCGGCCCGACGAGGGTTTCGATCAGCTCCTTCGTGCGGAGGATGTGCTTGAGGTGCGCGTTGCGGCGCTCGGTTTCGGTGGGCAGCGCCTGCGCCTCGGCATAGGGCCGGTCCAGCAGCGAGAGCAGCACTTGCTGCTGCTCTTCGAGCTGTGCGGGGGCAAAGACCGCGGCCAGGAATTCTTCGCTGTTCATCGTGCAGGGACCGCTGTGCTGTTGGATGGTCCATGCTAGGCAGCCGGTGCCGGGAGCTGCCGGGCGGAACGCGAAGAGGCGGGTTCGAAGGCGAAGAAGACCGGTGCTTACCGGTGCCTACCGGTGCGTAGAGCGCGGAGGCCCGCGCAGAACCATCAGCTTCCGCTGCGCGGTCCTCCGCGTCCTCTGCGTCTGCGCGGTGAAGGTATTGGCCTTCGACACCTTCACCGCTGCCAGCTCACTTCCTCACTTCTTCAAGTTCAAGTCGAAGCGATCCAGGTTCATCACCTTGTTCCAGGCCGCCACGAACTCGCGCACGAAGCGCTCCTTCGTGTCGTCGCTGGCATACACCTCGGCCAGGGCACGCAGCTGCGAGTTGGAGCCGAACACGAGGTCCACGCGCGTGGCCGTCCACTTGAGCTCGCCCGTGGCGCGGTCGCGGCCTTCGAAGAGGTCGGCCGCCGGTGACGTCGGCTTCCACACGGTGCCCATGTCGAGCAGGTTCGTGAAGAAGTCGGTGCTCAGCACGCCCGGCCGCTGCGTGAACACGCCGTGCCTGGCCTGGCCCACGGTGGCGCCCAGGCTGCGCAGGCCGCCCACCAGCACCGTCATCTCGGGCGCGGTGAGCGTGAGCAGCTGCGCCTTGTCGACCAGCAGCGCCTCGGCGGGCACGGTGTAGTTCGTCTTCAGGTAGTTGCGGAAGCCATCGGCCACCGGCTCCAGCACCGCGAACGATTCGGCATCGGTCTGCTCCTGCGAAGCATCGGTGCGGCCCGGCGTGAAGGGCACTTCAATGGCGTAGCCGCCCGCCTTGGCCGCCAGCTCGATGGCCGCGCAGCCGCCCAGCACGACCAGGTCGGCCAGCGAGACCTGCTTGCCGCCGGCGTTGGCGGCGTTGAAGTCGCGCTGCAGCGTTTCGAGCGCCGACAGCACCTTGGCCAGCTGGGCCGGCTGGTTGGCTTCCCAGTCCTTCTGCGGTGCGAGGCGAATGCGTGCGCCGTTGGCGCCGCCGCGCTTGTCCGAGCCGCGGAAGGTGGAGGCGCTGGCCCAGGCGGTGGACACGAGCTCGTCCACCGACAGGCCGAAGGCCAGGATCTTCTTCTTCAGGTCGGCCACGTCCTTCGTGTCGATGAGCGGGTGGTTCACCGCAGGCAGCGGGTCCTGCCAGACCAGGTCTTCGGCCGGCACTTCGGCGCCGAGGTAGCACGACTTCGGGCCCATGTCGCGGTGGGTCAGCTTGAACCACGCACGGGCAAAGGCGTCGGCGAAGGCGGCCGGGTCCTGGTGGAAGCGGCGCGAGATCGGCTCGTAGACCGGGTCGAAGCGCAGCGACAGGTCGGCCGTGGTCATCATCGGCGCATGCTTCTTCGACGGGTCGTGCGCGTCGGGGATCATGTGCTCGGGCTTCACGTTCTTCGCCACCCACTGGTGCGCGCCGGCCGGGCTCCGGGTGAGCTCCCATTCGTAGCCGAACAGCATGTCGAAGTAGCCGTTGTCCCACTGCGTCGGGTTCGGCTTCCACGCGCCTTCGATGCCGCTGGTGGTGGTGTGCACGCCCTTGCCCGACTCGAACTGGTTGATCCAGCCGAAGCCCATGGCTTCGAGCGGCGCGGCTTCAGGCTCCGGGCCCACCAGCTTGGGGTCACCGGCGCCGTGCGACTTGCCGAAGGTGTGGCCGCCGGCCACCAGCGCCACGGTCTCTTCGTCGTTCATGGCCATGCGCGCGAAGGTCTCGCGCACGTCGCGGCCGGAGGCCACCGGGTCGGGGTTGCCGTCCGGGCCCTCGGGGTTCACGTAGATGAGGCCCATCTGCACGGCGGCCAGCGGGTTCTCGAGCTGGCGTTCGCCGGAGTAGCGGCTGTTGGGCTTGTCGCTGGTGGCCAGCCACTCGGCCTCGGCGCCCCAGTACACGTCTTCTTCGGGGGCCCAGATGTCTTCGCGGCCGCCGCCGAAACCGAAGGTCTTGAAGCCCATGGATTCGAGCGCCACGTTGCCGGCCAGGATCATGAGGTCGGCCCACGACAGCCGGTTGCCGTACTTGCGCTTGACGGGCCACAGCAGGCGGCGCGCCTTGTCGAGGTTGCCGTTGTCGGGCCAGCTGTTGACGGGGGCGAAGCGTTGGTTGCCGGTGCCCGCGCCGCCGCGGCCGTCGGCCGTGCGGTAGGTGCCGGCGCTGTGCCAGGCCATGCGGATGAACAGGCCGCCGTAGTGGCCCCAGTCGGCCGGCCACCAGTCCTGCGAGTCGGTCATCAGCGCACGGAGGTCCTGCTTCACCGCGGCGAGGTCGAGCTTCTTGAATTCCTCGGCGTAGTTGAAGCCGGCCGGCATCGGGCTGGATTCAGGCGTGTGCTGGTGAAGGATATTGAGGTTCAGCTGGTTGGGCCACCAGTCTCGGTTGGAGCGGCCGCCGGCGGCGGGGCTAGTGGCGCCGTGTCCGAACGGGCATTTGTTTTCGCTACTCATGTGTGGTCCTTTGGTGTGGGTTGAGAACAGGCTCTGATGCACTCGCGCAGTAGACGCAGCCGGGCTCCGGCTGCACGGTGGTGGTGGCCGCCGGCGGATCGCGGGCCCTGCCGAGGTCGGTGTGTGTGGGCTCGTGATGCAGGGCGCTCGCCAGGCCTTGGGCTTGCGCGGCATGCACGCGCGAGCGGCCCTCGAGCCATTGATGGAGCGGGCTGCCGCTTGCCGGAGCGAGGGCGAGCAACAGCTGCTGGTAGGTGGCGGCCAGGCCGTGGAAGTCGTGGTCGAGGTCGTCGCGCAGCGTCAGCTCGAGGCTGCGGTGGGCAACGCGATGGGCAAGCTCTGGCGCCTGCAGCTCGACGCCGCACAGCGCGGCCATGCGGGTGGCCTGCGCGTGCTCGCGTTCCAGGTGCCGCACCACCGTGCCCGTGCGGCCACGCACGCCGAATGCCTTCAGGCGCCGGGCGGCATCGGGTTGCCCGCATTCCTGCAGCGTGTGCGAAAGCCGCGCCAGCAGCTCGATCCACAGTTCGTGCGATGAAGCCATGGCGGGTGCTGCGTTCATGGGTGCTGCGTTCGTCATGACAAGTGCACCCCGATGAGGTCGCTCACGAGCACCATCGAGCCCGCGGCCACGATGCCCAGGCCCAGCAGCCGCTGAACGTGGCGGATCCGCAGGCCGTGGCCCAGCTTCAGCACGGCTTCAACCATGGTCCACGCTCCGTGCGATGAGGCTGCGGCCGACCGGGGCGGACCCCGGCTCAGGGCGCCACCACAACCAGGCGACCAATGCCGCGAGGCCGAACCCCACGGCCAGCACGGCGGTGGTGGGGCCGATCAACGCGGCACTGAGCAGCCAGCTCGTCGCGATGCCGAAGCTCGCCATGCACTTGCCGCGGTGCGACACCTGCCGGCCGTTCGCCCACAGGCGCAGCGGCTCGCCGAAGCGCGGGTGGGCCAGCAAGCGGGCCCGCCATTGCGGTGCGCCCTTGCCCCAGGCCCATGCGCCGATGAGCAGGAACACGGTGGTGGGCAGCAGCGGAATGAACGCGTTGACGATGCCGATGGCCACGCTCACCGTGCCGAGCAGGCGCCACGCGGTGGCGCGCAATGCAGCCGTTCGATCGTCGTGGTTCATGTGTCGTGGGTGATGCGTGTGTCGAATGGCGATAAGTCTCGTCAATCCACCGGCGCCGATCAATTGATGTGTGCAAATGGCGCTCATAGCCATCTCCCCTATCCCGGTGTCGGCAGCACCGGTGGCGTGGCCTGCTCGAGCGAGCAGGGGGCTCGGAGTCAGCGCGACACCCGCTGGTACACGCCAGGACGGCCGGGCTTGCTGAGCACCCATTGCCACAGCTGCAGGTCGCGCGCGCGGAAGGCGCCGGCGCACGAGAGCAGGTAGTAGCGCCACATGCGTCGAAAGCGCGGGCCCAGCACGCCCGCAAAGCGCGGCCATGCCGCTTCGACGTTTGCATGCCAGGCCATCAGCGTGCGGTCGTAGTCGGCGCCGAAGTTGTGCAGGTCTTCCGCGACGAACCTGCCTTCGCACGCGAGGCCGATGTCGGTGATGGTCGGGATCTCGCCGTTGGGAAAGATGTAGCGGTCGATCCACGGGTCGGTGCCGTGGCTGAATTCGTTGCCGCCGATGGTGTGCAGCAGGAACAGGCCGTCGTCCGCCAGGCAACGCTCGGCCACGCGCATGTAGGTCTCGTGGTTCTTGTGACCCACGTGCTCGAACATGCCCAGGCTCACGATGCGGTCGAAGCGGCCTTCGAGGTCGCGGTAGTCGGCCAGCTGCACCTGTACCGGCAGGCCTGCGCAGCGCTCCCGCACGAATGACGCCTGCTCGGCCGAGATGGTGACGCCCGTGCAGTGCACGCCGTAGCGTTCTGCAGCGAACTGCATGAAGCTGCCCCAGCCGCAGCCGATGTCGAGCACGCGCATGCCGGGTTCGAGCTCGAGCTTGCGGCACACCAGGTCGAGCTTGTGCTCCTGTGCTTCATTGAGCGTGCGGCAGCCTTCCCAGAAGGCGCAGGTGTAGGTCATGCGCTCGTCGAGCATGGCCGCATAGAACTCGTTGCCGAGGTCGTAGTGCGCCCGGCCCACCTGCCATGCTCGCCGCGCCGTCTGCAGGTTGAACAGCTTCGCCCGCAGGTGGTGGAAGAAGGTCGACCAGGTGCGCAGTTCCTTGTCGAGCCGGGCGCGCAGCAGGCGGTCGAACAGCTGGTCGAGGCGATCGCATTCCCAGTGGCCGTCCATGTAGGCCTCGCCGAGGCCCAGGCTGCCCAGCGCCAGCACGCGTGCCGGCACGCTGGGGTCGCGCAGGCGGATGTCCCACGGACGGTCGCCGCCCAGGCGCACATCGGCCTTGGCCAGCAGCGCCTCGACGTGGCGCGTCGCGGCGTCCCGACCCTGCTTCCCGCGGCGCGGGGTGAGTTCTTCTGTGTATTCCATGGGCGCCACAGAATAGCTATCGGCATTGCGCTCGCCATGAAAGATGGCAATTCGAGCCATAGGCGAGCGGCGCGAACCGGGCACTTCGCATCGGGCCTCCGCGCTTCGCATGCCGGCACTGCGGCAAGGCCGCGGCTTTCGACACTGGCGGCGAACCAGGCGTCTTCACGACGCCGCCCATACCGCCATCACTGCCGAGACAAAGCCATGTTCGAAACCCGCGCTTCACGCCATGCCGAGTCGGTGCTCGATGCACTGCTGCAGTTCATGCAGGACCCGCGCGTGCGCATCCAGACCCCCTCGGGTGCCTCGATGCTGCCGGCACGCGGCCTGTTCGCCGACGGCAGTGCCGTCCTGGCACCGGGCCTCGACGAGTGCAGCCCGCGCCGCGCCGCCACCGTGATCTCCACCGGCGTGCGCGAAGGCTGGGAGGGGCGCTGGTGCCTCGTGAGCTACCGCAGCGACCGCGTGCGCGCCCTCGTGCGTGAAGAAGACCTGCTGGATGCCTCTGACGAGGACGACGGTTTCGGCGGCCTCGTTCGTGCCGGCGCCCGCGGCTTCGCGGTGCCTGCGCCGGTGATGGTGCAGCTGCCCTAGTTTTGTTGTCGCAACCGCAGGCAAGGAGCTTCACGATGAACGTGCTGGACCTCATCCATCGCGAGCTGGACCGCATCACCGGCGACTTTCGCGCCTATGCCGCGCTGCCGGCCGACGACGAGCGGCGCGCGCTGCGCGGCCTGGCGCTCGGCGGGCGCATCACTGCCTACCTGCATGCCGAAGAGCGCGTGCTGTACCCCACGCTGATCGCCGTGGCCTTCGAGTTGCGGCCGGCCGTGCTGGCGCACCAGCGGCGGCTGAAGCGGCGCACGAGCGACGCACTGGGCCGGCTGCGCAACGGTGACGCATTGGGCCATGCCGCCATGCTCAAGCTCGAGCAGGAAATGCTGCGCTACTCGCGCTGCCACCAGCTCGAGCTGCTGCCGCGCCTGCACAGCATGCTCGGAGAGCGCGAGCTGCGGCTGCTGGGCGGCGAGATGCTGCTCACGCTGGCAGCGCATCGCATGCCCGAAGGCTGGAAGCCGTTGCCGGCCACGGAGGTGCCTGCCTGGGTCCAGCCCCAGTCGCCCTCGCGGGTGCAACCGCAACCGGCCCGCGAGCGCAGGGGCTTCACGCTCGACGTGGACCACCTGCCGCTGTTGTGCGACGTGGTCGAAACCGATGAGCGGCCGATGCCACGTCGCCCCGCCGTGGCTGCTGGTGCAGGTGTGGCATGCACGGCCTGACGATCACCCACCGCAGCTGGCGCACGTGCTGCGCGCTGCTGGTGTGCATGTTGTGGCTGGCCGGCTGCGCGAGCCTGCGACCGCGGCAGCCCGACGCCGTGCCTGCCGGCGAGTCCGCTGCCGCCAAGGCGGCACCGCCGGCCAACTACGCACCGCCGCCGCGCCTCGACGTGGTGGACGGCAACGCCTGGACCGCCGCGCTGGCCGTCGTCACGCGCGAGCTGCAGCAGGCGGCGCTTTCCAACGGCGAGGTCGAGGTCATGCGCACGGCAGACAACCGGCTGCGGGTGCGCATCGATGTGTCCGATGCATTCGACCGCCGCGGCGACGCGCTGCAGTCCGACTTTCGACGCTTTGCCGAAGACATGGCCGAGATCCTGTCGCCGTACCCATCGGTGCAGGTGCAAGTGGTGGGCTACAGCCGGGCCCCGCAGGCCACTGCAACGCGGCAGGCGCTCGGCTGGGCGCGCTCGGGGCTGCGCGTGCTGGCAACGCATGGCGTGGGCGCCGAACGCTTGACGGCGCGTGCACGCACGGGTGCCGACGCCGAGCCGGGCAACGTGATGCCCACGCCGGGTCGCTGCATCGAGTTCCTGCTGTCCGATCCGGTGGTGCGCTGAAGCGCCGTCGCCGTGTGAACGACCGTCAGCGGTGGCCGCGCCGCAAGCGCGGGCCGCGCGTGACCGGTGTCGGCATGTCGGCCGCTGCGGCGCGCGGCAACGTCGTGATGAGCTGCTCGAACGAATCGATGGTGCAGCAGGCCTCGAGGCCGATGCAGCACCCGTCGTGCATGAGGAAGCCGCTGGCCCGGCCCGGCAGCGCCGCGGGCGTGACGCCCGGTTGTGCGGCAGGGCCCGCGAGTTCGCCGGTCGCTTCGCACAGCAGCGCGGCGCCGTACATGCGCAGCCCGCGAGCGGTGCGCACGAGCCCGTGCTCGGTGGTGCGCCGGTAGTGCTGCAGATACAGCGGCGCGGCCGCAGCGCCGGCCGTGCAGGCGGCCTGGCCGAGCAGCTGCAGGTAGTCGGCGAACACTGGCTGCACCAGCATCGGCACGCGGCCGAACAGGTGGTGGAAGAGGTCGGTGCTGACGTCGCCGCGCGGCGCGAGGCCGTTGCCGATGAGGGTGGAACGCACCGGGAACCTGCGGCACGCGAGGGACGAGAAGAACTTCAGCGGGTCGATGGGCTCGTGCTGCGCGACCAGTTCCCACGAGGTGGCCGCCTGCAGGCGTGTGCTGAGCTGCGTCACGTCGGGGAACTCATCTCCGTGCAGGCCCAGCACCCACATGCCCTTCATGTAGTCGCTGCAGGCCCAGCGCTCCAGCACCTTCATCTGGCGTGCATGCAGCGACTTCCACACCACGCGGTCTTCGAGGCGGTAGGGCAACCGAGCGAGTTCATGCCGGCCCGTCCACGGTTGTCGCGGCGCACGCCGCGCTTGGGCGATCGTTGCCTGGTTCATGCTCTTGGGGCTCGCTGCCGTTCAGGCGCCCATGCACGCCGAAGCAAAGCGGTCGATGTGGCCGGCCATGCGCACGTCGAGCATCGACAGGCCACCCGCGTCGTGGGTGGTGAGCACGACTTCCACGCGGTTCCACACGTTGCTCCACTCCGGGTGGTGGTTCATGCGCTCGGCCTCGAGGGCCACGCGATTCATGAAGCCCCATGCGGCGTTGAAGTCGGTGAAAACGAAGCTCTTGCAGATCGCGTCACGCGAAGAGTGCAGGCTCCAGCCCGGCAGCTGCGGGAGCAGCTGGCTGCGCTGCTCGGCGCTCAGCGGTGCGGGGGGTGTAATGGGTGTGAGGGGTGTGCTCATCGGCCGCTCCCATCACACGATGCGGCAGGCCGCGTCGAACGGCAGCCGTGGGCCGCGGGGGAACAGGCCGCTCGCGTCGCCATGGCCCAGGTTGCAGATGAAGTTGGTCTTCACCGCAGTGCCGGCGAAGTACAGCGCGTCCACCGCCGCGGCGTCGAAGCCGGACATCGGCCCGCAGTCGAGGCCCAGCGAGCGTGCGGCCATGATGAAGTAGCCGCCCTGCAGGCTGCCGTTGCGAAAGGCCGTGTTGCGCGCCGCTTCCGGGTCGGCGAACCAGCTCTTCGCATCGGGTGCGTGCGCAAAGAGCCGCGGCAGGTGCTCGGCAAAGGCCAGGTCGTAGCCGATGACGGCCGTCACTGGCGCGTTGCGCGTCTTCTCGCGGTTGCCCTCGTTGAGCGCGGGCAGCAGGCGCTGCTTTTCTTGCGCGCTGGCCACGAAGACGATGCGCGCGGGGCAGCAGTTCGCCGAGGTCGGGCCCATGCTGGTGAGCAGGTACAGGCGCTGCAGCAGCGTGTCAGGCACGGGCTTGTCCTGCCAGGTGTTGAAGGTGCGCGCCTGCAGGAAGAGCTGGTCGAGCGCGGCGTCGGCAAGAGGAGCAGAACTCATGGGTGGAAGGTCGGTGGTGGAAGGGCGTGGGCTGGGAAGGTGTGAACGAATCCACCATGCCCGCTCAGGCCGGATTCATTCACTCCTTCTGACTCCTCGCTGCAGGCGCGCAGGGTTCTGCACTTGCGCCTTCGGAGGTCTTGCGTTGCGCACGGTGACTTGCGCGGCGTCAAGACTGTAGGAGCGAGGCCCCGCAACTTTCCGGCGAGTTGGCGCGAGCCGTGGGGGCTCGGCGCAGGAATCCTGCAATGCTCAGGGTTCTTGCTGTCGCGGCGCATGGCACACCGCGGTGGCGGGGCCGCCGGTCAGGCTGTGCGACCGGCGGCTGCCTCGTTGAGGCGAGGCGAGAGGGCCAAGAGGCTGGTCAGTAGCCGACGGTGTCGGTGTACTTGAACAGCTGCGTGCCGTAGGGGCCGCCCCATTGGTAGCCGTAGCGGCGCTCCGGCTCGATCTCCATGATGTTGTACTTCTTGCCCGTGCCCGGCGGGTCGTCGGTGGGCAGCCGGCCGCTGAAGAAGCCGACGTCGGCGTCCACGTCGTAGAAGCGGTACCACATGGTGCTGCCGGCCTTGGGCGTGATGGGGTTGTAGCTGTCGTTCGTGTTGCCCGCGGGGCGCGACACGTAGGCCGTGTCGTCCACGCGCACGGCACTGCTGCGGTACCACGCGATGGCCGCCTTCACCGCGGCCTTGATCTGCGGCGTCTGCGGCCGCGTCATCAGGAAGGCCACGATGAGCACCGACTCCTTGCCGCTCTTGGACGCCAGCTCGAACGAGCGCGCACCGCGCGGCGAATGGTCCACCGGGTCGTGCTGCGCGCACCACACCGTCTTCACGCCCTGCTGCACGATCTGCGCCTTCAGGATGAAGTCCACGCCCTTGTCGATGGCAGCGGCGAGCCGGCTGCGCTGCTCTGCGGTGAACACGTCGCCATCGAACGGCGCCTTGCGCTGTGCTGCGTGGTCGAGCGCGATCATCACGCGCACCATCGCGTCGTCGTTGAAGGTCACGTAGTTCGAGTAGGTGACCTTGCCCGTGCGCGCCGGGTAGACCTGCGGCCAGCCGCCGCTGGCGTATTGCATGTTGAGCAGGAAGTCGAGCGCCTTGCGCGCGGCGTCGCGGTACTTCGCTTCACCCGAGCGCCGGTACACGTCGGCCAGGAACAGGAGCTCGGTCACCGTGGCGTCGTTGTCGATGGTGCCCAGCTCCACGCCGTTGGCACCGAACCAGCCCGAGCGCTCGGCCTTGCCGTCCCATGGCGACTTGTAGACGCCCACGGCGTTCTTGTAGAAGCCGCCGTGCGGCATCTGCCACGTGATCATGTTGCCGGCCAGCACCTTGTCGGCGGCCAGCTTCGCTGACTCCGTGGACGCCTTGCTGAGCCAGGCGGTGTAGGTGTTGAGCTCGGCATACACCGGGTTGCCGGTCTGCGACAGCATCTCGCCCTCCGGGGTTGGCGTCGGGGCCGGTGCGGGCGTGGGGGCGGGTGTTGGCGCAGGCGTCGGCACGGGCGTGGGGGCTGGCGTAGAGACCGGCGTGGGTGTGGGGACCTTCGTGGGCGTGGGTGCCTTGGTCGGCGTGGGTACCGGCGTGGCCACGGGCACCGGCGTGGGTGTGGCCACGGGTGTGGGCGCAGGCGTCGGGACCGGCGTAGGCGTGGGAACCTTCGTGGGCGTGGGTGCCTTGGTTGGCGTGGGCACCGGCGTGGCCACGGGGACCGGCGTGTGCGTTGGCGCTGGTGTGGGCGTGGGTACTGGCGTGGGCACCGGTGTCGGAGCCGGCGATGGGGTTGGCGCGGGCGTCACCGTGGGCCTGGGCGTCGGCGCAGGAGTTGCCGCCGGCGTGGGGGCTGAAGTGGGTGCCCGGGTCGGCGAGGGGGCCGGGGTCAGCGTCGGCGTGGGAGAGGATCCTGCGCCTGGTTCCCAGGGGCTGCGTCCCGCGGTGTCGTCATTGCCGCCGCAAGCTGCCAGCGCAACCGCCAGGGACAGGACCAGCAGCTTCGCGGTGGGGTGTTGCGGCTTCGGCTGCACGGCGGCAGCCACTTCGATCTCGAAGGAAAGCATGGAATTCATGTGGGGTGGTCTGGGGCACGGCGTGCATGGCGTCGAAGGCCGCACTGCCGCCGCATGCGGGAGCACGCATGCTACGAAGAGGGGCCCCCGAGGTCCTGACGGATCGATGACCAAAGTGGCAAGGATGGGTCACCACGAGCGGTGAGGCCTGGGTTCCGGCCGCAGCACGCCTGCTTCGGCCCGTCACGAATCGCTTCGCGCAAGGCCCCTGTCGATGCGAGCCTGCTCCGGAGACTCCAGGCCACCCACATCCAGGAGGTCTGCATGTCTGCCAATTTCCCGCGTGTCGACAACAACCCGACCGCTTTCATTCCACCGCCGGGGCAACCCGATCCTTTCGCCGATCTCGGCAAGCTGAACCAGATCCTCAACGGTGCGCTGGACAGCGGCATCCAGCGGCAAATGGCGGGCAAGCACCTGCTCGAAAACGCCGACCAGTACACCGACAACCCGGTCGACTGGGAGGAGCGGCCCAAGGGCATGGGTTTCGACTTCTGGGACACCGACAAGGGTGTGGCCAGCAAGCCGAAGGACCCGCGCCTGAAGAAAGACAAGGACGGCGAAGGCGATGGCGGCAAGGTCAAGGGGGACGGTGCTGACAAGCCCAGGACCCTCGAGGAGCTTTTCAAGGCCGAGGACAAGGAAAACAAGAAGAAGGCCGAGGCCTTCGACGAGAAGCCCAAGCCCTACGACCCCGAGGCTTACTACAAGAAGAACCCCGGCCATCTGGACGGTGGTCGCGCCACCGACTGGCTGAACCAGAAGGCCTACGAGACCAAGGTCCGCGAGCAGGAGCAGGAGAAGCGGGCCGAGAGCGGCGATACCAAGACCGGTACCGGCAAATCAGGCTCGAAAGAGGGCGAGAGCTTCCTGAAGAAGCCTTTCACCGACATGGACGTCAAGCGCACAGGGCTCAGCGCCGAGACGCACTACGGCAACTACACCCCAGAGCTGCGCGAAGGACCGTTCTCGAACGTGCAGGTGCAGCGCGATGCCTGGCACGCGGGCCACGAACAGGTGAATCGCCTGAACGGCGGCGAAGGCTACACGCAGACCAACCGCGGCCTGTGGACGCTGACCGAAGAATCCAAGAAGGGCGGCACGGCCTCCTTCGGCATGGGCACGCGTGCCGAATTCGCCAACCACTACGACCTCGCTGGCGGGGGCGAAGCCACGGTGCGTTCCAACGGGCTGGCCGGCTTCGAAGCCAGCAGCGGCGGCAAGTTCAAGTTCAAGCCGCATGAGACCAACATCAGCGCCGGTGCCGAGATGCGCGCCGGCCTGTTCGGCGAGGTGGGCGGCAGCTATCGCCCGGTGACCTGGGAGCCGAAGATCTTCGGCGCGCCCATCAACCTGTCGCCCGAAGTCACTGGCGCCGGCCGCGTGTTCACCGGCGGTGAACTGGGCGCCGGGTTCAAGGCCGGTTGGCGCCTCATACCGGACCCTGTGACCGGCAAGATGTCGCCTGAGGCAGGCATCGAAGCCAAGGGGTCCGCCTTCATCGGCGGCAAGGCCGAAGGTGAAGCGACGGTGGGCCTCGCCGGCGTCGGCAACGTGGGTGGCAGTGTGGCCGGCCTCTACGGCTTCGGTGCCGAAGGCAAGGCGAAGCTGGGCCTGGCCAAGGACGAGCAGGGCCGCACGAAGTTGAAGTTCGAGCTGAAGGGCGCACTGGCGTTCGGCCTTGGCCTCGGTGCCGGTATCAAGGGCGAGATCAACGTCGACGGCCTCATGCGCTTCGGCGCCAACGTCGCGCGTGTCAACCGCGAGTTCATCCACAAGGTCGGCGAGGGCGCGAGGACGGCGGTCAACACCGTGAGGAACGGTGTCGAGAACGCCTTCAACCGCACCAAGGCCTTTGCGGAGAACGCCGTCGAGAAGACCAAGGAAGTCGTGAACACCGCCGTCGACAAGACGAAGGAAGCGGTGCACACGGCGGTCGAGAAGACCAAGGAAGTCGCCGAGAAAGCCGTCGAGAAGGTGAAGGACGTCGGCGAGAAGATCGGTGACGGCGTGAAGAAGGCCGCCAACAAGGTCAAGAAGTTCTTTGGCGGACTGTTCTGATCGGGCCAGCGCGGCGCGCAGGCGCTGCGCTGGGGATCCTTCTCAGCGCGCGCCGCGCAGGTAGCGCCGGTTGCGCGGGCTGTCCGGGTCGTCGCGGTCGTGTTCCGCGGCCGAGCCCGTCGCTCCCGTGACGGTGCTTGCGCCCGAGGCCGGCATCGTGCTGCGGCCGAGCTCCGCCGGCATGGTGGTCTTGTCCGTCGGCGCGGGCCGGCTCACGGCAAACCGCGACGACGCCTTCTGCAAGGGCGGCTCCGCCGTTTCGGCCGCCGGCGCGGGCTCGGCGGGTGGCTGGGCCTGCAGCGCTTCGCGGTGCTGCATGAACTGCTCGGCCAGGGCCGCCGTGTCACCGCCGATCGTTCGGCACAGCTCCAGCACCGCGTTTGCGTATTCCGCGTCGCCCAGCAGTCGCTCGATGTCGGCGGTGACCTTCTGCCGCAGCAGCGCCAGGCGCAGCCGCATCGCCAGCACGCCCAGGGACATGTTCGAAGCCACGGGGCGCTCGCTATTCGATCTGCTCGCCATGCTGCGAGACGTCGAGACCATCGAGCTCGTCACCGCGCTTCACGCGCGCACCGACGACCAGATCGAGCGCCTTCATCAGCAACCAGCTCACGGCGAAGCTGTAGGCCAGCACGGCCACCGTGCCAATGGCCTCGGCCTGCGGCTGGCTGGTGCGGCCGGTGAGCTCGGGCCGCGAGAGGAAGGGCGTGAGCAGCGTGGCCACGATGCCCACAGCGCCGTGGATGGCGAACACGTCGAGCGAGTCGTCGATGTTGAGCAGCGGCTTGAGCCACATGAGCGACGCAAAGGCCACGAGGCCGCCCACCAGCCCGAACAGGTAGGCGCTGTCCACGCCGACGTAGCCCGCGGCCGGCGTGATGGCCACGAGCCCGGCCACCGCGCCGGTGGACATGCCCACCAGCGTGGCCTGCCCCTTGAGCAGCCACTCGCACGACACGAACACCACGGCCGCCAGTGCCGCGGCCGCCTGCGTGTTGAGCATCGCCAGGCCCGCGGAGCCGTTGGCCGCCATGGCCGAGCCACCGTTGAAGCCGAACCATCCGATCCACAGCAGCGCCGCGCCGATGAGCATGTAGGCCAGGTTCGACGGCACCATCGGTTCACGGCCCCAGCCCTGCCTGGGCTTCACCACCAGTGCGCAGGCCAGGCCCGCGGCACCGGCGTTCACGTGCACCACCAGGCCGCCGGCGAAGTCGCGCACGCCCATCTCGTAAAGCCAGCCTTCGGGGTGCCACACCCAGTGGGCCACCGGCGCATACACGAGCAGCGACCACACGCCGCAGAACATGGCGGCCACGCCGAACTTCACCCGCTCTGCGAACGCGCCGACGATGAGCGCCGCGGTGATCACGGCGAACGCGCCCTGGAACGAGGCGAACACCGAGGCCGGCATGTTGGGCGCCAGCGTGTGCACGGGCACCTTGCCCGCCAGCGGCACGAACAGCGCATCCAGCCCCTTGCCGACGAAGCCGAAGGCCGGGTTGCCCGACGCGAAAGCCAGCGCATAGCCGAGCGCGAACCACAGCGCACTCACGATGGCCGCGGCGATGAACACCTGCGTCATCGTGCCGAGGATGTTCTTCTTGCGCACCAGGCCGCCGTAGAAGAACGCGAGGCCCGGCAGCGTCATCATCAGCACCAGTGCCGTGCTGGTGAGCATCCACGCCGTGTCGCCGGCAGAGATGGCCGCCGGGGCCACGGTGGAGTGCGAAACGGTGGACGTTGCGGCGGCCGAAGCGCTCAGCACTGCGAGCAGGCCGCCGGCGAAGGCCCGCAGGCCGGTGGAGGCGTTGTGCCCGCTGCGATGCAGGGCGAACGCGCTGAAAGAACGAAAAGACATGACTGCAGCTTGGCGCATGCGAAGCGGCATGTGCCATCACGAATGAGTGGGAGTGGCCGCATTTCAGCAGCGGCCACTTGCGGCAGTCATGCGCGAAGCATGTTCTATTCGTGACGATGCCTCGCGGGGCATTGCCCGCTTCGAGCCTGCGCGTACTAGTTCACGCGAGGCCGTGTCTGGCTTGCCTTGCCGAGCCATCAGGCCCCGGCGGGGCTGGGTTGGCTCAGGCCGTCGCGACGCGAAACACCGCCACGGCATTGACCAGCCGCTGTGCCTGCGTCTTCAGGCTCTGTGCCGCGGCGGCGGACTCCTCGACCAGCGCCGCGTTCTGCTGCGTGTTGCGGTCCATCTGCGAGATCGCGACTCCGACTTGGTCGACGCCGTCGCTTTGCTCTTTGCTGGCCGTGCTGATCTCGCCCATGATGCGCGTGACGTGCTCGATGGTCGTCATCACCTCCTGCATCGTCGCGCCGGCCTGAGTCACGAGCGTGCCGCCATGTTCCACACGCTCGACGCTGACGGTGATCAGTGACTTGATCTCCTTGGCTGCCTCGGCACAACGCTGTGCGAGGCGGCGCACTTCACCGGCCACTACCGCGAAGCCGCGGCCCTGTTCGCCTGCGCGTGCAGCTTCCACCGCGGCGTTGAGCGCCAGGATGTTGGTCTGGAACGCGATACCGTCGATCACGCCGATGATGTTGGCGATCTGCTTCGCTGCATCGTCGATGCCGCGCATCGTGTCGACCACCTGCGCGACGGCCGCGCCGCCGCGTTGCACCACTTCGCTGGCGCCTTGCGCGAGCCGATCGGCCTGGCGCGCGTTGTCGGCATTGTTCTTCACCGTACCGCCAAGTTCGTCCATCGACGCGGCCGTCTGCTGCAGTGCCGCGGCCTGCTGCTCCGTGCGGGTCGACAGATCCTGGTTGCCTTGCGCGATCTGTGTGCTGGCCGTGGCCACGCCCTCGGCGTTGCCGCGCACCGTAGAGACGATGGTGCTCAGGCTGGCCTGCATGTCGCGCAGCGCCGTGAGCAGTTCGGCCGGCTCGTCGCGCCCTTCGACGTGGATTTCCGTGCACAGGTTGCCGTCTGCCACACGGCGTGCCACTGCGGTGGCCTGCTGGGTCGGGCGTACGACACTTCGGGTGATTCGCCACGCCAGCACCACGCCGAGCACCAGCAGGATGCCCGCGCTGACCAGCATGCCGCTCCATGCCTGCTGATAGGCCGCCTGCGCATCGGTCTTGGCACGCTCGGCGATCTCGTAGTTGTAGTGATCGGCCGTCTTCAGCGCGTGGCGCACGGCGTCCGCGGCCTTGGCGCTTTCAGCGAGCAGCGGGGCCAGTTCGGCTGTGTGCAGTGCCGGATCGTCGCCTGCCTTCCCGGACAACTCGACCAGCTTGCGGTTCAGCGCCAGGTACGCAGCGGTTCTTTCGGCTACCGCCTCCATGTTGGCCTTGTCCTTGTCGTCGGTGAGCAAAGTCTCCACGTACAACCCGGTGGGTTTCCGATAGGCCGCCAGCGCCCCGTCGAAGCGCGCCTGTGCGCTGTGCCTGCCGTCGGCGCTTCGCTCCAGCACCAGTTGAAGTTCGCTGCGCTGCATGGCGTCGAAAGCGCGCATGGCGCTTCCCAGCGTTTCGAGTGATGGCAGCGTGTTGACCTGCACGTACTCGTAAGCCGTTTTCATGACCCGCATCTGCCATACGGCGATTGCGGCCATCGCCACGGTCAACAGCAGCACGATGGAAAAGCCGGCACCGAGGCGCGTACCGATGCGCAGGTTTCTCAAGTTCATGGGTGTACTGCTTTCCGGAATCGAGTCTTCAGAGAGCGGATATCGGACGGAATTCACCCACCTTGAGCGCCGGACTTCATGAAGGATGCAGCACCCCGGGCATCTTGAATCCGTGCTGAGACTGGCCTTGGGCAAAGAGGCTTACCCGTTGGATCGTCGCGGCGTGCTGCCGAGGGTGTTGCCTCGTGCCGGCCCCGGCGTGCCGCCGGGGCAAAAGGTTTGGGAGGATCGGTCGCATGCCAATGCGACCTGAGACCGGGAAGTTGAAGCGGTGGGTGGCGAGGTTATTCGGCCTGTCGCTCGTCCCACTGCCAGATGGTGGCGCCGTAGTCGGTGCTGAAGGC
>CAMLLU010000083.1 GCA_946480925.1 uncultured Rivibacter sp.
CCCCGCAAGGATCATCTCCACCGCGATCGCGGTGAGCACCAAGCCCATCAGCTTCTCCAGCGCCGACACCATCGAGTGCCCCAGCAGCTTGCGGATGCGGTCGGCCGCCAGCAGCACGATGCCGCTCACGGCCACGGCCGCCGTCAGCGCGCCCAGCCATTCGGTGATGCGATCGGGCTGGCGCGAGGCCAGCAGCAGCACGGTGGCCATGGCCGAAGGCCCGGCCATGAGCGGCACTGCCAGCGGGAAGATGAAGGGCTCCCTCGCCCCGCCGTCGGAGGTGTAGATCTCCGAGCCCGACGAAAAGATCATGCGGATGGCGATGATCAGGAGGATCACGCCGCCGGCCACCTCGAGCGAGCGCTCCGACAAGTGCATCAGGTTCAGGAAGCCCTGGCCCGCGAACATGAAGGTCACCAGCACGCCAAAGGCGATGGCCACCTCGCGCACCGCCACGCGGGTTCGGCGCTCGGGCGGCACGCCGCGCAGCACCGAGATGAAGATGGGCAGGCTGCCGAAGGGGTCGAGCACCAAGAGCAGCAGCACGAAGGCCGAGACGAAGCTGTGATCCATGGGCGGCGATTGTCACCGCCGCGCCTTGTGGATGACCATCATCAAGAACGCCTGACACCCTGTCATCCGAATTCGTACATCCGCTTTGTCAGTCCCCCGACTGACGTTTCACGCCTCCCTTCCTAGAGTGTTGATGTCGGGTCGAAGCAGCCCGATCCGTGGCGCACATCACGAACACCGCGTCACCACGGGGCCGGGCAGGCTGGCGATTGATCTTCGTCAACCGGTCGCGGCCCCGATTGCCGAGCATGGGAAAAAAGGGGTGTTCGTGACCGTCCACTGGACACGAAGAGGGAGAAAAACATGGTCCATAGCCTGCGGTTGAGGTGGGGCAAATTCACCCTGCCGCTTCTGGTGCTGGCCTCGGGTTCCGCGCTGTCGCTTGCGATCGGCCGGGCCGCCTGGCAGGAGATCGAGCACAGGGCGCAGCTGCGGGTGGACGCAGCGTCCCTCGAAGCCGCCCACAAGGTGCAGGAGCGCTTCGACGCCTACACCGAAGTGCTGGTGGGCCTGCGGGCGCTGTTCAACACGGCCGAGACCGTCACGCCCTCGCAGTTTCGGCATTACGTGCAGGGGCTGCGGCTCGACAGCCACTACCCCGGCTTCCAGGTGCTCAACTTCGCGGCCTACGTGCCTGCGGCCGACAAGGCCGCCTTCGAGCAGGCGCGCGGGCTGCGCATGCCCGGCGAGCGACCCGACTACCACCCGCTCACGCTGATCGAGCCGCTGCCCGGCAACGAAGCCTCGATCGGCAAGGACCTCGGCGCGGCGCCGAAGGCGCTCGAGGCACTGCATGCCGCGCGCGACAGCGGCGGCCTCACGTCGTCGGGCCGCAAGATCCGCATCAAGGACAGCCAGTCCGACATCGGCCTGGCGATGCGCCTGCCGGTCTATCGCGCCGGCTACCCCACCGACACGGTGGAGCAGCGCCGGGCCGCCTATGTGGGCTCGGTGGGCGCCGGGTTCCGCGTGGCCGACATGATGCGTGGCGTTGCGGGGCCGGGCACCCAGGGGGTGCGTCTGCGGCTGTTCGACGCCGGCACGGGCGGCAGCGGTGCCGGCAGCATGCGGGTGCGTCCGCATGAGCAGGCGCTGTCGGCCCAGGTGCTCACCGAGGATCGGCTGCTGTTCGACAGCCAGCCGGCTGGCCCTCAGCCGCACGACAAGGTCTTCGAGCGCTCGCTCGGCTTCGACCTGGGAGGCCGCGCATGGGCCGTGCACGTCGGCGTGGGCGCCGACGCGGTGATCAGCCCGTTCGACCGCATGCAGCCCTGGCTGCTGGCCGGCGGCGGCATCGCGATCAGCGCGCTGCTGGCGGGCATCCTGTACTCGCTCACCACCTCGCGCCGCCGTGCGCTGGGGCTGGCACACGAAATGACGCGCCACCTGCGCCGCAGCGAACAACGCCTGGAAGAAGCCCAACACCTGGCCAACGTGGGCAGCTGGGTGCTCGATGCTGGCACCGGCGCGCTGCAGTGTTCCGACGAGGCACGCCGCATCTATGGCTTCGAGGCCAGCCACGGCGCCGACCTCCCCTCGTTGCTGTCGCGCGTGCCCGCTGCCGAGCGTGCTGCCGTGGAGCAGCACGTGGCCTATGCCGCGCAGACCGGCCAGCGCAGCGAGTTCGAACACGAGCTCAAGCTGCCCGACGGCACCGAGCGCTGGGTGCACGTGATTGCGCAGCGCAGCGCCGAGGACGGCCACGCCATGCTGCACGGCACGGTGCGTGACGACACGCAGCGCCGCAAGGGCGCGCAACGGCTGCGGCTCGAACACGAGATCGCCAAGCTGCTGGTGAGCGACAGCGAGCCCGAACAGGTGATCTCACGCGTTCTGGAGGCCGTGTGCACCCACCTGCGCTGGGACTGCGGCGCCTTCTGGCGCGTGGAAGAAGGCCTCGCGCAATGCGACGCCACCTGGCACCTGCCGGGCGATCCGGCCCTCGACCAGTTCGTGCGCATCAGCCGCTCGCTCACCTATCGCAGCGACGAGGGCGCCCTCGGCCGCGCCTGGGCCGGCGGCGAGCCCACCACCGTGGACACCACTTCGCAGCACCGCGAGTTCACCCGCGAAGCACTGGCGGCACAGTCGAACCTGCGCACCTGCATGGTGGTGCCCACGCTGCTGGCCGGCGGCGGCATGACGGCGCTGGAGCTGCACAGCCGCGGGATGCAGTCCGGCACCGACGACGAGTCGCAGGAATCGCTGCGCGCCATTGCGCTGCAGCTTGCGCAGTACCTGCATCGCAAGCAGGCCGAGCAGCAGCTGCGCTACGTGGCCAGCCACGATGCGCTGACGGGCCTGTCGAACCGGGCGGCGCTGCAGCGCGACCTGGCGCGCGCCATCAAGCGCAGCCAGCGCAACCAGAAACGCATGGCGGTGATGTTCCTCGACATCGACCGCTTCAAGCACATCAACGACACGCTGGGCCATGGCACCGGCGACGCGATGATCAAGGCCTGCGCGCAGCGGCTGTCGGCCGTGCTGCGCGACGACGACGCGGTGGCGCGTTTCGGCGGCGACGAGTTCGTACTGGTGCTCGAGAACCTCTCGCAAGCCAGCGACGCGGCCGTGGTGGCCGACAAGGTGCTGGCCTGCTGCGCCGAGCCCTTCGTGATCGACGGGCGTGAGCTGCACATGTCGGCCAGCATCGGCGTGAGCGTGTTCCCCGAAGACGGCAACGACGGCGAGACGCTGCTGAAGAACGCCGACGCGGCGATGTACCGCGCCAAGGACAAGGGCCGCGGCAACTACCAGTTCTATGCCGCGCAGATGAACGCGCAGGGCACCGAGCGCCTGATGCTGGAAAGCGGCCTGCGCCGCGCCGTCGAGCGCGGCGAGCTCGAGCTGCACTACCAGCCGAAGATGGACCTGCTCACCCAGCGCATCGTCGGCGTGGAGGCGCTGATGCGCTGGCGCCACCCGGTGCTGGGCATGGTGTCGCCGGCGCAGTTCATCCCCATCGCCGAGGAGACCGGGCTCATCGAGTCGATGGGCCGCTGGGCGCTCGAGGCCGCCTGCCGCGACGCGCGCGAATGGCAGGAACGCGGCCTGCCGCCGGTGCAGGTGGCCGTGAACCTTTCGACGCGCCAGCTGGGCAGCCCGACGCTGCTGTCCGACATCGCTGCCGTGCTGCAGTCCAACCGGCTCGACCCCGCGCTGCTGGAGCTCGAGATCACCGAGAGCGCGATGATGAAGAGCCCCGAGCATGCGGCCTCGCTGCTGCAGCAGATCCGCCAGCTCGGCGTGGGGCTGGCCATCGACGACTTCGGCACCGGCTATTCGTCGCTGTCCTACCTCAAGCGCTTCCCGCTTTCCACCGTCAAGATCGATCGCAGCTTCGTGCACGACCTGTCGCAGGACAAGGATGCGCAGGCGCTCACCGACGGAATCATCACGCTCGCCCACGGCCTTCGCATGAAGGTGGTGGCCGAAGGCGTGGAAACGACCGGCCAGCTCGACCACCTGAAGGCGCGCGGCTGCGACGAGATCCAGGGCTACTGGCTGTGCAAGCCGCTGCCCTCGGAGGAGGTGTGCAAGTTCATGGCACGCCACCTTCGCAACCAGTTTGCTTCGCCGGTGGCGGCCTGAAGGGCCCCGGGTACCGCCACGACGAACAAAGCGCAGCCCGGAGCGGTCGCTCCGGGTGCATGACCCATGGGAGAAACCATGACCCTTTCGAGCAGTACGAAGACCCTGGAGCAGACGATCGAAGCGATCCAGGCCATGGACCTGGCACCGATCAAGTTCAAGGCCACCCGCGGTGAAGACGGCTACGGCTGGTCGCCTGCCTATGCCGACGAGATGGAGATCGCCTACAAGCGCTATCTCATCCTGCATGCCAAGTACCCGGGCCTCACGCTGGCGCCTGAACGCGACGTGGATCGCTTCTGGCACATGCACATCCTCGACACCCGCAAGTACGCAGACGACTGCGACGCGGCCTTCGGCCGCTTCCTGCACCACTACCCCTACCTGGGCCTGCGCGGCGAAGACGACGCGAAGGCACTGGAGGCCGCCTTCGAGAAGATGCAGCAACTGCACCTGCAGGAGTTCGGCGAGCCGATGGTGAAGCCTCGTGAAGCCGCAGCCTGCGGCGCCGAGGTCGCCTCGGCGTGGTGCGCGGTGGAGCCTTCGGCCAAGGCCGAAGCGGCGTGGTGTGCCGTCGAGCCCACCGCCGAGGCGAAGGCCGCCTGGTGCGCCGTCGAACCCACTGCCCAGGCCAAGGCTGCCTGGTGCGCGGTGGAGCCCACCACCGCAAAGGCCGCATGGTGTGCCGTGGAACCCACGGCCAAGGCGGCGGCCTGGTGCGCCGTGGAGCCGCAAGCCCAGGCGAACGACTGACCGGCACGCCGGCTTGCCGGGAGGCCCACGCTACGCGCGGGGCCTCACCGCTGCGCCAGCGTGCGCAGCATCTCCACCACGTGAGCCGCAGGCGGCAGCTCCGGTGTCCGGTACACCAGGCGCGCCTGCCGGTCGAACAGGCAGACCTGCGACGTGTGCCGGTCCGGGCCGTCGGCCCGGCCGGCCAGCAGGTCGAACAGTTTCGAGACGTCGTCCACCCGCGGTGCCGCGGCCTGCCAGGTCGGCGCGGCACCGAAGCGCGCGAGCCATGCGCTCAATGCGCGCGGGTCGTCACTCAGCGGGTCGATGCTCAGCGACAGCAGCCGGGCATCGGCCACCCTCAACTGCTGGGCCACCGATGCGAACAGAGCTCCCTGCAAAGGGCAGGTCGCGCTGCAGCCGGTGAACATGAGCTGCACCGCGGTCACGCGGCCGAGCAGGCGCTCGCGCAGGTGGCTTCGAGCCCCATCGGCCCCGAGCAGCGGCAATGCGGGAGCGGGCCGCGGCGGATCGACCCGGCCGAAGGCATCGTGCGCACGCGAAGTCCATGGCATTGCGGCCAATGCGGCGAGCAGCGGGCGACGTTTCATCAGGAGCCTCCGAGATAGGTCCACAGCGCCGCGCATTCGGCGTCCGTCGCGGCGTAGCGCGGCATGCGCTGGTCGACGAGCACGTAAGCCGGGTCGATGCCCGTGCGCAGCACCCGGCAGAACGCGGCCTCGTCATAGGCCGAGGGCGGCCCGCCGCGGCGCGGCTGGCGCGTGCGCAGGGCCGCCGCCGTCAGCACCGGGCCGAAGCCGGCGGTCGAGGCTGCGGAGGCGGCCATCTCGGCGGCCCCACGGCGGTGGCAGTTGGCGCAGCGGCTCGCCGAAACCGGCAGTGCCAGGTCGCGCCCGGCCAGTTGCGCCGCCATCGCGGCACGGCCGTCGAACAGGCGCGCACCGAGCGCGCCATCACCCGGCGCGGCCATGGCGGTGCAGCAAAGCATGAGCGCTCCGAGGGCGGCTGCATGGCGCGGGCGTGTCATGGCTGTCGCCAGCAGGCCTTCTCGGCCCCGTACAGCGGGTCGCCGAAGGTGCTGTTCGAGCAGGCGACAGTCCCGCTGACGCCGCTGCGCGCGTAGTAGCTGCCGTTCGCGCCATACAGGATGGTGGCGGTCGTGCCGGCCGGCACGCTGCAGTCCTGCCGTTCAGCGGAGCACTTGACGGCGGGCACGTAGTAGCAGGCCTTCGACGTACCGCGCAGCGGATCGCCGAACACCTCGTTGATGCAGGCCACGGAACCCGTCATCGCCGGGCGGCTGACCCATTGCCCGTTCGCGCCGTAGTACACGGTGGCCGGGGTGCCGGCAGGCAGTGCGCACGTGCTCCATTCGGCCGCGCAGCGCACGGCCTCCGGCGGCAGCGCCGAGGGCGCGGCGACCGCCTCGCTGCCGATCTGGCGCAGGTAGGCCGCGAGGTTGGCCAGGTCCGCGGCGCCCATCGAGACACCGCGGTGCGCGAGCACTGCCTCGCCCAGCGTCGCAGCCGAGCCATCGTGCAGGTACGGGCCGGTGGCGTGCACGTCGCGCAGCGTGGGCACGTCGATGCCCGGCAACAGGCCGCCGAGGCGCTTGCCGCTGCTGGGCTTGATGGTGCCGACGTCCGCGAGCGCCACGCCGCTGGCCTGGAAGGTGATGCCGGCATGGCAGCTGGCGCAACGCTGGGTGATGAACACCTGGCGGCCCGCCGCCGCAGACGGGGTCAACGTGCCGTCGGCGTTGCGCTCGGGACTGGCAGGCATGGCATCGAGCGTGCGCAGGTAGGCGGCCAGCGCATCGAGGTCGCTGCTCTGCCCTGCCTTCGGCGTGCCCAGCGGCGAGCTGCGCGTGCCGCTCGTGAAGGCCGCGTCGCTCATGAGCCCGGTGCCGCCGGCCAGGCTGCGGATCTGGCCTTCGAAGTCCTGCACCTCGTCGAAGTTGCTGCTCCAGTGCAGGCGCCCATGCCGCAGGCCGGCACGGCCACGCAGGCCGATGGTGTTGCGCAGGCCTTCGCCCTGGCCCGTGAGGTCCCAGGTGCGGCCGTCGTGGCCGGCGTCGTCATGACAGCTGGCGCAGCTCATGTAGGCGTCGCGCGCGAGCCGCGGGTCGCGTGCGTCGTAGAAGAGCTGCTTGCCCAAAAGGGCCTGTGCAGAGAGCTTCTCGCTGGCCTGGGTCGGCAAGGTGGCCAGCGTGGCGAAGCGCCACTCGCCGTTGCAGAGCAAGGGCGTGAGGTCGATCGCCTGCAGCGTGCGGTCCATGAAGTTCGAGACGAACAGGCGCAGGCCGTCGGCCGACACGAGCAGCGCGTCGGGTGCCCGGCCGACGTCGATGCGCGCCATCTCCACGTGCCGCGCCGGATCGACCACCGCCACCTGCCGGCTCGTAGGCAGCGCGACGAACAGGTAGGCACCGCTCGGGTGATAGGCCGCGGCTGCGGCACGGCCCGCGTTGTCGTGGTCGATGCGCGCGGCGTGGTCTTCGCTGAAGGCGGCCAGGTCGATGCGCGAGCTGATGGCACGCACGGTGTTCTGGAAGTCCAGGTTGAGACCGTCGCGCAGCATGCCGCGCTGGATGTTGTCCTGCTTCGACGGGACCCAGGCGCTCCTGCCGTCGGGCGCGATGACCGGCGCGCCGAGGTAGTTGGGCACGCCGCGGCCTTGCGTGGTGCTGTCGGGCCTGGTGCTGTGCCGCAGGACGATCGTGCGCTCCAGCGCGAGGTTCACCGCATCGATCACGAGCACCTCGCCGCCGACGAAGGCACCGTCGCGCTGCGTCGCGACGATGGCCGTGCCCTCACCGGGCTGCGGCGGCGTGACGAAGCGCGACACCAGCACCTGCGCGCCATCGGGCGTGACCGACAGGTGCCGTGGCTCGGGCCCCACTGCCAGCGTGGCCAACGTGGCACCGCTCGCGGGGTGCAGCTTCAGCAGGTGGCCGCTGGCCTCCAGCGTGACGTAGGCGGCGCTGCCGTCGGGTGCGAAGGCGATGCCGTACGGCTGGCTGGCGCGTGGCAACACGAGGGTCTGCGCCACCGAGAGCGTCGAGGGGTCGACGATGCTGATGCTCGCGCCGCCCTTGTTCACCACCCACACGCGGCCGTCGGGGGCCACGGCCACGCTGCGCGGCGCATTGCCTACGGCCACCTCGCCGAGCTTGGTCAACGCGACGGCATCGAAGGCGCTCACGCTGTCGCCGTCGGCATTGACGACCCACACACGCGGGTTGCCGCTGGCAGGCACCTGCCAGGCCACCATCGACGAATGCGTGGCCCGGCGCGAGTCCGATGGCGCCGCATAGACGGCCTGCGTGAACTGGCGGACGGTGCGCGCACCGCTGGCATCGACGACCGTGACCGTCACGGTGTAGAGCCCGGGCGCGGCATAGGTGTGGCTCGCCGTGGCAACGCTCGACGCCGCGCGGCTGGTGCCGTCGCCGAAGTCCCAGGCCCAGGTGGCGCCCTGGCCGGCGTCGGCGCTGGGGCTGAAGGTCACGCTGGTGCCCTGCGCCACCGGTGCCGCGGCTACCGAGGCGATCGCCACCTTGCGCGCCAGCACCGTCCACGTCATCGCGGCGGTCGCCGTGCCGCCACGCCCATCACTCACGAGCACGGTCGAGGCGAAGACGCCGGTCGCCGAGGGCGTGCCGCTGATGAGACCGGTGGCCGTGTCGACCGCAAGACCCGGAGGCAGATTGGAGACGGCGTAGCTCAGCGCATCGCCATCGGCGTCGGTGGCAACGAGCCGCACCGACACCGAATCGCCCACGGTCACCGTCGGGTGGATGGGAGACTGCAGTGCCGGCCACTGGTCGGCCGCGCCGGTGTCGATGGGGTAGACGGTCTTCTCGAGGGCGTCGTTCACGAACGTGCCGGAGCGCACGGCGCGCCAGTTCACGCCGTCTTCGCTGACGTGCAGTCGCCAGTTGGCGATGCGCCCGCTGTCGATGGTCTGCCGCGGCAGGTACTTGAACCCGCCGATGGGGCGGCCCGCGCCGAGATCGACGACGAGCGAATGCGGCGGCTTGGGCGTCTGGCCCTTCCACTGCGTGTGCCAGAACGTCGAGGCATTGCCGTCGATCGCGTTCACGGCCGGCGCGTATTCGCCGATGGTCTCCTGGCTGTCTGCCACGACACGCCAGCCGTCGCGCGGGATCACCGCGCCGCCGGGGTCGAGCAGGTTGAACTCGGCCACGGTGTTCCATGCCCTGCCCTGCACTTCGGACAGCGCCTCGAACTTGACGTAGCGCGTAGCCACCGTCCCCGACGGATGCACCGTCCACACGAGCTGGGTGCTCACGGTGCCGAAGGCATTGGTGGCCTTCAGCGTGACGCGATAGCGGCCGGGGGTGGCAGGCGTGCCGCTGACGAGGCCGCTCGCGGCGTCCAGAGACAACCCATCGGGCAGGCCGGTGGCGGCGTAGGTGACCGCCCCCGGGGCCGAGGCGATGACCTGCAGCTTCGTCGCGTTGCCCGCCACCGAGGTCTGGTCGCCGGGTGCGCTGAGCTGGGGCGTCTTTTCACCGGCGATGCGCAGCATCTTCGCGACCGAAGGCACGCCGGCCGCGTCGAGCGCGAACAGCATGTAGTAGCCCGGCAGCGCGAGGCCCGGGTTGCTCGGGATCTCGAGCGAATAGCGGTTGTCGCCGAGGTCGGTGAACGACAGCGCGAGGCGGCGCTGGTCGTTGTTGACGGTGTGCGTGGTGGACGACAGCCGCACGATCGCGAAGGACGCCACGGGCGAATCGGTGGCCACCGTGGTCGTGGTGCCGTAGGCCGCTTCTGCCGCTGCCTCGTTGATGACGGGCCGCGGGGCCGGCTGGCCGCTGGCGTCGAGCAGGTAGTACGGCGTGAGGATCTCCAGGTCGGCGTGGTTGGTCGCGCAGCCGTTGCCGCACAGCCCGCCGCCGATGGCGGCGACGCGGCCATCGGGCAGCAGCAGGGCCGTGCTGTGGTAGTTGCGCGGCACGCGCAGGGGCGGCAGCGGCGTGAACGTCTCGCTCGCCGGGTCCCATAGCTCGGGCACGAGCACCGAGCGGTTGTCGGAAAAAGGCACGGGCAGCGTCTGCCCGCCGACGACGAGCACCTTGCCGTTGGGCAGCACCACGCTGTTGTGGAAGGCGCGCGCATACGCCATGGGCGCCAGGCGCCGCACGCTGGCCTCGCCGCCGGTGGTGTCGATCAGGTAGGTGCTGGCCGTCGCGTCGACGTTTTCGTAGGCCGGCGCGCCGCCGGTCTTCAGGATCTTGCCGGCCTCGTACATCACGACCGAGCCGTTGATGGCGTAGGCATCGTCCCCACGCGTTCCGGCCGGCGTGGTAGCGCCGTCACCGCGGGTGTCGATCCAGTTCATCTGGCTGCTCGGGCCCGCATGCAGCACGCGGCCGTTGCCTGTGGGAACGAGCCACATGTGGTTGTCGCCGCGGTAGACGCCGCGAGGGTCGGCGCCCAGCATGGGCTCCACCGGCACGCCGGTCAGCCGCCGCCACCCGCCGGCGGCCGTCCACACTTCACCGTGCTTGTTGCCGGTGCCGCCGTTCCAGGAACCGCCGAGGGCGAACACCGAGCCGTCGGCCAGCGGCACCGTGGCCTGGTAGGCGCGCGGAATGGTCATCGGCGCGGCGCTGCTCCAGGTGCCCAGCGCCGGGTCGTAGATGCTCGTGGCGGCACTGCTGGAGCCGCCGCTCACGAGCAGCCGGCCGTCGGGCAGGTTCGCGGTGCCCGGGCAGAACATGTTGTGGTTGTTCTCGGTGACGAGCCGCTCGACGCTCGTGCCGGTGGCCGGGTCGAACACGGCCGTGTACGTGTTGCCCGGTACGGAGTTGAATGCAAAGCGGCCTTGGGCGGACCAGAGCAGCAGCTTGCCGTCCGGCAGGTTGGCTGCAGCCGCCGGCACGAGCGAAAGGGGAATCGGCTGGGACCATTGGGACTGCGAAGGCGCGGCCAGCGTCTGCGTCAGCTTGCTGCTCGTTGAAAAAGCGACCTTGCCTTCGTGATCAGCGCTGGAGGCCGTGCCGTCGCCACCGCCTCCGCAACCTGCGAGCAAAGCGAGGGCCACCGTCATTGCGCCTGCGCGCGACGAGCTCATGGACATGGGTTCTTACCGTTGGTGCGGGCGCGGCTGCAAGCCGACGCGCCGTGTTGTTCTGTCTGTCGGGATACAGGCGCAGCCTTTCCGCTCGTGGCCGCGCACGCACGCGTCAACTCGGTGGAAGCTTCACCGGGTCAATGCAACGCGAACACGACACCAGGTTGCCGGCGAACGGAAGATCGAGCCTGATCGGGACGAGCAATTTAGTTCTCCGTCGGTTGCAAGTAATGAGTGAGAACTCATCGATTGATGACAAACCGATGGCAGAGCCCTGTCCTTTTTTGCCTCTTGCTCTTGATATGCCCGAAGCATGTCGCCATCACGGCGCACATGCGATCCCACACCCGCGGGGTTCAGAAGATCGCCACCGTCCGACACCCTGCGGCATCCACCGCGGCGCGGTACATGCCTTCGCAGTTGAAGGGCATGGCCACGTGGCCCTGCGCATCGACGGCGACCACGCCGCCGGTGCCGCCGAAGCGCACCAGCTCGCCCATCACCACCTCGTCGCAGGCCTGTGCGAGGGTGGTGCCATGGCGCACGCGCGCCGCGATGTCGTGCGCGGCGGCGCAGCGCACGAACCATTCGCCGTGGCCGGTGCCAGAGACCGCCACGCGCTCGTCGGCCCAGGTGCCCGCACCGATGACCGGTGTGTCGCCGATGCGCCCGGCCCACTTGGCCGTGCGCCCACCAGTGGACGTGGCCGCGGCCAGCCGGCCTTGCGAGTCCCGCGCCACGGCGCCCACGGTGCCGTGTTTCACGGCTTCGGGCACGTTGGCATCGCTACCGCCGGCGCGCAACCGGGCCAGCTCGCTTTGCAGCGCGATCCAGCGCGACCGGGTGTGGAAGTACTCGGGCGGCTCCAGTGCCAGCCCCTGCGCCGCGGCAAACGCCTCCGCGGCCTCGAAGCCCAGCGTCACGTGCGGCGTGTGGTCCATGACCGCACGCGCCGCGAGCACCGGGTTGCGCACGCGGCGCAGGCCCGTCACGCTGCCGGCGGCCCGCGTGGCGCCGTCCATCACGGCGGCTTCGAGCTCGATGAAGCCTTGATCGTTGAACACCGCGCCGCGGCCGGCGTTGAACAACGGGTTGTCTTCCAACGCCACCACTGCGGCCTGCACCGCGTCGAGCGCTGCACCGCCTCGCTGCAGCACCGCCACGCCTGCATCGAGCGCGGCCTCGAGGCCCGCGCGGTAGGTGGCTTCGCGTTCGGGCGTGAACTCGCGGCGCCGCAGGGTGCCGGCACCGCCATGCAACGCCAGCGTGAACGTCGTCATGGACGTGCCTCCGACAACAGCCCTTGCAGGTGCTCGCGGATCTGCTGCACGGTCGGCGCGTGGTGGAAGTATTCGACGTGCGACACCGGCGAGGCGTTGTAGCAAGCCGCGCCCATCATCGCGGACTGCAGCGGGATCAGTCCGTCGCCGTCGGCCTCGAAGCCGCCGAAGTCCTCGATCACGTGGCGCCACAGGTTGCTGGACCAGTCCGCCGCGACACCTGCGCGCCACTGCGAGCCCCACGCGGCCACGATCTGCGGCGGCAGCGGCTCGCCGTTGGCGCGCTCGCGCACGGCGTCGGGCGTGAGGTCCTGGAAGCCGGGCGGGATGTCGCCTGCCATGCCGCGCTCGAGGTTTTTCAGCTTGGCCATCTCGTCACGGTCCAGCAGGCCGCGTGCCACCCGTCCGAGCAGGCCGACGGCCCCGGACAAGCCCACCCAGCGCTGGCCCACGGTGCCGAACACGGGCGTGCCGTCGTGCGGCGCACCGGCGGTGAGGGCGTGGAAGTCCCAGCCCGGCCAGCGGTCGGCCAGCAGCGGCAACGCGAAGCGCACCACCGCACCACCACGCGAATGCGTGAGGAACACGATGCGCCCGCGCGGCGCCAGCCCCACCACGTGTTTCTGCAACAGCTCGGCCAGCGAGGTGATGTTCTCGTCCAGCCGCACGAAGCTGTCGTGCTCGAAGCGCCACGCCTTGGCGGTGTTGAGTACGTCCATGCCGAGCCACGGCGCGCCCTCGTGGGTGACGGCCTGTGGCGCGAGCCAGGCTTCGAAGGCGCCGCGCACCGAGCTGAGCCCGCCGTGCACCAGCACCACGTGGGTGCCTGCATCTGCGCCCGCCGCCTCGGCGCCCAGTGGCGCACGGTGGCTCACGGCCGGCACGGAGGCCGGCGCCAGGCGGGCGCCGCGGTGCTCCACGTGCCGCAACGTGCGCGCATCGATCGGAGCCACGTCGAGCATCTGCAACCAGTAGGCCTCGTCGCTCTTGAGCCGCGACACGAAGGTCGGGTCGCGGTCACGCCGCACGCCGCGCAGCCGGTCGATCCAGTTCCTGAGGCACTGGATCACCCGCGCAAACGGGCCGATGGGACGCGGCAGCCGCTCGTAGAGGATCACCGGCACGGCCACCAGCAAGCCGACCCCCGGCCGCAGGCTGCGCACGATGGTGGGCTCGGTGGCCCGCTCGGGCTTCACCAGCCACCGCGGCGTGCCGCGGTCGATCTCCATCAGCGGCTCGGCCAGCCCCACGCCGTCGCCACGAAGGCTGCACGGCACCCAGGGCGACACGTCGTCAGGCGAGCGGGCGCCCCAGTAGATGCGGGTTTCGATCTCGAGCCGCACCCGCACCCTCTCACGCTTGCGCCAGGCACGTGGGCAATGCTCGAGCAGTGCCTGTGCAATGGCCTCCGGCGTGGCGATGTGCGGCAGCCGCAGGCGCAGCGTGCCCGCGCGCTCGCGCACGATGGGCGCCATGGCCCACAGCGGCGGGTGCCAGTCGGCCGCGGTGTCGTGGCGCCCGGGCACGGAAGTGGCGGCGCCTTTGCCCCGCGCATCCCACGCGCCGCGATGGTCGGTGCCCGGCAGGCCACCCAGCTGCTTGCTGACGTTGGCTTCCTCGAGCAGCATCCGCGCAATGCCTTCGGCTTCCACGCCCAGGTCGGCAAACCAGCGAGGCAGATGGGCCTGGAAACGCGCCAGGACATCCGCCGCCGTCAAAGGCTCATGCACCGTGTCCACCGGCCTGCGGGCCGCCGCCGCCACCGGCTGCACCGCGGCCGGTGCCACGGTCGCGCGACCGTCGAAACCCGGCGCGTCGTCTTCGAAGCCGAGTTCGAGACCGAGCAGCAGGGTCTGGTCGGCCACGCCTACCTCACGCCGAGCTTGAAGGCGATCATCGCGCGCAGCTTGTTGGGCACCACCGGCTTCACCAGCACGTGGAAGTCGTGGCGGCGCGCGTCTTCTTCGAAGCCGCTCATGGTGCTGCCCGTGACCATGATGGTGGGCACCGGCCCGAAGTGCCCGCGCAAGGCGATGATGGCGTCGATGCCGGTGCTGCCTTCGGGCAGCCGGTAGTCCACCATCAGCAGATCGGGCTTCACGCGCTGCGGGTCTTGCGCCAGCGCCCATGAGCGCGCATTGGTCACCGAGTCGAAACTCACCACGCTGGCACCCCAGCCCTTGAGCAACACCTCGATCGCTTCACTGACCGCGGGCTCGTCTTCGACCACGACGATGAGCCGGTGGTCCAGCGTGAGGCCGATCGGCCCCTTGGGTGCGGCCGCCGGGCCCATGGCTCGCGGCGGCTGGCCGATGGGCAGCAGCAGCGTGAACACGCTGCCCCGGCCGGGCACGGAGCGCACCGTCAGCGGCGCGTGCATCAGGTCGGCCAGGCGCTTCACGATGGCGAGCCCCAGGCCCAGGCCCTTGCGGTGGTGGGCTTCGAGCGGCCGGCCGCCTTGCACCTGGTAGAACTCCTCGAAGATGCGGCTGCGGTCTTTTTCAGAGATGCCCACGCCTGTGTCCCACACCTGCAGCTTGAGCTGGCCACCGCTGGTGCGGCAGCTCACCAGGATGCCGCCGTCTTCGGTGTAGCGAATGGCGTTGGAGACGAGGTTGCGCAGGATGCGCTCCACCAGTAGCGGGTCGGCATGCGCAAAGTGCCGCTCGCCGTGGAAGTCCAGTGCCAGGCCCTTTTCGAACGCAGTGGGCTCGAAGGTGAGCCGCAGCCGCCCGAACATGTCGCGTATCGAAAAGTCCTGCGGCCGCGGCTCGACGCCGCCAGTGTCGATGCGGGTGATGTCCAGCAGCTCGCTGAACAGGCCTTCCAGTGCATCGACCGAACTGTTGATGCTGTTGACGAGCTGGCTCACCTCGCCGTCGTTGCGGCTCTTCTGCCGCAGCGCCTCGGCGAACAGGCCCAGTGCATGCAGGGGCTGGCGCAAGTCGTGGCTGGCAGCAGCGAAGAACTGCGTCTTGGCGCGGTTGGCGACTTCGGCCTCGCGTCGGGCTGCCTCGGCCGCGGTTTTTTCGGTGCGCAGCTGTTCCATCAGGCGGTCGGCATGCACCTTCAGCTGCACCACGCGATCGAAAGCGGCGCGGTAGTTGCGTCCCAGCACTGAGGTCATGCCGAAGATCAGCACCATCACGCCGGCAAGTTCGACGCTATAAGGCTCCCGCATGTAGACGATGCGCGCGATCGTTGGCACGAAACACAGCGCCACGAAGCTGAGAAACACCCTGTACTGCGTGGCCAACAGCGGAATGGCGCCAACGCAGTAGCTGTAGATGATGAGGATCAGCGCCACCCGTTGAATGGACTGACCGTAGCCGTAGAAAAGCCACGCGGACAAACCCCAGGCAGCACCGGATGCCAAGGTGCCGAAGTTCCACAGGTACAGCCAGCGGCGATGGTCGTCCAGCGTTTCCAGCCGGGCTGAACCGAAGCGCCAGGCCAGCGCGCCCCGCCCCACGAACACCAGCAGGAACAGCCCCACCCACAACCACAACGTCTTAGCCGGCACCACTTCGTCGAACAACAGCACCAGAACGACAGCGCCGATGAGGTTGCCAAGCAGCGACGACGCGGAATAAGCAAACAGGCTGCGTACCCGATCTGGCAGCGTGTGATCAGTGGGCAGCGGGACCGCGGGGGCTTGCATGGGTGTCGTCTCTGTAATTTTGTGGATGGGTCCCGCGTTACCGTGCGTCTCAATCTTCAGATTGCGAGCAAAGGCGGAACCAGGTCGGCCTCGGCTGATGGATCCGGGAATGGCGCTTCGGGCGTATCCAGCGCTGCCGGCTCAGTCGCCACAGGTCGACGAATGACGGTGCGAGCGGGCCGCCATTGTGGCAACACGTGCCCCAGCCCGTCCGTCACGGCCATCGGCGAGCAGATGGCCTCGCGTTCGGCTTCACTGGAGAAATCCGCATCGGACAGCGGCACGGTTTCTGGCGGCGGCAAGTCAGAGCCGGCCAGGTAAGTACGCCCAGGGGTGTCCGGCATGCCCGCCGCCCACATATCGCCCATGTCGAGCCCCACCGCAGTCCATGAGCCCCGACGCATGAAACGAGGCAGGTCATCCGCCAGCTTGCGCAGGCGGTTGGTGGGCCGGTAGATCTGCCGCGTGACGTCACGGTATGCGCTGACGAACGCCTCGGGTTCGCTGCGCTGGGGCCGCACCACCAACGTGTAGGCGTTGAAGTCGCGCAGCAAGGCGTTGGGCAGCATCATCGGCCGCTCGCTGGTGGCCAGCCTGTCAAAGAAAGGCGTGCCTGGAAAAGGCGTCTCGAAACACAGGAAGGTCGGCACGTGCAGGCCACTGGAGCGCAAACGGTCAGGCAGCGAGTGGATGTAGTCCACATCGTCGTGCACAGGACTCAGGATCAAACCCGCGGTCACGAGGATGCCTTCGTCGCGGGCCTGCTCAATGGCTTGGGCCACATGCTTGAGCCTGTTCTGCGGCTTGTTGAAGTCGGCCAGTGCCGCAGGATTGAATGACTCCAGGCCGATGAAGACCGCGCGGCAACCGCTGTCGTACATGCGCTTGAGCAACTCGCGGTTGGCGATGACGTTGAAGGTCAGGCAGGTCGCCCACGTGATGCCCAGCGGTTGCAAGGCATCGCACAGCTGCCGGAAGTAGCCAAGATTGCCCGCCAGGTTGTTGTCATAGAACATCACCATGCGGCGGCGCAACCCGTCCACCAAGCCGCCAAGCGCTGCCTGCATGGAACGTATGTCCCGAACCACCTTGTTCACGGGCCGCAGTTCGTGCCGGGTGCCCGCAGCGGTCAGTGCGCAGAAGTCACAGGTGTAGGGGCAGCCGCGCGTGACCTCCATGGCCAAGGGGAACCACTGCTTTCGAGCTGTGAGCTCCACTTTCGGCGTCGGCACCAGCGTCCCGTCGTAGGGACCGGAACGGTACAACCGCTGTAGCCGGTTCGCCGCAGCATCGGCGTAGATACGCGGTACGGTGTCTTCCGGGTCACCCACCACGACGGCATCGAAGAACGGCGTGCACAGCGGCGTGTGGGTACTCGCCATGACGCCGCCCAGCACGGTCTTCGCGCCCCGCTTGCGGTAGTAGTGCGAAATCTGGCGCGCACGATCGAAATCGGAGTGCATGCACGACAGAAAGACCAGGTCGTAATGCTTCGACCAGTCTGGGTCGTCCCAGGTGTCGTTGATGATCTCGACGTCCGCTGAGTCGGGCAGCAAGGCTGCGATCAACGGACCGATCTGCGGCTGCAATACACCTCGATGGTGCGCCCCTCGCCGGTGATAGTCGACGAATACCGAGATGATGGCGACACGCATGGTCGCCGTTTATCGCGATGAATGTCGCCAGGCCGAAAACCCGCCCTGCTGTTGCGTCATCTGGCTCACCGCCAACACGGCCTGCGTGCGTGAGCTCACGCCGAGCGCGCGCAGCACGGCGGCCACGTGGTCCTTCACGGTCTCTACCGAGAGATTCAGTTCGCGGGCGATGAGCTTGTTGGGCTTGCCCTGCAGCAGCAGTGCCAGCACGTCGGTCTGGCGTGGCGTGAGGCCCAGCTGAGCCAGGGCCTGCGGTTTCTGGAAGTCGCTGGCGCTGGCCTCGCGGCGCACCACACGCAGGTAGCCGGGCGTGGTGTCGGGTTCGGGTGCTGACTGCGAAGTGCCGCTGCCCATGGTCATGGGCGGCACGTAGATGCCGCCGGACATCACCAGCCGCAGCGCCTCGAACAGCTGCTCGTTGCTGGCGCGCTTGGGCACGAAGCCCATGGCGCCCATGTCGATGGAGCGGATCACGTCGCTGGTGCGGTCGGAGGCCGACACCACCACCACGGGCAAGGCGGGGTAGGTTTCGCGCAGGTCGGCCAGCAGGTCGAAGCCGTTGGCGTCGCCCAATTGCAGGTCGAGCAGCACCAGGTCGAAATCGGAGTCGGCCGCCAGGGCGGCGCGGGCTTCGCGGGCGCTGCCGGCACCGGCCACCGTGACGTCGTCACCCAGCCCCTTGATCACCGTCTGCAGCGCAGAAAGGATGAGCGGGTGGTCGTCGATCAGCAGCACTTTCATTGCATCGCTCTTTCGTCGGCCGCTTGGGGAGCGGCGTGATCCCATGTACTTGTCGTTCTTGTTTTTTCTGAACTTGAACTCGCCTGTGCGCGCGATGCTAATTCAGCCGGCCCCTGCAGCGCCTTCCCCCACACGGGGGTGTGGGCACAAGCTCACACGAAGCGGCGCGTCAGCGATTCGGCCACGCACACAGGCTTGTCTGCCCCTTCGCGTTCGATGGTGGCTTCGATGGCGAGCTGCGCGCCGCCCGTGATGGCCTCGTACGACAGCAGCTTGAAGCGTGCGCGCAGCCGGCTGCCCACCGGCACCGGCGCCATGAAGCGCACGCGGTTGAGGCCGTAGTTCACACCCATGTGCGAGTCGGCCACCGAGAACGCGGTCTCGAAGAACACCGGCAGCAGGCTCAGCGTGAGAAAGCCGTGGGCAATGGTCGTGCCGAAGGGCCCTTGCGCGGCGCGTGCAGGGTCCACGTGGATCCACTGGTGGTCGCCGGTGGCGCGGGCGAATTCGTCGATGCGCGACTGCTCGACGGTGAGCCAGTCGCTGGTGCCGATCTCCTGGCCCACGTGGGCCTCGAGGTCCTTCAGGTGTTCGAACGTCTTCATGAGGCAAGGCGCACGAGGCGCCGCGTGTGTGTTGCAACCGCGGGATGTTGGCCGCGGCCGGCCCGCGTGTCAGTCGCCTGAGTGGCAGCCTGGCCCGGTGGCTACTGCGTCGACCATGCGGTGACCGGCGCCCACTGTTCCAGGTCTTTCTCGACGCGGCCGGGTGCCACGTCCCACAGCGTGAGGCCGCGGGCCGCCAGGTGCACGTAGTTCTGCGTGTCGCGCAGGTGGGTCAACACCGGCGCGCCCAGCGTCCCGAGAAAGCTCTTGAGCTGGTCGGCGGCGATGGTGTGGTCCTTCACGCGGTTGCCCACTACCGCGACCTTCACCTTGTCGTGCTTGCGGTGCTTGAGCAGGTCGGAAATGAATTGCCGCGTCGCGTAGATGTCGAAGATGCTGGGCTGCAGCGGCACGAGCACCTGGTCGGCCAGCTTCATCACCTCGTCGAAACGCCTGCCGTGCAGGCCGGCGGGGGTGTCGAGCACCACGTGCGTGGTGCCCTTGGGCGGCTTGACGATGTCGTCGTGGCCGGCCTCCCAGGTGGCGATGGTGGGCAGCTCGGACGGCCTCAGCGAGAGCCAGGTGCGGGCCGACTGCTGACGGTCCACGTCGCCCAGCATCACCGCATGCCCCTGGCGAGCCAGCCAGCCGGCCAGGTTGGTCGACAGCGTGGACTTGCCCACGCCTCCCTTCGGATTGGCCACCACGATGACCGGCATCTTCTGCTCCTCGTCCCGTTGCGTCGATCGGGTATGTTAGCGGCGGCTCCCAACGTAACCCCCAGGATCAACCCACATGGCCCGGACCCTCGTCCTGCTCGCCCACCCCGACCTGCGCCACTCGCGCGTGACCCGAGCGCTCCTCGCCGCTGCACAGGCCCTGCAAGGCCCGGACCTGGCAGTGCGCGACATCTACTCGCTCTACCCTGACTACCTGATCGACGTGAGCGCCGAGCAGGCTGCCCTGGAGCAGGCGCAGCTCATCGTCTGGCTGCACCCTTTCCACTGGTACAGCATGCCCTCGCTGATGAAGCTGTGGGTCGACGAGGTGCTGGCCTACGGCTGGGCCTATGGCCACGACGGCCGCGCGCTCGAAGGCAAGGACCTGTGGCTCGCCACCTCCACCGGCGGCGCCGAAGCCGCCTACCACCCCGCCGGCTACAACCGCTATTTCTTCGACGCCTTCATGCCCCCCTACGAACAGACCGCCGCCTTGTGCGGCATGCGTTTCCTGCCGCCGTTGGTGTTGCACGGCGCCCACAAGGCAGACCGCCCGGCCGTCGAGGCCCATGCAGCCACCTTCGGCGAGCGCCTGGCCAGCTACCCCCGCTGGCCCGAGCTCGCCGAGCTCGAGGAGCGCGAACACTGCGACGTGCCCGAAGCCGACCGGCCGCAAGAGCGCGTGGAAGTCTGAGGGGCCGCGCACATGGAACACACCTCCTGGCTGACCGCCAGCCTCGTCTTCCTGGCCGCCGCCGTGGTGGCCGTGCCCGTGGCCAAGGCCATGGGCCTCGGTTCGATCATCGGCTACCTGGCCGCCGGCATCGTGATCGGGCCGTTCGGCCTGAAGCTGGTGGACGACCCCAACACGCTGCTGCACTTCGCCGAGTTCGGCGTGGTGCTGATGCTCTTCCTCGTCGGCCTCGAGCTGGAGCCGCGCCGGCTGTGGGCGCTGCGACGCCCCATCTTCGGCTGGGGCACGGCGCAGGTGCTGGCCTGCGCCGCGGTGATGGCCGCAGTGGCCTTGCTGGTGGGCGTGCCGTGGCGCATTGCCGTGGTGGCGTCGCTCGGGCTGGCACTGTCGTCCACCGCGGTGGCGCTGCAGGTCATGAACGACCGCAACCTCATGCCCACGTCATCGGGCCAGGCGGGGTTTTCGGTCCTCCTGTTCCAGGACGTCGCAGCCATCCCCATCCTGGCGCTCATTCCGGTACTGGGCACGGTCGAGGCCAACGAGGGCAACGCCTGGTTCGAAGCCGCGCGCGCGGTGGGCGTCATCGCCGCCATCGTGCTGGTGGGCCGGCTGGTGCTGCGCCACGCCTTCCGCTGGATCGCCCGCAGCCGCACGCCGGAGATCTTTACCGCCGCATCACTTGGGCTGGTGGTAGGCATTGCCGCGCTGATGCAGGCCGTGGGCCTCTCGATGGCGCTGGGCGCCTTCCTGGGTGGCGTGCTGCTGGCTGAAAGCGAATACAAGCGCGAGCTCGAAACCGACGTCGAACCCTTCAAGGGCCTGCTGCTGGGCCTGTTCTTCATGGCCGTGGGCATGAGCATCGACTTCGGCGCGCTGCTCGCTCGGCCAGGCGTGGTGGCGCTGATCCTCGTCGGCTTTCTGGCGCTGAAGGCCTCGGTGCTGTGGGTGATCGCGCGGGCGATGGACCTGCCCTACCAGGAGCGCCCGGTGTTCACGCTGCTGCTGGCGCAGGGTGGCGAGTTCGCCTTCGTGGTGTTCCAGCAGGCGGCGGGCGCCCGCATCTTCAGCGCCGAGGCGAGCTCGGTGCTCGTCGGCGCGGTGGCACTGAGCATGGTGCTGACACCGGTGCTGCTGGTGCTGATCGACCGCTTCGTGATCCCGCGCTATGCCAATTGCAACGTGCCGGCGGTGGAAGAGCTTTCCGAGCCGCAGAACGCGCCGGTGATCATTGCCGGCTTCGGCCGCTACGGGCAGATCATCGGCCGCCTGCTGTATGCCAACGGCCTGAAGGCCACCGTGCTGGACCATGACGCCGACCAGGTGGAAACCGTGCGGCGCTTCGGTTTCACGGTGTATTTCGGCGATGCGACACGGCTGGATTTGCTGCGCACCGCCGGCGCCGAGACCGCCCGCGTGCTCGTGCTGGCGATCGACGACATGGAGCAGAGCCTCAAGGTGGCCGATTTGGCACGCGAGCACTTCCCGCATCTGAAGGTGGTGGCGCGGGCGCGCAACGTGCAGCACTACTACGGGCTGCGGGACCGGGGCGTCACGTTGGTCGAACGCGAGACGCTTGATTCAGCGCTGGCGAGCGCGCGCAGCGTGCTCGAGCAGCTGGGCTGGCTGCCGCACCATGCGCGGCAGCTGGCGATGCGGTTCCGGCGGCACAGCGTGGAACAGATCGAGCGCGTGTGGCCGCATCACAAGGACGAGGCGAAGCTGGTGGCCATGGCGAAGGCCGGGCGGCAGCAGTTGGAGGAGTTGTTTGCGCAGGAGCGGGTGCAGAGGAGGGA
>CAMLLU010000084.1 GCA_946480925.1 uncultured Rivibacter sp.
CGATGTTCTGGCACTTCCTCGACGTCGTCTGGATCGGCGTGTTCACCTTCGTCTATCTCATGGGGGTTCTGGCATGAGCGGATCCAACCAACACCACCACCACGACGATCACGGCCACGACCACCACGGCCACGATGACGACGGTGGCTACCACTTCTCGGTGAAGGGCTACGTCGTCGGCTTCCTGCTGGCCGTCGTGCTCACCGCCATTCCTTTCTGGCTGGTGATGGGCAAGGTGCTGCCCACGCCGGGCCTCACGGCCGCGGTGATCCTCGGTTTCGCGGCGGTGCAGATCGTCGTGCACATGATCTACTTCCTGCACATGAACGCGAAGATCGAAGGCGGCTGGTCGATGCTGTCGTTGATCTTCACGGCGGCGATCGTGATCATCATGCTGGCCGGTTCCATTTGGGTGATGTATCACCTGAACACGAACATGATGCCCGTGCACGACATGAAGACGCTTCCCTGACCCATCCCGCAGCGCTCGCGGCGCTTCCCTTCGATGACGACACATCGCACCCCTGAAGAAACCACCGGTGTTCCACGCCGCAGCAGCCCGGCCCTGTGGGTCGCGCTGCTGCTGGGCGGCCTGTTCGCCTTTGCCGGCTTCGTGGCGCTGGGCCTGTGGCAGGTGAACCGGCTGGCGTGGAAGACCGATCTCATCGAACGTGTCGAGCAGCGCCAAAAGGCCGAGCCGGTGGCCGCACCCGGCCCCGCCGAATGGGACAAGCTCGACGCCGCCAGCGCCGAATACCGCCGCGTGCTGCTGCGCGGGCGTTTCGCGCACGAGCTCGAAACGCTGGTGCAGGCGACCACCGCGCTGGGCAGCGGCTACTGGGTGCTCACGCCGCTGCGCACCGAAGAAGGCTACTGGGTGCTGGTCAACCGCGGCTTCGTGCCGCCCGAGATGCGCGAACCTGCGGCGCGCGGCCAGGCCGCGCCCACCGGCACGCAAACGGCGGCCGGCCTGCTGCGCCTGTCCGAGCCCGCCGGCCGCATGCTGCAGAAGAACGACCCCGCGGCCGGCCGCTGGTATTCGCGCGACGTGGCCGCCATCGCCGCCACGCGTGGGTTGGGCAGTGGCGAACATGCCGGCGCGGTGGCGCCGTATTTCGTCGACGTGGCGGCCAACAACGATGCGCCGCTCGACTGGCCCCGCCCCGGCCTCACGGTGCTGCACTTCACCAACAACCACCTGATGTACGCCATCACGTGGTTCGTCCTGGCCTTGATGACGGCTGCCGCGCTCGGCTACGCCATCGTCGCCGAGCTGCGTGGGCAGCGGCGCGTGGCTGCTTGACAGCTCCAGTATGGATGCCCAGCTGCAACACGAGCCGGGCGACGCCGCACAGGCGCCTGAAAAGCTTGCCGGCCGCAAGAACCTGCTGCAGCTGATCGAGCTGCGCTGGCTGGCCGTGGCGGGCCAGCTGCTCACCATCCTTGTGGTGCACTTCGCGCTCGGCATCACGCTGCCGCTGGCCGAAATGCTCACGCTGCTGGGCGCGGTGGCGCTGTTCAACGGCGCGTGCTGGCTGCGCAGCCGCTTCGCCTCCAACGTTGCTTACGGCGAGCTGTTCGTGGGCCTGCTGGTCGACGTGGGCGTGCTGAGCGGCCAGCTGTTCTATTCGGGCGGCGTCACCAACCCCTTCATCTTCGTATACCTGCTGCAGGTGGCGGTGGGCTCGGTGCTGCTGCGGCCGCGCCACATCTGGACCATCGTCGCGCTCACGAGCCTGTGCTTCGCCGCGCTCACGCACTGGTACCGGCCGCTGCCGCTGCCGGGGTTTGCGGGTGCGGCCCTGTCGGCGCCCTACGTGGGCGGGCTGCTGATCTGCTTCCTGCTCAACGCGGCGCTGCTGGTGATCTTCATCGTGCGCATCGGGCGCAACCTGCGCCAGCGCGACGAGCGGCTGGCCGCGCTGCGCCAGCGCGCCGCCGAAGAGGAGCACATCGTGCGCATGGGCCTGCTGGCCTCGGGGGCCGCGCACGAGCTGGGCACGCCGCTGGCCACGCTGTCGGTGATCCTGGGCGACTGGTCGCGCATGGCGCCTTTCGCCGCCGAGCCCGAACTGCGCGAGGAGATCGAAGAGATGCAGCGCCAGCTGCAGCGCTGCAAGGCCATCGTCAGCGGCATCCTGCTTTCGGCCGGCGAAGCGCGCGGCGAGGCGCCGGTGCAGACCACGCTGCATGCCTTCCTCGACGAGCTGGTGGCGCACTGGCGGAACACGCGCAACGCCGTCGGCCTGCGCTACGAGCGCGGCGACACGCCCGACCTGCCGATGATCTCGGACTTCGCGCTGCGGCAGATGCTCGACAACGTGCTCGACAACGCGCTCGAAGCCGCGCCGCAGGCCGCGCCCAGCCTCGTGGCGCGCTGCGAAGACGACGAGCTCGTGCTGCGCGTGTGCGACGAAGGCCCCGGCTTCGCGCCCGCCATGCTCGAGCGTTTCGGCAAGCCCTACCAATCCAGCAAGGGTCGCCCCGGCGGTGGGCTGGGCTTGTTCCTGGCCGTCAACGTGGCCCGCTCGCTGGGCGGGCGCATCGCGGCGCGCAACCGGGTCGAGGGCGGCGCCGAAGTGGAAATCCGCCTGCCGCTGGCAGCGCTGGCGCCGGCAGAGGAAGATGCAGCCGACGATGACGACGGACCACAACGCTGAACCCCGCACGCTGGTGATCGTGGAGGACGACGACGCCTTCGCACGCACGCTCGCACGCTCGTTCGAACGCCGCGGCTACCAGGTGCTGCGCGCAACCAGCCTCGACGAAGTGCGCATGCTGCTGGCCGGCGGACCACGGCCGGGCTATGCGGTGGTGGACCTCAAGCTGGCCGGCGGCGCTTCGGGCCTGGCGTGCGTGCAGGCGCTGCATGCGCACGACCCCGCCATGGTGATCGTGGTGCTCACCGGCTACGCCAGCATCGCCACCGCGGTGGAAGCCATCAAGCTCGGCGCGCGCCACTACCTCGCCAAGCCGGCCAACACCGACGACATCGAAACCGCCTTCGAGCGCGCGCAAGGCGATGCCGACGTGGAACTCACCGAGCGCACCACGTCGATCAAGACGCTCGAGTGGGAGCGCATCCACGAGACGCTGGCCGAAACCGGCTTCAACATCTCTGAAACCGCGCGGCGGCTGGGCATGCACCGCCGCACGCTGGCCCGCAAGCTCGAGAAGCAGCGGGTGAAATGACTTGACCGATGGACAGGAAGCCGATGCTGCGTACGCAGGAGCGATTCACTCTGGGACGACGCGGTACTCCTCTGACGTCATTGGTTCAAAGGCGGCCGGAACGCCGCCGCGCAACTCGACTAGAACTCGCCGTGCGTACGGTGCGCCGAGACGGTTGATCCTCTGGACAGTCGCTTTGATGGTGGAGTGCTCGAGCAACGCTGCCCGGAGGTCATCCACCAGATATCGCGGAGCCCATCCGATGAGGTGGCAGTCAGTAGTCTGGAGCTGCACGGCGTAAGTGGTCGCAGGATTGTTCACTTCGATCGCTACCTGCAAAGACTCGCCTTCTCCTAGGGACTCAGCTCGTTCACGTGCTGCAGGGGAGACATGCCGCAACCCGTGCAGGAAGAACCTGCAGCGAACCGTTCCGTCCTGAAGTTTCTTGACCTTTGGGAATACCTCAAGGCTGTCTGTCTGCCGTTCGCCACCTGTCAGACTCAAGATTTCGATGGGGTCCGCGTTGGCAGGATCCAGGTCCAGCCACTGCAAGTACTCTGCAAAATCTTTCCGATTGGATTCCAGGACGCGGTTCCTGAATAGCGGGAAGAGTTCGTGAGCCTCATAGCGACGCTCGAAAGACGGGAATGCGATTAAAGGTTCGAAACCTGCCTGCTCATGGGCCTTCAAGGCACCGCGCGTGTACTGGAACACATAGTCTTGCCTGTTCGATGAGGCATCTAGACGACCGATCGGAAACCACGCACGTGTTGGGTCGGGCGCTTGCCAGGCAACAAACAAAGTCGTCATCTCAAGGTCTCTACAAGGGAAGCCTGTGCGCACAGAACCATCGCCACCGCGAACAGCTTCGCTGATTCCGATGCTCGCTGTTCAGGTAGTGAGTCAACCATCTGTCGCACGTCCTTCTCAGAAAGTGCGGTGACCCGCTGCAAGGCGGGTCTGAAGTAGGAAGGATACGCTCTCGCAGCTATCTGCACGAGTCTGAGAGGGTTCTCTCCGTGACGTTCTTCCGGGCCCCTGTAGATGCCGCCCCGCCCCTTTCTCACATACCACGCGACTCGACCGCTGAGCAGCAGTTCAGCGCGACGATCGTCGCGTAACTCACGGCCCAGCGATGAAGCGTGATCGAAACTCGGGGCAACGCCGACGGACAACGCCCGGGGATTCTTTTTGAACTCAAGCAAAAGTCCCCAGTTCTCGTGGTGACGGTCTGTGTTTCCGATCAAGGCGTCCAAGACCATAAATCCAGCAAGCTCTGTGAGCATTGAGTTCGCGTGGTCTGGCTGGAATAGACCGCGAAGTGCGCGCTGAATGTTTTCGAGCGTATGGTCAGACTGCCTAAAAGTCTTGACCTTGTCGTACCCGGTGACATGCATCGCCAATATCTCGTTGCCGTGAACCAGCGCTTGCCCCACCTCTACATCAACGAAGTTCATGGAGATGCAACCTCGTCGCCCACCGTACTCGGCCAGCTCCACGGTTGCGGCTCGGATGCCGACTGCGCGAGCCAACTCAGCTGCAACCTTCTCCGCCCAGTCTTCGCCGGTGTCGGGGCGTGCCTCCTTGAACAACCACCGCTTGCCGTCGAGCAATACCCAGAACTTCGGCTTGCTGCCGAGTTGTTCGGTGTCTTCTCGCGCGTCCTCCGGAATTTCGACTATCTGATAGCTCATTACTCACAGGTCAGTAACTTAGGCGACACGAAACGGCCGCAATGCCGCGCCAATGCTTGGCTTTCATGTCTTCTGTGTCTCGCAAGTTACCGTCTTATGAGTAAGAAGGCTAGCTTGGCAGGATTCGATCAGCAGGACTGTAGGTCCAAACGCTGGTGGACTCGCGTGAAGCGGATGCAGCGTGTCAGGTGATAGGTTGCTGGCGTACTACACCCCTGCCAAAAACCCCTGCAACGCCGCCTCGAACGCCGCCGGCTGCTCCAGCACGCTCAGATGCGAAGCCTCCTTCAGCACCATCAATCGAGCGTTCGGGATCCGTTTCGCGATCACTTCCGACATCGCCACCGGCGTGCCCTGGTCCAGCTCGCCGGCGATCACCAGCGTAGGCACTTTCACCTGCGGCAGGCGGTCGGTGGTGTTGTGGTGCTTGATGGCCTCGCACCAGCCGAGGTAGCCCACCTTGTCGGTGGTGGCGACGCGATGGCGCCAGCGCGCCACGGTGGCGGGCTGCGCGGTGCGGAAGGCGTCGTGGAACCAGCGCTGCATCGCGCCGTCGGCCACCGACGCGGGGCCGCCTGCCTGCACGGCGGCGATGCGCTGGTCCCACATGGCCTGGCCTTCGGGCGGGTAGGCCGAGGTCGAGTTGGCGATCACCAGCGCCTTCACGCGATTGGGGTGGCGAATGGCCAGCTCCTGGCCGGCCATGCCGCCCATCGAGAGGCCCACCCACACCACCGGCCCGGTGTCGAGTTCAGCGAGCAGGCGCTCGGCGTCTTCGGCCATCTCGGCCATGGCATAGGGGCCGACCGGGGACTCGGAGCTGCCGTGGCCGCGCGCGTCGTAGGTGATCACGCGGCAGTCGGCTGCCAGCGCGTTGGCCAGCGTGTCCCACATCATCAGGTCGCACCCCAGCGCGTGGGCCAGCACGATGGTGTGGCGCGGCGGCTTGCCGTTGCGCGGTTCGCGCACCGCGTAGTGCAGCGAAGGGCGCGAAGTGGTGCCGCCTTCACGGCCCACGCCGGGGTGTGATGCTTCGGCGGGCGGCAGGGGCGTGAGATCCATGCCCAGCTCGCGCATGACCTTCATCGTCAGCGCCATGCCGGTGTTGGCGGCCGGCACGCCGGCATAGATGGCGGCCTGCATGAGCAGCTCTTTCAGCTGGTCTGGCGTGAGGCGCGTTTCGGGGTCACCGCCGGCCAGCGCCGCATGCACGTGCATCTCGAACTCTTCCCACCGGCCGAGCGCGCAGGTGATGGCCAGCACGATGAGGCGGCGGGTCGGCTTGTCCAGGCCCGGGCGACCCCAGATCTCGTGCCACGCATAGCGGGTGAAGAAGTTCTGGAACTCGGCGTTGAAGCTGTTGGCGTTGGCCACCGACTTGTCCACCCAGGTGTCGCCGAGGATGCTGCGGCGATTGCTCATGCCGCGTTCGAGGTCGTGGTCGAAGGGGTCGAAGCTCATGGTCTTGAGAAGGGCAGGTGTTCAGGTGGCCCGCGCCGGCCAGGGGGCTGGCGGCAGCGCGGCGTTGTGCATGCGCAGCGTTTCGATTCTGGTGCGGGCCTGGCGTGCCGGCAGCTGCGCCGCCTGCGCGGGGTCGAACAGCGCTGCGATCTCGTCGGCGTTGACGTTGCCGCGCAATTGCGGGTCGCTCTTCACGGCCTCCTGCACCAGCTCGCCCAGCGGCCGCCCGGTGTCGACACAACGGCGCGCCAGCTCTTCGAGCAGCTCGTGGGCGCGGGCCTTGCCGACCGCCTGCGCCAATGCCATCGACGCGGCTTCGGCAAACACGAGCCCGTGCAGCGCGTCGATGTTGCGGCGCATGCGCGCCGTGTCCACCACCAGGCCGGCCATCGCTTCAGCGAGCGCGTGCAAGGCGCCATGGGCGCTGACGAAAAGGCCCGGCCATTCGGCCAGCTCGGCCTGCCAGGTGCCCAGGCCCCGCTCGTGCTGCTGTTCCATCGCAGCGAGCAGCGCCGCGGCGCGGTGCGGCGCGCGTTGTGCCGCGGCCAGCGCCACCATCGAGGCCACCGGGTTGCGCTTGTGCGGCATGGCCGACGAGCCGCCGCGGCCCTTGCCGGAAGGCTCGGCCAGTTCGCCCACTTCGGCTTGCGACAGCAGCGACAGGTCGGTGGCAACCTTGCCCAGGCTGCCCACCAGCACGGCCACTTCGAGGCCGAGGCGCACCCACTCGTCGCGCTGCGTGTGCCAGGGCGCGTCGGGCAGTGCGAGCTGCAGCGTGTCAGCCATGCGCTGCGCCACGGCGGGTGCCTTGTCGCCCATCACGCTGGCGGTGCCGACCGCACCGCCCAACTGCAGCGCCAGCGCGCGTGAAGCGACGTCACGCAGCGTCTTTCGTGAACGTGAAAGCGGCGCCGCCCAGTTGGCGAACTTGAGGCCCAGGCTGGTGACCAGCGCCGGCTGCATGAGCGTGCGCGCGAGCACAGGCGTGTCGGCATGTTCTTCGGCCAGCCGCAGCAGCTCGGCCACCAGCCGTTCGAGCTCGGCGTCGATGAGGGTGAGCGCACGCCGCGTTACCAGCACCATCGCGGTGTCGATGACGTCCTGGCTGGTGCTGCCCCAGTGCACGTAGCCGGCCGATTCGGCATTGAACAGGCCCACCGTCTTGGTGAGCTCCTTCACCAGCGGAATGGCCAGCGAGCCGGCGCGACCACTGGCGGCCACGATGGCGTTCATGTCGTACAGCTCGGCCCGGCACACGCTGGCAATGGGCTGCGCCGCGCCGGCCGGGATCACGCCCTCGGCTGCTTGCGCGCGAGCGAGCGCGGCCTCGAAGTCGAACATGGCCTGGGCCACGGCGGTGTCGCTGAACACGGCGGTGATCTCGGGCGTGGTGAGGAAGCTGTCGAAGATGGTCATGACAGTCCCTCGGCCGATGAATACATCGGCCGCTTCCCCGAGGGGAGGTGGGCCTTGCTTGGGAGCGGCCCGGCGCTGCGGCCCGGGGAGGTGGCGACACCCCGCCCGCGGGTACGGCGGGCACCCCTCCGGGAGGGGGCGCAGGCCTTGCTCGGGAGCGGCCCGGCGCGGCGGCCCGCGGTGCGGTCAAGTGGCATTGCATTCATTCATAGTCGAAGAACACCGTCTCCTTGTCGGTCTGCATCCAGATGTCCCAGCGGTATTCGTTGGGGCCCGCCTTGCGTGCCACCAGGGTGAGCCGGCGTTCGGCATCCACCTGATTGAGCAGTGCCGATTGTGCGAGCGCCGGGTCGTCTTCGAGGAACACGGCGGTGAACTGGTGCTTCAGCACGCCGCGCGCGAACAGGGTGATGTAGGCAAGCGGCTCGCCCGCCACCTTGGCCGTGGGCGCGAACTGGAAGCGGAACTCTCCCTGTTCGCCGGCCGCCACGCGGCGGAAGCCCGGAATGGGCAGGCTCGACTCGTCCTGCGCGGCCGCGGGGGCCCAGGCTTCGAGCACCGCATCGGTGATGGGCTGGCCGTCGCCGTCGAACACCTGGCCGCTCACGCTGACCAGTGCGCCGGCCGGCACCTGCGCCGTGGCATCGAAGCCCCAGCGCCAGCCTTCGTGCGGGAAGGGGCCGATGGTCTGGGAAGTGGTGATCTTGTGGGTCATGACAGCACCCCGCTCGCCGAGTACGGCGATCGACCCTCCGAGAGGGTCGGGCCTTGCTTGGGGCGGCCCGGCGCGGCGGCCGGGGAAGTGCGGGTGAACATTGGATGTCTCATGTCTTTGTTCCTTCAGGCAGCGGGGGTCAGACGTTGAAGGGCGTGGCGTCGCGGCCGCGCAGCACGATGTCCCAGCGGTAGCCGAGCATCTGGTCGCCCACGGTGAGGTCCATGTCGAGGCGGCAGGCGAGCCGCTCGCGGGCGCCGGCGTCCGGAATGCTCTGGAAGATCGGGTCGTGGTCGAACAGCGGGTCGCCGGCCCAGTACATCTGCGTGACCAGCCGCTGCGCATGCACGTTGCCGAACAGCGAGAAGTGGATGTGCGCGGGCCGCCAGGCCTTGTCGTGGTTGCCCCAGGGGTAGGGGCCGGGCTTGATGGTGACGAAGCGGTAGCTGCCGTCGTCGCCGGTGAAAAACTTGCCGAAGCCGAAGAAGTTCGGGTCCAGCGGTGCGTTGTGCTGGTCTTTCTTGTGCCAGTAGCGGCCGGCGGCATTGCACTGCCACACCTCGACCAGCGAGTTGCGCACCGGCTTGCCGTCTTCGTCGAGCACGCGGCCGGCCACCACGATCTTTTCGCCCAGGGGGGCGCCGGCGCCGTGAGCGGTGAGGTCGAGGTCGTTCTTGCGCAGCAGCTCGGGGCTGAAGGCGGCGAGCTGGCCGGTGGCCACCGGCGCCTTCAGCCGCACCGGCGCTTTCGCGGGCCCGCGCTTCACTGTGGACTTGTAGGGCGGGTAGATCAGGCTCGGGTAGGTACCGGCTTCGATGGCATCGAACCTCATGGGGACTCCTTGGAGGGCGGGGCTGTGGGCTTCGGAGGGCGATCCCGGTGGCGGCGAGCGAGCGATCTTTCTACGCTTTGTGCCACGCCACCGGTTCAGCTGTTGTGTGCGTTTATCGCCCTTACGTTTGGTTATCGAACTTCTGCCCTCAAAATTAGCGCTACATTGATTTGGTAGCAAGGCGCTGGGGCACTGCAAGACGCGGAGATCGCCCGTTCTGTGCGAATGGCGCCCAAATTGGGGGTTTACCCGCAAATGGCCGATGCAAGCTCACAGTCTTCTTCGTCCGGTGGTGCTGCCGAAGAGGAGTTCGTCGTGGCGACGCGCAGCAACCACAGCGTGGCGTCCGGGCCTGCCGCGGCCGACCCCCCGGTGCCCGGCGACGGCGATGGTGAAGACGATGACCCATCGGTCGGTGCAGCCTCTTCCGGCCCGCAGGAAGCGAGCCCCGGCGGGCCGCTCAAGCGCGACCTGATCGCCGGCCTGGAAAAAGGCCTGGCTGTCATCGAAGCCTTCGACCAGGACCGGCCGCGCCTGTCCATCACCGAAGTGGCCGAGCGCACCGGCCTCACGCGTGCCGCGGCGCGCCGCTACCTCATCACGCTGACCCACCTGGGTTACGTGCAGCAGGACCGCAAGATGTTCGGCCTGGCGCCCAAGGTGCTGCGGTTGGGGCAGAGCTACATGCATTCGGCCCGGCTGCCCCGGGTCATCCAGCCGCAGCTGCACAAGCTGGCCTATGCGCTGCAGGAGGCTTCGTCAGCGGGCGTGCTCGATCACGACGACGTGATCGCGGTGGCGGCTGCCAGTGCGGGGCGCGTGGTGTCGGCCACCTTGCAGCCGGGTACGCGCGTGCCGGCGTATTGCACTTCGAACGGGCGCGTGCTCATGGCGGCCAGGCCGCAGGAAGAAGTGGATGCGTGGCTGGCGCGGCAGACGCTGGAGGCGCTGACGCCCCACACCATCGTGCATCGCGAGCGGCTGCGGCTGGAGGTCGCGCGGGCGCGGGCCAATGGGTATGCGATGGTGGACCAGGAACTGGAGCTGGGGCTGCGGACGATTGCCGTGCCGTTGAAGAACTACCGCGGGGACGTGGTGGCGGCGATGAATGTGAGTGTTCATGCGTCGCGGATGAGGATGGATGAGTTGGTGGACAAGTGTTTGCCGGCTCTTTTGCAGGCGCAGGCGCAGTTGCGGACTTTGTTGTGAGGGTTGGTTTTGTGTGTGGGTTTTGGTTGCTTTCGTGTTGTTGTGTTTTGTCGAGGTAGCAGCGCGCCGGGGCGGATTCCCGGCGGGCTGCTTCGAGTGACAAACCACCACGTCAAGAAGCCATCAAAGCAACAGCAGCAAGAGAAGCAAAGATGAAAACCCAAGTCGCCATCATCGGCGCCGGCCCCTCCGGCCTATTGCTCGGCCAACTCCTCTACAAGGCCGGCATCGACAACATCGTCATCGAACAACGCAGTGCCGCCTACGTGCTGGCCCGCATCCGAGCCGGCATCCTCGAACAAAGCACCTGCGAGCTGCTGGACCAAGCCGGTGTCGGCGAGCGCATGCATCGCGAAGGTCTGGTGCACGAAGGCATCGAGCTGTGCTTCGGCGGCGCGCGCCACCGCATCGACCTCGCCCAACTCACCGGCGGCCGCCACGTCATGGTCTACGGCCAGACCGAGGTCACGCACGACCTGATGGACGCGCGCTCCGCAGAAGGTCTTACCACCGTCTACGAAGCCCAACACGTCGCCATCCACGACTTCGACTCGAACAAGCCGCGCGTCACCTACCAGACGAAGGACGGCGTCACGCACGAAGTCGAATGCGAGTTCATCGCCGGCTGCGATGGCTTCCACGGCGTGTGCCGGGCCAGCGTGCCGGCGCAGGCCATCAAGACCTTCGAGCGCGTCTACCCGTTCGGCTGGCTCGGCATCCTGGCCGACGTGCCGCCAGTGGCGCACGAGCTCATCTATTCGAACCACGAGCGCGGCTTCGCGCTGTGCAGCATGCGCTCGCCGCACCGCAGCCGCTACTACGTGCAGTGCTCGCTCGACGACAAGGTGGAGAACTGGTCCGACGATGCATTCTGGGATGAACTGCGCCGCCGGCTCGACCCCGAAGCGGCCGAGCAGCTGGTGACCGGGCCTTCCATCGAGAAGAGCATCGCGCCGCTGCGCAGCTTCGTAGCCGAGCCCATGCGCTTCGGGCGCCTGTTCCTCGCGGGTGACGCCGCGCACATCGTGCCGCCCACCGGGGCCAAGGGCCTCAACCTCGCGGCTTCCGACGTGGGCTACCTCTCGCGTGCATTGGCCGAGTACTTCAACGGCAAGAGCAGCGAAGGCATCGACCGCTATTCCGAGAAGTGCCTGCGCCGCATCTGGAAGGCCGAGCGCTTCTCGTGGTGGATGACCTCGCTGCTGCACAAATTCCCCGACAACGGCGAGTTCGGTGCCAAGATGCAGCGCGCCGAGCTCGACTACCTCGTCGGCTCGGTGGCGGGTTCGACGGCCTTGGCCGAGAACTACGTCGGGTTGCCTTTCGAGGCCTGAACCCAGGAGGCGCGCGCAAGCGCCCGCCACTCGATCCGGCTCAGCTCAGGCAGCAGCTTCCAGCTGGCGCGACAGCGAACCGTCGAACAACGCGTTGCCACGCACGGCGCGGCCGTGTTGCAGCGCGGCTTCCACCAACGCCGCCTCGTCGTCGGCTGCGGTCGTGTTCAGTGCCACCAGCGACGGCACGCCCTGGAAGCCGAAGCGCCGCATCAGCTGCGTGGCCCGCTCCAGCCGCAGCTGCGTGGCCCCCGGCAGGGCGGGCATGGCCATGCGCTCGAGCCACATGGCGGCCGGCTCGCCGGCGGCCGAGGCCAGCGCTTCGGCCAGCACGGGCAGCTCGGTGATGTCCTGCCCCAGCACCCAGCGCGCATGCTGGATGGCCTTGAGCACGGCCTGCTCGCGCGAGGCGGATTCACTGCGCGCGACCGCGGTGAGCGCCAGCGTCGCCGGCTCCGAGTCGAAGCCGGACGACGGGTTGCGCAGCACCTGCGTGCGGTAGGCCTCGCTGAAGGGCATGCCGCTCATCGCCGCAATGCGCTGGTCGGCCTGCCAGATGTGCGCCTCCATCGCCGGGTCGAGCCGGCGGCCGGGGTCGCCGGCGAACAGCCCGGTGGGCAGCGGACGAACCTGCCAGTGCGGCGCCTGCTGCTGCAGCGCGTCCAGGCCCGCGGTGGCGCCGTAGCACCAGCCGCACAGCGGGTCGTACAGATAGAGCAGGGTGCCGCCGGCCATGGTTCAGTACCCCAGCGTGAAGCGCTGTCGCACGTGGCGCGGCTGCTCGATCTCGTCGATCACTGCCACCGCCAGGTCGGCCACCGAGATGTGCGCGGGCGTGCCGTCGGCCTGCATCAGCGGTTCGTCCTTGCCGAGGCGGAACTTGGCCGTGCGGGGGCCGGGCTCGAGGAACACCGCTGGCGACAGGAAGGTCCAGTCGAGCTCGGTCTCCTGCTGGATGAGGCGCAGCGCCTCGCGCGCACCCAGCGCGCCTTCTTTCCATTCGGCGGGGAAGGTGGGCGTGTCCACCAGCTGCACGCCAGGGGCCACGAACAGGCTGCCCGCGCCGCCCACCACCAGCAGGCGCTTCACGCCCGAGGCGCGCACACCGTCGTAGATGGCGCGGGTGCCTTTCAGGAACTCGTCGCGGATGTTCGGCGTGCTCCAGCCGGGGTTGTAGGCGTTCAGCACGGCGTCGTGGCCGGCCACGGCGCGCGCCACCTGGGCGGCGTCCTGTGCGTCGGCGGCCACCACGGTCAGGCGCTCGTGCGGCTGGTACTTCGAGGCATCGCGGGCCAGGGCGGTGACCTGGTGGCCGCGTTGCAGGGCTTCTTCGAGCAGGGCGCTGCCGACAAAGCCGGTGCCACCGATGAGGGCGATCTTCATGAGCGGGTCCTTTCGTTCAAGAGTCAAAGCGATGCCGGGATGTTCGTGGCTTCACAATGGGCGCGCTAGAGGGGCTCTGACGCTATCTCAATTAAGGCCAGCTTCACAATGGATCAGCTCAAACGCATGGCGATCTTTGCCGAGGTGGTGGCTTCGGGCTCGATGACCGGCGCCGCCCGGCAGCTCGGCATGACGGCCTCGGCCGTGAGCCAGCAGCTGCGCCAGCTCGAACGCGAGCTGGGCGTCACGCTGATGCACCGCTCCACCCGCAAGCTCACGCTCACCGAAGCGGGCGAGCGCTATGCCGCCGGCTGTGCCGCGATGGTGGCCGCCGCGCGCGAGGCGGGCGAAGCGCTGGCCCGGTTGCGCGACGCGCCCGAAGGCGAACTCCGGCTCACCGCGCCGGTGGGTTTTGCGCGCCATCTGGGGCCGGCGCTGGGGCCGCTGCTGGTGGCACACCCCAAGCTCACGTTGCGGCTTTTCATCGACGACGCGCCGATGGATCTGATCGAGCAGCGCATCGACCTGGCGCTGCGCGTGGGCGGCCAGCTGGCCGATTCCAGCTTCGTCGCCCGCAAGCTGGGCGACCTGCCTTTCGTGCTGGTGGCCGCGCCCGCCTACCTGGCGCGGCGCGGCTGGCCGGCGTCTCCCGCCGATCTGGTGCAGCACGACTGGCTGGTGCGGCAGACGCGCGGGCGGCCCGCGGCGCTGTACGAGCTGCAGCCCGAAGGCGGCGGTGCGCCGCACGTGCTGCGCATCGAAGGCCGCATCGCCAGCACCAACCACAACTCGCTGCAGGAATTGTGCGTAGCCGGGCTGGGCGTGGCTGCGATGGGGGCGCCCGACATCGAAGCCGAGCTGCGCGACGGTAGCCTGGTGCCGGTGCTGCCCGGCTGGCGGCTGCCCGACCTGGGCATCTACGCCATCACGCCGCGGCGCGACGAGCAGCCAGCGAAGGTGCGGCACGCCATCGAGGCGCTGCGTGCCTATTTCGGGAAGCGGGCGACGTGACCGTGCCTGGCCCCCTCCCGCCAAGGGAGGAGCTTGTTATCCCCGTGCCTGCGCGGCTGCGGCCTGCGCGATCACGTTGAGCCCCACCTGCGTGAGCTTGAGCGCACCGCCGCGCCATTCCATCCAGTCGAGCGCCACGAAGCGATCGATCAGGTCGTCGCCGATGCGGTCGGCACGGCATTGCGCGAGGTCGCGCGCCGCGCCCGGCAAAGCCTCGCGAATCTCGGCGTGAGAGAGTCGGTGCTGCATGCGTCTTGCCCCTTCTGTGGTTGGAAAGAAAGTCAGAACTGCGCCATGGGCGGCACGGTGTTTTCGAACACGCGCTCGAAGCAGTCGTCGTACTTCGACAGCGTGGCGATCAACTCGTCTTCATTCAGCGGCTTGGTGAGGTAGGCGTCGCAGCCGGCCAGCGTGCCGCGGATGCGATCGACCGAGCCGCTGCGCGCCGTGACCATGACGACCAGCGGCCCGCGCATCAGCCGTTCGTCCAGCGGCCATGGCCTGTGCTTGATCTGCTTGCAGGTCTCGAAGCCGTCGAGCCCGTCCATCGCGACGTCGAGGAACACGAAGGCATAGCGGTGCGCGGCCACCATCTCGAGCGCGGCCTGCCCGCTGCTCGCGGTGTGCACCGTGTAGCCGAGCCGCTGCAGCTTCATCTGCAGGAAGCGCCTCGCGATCTCGCTGTCGTCGACCACCAGTACCTGGTCGAACATGCCGTCGCCGCCAACGCCGCCCAGCAGCACCGAATGCGAGAAGTCACCGCCTTCGCTTTCGCGCGCGGCCTGTTCCTCGGCATGCAGGCGCGCGCGTGCGGTGTAGCGGCGTGCAGGCGTGGCGTTCACCGGCTCGGCTTGCCGTGCCTGCGAACGCCGATCGACCGCGCCATCGAACTCGCGCCGCACGCGCAGCGGGTCGATGGGCCGTGCCAGGTCTGCCAATGCCTCGCGTGGCGCGGCCGGTGCGTGGTGCGTGCCCACATACACCGTGTCGGCTGCACGCCCGGCGGCAGCCACCACGTTCATCACCTCGGCATGGTCCGAGTCGGCCAGCACGAAGTCGCAGGCTTCGCGGCTGGGCACGATGTCGGGCAGCAGTTCGTAGTGGGTGTGATGCGCACCGTCTTCCGGCGCGAGGCGGAAGTACGACTCGAGAGCGCTGCGCTCGAAAGCGCTGAAACCGAGCAAGGCCACGCGAAAGCGTGTCGTCATGGTGCGCATTGAGAACGGGGTGCGGCTCAGTTTGCATGAGCCGTGCCTGTTTCGCATCGGGGAATGTCACGCATCACCCCGGTTCGTCCCCAGAGGCTACCATCGGCCGTTTCGTTTTCCGTGAAGGAGTTGTCACATGAGTGGCGTGTACGACTTCGAGGCCCAGTCGATCGACGGCAGGAACGTGCAGCTTTCGCAATACCGCGGCAAGGTGCTGCTCATCGTCAACACCGCCAGCGCCTGCGGCTTCACGCCCCAGTTCGACGGGCTCGAAAAGCTGTGGAAGGAATACGGTGAGCGCGGCCTCGTGGTGCTGGGCTTTCCGTGCAACCAGTTCGGCTCGCAGGACCCCGGCAGCAATGCCGAGATCGCATCGTTCTGCTCGCTGAACTACGGCGTCAGCTTCCCGATGATGAGCAAGGTCGACGTCAACGGCTCGGGTGCCCACCTGCTGTACCAATGGCTCACGAAAGAAGCGCCGGGCATCCTGGGCAGCAAGTCCATCAAGTGGAACTTCACGAAGTTCCTCGTGAGCCGCGATGGTTCAGTGGTCAAGCGCTATGCGCCCAACGACGAGCCCAAGGCACTGAAGAAGGACATCGAAGCCGCGCTGCAGGCCGCCTGAGCTGAACCGGACACACACGACTCACCGAGGAGAAATTTCCATCATGTTCCAGCACGTCGAGCCCTTTGCCGGCGACCCCATCCTGAGCCTCAACGAAGACTTCCAGAAGGATCCGCGCCCCAACAAGGTCAACCTGAGCATCGGCATCTATTTCGACGACGCGGGTCGCATCCCGGTGATGACCGCGGTGCGACATGCCGAAACCAGGATGCTGGCCAACACCGGCCCCAAGCCCTACCTGCCCATCGAAGGCGCAGCCAACTTTCGCCAGGCTGTGCAGCAGCTGCTGTTCGGCGCGGGCCATGAAGCAGTGACCTCGGGCCGCGTGGCCACCATCCAGTCGGTGGGCTCCAGCGGCGGCCTCAAGGTGGGTGCCGATTTCATTGCGCGCTACTTCCCCGGCAGCGGCGTGTGGGTAAGCGACCCCACGTGGGACAACCACCGCTCCATGTTCGAAGGCTCGGGCCTGAAGGTGAACACCTACCCGTACTACGACGCGGCCACCGGCGGCGTGAAGTTCGCCGACATGCTGGCCACGTTGCGCGGCCTGCCGGTCAGGAGCATCGTGCTGCTGCACGCGTGCTGCCACAACCCCACCGGCGTGGACCTCACGCGAGCACAGTGGGACGAGCTCATCCCCGTGCTGCGCGATCGCCAGCTCATCCCTTATCTCGACCTCGCCTACCAGGGCTTCGGCGACGGCATCGAGGAAGACGCCTATGCCGTACGCGCCATCGCCGCGGCCGGCCTCTCCGCCTTCGTGGCCAACTCGTTCAGCAAGAGCATGAGCGTGTACGGCGAGCGTTGCGGCGCGCTGAGCGTGGTGTGCCCCGATGCGAAGCAGGCCGAGAACGTGCTGGGCCAACTGAAGTTCACCGTGCGCCGCAACTACTCGAGCCCGCCCATCCATGGCGGCCAGCTCGTGGCGCACGTGCTCATCGACCCCGAGCTGCGCCCGCTGTGGGAGCGAGAGCTGGGCGAGATGCGCGAGCGCATCCTCGCGATGCGCAAGCAGCTCTACCTCGTGCTCAAGTCCAAGGTGCCGGGGCGTGACTTCGAGTACTTCCTCACGCAACGCGGCATGTTCAGCTACACCGGCCTGAGTGCCGCGCAGGTGGACGAGCTGCGCGAGAAGCATGCGGTGTATCTGGTGCGCTCGGGCCGCATCTGCGTGGCGGGCCTGAACACGCACAACGTCGAACGCACGGCAGAGGCGATGGCGGCAGTAATGGGCTGAACGCAGCAGCGCTTCATCAACTCTTAAAACGAAGGCCTGCATTGCAGGCCTTCGTTGTCTCCGGCAGTGTCATTGTTCAACGCGGTGCAACGCCCAATTGCCGAATTGGCCGTTTAAGAAGCAGGGGCCGGCGCCTAGATTTGGTTCGTCGTCAAACGAATCTCTGAAAGGAACCGACATGAAAGCCCAACACCTGATCGCCGCCGCCATCGTTGCCATCACCGCCCAGCACGCTGCCTTCGCGCAAGACGCCGCGGTTGCCGCACCCAAGACCCGTGCACAAGTGCAGGCCGAACTGCAGCAGGCACGTGCCGATGGTTCGTATGCCTTGCTGCATGACGACCATGGCGGCTACCTGACGCAGAACTTCAGCTCCACCAAGACGCGCGAGCAGGTCAAGGCCGAGCTGGCACAGGCCCGCGCCGACGGCACGCTGGACCGCATCAACAACTACCAGCGCCATGGCCTCGACCTGGCCGATGTCGCAGCCTCCAACAGGAGCCGCGCCGAAGTGCGTGCCGAGGTGCTGCAGGCCGTGGGCGAAGGTGAACACCTGAGCCGCGGCAACCGCAACGAAGGTTGAGCGAGGCAGCTGCCGCCCGCTGCAATGCCAGCGAAGCGGCAGGCCCCCTCACGAAGCAGGAACACACACCATGAACAAGATCTGGATCGCGCTGGCTGCCGCTGCAGCCGGCTTCATCGTCCCCGTGGTCGCGCAGGCGCGTGAAGAAGGGGCCTGGGACTCGACGCGCGCACACGTGCAGGCGGTCGAGCGCAATGACGACGTCGCCGTCGGTCGCGACGAAGGCCGCTGGGACTCGACCCGCAGCCACGTCGCGGACCACAAGACCGACACCTATGCGGCCGCGCCGGGTGCCACCGAGCAGTGGGACAGCACGCGTCGCGTGCCGCTGCAGCAACAGCGCCGCGTGTCCTCAGGCGAGGCTCAGCAGACGGCCGGTGGTGCCGACCCGCTGATCTGTGCCTGCCGCACCATCGACGACGTCATCGCCTGAACGGCGCTGGCGTGAGTGAAGGCGGCCGTCAGGCCGCCACCACCTCGACTTCGCCTTCCGGCCGCTGCTGCGTCGCCGAGCCCTCGGAGGCCGTGGCCGGCAGCTTCTGCAGGCTGCACTTGCGCTGCACGAAGTCGCTGCGCGCGAACAGCTCGGCCACCCAGTCGACGAACACGCGCAGCTTGGTGGAAAGGTGCCGGTTCGGCGGGTACACCACGTGGATGGGAATGGAGTCTGCGCACCAGTCGAGCAGCAGCGGCACCAGCAGGCCCGAGGCGATGTGCTGCTGCACCATGAAGGTGGTGGAGCGCACGATGCCGAGGCCCGCCAGGCCGGCCGCGAGGTTGGCGTTCGAATCGTTCACCGCCACCACGTGGCGCCCCTCGAACTCGATGCGTTCGTTCGCGCGCGTGAACGTGAAGGGGAACAGCTTGCCCGTGCGCGGCGAGAAGTAGTTGATGACCTTGTGGTCCTTCTCTTCGATGTCGCGCGGGTGCGTGGGCGTGCCGTGGCGCTTCAGGTACGAGGGCGAGGCGCAATAGATCATGTGGAACTCGCCGATGCGGCGCGCCACCAGCGACTGGTCGGTGAGCTCGCCGCCGCGCAGCACGCAGTCCACGTTCTCGCTGATCAGGTCCACCGGCCGGTCGCTCACGCCCAGGTCGATCTGGATGTCGGGGTAGCGCACGAGGAAGTCCGGCAATGCCGGAATGAGCACCTGCTGCGCCACCGCCGTGCCCACGTCGATGCGAAGCCGCCCGCGCGGGTTGGACTTCGCATGCGCCATGCTCGCCTCGAGCTCGTCGATCTCGCTGAGCACGCGCACCGCGCGGTCGTAGTAGGCAGCGCCGTCGGCCGTCACCGTGACGCGCCGCGTGGTGCGGTTGAGCAGCTTGGTCTGCAGGTGCGACTCGAGCGTCTGGATCAGCCGCGTGACCGTGGGCTTGGGCAGGTTCATCGAATCGGCCGCGCGCGCGAAGGTGCCCGCCTCGACCACGCGCACGAAAGTCTGCATTGCCAGCAATCTGTCCATCACATCTCTCCTCGTCGCTCGCCATGACGTGACGCGATGGCGAGTGTGCGCATTGAACCGGAAAAAGCGGCCGCGATTGTTGCGTCGGTGAAATGAAGCATGAGCGGCAGGGCTATTTATTGGCCGGGGGCGCGCACCTATCTTCTCGACCATCAACAAGTGTTCGATGCCGCATTGCGTGTGCGGCCTCAAGTGAAAGATGGACCGCATCACCACTGGGCTCGAGCCTGCCGCCACTGCCGAAGCTTCCGTTCGCGACGAGGTCGTCGCGCAGCGCGGTGGTGCGGGCCTGCCGGTGCGCGTCTACAGCGCGCCGCGCCGCCAGCACCTGGTGGGCTACGGCGCGCGGCCTGCGCCGGTGGTGCTGCACTTCCACGCCGGCGCCTTCGTCAAGGGCTCGCTCGACAGCGGCGCAGTGGTCGCGCGGCTGCTGGCGCAAGCCGGTGCCGCGGTGGTCTCGGTGGACTACCCGCTCTCGCCCGGGCACCCGTTCCCGCAGGCGGCCGAAGCCGGCTACGAGGCCCTGTTGTGGGCCGCGAAACAACGCCGCCGGCTCTCGCACCAGCGCGCTCCACTGCTGGTGGCCGGCGAAGAAGCCGGCGGCAACCTTGCCGCGGTGATGGCGCTGATGGCGCGCGACCGCGACGGCCCGCCGCTGGACGGCCAGATCCTGCTGTCGCCGATGCTCGACGTGTGCGTGGCCACCAAGTCGCTGCGCGACGTACGCGCCGGCCCGGTGGGCTGCCACTGGGCTGACGGCTGGCGCTGCTACCTGCCGCGTGCCGACGACGCAATGCACCCCTACGCCACGCCGGGCCGCTCGATGCGCCTGGCCGGGCTGCCGCGCACGCTGCTCGTCACGGCCGAAGACGACCCTCTGCGCGACGAGACGCTGGACTATGCGCAGCGCCTGCGCGAGGCCGGCGTGCGCACTGAAACCGCCAAGCTCGCATCGGCCACCGGCTGGCCGCGCAGCTACACGCAGTCCGCCGACGCGCAGCCGGCCTGGGCCGACGAAGTGCGCGATGCCCTGCACGACTTCCTGCACGCCGACCCGCTCCCGCTGAGATGAGCCACCCCCGTAGCACCTTCGGCGCTCTCCCTCGAGGGGGCGACCCCAGCGGACCGGCAAAGGCGGATCCGCGGCGTCCACGCCCTCGCGCTATTCCGCCTTCCTTCACAAACAGGACCCGAACATGAACAACACGACGTCTTACTTCCGCCGCCCGCGCCTGCTGGCAGCGGCCACCGCTCTCACGGCCCTGGCAGGGGTGTCGGCCACGGTCTTCAGCCTGCACGGCACCGATGCCGAAGCCAACGTGCCGGCCGCCGAGCCGCAGGCGACACCGGTGTCGGTGGCCACCGTGGTGCAGTCCAACGTGGCTGCGTGGAGCGAGTTCTCCGGCCGGCTCGAAGCGGTGGACCGCGTCGAGGTGCGTTCGCGCGTGGCCGGCTCGGTGCAGGCCGTGCACTTTCGCGAAGGTGCGCTCGTGAAGCAGGGCGACCTGCTGGTCACCATCGACCCCGCGCCCTACGCCGCCGAGGTGGACCGCGCACAGGCCCAGGTGCTGGCCGCCCGTGCCCGCGCCGCGCTGGCCAAGAGCGAGCACGAGCGTGCACGCCGCCTGTGGGACGAACGTGCCATCGCGCAGCGTGAATACGACGAGCGCAGCAACGCATTGCTCGAGGCCGATGCGAACCTGCGCGCAGCCGAGGCCGCGTTGCAGTCGGCCCGGCTCAACCTGGGCTACACGCAGGTGCGGGCTCCCATCGCCGGGCGCATCGGCAAGATCGAGGTGACCTCGGGCAACCTCGTGGCCGCAGGCCCCGGTGCGCCGGTGCTCACCACGCTCGTGTCGGTGCATCCCATCTACGCGAGCTTCGACGCTGACGAGCAGATCGTCACGCGGGCGTTGAAGGGCCTGCCCGGCGGCACTTCGGCACGCACGCACATCGAGCGCATCCCTGTGCACATGGGCACCGCGGCCAGCACCGACACACCGTTCGAAGGCCGCCTGCAGCTGGTGGACAACCAGGTCGATGCCCGCAGCGGCACGGTGCGCGTGCGCGCCGTGTTCGACAACAAGGACGGTGCGCTGATGCCCGGCCAGTTCGCACGGCTGCGCATGGGCCAGGCCAGCAGCGACGCGGCCCTGCTGATCAACGAGCGCGCGGTAGGCACCGACCAGAGCAAGCGCTTCGTGATGGTGGTGGGCGACGACAACAAGGCGCAGTGGCGCGAAGTGACGCTGGGCGCGCCGGTCAACGGCCTGCGCGTGGTCACCAGCGGCCTGAAGCCGGGTGAGCGCGTGGTGGTCAACGGGCTGCACCGCGTGCGACCCGGCGCGCTGCTCGCACCGCAGCCGGTGGCCATGGACGCCAAGCC
>CAMLLU010000085.1 GCA_946480925.1 uncultured Rivibacter sp.
GAGGGAACGCCCATGCTCGGGCGCTGGGTCTTACCGGCGACTTACCGGAGTGGTGGCTGTGCTGAAGTGGACCACCCCCGTAGCGGCTTCGCCGCTCCCCCTCAAGGGGGCGACGCCAGCGGACCGGCGAAGCCGGATCCGCGGCGTCCGCTGGGCTGCGGCCGCTGGACGCGGCGCAGAGGTTCATGCGTCGCGGAAGATGCTCAGCGTCATGGAGCACTGACATGAACCACCCCCGTAGCGGCTTCGCCGCCCCCCCCTCAAGGGGGGCGAGCCCGGACACGAAAGGTCCTGTGGACGTTTCGCGCCTGGCGAGCGGCCGGGTCGCAAGACCCGGCGCGGCCTGCAAGGCACGCCAGCGGACCGGCGAAGCCGGATCCGCGGCGTCCGCTGGGCTGCGGCCGCTGGACGCGGCGCAGAGGTTCATGCGTCGCGGAAGACGCTCAGCGTCATGGAGCACTGATATGGGGCATGCCACGAGCTGCGTGTGCAGCAGTCTTCGTAGACACGCGCCTCACCCTGGCCAGCCCAACCCGACTGAGGATCGCAACAGATCGGGAAGCGCGCCGCTTCAGCAGCACCGCCCCATGCGCCCCTTGCTGCCGTAGCGCGCTTCGAGCCTTTCCTTGAAGAACTCCTCGTAGCTCATGGGGGCCTGCTCGGGGTGCGTGGCCTCCATGTGCGTGAGGTAGGCGTCGTAGTCGGGCAGCCCCACCATCAGCCTGAACGACTGCGCCAGGTAGCGCCCGGCCTGGCCGATTTCCTTTGACCAGCGCCGCGGCGCGGCAGCCGTGGGAGCGGTTGCATCGCTCATCGCTTACTTGCCGAGCACTGCGGCAGCCCCGGCAGGCATCGGCTCGAACGGCACTTCGTTGGTGGTGGGCTTGTGGGCAGCACGCGCGGCCAGGCAGGCGCGCACGCTGTAGACCAGCACGCTCAGCACTACACCCATGAAGAGCGCGCACAGCGCGGCGTCGAGCCGGTCGTTGAAGATGATGCGCGACATGGCTTCTGGGGTCTTGGCCGGCGCGATCAGCGCGCCTTGGGCCAGCGCGTCGGCGTACTTGCCAGCGTGTGCCAGGAAGCCCACCTTCGGGTCGGCCGAGAAGATCTTCTGCCAGCCGGCCGTCAGCGTGCACACCAGCAGCCAGGCGGCCGGCGCCATGGTGACCCACGCGAAACGCTCGCGCTTCATGCGGAACAGCACCACGGTCCCCAGCATCAGCGCCACGGCGGCGAGCATCTGATTCGAGATGCCGAACAGAGGCCACAAGGTGTTGATGCCGCCCAGCGGATCGACCACGCCCTGGTAGAGGAAGTAGCCCCAGGCCGCCACGCACAGGCCGGTGGCGATGAGGTTGGCTGGCAGCGAGTCGGTGCGCTTCAGCGCGGGCACGAAGGTGCCCAGCAGGTCTTGCAGCATGAAGCGGCCGGCACGGGTGCCTGCGTCCACCGCGGTCAGGATGAACAGCGCCTCGAACAGGATGGCGAAGTGGTACCAGAAGGCCATCATCGTCTTGCCGCCGAGCACCTGGTGCAGGATGTGCGCCATGCCCACCGCCAGCGTGGGTGCGCCGCCGGCACGCGCGAGGATGGTGTTCTCGCCCACGTCCTTCGCGGTTTGCACCAGCACGTCGGGCGTGATCACGAAGCCCCAGGTCGAAAGCGTGTGCGCCACGGCTTCGGGCGTGCTGCCCACCAGCGCCGCGGGGCTGTTCATCGCGAAGTAGACGCCGGGGTCGATGACGGCCGCGGCGGCGAGCGCCATCACGGCGACGAAGCTCTCAGCCAGCATGCCGCCGTAGCCGATGAAGCGCGCGTGGGTCTCGTTCTCCAGCATCTTGGGCGTGGTGCCCGAAGAGATGAGCGCATGGAAGCCCGACACCGCGCCGCAGGCGATGGTGATGAACAGGAACGGGAACAGGTTGCCCGACCACACCGGCCCGTTGCCCTGCGCGAACTGCGTGACCGCGGGCATCTGCAGGTTCGGCGCCACGATCACGATGCCGATGGCCAGCGCGACGATGGTGCCGATCTTCAGGAAGGTGGAGAGGTAGTCACGCGGCGCGAGCAGCAGCCACACCGGGATGGAGGCGGCCACGAAGCCGTAGCCGATGAGCATCCACGTGAGGGCCTTGCCGTCGAAGGTGAACATCGGGCCCCACACCGGGCTTTCATGCACCCATTGGCCGGCCACGATGGCCAGCATGAGCAGCACGAAGCCGATGACGGACACCTCGCCGATGCGGCCCGGTCGGATGTAGCGCAGGTACACGCCCATGAACAGCGCCACGGGAATGGTGGCCGCCACGGTGAAGGTGCCCCACGGCGAATGCGCCAGCGCCTTCACGACGATGAGGGCCAGCACCGCGAGGATGATGATCATGATCATGAATGCGCCGAACAGTGCGATCACGCCGGGCACCGTGCCCATCTCCTGCTTCACCAGGTCGCCCAGCGAGCGGCCGTCGCGGCGGGTGGAGATGAACAGCACGATGAAGTCCTGCACGGCACCGGCGAACACCACGCCGGCCAGGATCCACAGCAGCCCGGGCAGGTAGCCCATCTGCGCTGCAAGCACCGGCCCCACCAGCGGCCCCGCGCCGGCGATGGCGGCGAAGTGGTGGCCGTAGAGCACGTACTTGTTGGTGGGCACGTAGTCGAGCCCGTCGTTGTGTCGCCATGCGGGCGTGATGCGGTTCGCGTCGAGCCCCAGCACGCGTTGCGCGATGAAGAGGCTGTAGTAGCGGTAGCCGATGAGGTAGACGCACACGGCGGCCACCACGATCCACAGGGCGCTCACCGCTTCGCCGCGACCTAGCGCGACGGTGGCCAGGGCAAAGGCGCCGAGCACGGCGACGAGTAGCCACACGAGGTGGCGGCGGATGACTGCAGACATTCAATGTCTCCTCGAAGGCACAGCCTGGCCCTCCGCAGGGTTTGGCCGTTGTGATCTGTGCTGCGAGTTTGGGCAACGTGAATGCCAGAAACATCCGTCGCACCGCGCAAGCGGGTTGCGTGGGACTACGTAGAGAAGAACCCTGGTTAGCAGGGAAAAGCTGATGCATTCACCGCGGAGGCGCAGAGGACGCGGAGGGCCGCGGAGTGATCTGGGCGTTTCTCCGCGGCCCTCCGCGGTTCTCCACGCTCTTCGCGTCTCTGCGGTGGAGCATTTCAAGCGCCGGTCAGGCGCGCCGCGTGTGCTCCACCGCGTACTTGATCAGCTCCGCCTGCCCCTCGATGCCCAGCTTGCGCTTGATGCTCTGGCGGTGCGTTTCCACCGTGCGCACGGAAAGGCCCAGTGCGGTGGCGATCTGCTTGCTCGACTCCCCACGGCCCAGCGCCGAGAGGATCTCGCTTTCGCGCGGCGTGAGCACCGGCCGCGGCTCCTGGTTGCGAAAGAGCCGCTTCGACACCGCCGGGCTCAGGAAGGTGCCGCCTGCGGACACCGCCTCGATGGCGGCCACGATCTCGGCCGCCGGCGCGTCCTTCAGCACGTAGCCGCGTGCGCCGGCCTGCATGGCGCGCTGCACGTATTCGGGGTTGTCGTACATGCTGAGCATCAGCACGCGCAGATCGGGGTACTGCTTGAGCAGGAGCGCGGTGAGGTCGATGCCGTTCATGTCCTTCATGCCCACGTCCATGAGCACGAGCTGCGGGCGCACGCGGGGCATCTGTTCCAGCGCCTCGAGCGCGTTGCCGGCCTCGCCCACAGCCGCGATGCCGGGCAGCTGCTCGAGGCGAGCCTTCAGGCCGTCGCGCACCAGCGGGTGGTCGTCCACCAGCAGCACGCGGATCGCGGGGACGTCATCTTGCTCGTTGTCGTGCGTCATGGTCTCGTTGCTGTTGCTGCTCAGGCCGCCACATGCTGCCGCGCCAGGGCCGCGGCCGGCACGAAGGTTTCGAGCTGCGTGCCGCCCTGCACGTGCGAGTGGATCTCGAAGCGGCCCTCGACGGTGGCCAGGCGTTCGCGCATGTTGCGCAGGCCGATGCCACGCGTGGGGTGCTGCATCACGGCGTTGACGTCGAAACCGCGGCCGTCGTCGCTCACGCCCAGCGTGACGCCCGCTTCGTCGAACGCCAGGCGGATCAACACGCCGTGCGCATTGGCGTGCTTGGCCACGTTGGTGAGCGCCTCCTGCGTCACGCGGAACAGCACGGTCTTCACCTCTTCCGGCAGCTCGAAGGGCTCGCCTTCCACTACTGCTTCGGCCACCAGCGCGCCGTGTTCGCCGAATTCACGCGCCAGGTGCTCCAGCGCGGCCGGCAGGCCCAGCGTGTCGAGCAAGGCGGGGCGCAGGCGGTGCGAGATGCGGCGCACCTCCACCAGCGTGTCGTTCAGCCGTGCCAGCGCCTTGGGCAGCGTGGCCGGCGGCTGCCTGGTGCTGCCACGTTCGAGCTCGTCGACGGCCGACTCGATGAGCAGCTTGGCCGACACCAGCGTCTGGCTGGTGCCGTCGTGCAGCTCGCGGGCCAGCCGGGCGCGTTCGTCTTCCTGCGACTGCACCACCTGCCGCGCCAGCAGGCGCAGCTTGGTTTCGGCGACCTTGTGCTCGCTCAGGTTGAGCAGCAGGCCACTGGCACTGATGAGCGCCACGCCCAGCACCGCAATGCCGGCGATCCAGGCCATGGTGGCGCGGATGTTCGCGCCCACCTGCTGGTCCAGCTGCGCGAGCGTGGCGTGGATGTCGTCGAGATACAGCCCGGTGCCGATCATCCAGTTCCAGCGCGGCAGCGCCACCACGTAGCCCAGCTTGGGCGCCACCTGGCCGGTGGAAGGCTTGCGCCACAGGTAGTCCGCATAGCCGCCGCCCTGCCTGGCCTGTGCGATGAGCTGCTGGATGGTCGGGCGGCCTTGCGGGTCGCGCAGCTCCCAGAGGTTCTGCCCCACCAGCTCGGGCTGGCGCGAATGCATGAGCGAAGTGCCCTGCAGGTCGTAGACGAAGAAGTAACCGTCGCGCCCGTAGTCCAGCGATGCAAGCCGGCGGATCGCTTCGTCGCGCACGGCGGGGTCGTCGCGGCCGCCGTCGTACAGCGGGCGGATGGTGCTGACGGCCAGCTCCACGTAGTGCTGCAGCTCGGCCTGCCTCGCACTCATGTATTCGCGCTCCACCAGCGCGCGTTCGCGGCGGGCCAGCTCGCGGTCCTGGTGCAGCACGGTGACGGCGATGAGGCCGAGCGTCACGAGCAGCGGCACGGCGGCGAGCAGCAGGATCTTGAGCTTGAGGGGCATGAGCAGCGAAGGGGTACGGCGCCCGCCATTGTCGCGGCACCGCCTGCGCGTAAGCAGTGGTTGCGGCCTGCGCCATGGTGGGCTCCGCGGTGGCACAGTGCATTGCCATGCAGATCCAGCTCACGCAAGGCAAGCCGCAGGCCGAAGCCCTGGTGCTCGACCTGGGGGCCGACGGCCGGGTGCGGCTCAAGGCCGCGCGGCTGGCCGCTTCGGCCTTGCGGCTCTCGATGGGCGGCATTGCGCTGGCCGTGGACGAGGCCGAGCTGCATGATGTGGCCGCCACGCTGAACACCGCGGCGGCCTCGCGCATGCAGCTCGAAGCGCTGTCTGCCGCCGAGCTGCGGCTTCGGGGCGCGCGCTTTTCGCTGCCGCCGGCCGCACTGCGCGGCAGCGGCGCAGCGGCCGGCATGAGCTGGCAGCTCGACGCGCTGGCCGGCCTGCAAGGTGTGCTGAAGGCGCTCATCACCGACGCGGCCTGGGTGCTCGATGCCGACGTGCGCGTGCCCATCGACGACGGGCGGATCGACTTCAACCGCGTGACGGTCGAACACCTGGGCCCGGACTCGTCGATGGGCGTGAGCCACATGGGCGTGTACGTGGACGCGCCGAACGGCCGCACCTACCTCTACATGTTCTCGGGGCCGCAGGTGCCGGGCGTGACCTTCGAGCACCGCGGCTCGCTGTTCGGCTCGCGCGTCACCGAACGCGGCTCTCTCGACGTGCGCGCGTTTGCCGAATGCCTGCTGCGCCACACCGGCGGCCAGCCCGTGGGCTGGGCACCGCACCAGACCGCCGCCACGCTGGACCGCACGCGACTGGACGGTGAGTTGCAGCTGGGCGACGGTGCCTTGGGCACTGCGCAGCAGCACCTCATGCTCGATGGGCAAGTGCAACGGCGCAACCGCATCGAACTCTCCGCGGCCGTGGTGAGCCGCGAGCTCACGCTGCGCTGGCCCGGATTGTCGGCCCGCGAAGCGCGTTTCGAACTGCAGGGCCAGCCCGGGCGCACGGGCGCCGTGGCAGCCACGCTGAGCGTGCAGGCCAGCGGGCTGGGCCTGCAGGCGCGCAGCCAGGCGCCGGCGCTGAACGTCGACGTCGAGTCGCTGACGGTGCGGCAGTTGTTGTGGAACTCGCCAGCTGCCGGCTGAGGGGCCGCATCGCGCTGGCCGCGTTCAGCGCGCACGCAGCACTTCGAGCGCGGAGACCGGCGGTGCCTGGTTGCCCCAGGCGTTGCGGATGTAGCTGATCACCGCCGCGAACTCCGCGTCGTTGAGCTCGTGCCCGAACGGCGGCATGCCGTAGGGTCGCGGGTTGCCCGCGGTGGCCGGCGGGAAGCCGCCGTTGAACACCACGCGCAACACGTTGGTGGCGGCAGGCAGCGTGACGGCGCGGTTGCCGGCCAGCGCCACGTAGGCCCCAGGCGCGCCCTCCCCTTGCTTGCCGTGGCAGCCGGCGCAGCGCTCGGTGTAGACGCGTTCGCCCAGCTGCCTCACGTCGGCTTCCAGCGGCTCGGCTTCGCCGCGGCGGCGCAGCTCGGCCTGCGGCAGCGATTTCAGGAAAACGGCCATGGCCTGCAGGTCTGCATCACTCAGGTGCTGCGTGCTGCGGAACACCACCTCGGCCATCGGCCCCATGACGCTGCCGCGCGGCGACACGCCGGTCTGCAGCAGCTGCGCCACGTGCTCGACCGGCCAGTCGGCCACGCCGGCTTCGACCGAGTTCGCCAGCGAGGGCGCGTACCAGCCCTGCATCGGGATCAACCCACCGCCCAGCTCGAGGTCGCCACTGGTGGCGCCGAAGACGTTGCGGCTCGAGTGGCAGGCGACGCAGTGGCCCAGGCCACGCACGAGGTAGGCACCGCGGTTCCACGTCGCCGGCTTGTCGGCCTCGGGCTTGAACTCGCCGGGTGAAAAGAACAATGCGCGCCACACCGCCAGCGAGACCTGCAGGTTGTACGGAAAGCGCAGCTCGTGCGCGCGATTGGGCTGCTGCACCGGCGGCAGCGTGCGCAGCCATGCGTAGACGGCGTCGGCGTCTTCGCGGGTGACCTGCGTGTAATTGGGGTACGGGAAGGCCGGGTACAGCAGCCGCCCATCCTTCGAGCGGCCGTTGTGCAGCGCACGCCAGAAGTGCGCCGCGCTCCAGCTGCCGATGCCGGTGGCAACGTCGGGCGTGAGGTTGGTGGAATACACCGTGCCGAACGGCGTGTCGATGCCGCGGCCGCCTGAGAACGGCGCACCGCCGCGGGTGGTGTGGCAGGTCACGCAGTTGCCGGCACGCGCCAGGTAGGCGCCGCGTTCGATCTGCTGCGGCGTGGGGTTGAAGGCTTCCGGCGTGTCGGGCACGGGGTCTTCATCGCGCAGGTTCAACACCACTACCAGCACGACCATCAGCGCCACCAGGCCCAGCAGCCCGACCATGGCTTCCTTGTGCGTCGGCTTTCTCATGTTGGTGCGTACCCCTCAGCGCGGGCCGCTGCCGCACTCGAGCGGCAGTGGTTGGGCCACGCTGGCGGTGGGCTTGGTGTCGGCCGGCAATGGTTGCGACGACAGCCACGTGGCCACGGCCTGGATGTCTTCTGGCGCCAGCCGCTCGGTGATGGTGGCCATGCAGTCGGGCGCCACGGCCTTGCGCCGGCCGGTGCGCCAGCTGCCGAACTGGCTCACCAGGTAATCGCGAGGCAGCCCCAGCAGGCCGGGGGATGCCGGCACTGCGCCGGTGAGCGCCGGGCCATGGCAGGCGCTGCAGGCCGGGATGCCGCGCCCGGTGTCGCCCCGCAGCGCGAGCTGTTCACCGCGCTGGAGCAGGGCTGCGTCGGCACCGCGCGTTTGCGGTGGCGGGTAAGGCAGGTCGAGCGAGGCGAAGTGGTTGGCGATCTCGCGCAGGTAGTCGTCGGACAAGTGCTCCACGAGGTACACCATGGCCGGGTAGCCGCGCCGCCCCTCGCGAAAGTTGATCAGCTGGTTGTAGAGGTAGCCGGCCGGCTTGCCCGCGATGCGCGGGAAGTAGCCCTGGTTGGTGGCCCGGCCCTCCTTGCCGTGGCAGCCGGCACAAGCCTGCATGCGCTGGGCCATGGTGTCGGGCACGGTGTGTTGCTGCGCGATGCCTGCGCCGGCCCACAGCCCCTGGAGCACGGCCCAGCACGAGAAGGTGCGAAAGAGCCGGTTCATTCGCACCTCGCCTGCCCTTCAGTTGTGGATGAACTTCTCGAACACGTCGCTGAAGTCGCGCTTCAGGTGGCGCTGCAGCACGGCGTGGTTCACGTTGGCCAGCAGCGTGTTGTAGTGCAGCGCGACGACCTTTTCGTTGTCCACCGCGCCCAGCTTGAACATCGAGCCGATCGCCTCGAGGCAGGGCAGCACGTTCGAGCGCGCCACCTCGTCGTGGTGCTGCTGGCGGCCGATGGTGATGAGCGCCTTGTAGATGTCCTTCAGCGCCTCGAGGAAGTTCTTGCGCACGTCGATGCTGAACACTTCGTTGTCGAGCGCGAATTTCAACTCCACGTCGAGGTCGATGGTGCCGGCGGTTTCGATGGCCACGCTGTGCACACGGTGGCCGGCGTAGTCGTAGCGCTTGATGCTGCGCTTGGACGACACCGCCGACTCGCCGTCGACGTGGATCAGCGCGAGGTTGGTGAAGCAGTACTCGTCCTTCTTCGACTTGATGAGAAAGAATATCTTCTCGCCGTCTTCGTGGAAGAGGTAGTCGTCGGCATCGACCTTCGAAAAGTCGGCCGGCGACACGATGACGCCGACGTCGCTGAGGCCCAGGGCCTCGGCGGCAATTCTCTTGAACATGAGGTTCCTCCGTGGTCTGCCGCACGATGCGGCCGGGCCAGCAGCATAAGCCGCCGCGGCAGGCGCGCTCACTCCATCACTTGAGGTTGATCCACTTCCATTCGAGGTAGTTGTCGGCGCGGTGCACTACGGTCACGTTTTCACGCATGGCCCATGGGATGAACTGGCGGTGCAGCGGAATGTGATGCACCTGCGCGTTGTGCTCCATGAAGGCCTGCTTGATGAGGGCCTTGCGCTTTTCGGGGTCGCCCTCGCGGCTCGACGCCGCTGCCAATGCATCGAGCTTCTCGTTCTTCACGTTGCCCCAGTTGTAGTAGCCCACGCCCTTTTCGCCGCGCATGCGGTAGATCGGCGTGAAGGTGGTCTCTGCATCGGTGATCTGGCCGCCCCAGCCGAGCATGTACATTGAGGTGTCGAGCTTCTCCACCTTGGGGAAGTAGGTGACGCGCGGCTGTGCGTTGACCTTCACGCGCACCTTGAGCTGCGACCACATGCCCGCCAGCGCGATGCAGATCTCCTCGTCGTTGATGTAGCGGTTGTTGGGGCAGTCGAGCGTCACGTCGAAGCCGTCGGCATAGCCGGCCTCGGCCATGAGCTTCTTCGCGGCGGCCAGGTCGTAGGGCAGGCGCTTCTCGATCTCGGGATCGTTGAAGGTGGCAATCGACGTGGAGGCCACCGCGCCGGTGGGCGCGGCCTGGCCGTTCATCAGCTTGTTCCTGATGGTTTCGATGTCCACCGCCTGGTAGAGCGCGCGGCGCACGCGCACGTCCTTGAACGGGTTCTTGCCCTTCACGCTGCTGTAGAGAAGTTCGTCGCGCGCCTGGTCCATGCCGATGAAGAGAACGCGGTTCTCCTGCCCTTCCACCACCTTCACGCCCGGCGTGTTGCGCAGCCGGGCCACGTCGCGCGGCGCCGGGTCGAGCACGAAGTCGATCTCGCCTGAAATGAGCGCGGCCAGCCGGGTCGCATCGCTCTTGATCGGGGTGTAGACCACCTCCTGCACGTTGCCTTCGAACTTGCCCCACCAGTTGGGGTTGCGCTTGTAGACCGTCTTCACGTCGGGCTGGCGCGTCACCAGCACGAACGGGCCGGTACCGTTGGCGTTGTAGGCGGCGTAGGTCTCTTCGCGGTTCTTGAAGTCCTGCGGCCTGGCGACCTTGTGCTTTTCGCACCAGGCCTTGTTCATGATGAACACCAGCGACAGGTGCTGCAGGAAGATGGGGTTGACCTGCGGCAGGTTGAACTCCACCGTGAGGTCGTCGATCTTCTTCGGCTCGCCCAATGCCGCGGCGTAGGCGGCAATGTTCGAAGATGGCTCCCGAGCCCGCTGGACGGAGAACACCACGTCGTCGGCGGTGAACGGCGCACCGTCGTGGAACTTCACGTTGGGCCGCAGCTTGAAGCGCCACTGCGTGGGCGAGGTCTGCTGCCATTCGGTGGCCAGCTGCGGCACCAGCTCGAGCTTCTTGCCGCGGCCCACGAGGTATTCGTAGACCTGCTGGTTCATCGAGTTGGTCATCGACTCGTTCTGCGAATGCGGGTCGGCGGTCTGCAGGTCACCCTGCGTGGCCCAGCGGAAGGTCTGGGCCTGGGCGAAGGCAGCGGCGGCCAGCACGGCGCCCAGTACGACGGCATGGCGCACCAGGCGCCGGATCACGAACGTCTGCGGCATGTGAGCCTCCCAGTCAGCGAAGTGGCGGCAGTTTAGGGAGCGAGCCACCGCCGGTGTGTCAGGGTTGACGCGCAGATGCAAGAAGCAAGCCGCACAAGCATGCAGCACAAAGCAGAAGGCCGCGCAGCTTGCACTGCGCGGCCTTCAGAAGAAAGAGGTCAGCGGTGGGGGCTCAGCGGAAGCGCGACTGCGGCACCGTCTTCAGCTCGCCCGGCAGCGAGGCCAGGTAGTCGGCCAGCTGCTTGAGCTCGACATGCGAGAACGGCTTGGCCTGGGCCGCCATGATGGCGTTGCTGCGGCCGATGGCGCTGTTGCGCTCGATCTGGTAGGCCTTCAGCGCCACGTAGAGGTAGTCGCCATGCTGGCCGGCCAGCTTGGGGTAGCTGGGGTCGAGCGGCTTGCTGAAGTTGTCGCCATGGCAGGACTGGCAGTTGCCGCGCTTGAGCAGCTCGGCCACGGCCGGGCTGGGTTGCGGCACCTGGGCCGGAGCCTCGGCCTTGCCGCCGTCTTGCGCGTAGTAGGCCGCGACGTCGGCGATGTCCTGCTCGGAAAGGGTTTCCGCGATGCTGCGCATCGTGGGGTGCTTGCGCTCGCCCTTCTTGTAGGCGTTGAGCGCCGAGGCGATGAACTTGGCGCTCTGGCCGGAGATCATCGGAACCTTGTGGACTTCAGGGAAGCTTGCCTGGTAGCCGGGGATGCTGTGGCAGCCAATGCACATGGCCACCTTCTTCTGGCCTGCGGCCACGTCTCCTGTCTTTTCTTGAGCCTGCGCGGCACCGGCAAATGCCAGCAAGGCCACCATCATCGCGGGAAGCAGTTTTTTCATGGTCCTGCGTGGGTTTTTGGGTTCAACCGCGAATTATAGGGTGGCCCGTATACTGGCCCGACCCCTTCCATCCAGCCTCGCCATGAAGTTCACCGGCTCGCAGAACTACGTCGCCACGCAGGACCTGATGCTGGCGGTCAACGCCGCCATCACGCTGAAGCGCCCCTTGCTGGTCAAAGGCGAGCCGGGCACCGGCAAGACGATGCTGGCCGAGGAAGTGGCCACGGCCTTGGGCATGCCGTTGCTGCAATGGCACATCAAGAGCACCACCAAGGCGCAGCAGGGCCTGTACGAATACGACGCGGTGAGCCGCCTGCGCGACAGCCAGCTGTCGGACATCGTCGGCTCCGAGCGCGTCAAGGACATCCACAACTACATCGTCAAGGGCGTGCTGTGGCAGGCCTTCACGTCGGAGCAGCCGGTGGCGCTGCTGATCGACGAGATCGACAAGGCCGACATCGAATTCCCCAACGACCTGCTGCGCGAGCTCGACCGCATGGAGTTCTACGTGTACGAGACGCGCGAGCTGGTGAAGGCGCGGCACCGGCCGCTGGTGTTCATCACCTCCAACAACGAGAAGGAGCTGCCCGACGCCTTCCTGCGCCGCTGCTTCTTCCACTACATCAAGTTCCCCGACGCCGAGACGATGAAGAGCATCGTCGACGTGCATTTCCCCGGGCTCAAGAAGGAGCTGCTGGGGGCTGCACTGAAGAACTTCTACGACGTGCGCAACCTGCCGGGCCTGAAGAAGAAGCCCAGCACCTCGGAACTGCTCGATTGGCTGAAGCTGCTGGTGGCCGAGGACATTCCGCTCGATACGCTGCAGAGCAAGGACGACAAGGTGACGCTGCCGCCGCTGGTGGGGGCGCTTCTGAAGAACGAGCAGGACGTGACGCTGTTCGAGAAGCTGGTCTTCATGCAACGCCACAACCGTTGACCACCCCCGTAGCGCCTGCGGCGCTCCCCCTCAAGGGGGCTGCTCAGGCAGCCCGGCAAAGCCGGATCTGCGGCGCCCACTCGCCTGCTGCATCTTTGAAGGCAGGCGACTCAGAAATGGAAAGTTCGCTTTGCAGCCCGTTCAACCCGTCACCTTGAGCGACACCCGAGTACGCCTGGAGCCGTTGGGCACGCACCACCTCGACGGCCTGCTGGCCGCGGCCGCCGACGGCGAGTTGTGGAACCTGCGCTTCACGTCGGTGCCCGAGCCCGAGAAGACGGCCGCCTACATTGAAACCGCGCTCAAGCACCAGGCCGAAGGCCACCGCCTACCGTTCGCGGTGATCGACGTGCCCAGCGGCCGCGTACTCGGCTGCACCAGCTACCACGACATCGTGCCCGCGGTGGAGCGGCTGGAGATCGGCTGGACCTGGTACGCCAGGAGCGTGCAGCGCAGCCACGTGAACACCACCGCGAAGCTGCTGCTGCTCACGCATGCGTTCGACACGCTGGGCGCCAAGCTGGTGGGCTGGCGCACCGACAACTTCAATTTCGCGAGCCAGCGCGCCATCGAGCGTCTGGGCGCCAAGCGAGACGGCGTGTTGCGCCACCATCACCCGCGCCGCGACGGCACGGTGCGCGACACCGTGATGTACAGCCTGGCCGTGGGTGAATGGCCCGAGGTCCGCGCACATCTGCGCTGGCAGCTCGACAAGCCGCGTTCGAATTGACCGCTTCCTTCAGAAAACCTCCTACAAGGAGGTTTTCTGCGTCTTGAGCCTCAAAAAAAGTGCCTCTCATGAGCAAGAACAAGCGCCTCTTCACCATTGACGATCTTTGGCAGGTGGAACGCCTGGCCGGCATCTCGCTGTCTCCCGACGCCGTGCAGGCCGTGGTGTCCGTCACCCGCTACAGCATGGAAGACAACAAGGGCGCCGCTTCGCTGTGGCTGCTGTCCACGCTGGGCGGCGAGCCGCGCCGGCTCACCAGCTGCGGTGAAAAGGACGGCCAGGCGCAGTGGTCACCGGCCGGCGATCGCATCGCCTTCGTGGCCAGGCGCGAGCAGGAAGGCAAGAAGGACGAGACACCGCAGCTCTACGTGATCGCCCCCGACGGCGGCGAGGCACAGCGCGTGAGCGACTACGCCCCCGGCATCGAGGCGTTCAAGTGGTTCCCCGACGGCAAGCGCATCGCCTTCATCTCGTGGGTATGGCCGGAGCTCAAGGGTGCCAAGGCGCAGATCAAGCAGCACAAGGAATTCCAGAATCGCAAGGAAACCGCCTACGTCACGAGCGAAGCGCAGTACCGCTACTGGGACCACTTCGTGCCGATGGGCCGGGTGGCGCACCTGCACGTGCTCGACGTGGCCACCGGCAAGGTGACCGACCTGTTCGAGGGCACGGGCTACGAGCTCACGCGCGCCGAGCCCGATGCCAATGCCTTCGACATCTCGCCCGACGGCAGGCACATTGCCTTCGTGCACGACCCCGAGCCCGAGAAGCGCCTGGACCATTGCTTCGCGCTGGCCGAGCTGTCGCTCAAGACCGGCAAGGTGCGTGAAGTCCTGAACCCCGGCACCGGCGCCGATGCATGGGACTTCAACGCACCGCGCTACAGCCCCGACGGCACGCGCCTCGCCTTCACCGCCAGCCACCAGGGCAAGATGCACACGATGCCGCACCACCTGGGCGTGGTGGCGCGCGATGCCGCCGGCAACCGCTGGGAGCTGCTGTCAGCTGAATGGGACCACTCCATCAACGCGCCGCTGCGCTGGTCGGGCGATGGCCGGGCCGTTTACTTCACTGCTGAAGAGAAGGCCCGCTGCCACCTGTGGCGTTTCGACATCGAGACGCGCCAGGCCAGCACCGCGGCACGAGGCGGCTGGGTGCACGGCTTCGACGTGGCCGCTGGTCCGGATGGCGACGTGCTGGTGAGCTGCGCCGACTCGATGAACCACCCGGCGCGCGTGTCGGTGCACTTCGGCAACACGCCGGCCATGCGCATCGAAGCCTTCAACGACGAACTGCTGTCGCGCTTTACCTTCGGCACGCACGAAGAAGTGATCGTGAAGGGTGCGCGCGGTGACGCGGTGCAGATGTGGGTGGTGTACCCGCCCAACTTCAGTGCCAGGAAAAAGTGGCCGCTGCTGCACAGCATCCACGGCGGCCCGCATGGCGCGGCAGGCGACACCTGGCATTACCGCTGGAACAACCACGTGTTCGCGGCGCAGGGCTACGTGGTGGCCTGCGTCAACTACCACGGCTCCAGCGGCTTCGGCTACGACTTCCTCGACAGCATCACGCACCACTGGGGCGAGTTCGAGCTGCAGGACGTGGAGGCCGCCACCGACCGGATGCTCAAGCAGCCCTACATCGACCGCCACCGCGTGTTCGCCACCGGCGGCAGCTACGGCGGCTACATGGTCGCGTGGATGAACGCGCACGTGAAGCCCGGGCGCTACCAGGCCTACATCTGCCACGCCGGGTGCTTCGACTGGACCGCGATGTTCGCCGACGACGCCTACACCTGGCATGCCAAGGAACTGGGCGCCTGGTACTGGGACGACGCCGCCAAGGTCGGCAGCCAGAGCCCGCACACCTATGCCAAGAGCATGAGCACGCCCACGCTGGTGATCCATGGCCAGCTCGACTACCGCGTGCCCGACAACCAGGGGCTGGCCTACTACAACACGCTCAAGGCCAAGGGCGTGGACGCGCGGCTCGTGTGGTTCCCGGACGAGAACCACTGGATCCTGAAGCCGCGCAACAGCCGGCTCTGGTATGGCGAGTTCTTCGACTGGCTGAAGCGGCACGATCCCGTCAAGGCGCGTCGCTAGTCCCTGAGTCAGGCCGTCATGCGCGCCGCGGCTCTGCGGCGCAACGACACCCCGGCACAGAGCCCGGCCAGCATCAACGCGAACGTGGCCGGCTCGGGCACCGGCGTGATGACGAAGAGTTCCCCGCGGGTGGTGACCAGCACTTGGCCCTGCTCGTTGAGGCTCGCACCATAGGTGTCGAGTGGGTTGCCCAGCGCGAGCCTGCCCATCAGCGCGCCCAGGTCCGTCACGCTGCCGTTGTCCCACAGGTAGGTGTTCTCGAACCAGCCGGTGCCGTCGGCCAGCGTACCTCTGGCGTGGTAGAGGATCTGTCCGCGCTCGTTCATGTCCAGCAGCATCGACTCCGTGACCGGACCCAACCCCGCCGTGAATTCCGTGTAGACACCGTCTTGCAGCAAGAAGGCCCGAGTGCGGCCGTTGGAACCCATCGAGTCCACGGCATAGAAGCCTTCGTCGTCGTCGACACCGAACAGCGTGGTGCTGTAGCCGGGCAAGTCGGGCAGCACATTCAGCTGCCCGTTCTCGAAGGCCGCGGCGCGCCAAGGCGTGCCGCCCACGCTGCTGAAGCTGCCCAGCACCCGGCCGTCAGCGTCGAGCCTCCAACCATTGAAGCCCTCCGGCGCCAGCGCCATCTGGCCGCCGCTGTACAGGAAGGTGCGGTACTGCGCCCCATCCGTCATATAGCCCGCCACCTGCCCGGCATCGTTGAGGGATTGAGGCTCGATGCGCTGACCGACAGCACCCGGCAGTTGAGTCTGGGTGCCATCCGCATGCACGATGAACCCGCGGTCCATCGGGCTGTTGCTGTCGGCGGAGCGCGCCATCAAGGTGTCGCCCCGGTTGTTCAAGTCGATGGCCGTGGTGTAGGTGCCGCTTTCGGCGGGCAACAGCGTGCGCGTGCCATCGCGGTAGAGGAAAGCCTGGCGGGTGTTCGTGTCGGCACCGCTGTAGACCAGCGCAGTACCGGAGTTGTTCAGGTCGATCACGTCGGTGCGGCGGTGACCGGGCAAGGCCTCGAAGATCACCGGGTCGCGGCCCGGGCTGAACAGCATGCCGGCGGCATATTGACTGCTCGACGAGTATGAATACGACGTGCCGATGAAGGCGCCGGCATCGTTCAGGCCGTAGGCTGGAGGGCGCGACCAGCCGGACGGTACGGCGAACTGCTCATAGTCCCAGCCCGTCCAGCCGGGCTGCTGCTGGGCTGCAACCGGCAGGCCCGCACTCGAGATGACGACCACACACGTGGCCAGGCTGCGCAAGAACAGACTCGACTCGTGGCGCATGGCATGTTCTCCCGGCGTTTTGAGTGGGGAAACCTTAGACGCTCGGTTGCGTGCCGGGAGGACGCCGCAAAACACTGTTACCTCGGTATCGCTCGACCAGCTACACGTGCACCCGCACAGCGAGCTCGCCGGTCTTGCTGGTGACTTCCACCCCCACGCTGTCGCGATAGCGCTGCAGCAGCAGGTCCACCTTCGCGCCTGCCACTTCGAGCCCGCGGATCTCGAGCCAGTTGGTGAAGGCCGGCAGCCGCGGCGCGCTCAGCTCCAGCTCGCGCGTGCGCGCATGGCAGTGCAGGCCCAGGCAGGCCTGCAGCATGCCGAACAAGGCCGCGCAGGCCCAGGCCTGCGGTGAGCAGGCCACGGGGTAGAGCGTGGGCCCTTCGGCGGGCCGGCGTGCGAAGCCGCAGAAGAGCTCGGGCAGGCGGTGGCGCTCGAAGTGCAGGCTGGCCTCGAACATGCCGTCGAGCAGGCGCATCGCCGCTTCGGTGTGCCCATAGCGGGCGAGGCCGGCAAAGACCAGTGCGTTGTCGTGCGGCCAGATGGAGCCGTTGTGATACGACATGGGGTTGTAGCGCGACTGGCCCGTGCCGATGGTGCGCAGCCCCCAGCCCGAGAACAGGTCCTCGTCGAAGAAGCGCTGCGCCATGCGCGCGGCATGGTCGGGCGCCGCGATGCCGGCCCACAGCGCATGTCCGGCGTTGGAAGAGGCCACGCGGCACGGCTGCTTGTCACCGTCCAGCGCAATGGCGTAGAGGCCCAGCTCGTCGCACCAGAAGTGCTCCTGGAAGCGTTGCCTGAGCGCCGTGGCTGCGGCGTTCAACTGCTGGGCGCGCTCGGGCTCACCCATCACGGCGCACAGCTCGGCCGCCAGCCGCTTGGCTTCGTACACGTAGGCCTGCACTTCGCACAGCGCGATGGGCGCGTCGGCATAGCGGCCGTCGGTGTGGAAGATGGAATCGTGCGAGTCCTTCCAGCCCTGCTGCACGAGGCCGTCCTTGCTGCGGCGCGCGTACTCGACGAAGCCGTCGCCGTCGCGGTCGCCGTAGCGGTCGATCCATTCCAGCGCCAACGTGATGTGGGGCCACAGGCTGCGAATGAATTCCAGGTCACCGGTGCGCCGCCAATAGGCGCCCGCCAGCAGCACGAACAGCGGTGTCGAGTCCACCGAGCCGTAGTAGCGACCGAAAGGCACCTCGCGGGTGCGCGCCATCTCGCAGCGGCGTGCCTCGTGCAGGATCTTGCCGGGCTCGGCATCGGAAGCGGCGTCTTCGTCGGTGGCCTGCGTGGCTGCAAGAAAGGCCAGCACGCCGCGCGCCAGCTGCGGCTGGTTCCACAGGCACAGGTGCGCAGTCAACAGGCCGTCGCGGCCGAAGGTCGTCGAATACCACGGCACGCCGGCATAGGGGAACGGCCCGCTGGGCAGCTCGGTGGTGAGCATGTCCAGGTCGGCGAGCGAGCGCTCGAGCCACCGGTCCATCAGCGGGTTCGAGCTTGCGAAGGCGCAGCGGTTGCTGCGCACCTGCCAGCGGGTTTCCTCGTTCTTGCGAAAGGCCTGCTGGTAGGTGCACAGGCGCGGCCCGCAGGGGGTGGGCGCCGCGCCCGGCTCGCCGCTGCTGCAGGCCACCGTGCAGTAGATGTGGCGTTCGCCACCCGGCAGCAGCTCGATGTCGTAGCTTGCGTGGGTGGCGTTCAGCTCGTCGGGCGGCGGCTCGCATTGCAGCTTCGTGCAGCGCCACACGCCATCGAGCCCTTCATAGCGGAAGGCGAGCCCGTCGCCCCCCAGCAGCTCCACCGGCGCCAGCGTGCCGCTCCGTTCGCGGCGGATGCCGCGCACCTCGAAGAGGTCCACGTAGTCGGCCTCGAAGTGCAGCTCCACCCTCAGCCGCACCGGCACCAGCCCGTGGTTGGACAGGCGGATGTGTTCATGGCAGGTACCCTGCCACAGCAGCTTGGCGCGAAAGATGTGCACCGTGCCCTTGGGCACTTCGAGCTGGCCGTCGCGCTCGAGGTCGGGGTTCATCAGGTCCACGACCAGCAGGCTGTTGTTCTCCTTGACCGAGGCGCCCAGGTACATGGGCCGCTTGCCGTTGACCAGCATTTCCAGCCGCGAGAGGAAGCGCGTGTCGTCCTGGTAGAGGCCCTGTTCGCCCGCGTCCCAGGGCTGGATGTCGCCGAAGCGGTTGAACAGCGCGAAGGTCTCGTCGCTCTTGAGTACCTGCAGCCGCTCTTCGGCACGCGCCGAGGTGGCCAGCACGTACCACTGGTCGCCGATGCGGATCTTCTCGCTCATGTTGCACCTCCTCTGGCGACGACGCCGGGCCGCGCGCCGCGACTGCTCACAGCAATGGAGACTCCGTCGCGGCCAGCGGCCCACGGCTGGCCTGCCCCGCCTCGATCAGCTTGCGATACAGCACCAGGTAACGCGTGGCCATCTGCCGTGACGCGAACCGTTGCTCGAACACCTGCCGGCACCTGCGGCGATCGATGTGCCCGACATCGCGCGCCGCGGCGACGGCCTCGTCCATGGTCTGCACGATGCGCCCCGTGACGCCGTCGTCAATGACTTCGGGCACCGAGCCGCAGCGCCACGCCACCACCGGCGTGCCGCAGGCCATGGCTTCGATCATCACGAGGCCGAAGGGTTCGGGCCAGTCGATGGGAAACAGCAGGGCACGCGCCCGGCCGATGAAGTCGTTCTTGGCAGCCTCGTCGATCTCGCCGACGAACTCGATCAGCGGGTGGTCCAGCAGCGGGCGGATGTCGCGCTCGAAGTAGGCCTCGTCGACACGGTCCACCTTGGCGGCGATGCGCAGCCGCATGCCGGCCGCGATGGCAATTTCGATGGCACGGTCCGCGCGCTTTTCCGGCGAGATGCGGCCCACGAAGGCGAAGTAGTCGTCCGGCTGCTCACGCAGGGCATACAGCGTGGGCGGCAGGCCGTGGTGCACCGTGCCCAGCCAGAGCATCTCAGCCAGCGGCCGGCGCTGGCTGTCGGAGATGGACACCAGCGGCTGGTCGATGAAATGCCGGTGCAGCGGCAGCAGGTCGGGCAGGTCGAGCCGGCCATGCAGCGTGGTGAGGCTGGGCGTGGCACAACGCCGCGCCAGCGGGTAGTGGAAGAAGTCGACGTGGAAATGCATCACATCGAATTCGTCGGCACGGTCGAACACCTGGTCGAGCAGCATGGTGTGCCACACCAGCCAGTCGGGCCGTTCGGGGTGGGTGCGCAGGCTGTGCTCGATCACCGGCACGAGGTCGGCGTTGGTCACCGAGTCGCCGCTGGCGAACAGCGTGACTTCATGGCCCATCTCGACCAGCGCCTCGGTCAGGTACGACACCACGCGCTCGGTGCCACCGTAGCCGTGGGGCGGCACGCTTTCGAACAGCGGGGCCACCTGGGCAATGCGCAGCGGCCGGTCTTTCGCGGGGCCGGTGAGCAGCAGGCGAGGCGACGCCCCGGCGAGCGTGGTTTGCGGCAAGGCATGCCGGCCCACGGCACTCATGGGTGCCCCCTTTCGCACCCAGGAAGCGGCCGTGCGGCAACGCTCACCGCAACACCAGTTGCGACGCCGGCAGGCGTGCGCGCTGCTGCTTCACCAGCGCCCGTGCCAGCAGCGCCACGGCGCCGGCAAAGGCCTCGTCGTAGGCGGCTTCATTGCCGCTCACGCCCACCACGATGCCGCCCAGGTTGACGCTGCCCCACAGCGCAGTGTCACCTTCACGCAGCAGTTGCGGCTGTAGTGTCTGCACCACGTGGCTGTCGAGCCCGGTCTGCCAGCTGAGCTGCGCCTTGGCGCGTGCGAAGCCGGCGTAGTCAGCGTCCCATTCCGACCGAGGCCGCCCGATGCCCTGCTCGTAGACCACCGCCTCGTCGAAGCTCGCGCAGGCTTGCGGACCGCGCAGCGGATTGGTGATCACGACGTACAGCACACCGCTCTGGTTGACGGCATCGTCTGCCGCGGCGGCACGCAGCATGGGCAACGCGAGTTCGACGGCACGCGCCGCCAACTCGCGCGTGAGCAGGTGGCTCGAAGCAGCGGCGGTTGATGCAGGCATGGCAGGTTTCCACGGCAGTGACAACATGCCTTTCCGGCAAACACCATGCCCGGCTGATGTCGACGCGCCCCCTCGTGCGCCCCACTGATGCTGATGCGCCTTTCTCTTCAGGCTGCGTCGGCCTGCAGTGCCGGCCCCGGCGGCGGTGCCACGACCACGCGGTCGCGCCCTTCGCTCTTGGCTTGGTAGAGGGCGCGGTCGGCCCGCATCATGAGCTGCGACACCGGTTCGTCCGGCTGCACGCAGG
>CAMLLU010000086.1 GCA_946480925.1 uncultured Rivibacter sp.
GCGCCCATCGTCGTGAAGGCCGATGGCCTGGCGGCAGGCAAGGGCGTGGTGGTGGCTGCCACGCTCGAAGAGGCGCACCAGGCCGTGGATTGGATGCTGCTGGACAACAAGCTCGGCGTCGCGCACAACGCCGGCGGCGCGCGTGTCGTCATCGAAGAGTTCCTGCAGGGCGAGGAAGCCAGCTTCATCGTGCTGGCCGACGGCAAGAACGTCGTGCCGCTGGCCACCAGCCAGGACCACAAGCGCCTGCTCGATGGCGATGCCGGCCCCAACACCGGCGGCATGGGCGCCTATTCGCCGGCGCCGGTGGTCACACCCAATGTGCATGCCAAGGTGATGCACGAGATCATCACGCCCACGCTGGCGGGCATGGCGAAAGACGGCATCCCCTACACGGGGTTCCTGTATGCCGGCCTGATGATCGATGCGCAGGGCAATCCCAAGACGCTCGAATTCAACTGCCGCATGGGCGACCCGGAGACACAGCCCATCATGATGCGGCTCAAGAGCGACCTGCTGGAGGTGCTGACGCATGCGGCCGACGGCACGCTCGACCAGGTGGAGCTGCAGTGGGACCGCCGCTTCGCACTGGGGGTGGTGATGGCCGCGCATGGCTATCCGGAAAAGCCCCGCAAGGCCGACGTCATCACCGGCATTCCACCCGAGGCACCGGACGCGATGGTCTTCCATGCCGGCACCACGCAGCTGAGCAAGGAACTCGTCACCAGCGGTGGCCGCGTGCTCTGCGTGACCGCGCTGGGTGACTCCGCCAAGGTGGCGCAGGCGCGGGCCTACGACGCGCTGGCCGGCATCCACTTCGACGGCATGCAGTACCGCCGCGACATCGGCTATCGAGCCATCAAGAGATAGGACATGGCCAACCCCCGTAGCGCCTTCGGCGCTCCCCTCAAGGGGGCGCCGAAGCCGGATCCGCAGCGTCCACTCGCAGACCAGCTTTTTGGTGCCATAGACAGATGAGTCAGATCCAGGCCGTTCGTGAATACCTGCTCGGTCTGCAGCAGCGCATCGTCGATGCGATGGAGGCCGAAGACGGCCGCAGCTTCCTGCGAGACCATTGGACCCGCCCGCCCGGCGGCAAGCTCGAGGGCGAGGGTTTGTCGCGCCTGCTGGAGCAGGGCCATCTGCTCGAGCGTGGCGGCTGCAGTTTTTCGCACGTGAAGGGGCAGTCGCTGCCGCCTTCGGCCACACAACACCGGCCCGAGCTGGCGGGGGCGCCGTTCGAGGCGCTGGGCGTGTCGCTGGTGTTCCACCCGCGCAACCCCTACGTTCCCACCGTGCACATGAACGTGCGCATGCTGGCCGCACACAAGCCCGGCGGCGAAACGGTGAGCTGGTTCGGCGGCGGCATGGACCTCACGCCCTACTACGGCTTCGAAGAAGACGCTGCGCACTTCCACACCACCTGCCGCGACGCGCTGGCGCCGTTCGGCGACGACAAGTACCCACGCTTCAAGAAGTGGTGCGACGAGTACTTCTTCCTCAAGCACCGTGACGAACCTCGCGGCGTGGGCGGCGTGTTCTACGACGACTTTTCGGAGCTGGGTTTCGAAGGCGGCTTCGCGATGACCCGTGCAGTGGGCGATGCCTTGCTGACCGGCTACCTGCCCATCGTGCAGCGCCGCAAGGGCACGGCCTACGGCGAGCGCGAGCGCGAGTTCCAGGCTTACCGGCGAGGCCGCTACGTCGAGTTCAACCTCGTGTGGGACCGTGGCACGCTGTTCGGCCTGCAATCCGGTGGGCGCACGGAGTCGATCCTGATGTCAATGCCGCCGGTGGTGACCTGGCGCTACGACTGGAAGCCCGAGCCCGCCACGCCCGAGGCGCGCCTGTATACCGACTTTCTGAAGCCGCGCTGCTGGGCCGAGCCGGATGCGCCCTTCGAAGGCTGAAGACGTGGTCGAGCGCATCGGGCTCTTTGGCGGCAGCTTCGATCCGGTGCACGTGGCGCACCTGGCCCTGGCCCGCACGGCGCTCGACACGCTCGGGCTCGACCGGCTGCACTGGGTGCCTACGCGCCCGTGGCAGAAGTCCAAGCGCGAGCTGGCCGCCGACGAACACCGCGCCGCGATGGTGGCGCTGGCCATCGAAGGCGAGCCGCGTTTCGTGCTCGACCGCCGCGAGCTGCAACGCACCGGCCCGAGCTACAGCATCGACACCGTGCGCGAGCTGCTCGCCGAGCACCCCGGTGCGCAGGTCTTCCTGCTGCTGGGGCAAGACCAATACGCCAACCTGACCACCTGGAAAGACTGGCAAAGCCTGTTGCCGCTGGTGACGTTGGCCATCGCCGGGCGCGATGGCCAGCCGCCCGAGCCACCGCCCGCGCTGGCCGCCGCGCCGCACAGCAGCGAGGCGTTGACAATGCCGCGCCTGGATGTGTCGGCCACCGACGTCCGTGCCCGCCTGGCGCACGGCGAGCCTGCGTCGGCCCTCGTTCCCTCGCTGGTGACCGAACCGGTCGCGCGCTATATTGACCAGCACCGGCTCTACGCCGCTGCCCCCACCACCCCACGGAGCTGAATGGACATCCGCAAACTGCAACGCGCCATCGTCGATGGCCTGGAAGACGTGAAGGCCCAGGACATCGCGGTCTTCAACACCGAGCACCTGTCGCCGCTCTTCGAGCGCGTGATCGTCGCCTCGGGCACCTCCAACCGACAGACCAAGGCGCTTGCCGCGAGCGTGCGCGACTCGGTGAAGTCCAGCGGCTTCCCGGTGATGCGCACCGAAGGCGAAGACAACGGCGAATGGATCATCGTGGACTGCGGCGCAGCCGTGGCACACATCATGCAGCCCGCCATCCGGCAGTACTACCACCTGGAAGAGATCTGGGGCGGCAAGCCGGTGAAGATGAAGTTCGGAGCTGACAAGGAGCCGCGAGGCTTGCCGAAGGCCAGCGAGCCGATGGACGGCGACGAGGTGCTCCCCAGGGTCGCCGCGAAAAAGGCGCCGGCCAAGAAGGCAGCAACGGCCAAGAAACCTGCGGCCGCGAAAAAGCCTGCTGCGAAGGCGGCACCTGCCAAGAGCGCCGCGGGCAAGGCTCCGGCCAAGAAGGTGGCCTCCAGGAAACCCGTGGCGAAAAAGGCCGTGGCCAAGACTGTCGTCGTGAAGCCGGGCCGCCCGAGCACTGCCAAGAAGCCCGCGGCCAAGAAGACTCCGGCAATGGCGCGCAAGAGCTCCCGCTGACGACGCGGCATTGCGCCATTCAGCGAGGCCATGAAACTCGTGATCGTGGCCGTCGGCCAGCGCCTGCCTGCCTGGGCCGAGACGGCTTGTGACGACTACCTGAAGCGCTTTCCGCCCGATTTGCGCTGCGAGCTCAAGGCGGTGAAGACCGAGCCGCGCACCAGCGGCAAGCCGGTGGACGCATTGATGGCGGCCGAACGTGTGCGTATCGAGGCGGCCGTGCCCAAGGGCGCGCGTCTGGTTGTGCTCGACGAACACGGCACGCGTGCCACCACCCAGCAGCTGGCCGTGCGGCTGGAAGCCTGGCGCCACGATGGTCGCGACGTGGCGCTGCTCATCGGCGGGCCGGACGGCCTTGCACCTGAGCTGAAACGCGCCGCCGACGAAACGCTGCGCCTGTCGGACCTGACGCTGCCGCACGCATTTGCGCGCGTGCTGCTGGCCGAAGCCTTGTACCGCGCGTGGTCGGTGATGGTCGGCCACCCTTATCACCGCGAGTGAGCCACAGTGAGCGAGCCGTACATGCCTTCGATGATCTACCTCGCTTCGCAGAGCCCGCGGCGGCGCCAGTTGCTGGGGCAGGTCGGCGTCGCGCACGAGCTGCTGTTGCCTGCCGCCGACGAGGATGCCGAGGCGCTGGAAGCCGTGTTGCCGGGCGAACTGCCCGATGCCTACGTCGTGCGGGTCACGCGTGCCAAGCTGCAGGCCGCGCTGGCCCGCCTTCAAAAGCGCGGCCTGCCGCCGGCGCCGGTGCTCTGCGCCGACACCACCGTGGCGCTGGGGACGCACATCCTCGGCAAGCCGGCCGATGATGAAGAGGCGGCCGCCATGCTGGCCCGGCTGTCGGGCCATACCCACCGCGTCATCACGTCGGTGGCCGTGAGCGATGGGCAACGCGAGGCGCAGGCCACCAGCGTGTCTCATGTGCGCTTCCGCCAGCTCGATGCTGGTGAGATCGAGCGCTACGTGACCAGCGGCGAGCCGCGCGGCAAGGCGGGGGCTTATGCCATCCAGAGCCAGGCGGCGGCGTGGATCACCCACATCGAAGGCAGCTACAGCGGGATCATGGGACTGCCGCTGTTCGAGACTGCCGAGTTGCTGCGGCCCTACGGCTGGGAGTTCTAGCCTCTTCGGGCTCGGGTGCCTCCCGAGGCGGTGCGGCGGCAGCTCGCACACAATCGCCAGATGCAAGACATCCTGATCAACTGGTCGCCGCAGGAGACGCGGGTGGCCGTCGTCGAAAACGGCGCGGTGCAGGAGCTGCACATCGAACGCACGCTGGAGCGCGGGCTGGTGGGCAACATCTACACCGGCCGAGTGGCTCGCGTGCTGCCTGGCATGCAGTCGGCCTTCATCGACATCGGCCTGGAGCGGGCGGCCTTCCTGCACGTGGCAGACGTGCATCACAACGGTGGTACACAGCGCAGCCTGTCGGACGGTTCGGGCGCGGCACCCATGCCCATCGAAAAGCTGGTGTTCGAGGGCCAGACGTTGATGGTGCAAGTGATCAAGGATCCGATCGGCACCAAGGGCGCGCGCCTTTCCACGCAGATCAGCATCGCAGGTCGGCTGCTCGTGTTCCTGCCGCAGGACGACCACATTGGCATCTCGCAGAAGATCGGTTCGCCGGAGTTGCGCGAGCAGTTGCGCGAGCGCATGCAACGGCTCACCAAGGGCGCGGGCGGCGGCTTCATCCTGCGCACCAACGCCGAAGACGCGACCGACACCGAGCTGGCCGACGACATCGACTACCTGCGCAAGGCCTGGGCCGCCGTGCGCGAGCGCAGCTTCAAGGTGCCGGCCGGCACGCTGCTGCACGAAGACCTGAACCTCACGCAACGCGTGCTGCGCGACCTCACCAACGACCAGACCGCAAGCATCCGCATCGATTCGGGCATGCAGTACGACGCGCTGCGCACCTTCGGCGAGGAGTACACGCCGTCGGCTGTGAGCAAGCTCGAGCTCTATCGCGGCGAGCGCCCCATCTTCGACCTCTACAACATCGACCAGGAGATCGAGCGTGCGCTGGCGCGGCGGGTCGATCTGAAATCGGGCGGCTATCTCATCATCGACCAGACCGAGGCGCTCACGACCATCGATGTGAACACCGGCGGCTACGTCGGTGCCCGCAACTTCGACGACACCATCTTCAAGACCAACCTCGAGGCGGCACTCGCCATTGCACGGCAGCTGCGGCTGCGCAACCTGGGCGGCATCATCATCATCGACTTCATCGACATGGTGCGTGAAGAACACCAGGACGCGGTGCTGGCCGAGCTGCGCAAGCAGCTCGCGCGCGACAGGACGAAGATCACGGTGAGCGGTTTCACGCAGCTGGGCCTGGTGGAGATGACCCGCAAGCGCACCCGCGAATCATTGGCGCATATGCTCTGCGAGGTGTGCCCCGTGTGCGAAGGCAAGGGCCAGGTCAAGACGCCGCGCAGCGTGTGCTACGACATCCTGCGGGAGATATTGCGCGAGGCACGGCAGTTCAATCCGAAGGAGTTCCGCGTGGTGGCTTCTGCGGCAGTGGTCGAAATGCTGCTCGACGAGGAAAGCCAGCACCTGGCTGGCTTGTCCGACTTCATCGGCAAGCCGATCTCGCTGCAGACGGAGCCTTCGATGTCGCCGGAACAGTACGATATTGTGTTGATGTGAAGTGAAGGCACTCGATCCGAACGCCGAGTTCCGGCGCATCCTGGTTGTTTGCACGCGCCAGATCGGCGATGTGCTGCTGACCACTCCACTGATTCGGGCCGCGAAGCGGCGTTGGCCTGCCGCTGCCATCGATGTGCTCGGCTTTGCTGGTACGACGGGCATGCTCAAAGGCAATCCCGATGTTGCCGAGATCATCGACGTGCCGCCTGGCTCGGGCTGGTGGCAGTCGTTGCCGCTGGTGCGGCGTCTATGGCGGCACTACGACCTCGCGCTCATCACAGAACGCAGTGACCGGGCGCACCTCTATGGATGGTTCGCTGCTCGTCTGCGCGCAGGGCGGGTGACTGCCCATACCAACTTGCTTGGACGCTGGAAGCCATGGCTGCTTCGGCATGCGGTGACGGTAGAGCATGACGATGAGCATGTGGCGCTGGAGCGGTTGCGGCTGCTCGACCCCTGGATCAAGCCCTCCGCGCGAGATGCCGTCCACGTCGTGCCTCCGCCTGCTGCGCCGTTACCCCGCGATGTGACAGCCGCGCTGACACATCCCTATGCCGTGGTGCACGTGCCTTCGATGTGGCACTACAAGCAGTGGCCGCTGGATCGCTATCAGACCTTGGTGCGCGGGCTGCTGGACGACGGTGTGCAAGTCGTACTGACTGGTGGACCGGCGGACACTGACGTCGCCAAGTGTGCAGAAGTGGCCAGTGTTGCCGCTCCGCCTGCCCTGCTCGATTTGGCTGGCCGGCTGAACTTCACTCAGTTGACGACTCTGCTGCAAGGGGCCGGTGTCTATGTAGGCCCCGACACTTCAGTCACGCATCTGGCGGCGGCCTGTGGCATTCCGGTGGTGGCCTTGTACGGGCCGACCAACCCTCAGCTGTGGGGTCCCTGGCCGCAGGGCCATGCGGCGCTGGCGCCCTACCATTGCCGAGGCCCTCTTCAGCATGTGGGCCTGATCCGTGTGGTGCAGAGTGAACGTGCCTGTGTTCCTTGCATGGGGGAGGGCTGCGACCGGCATCGCAACAGCGCAAGCTTGTGCCTGGAGCAGGACATCGATGCCCAGCACGTGATCGCGCAGACCAGGAAGGCACTGGGCTTGCCGCCGCAAACCGCGGTACTCAGGCGCGTGCAGAGTCGCTGACGAATGCCATGAAGGCGCGCACTTCTTCTTCGAAGGTGTGCTTCTGTGCGAGGATGACGGCTCGATAAGGCTCGAAAGCGAGTGTGACCTCTGCATGACCGGCGGCGAGCCGTTGCAGTGCAGTGACTGCCTGATCGGCAAATACCGCCTGTGTCTCGTCGAGCTTGAAGTCGTCGGGAATCGGAATGTCGATCGGATTCGCCGCGGCCCCCTTGCGTCCCGTAAGCACACAGCAGCCGCACGCTGCCGCCTCGCGAGGAATGCGGTCGCGTCCGGGGTGGTGCCCGAAATCCATGTACACAGCCGACGAGCACAGGAGATCGATGACTTGACTGGGCGTCATGTTCTGGATCGGCACGAACTCCAATTCCGCACCTGCCCGTTGCGAGACCAACTGCGTGGTCTCGAATCCCTTCTTCGGGTTGTAGGCGACGCGCGGCGGCCGCGGCTTGGCATCAGCGGTCATACGGCGAACTTGGGCGAGAAAGTCGTCGCGCAGGTAGTCGGTCAGCATGCAGACCTTGTCGAGCCCATGTGCCTGCAGGAAGGAGCGGGCATATTCCGACTGGGCGAGATGCACCACCGCACTGTCGGGGCGCTGCAGATCGAATGCACGCAGAGGGCGCTTCCACCACTGCCATGACTTCCACCAACGGCGTTGAAGGGCCGTGTTGTGCAGGTTGGCGGCCGCAACGTGGTAGTTGTCGACGCTCAGCCACCAGATCGCCTTGCGAAGACGGCGAAAACCGGCGAGCAACTGTGTTTCGGTCTCCGGAACCACCAGCACGACATCGCGGCTGTCGTCGATCCGCTCGTCGACCTGGAGGTCGTAGATACGAAATGGTTCGGCCGTTGGCGGCTTGACAGAGCCGGGGTCCTTGCTGAGGTAGACGATACGAGCATCGATGCCAAGGCCGCGTGCGACGTGGACCAACTGATGCAGCGCTTCGGGACCGCCTGTGACGGTGTAGGCCGGGCAGGCTACCTGGAGTTTGAGCGCAGCGCGGGTCATGGCGCCTGCAGCCCGGTTGCGACCTCCGCAGCACACGCCATGGCGGCGGCAACAACCTGGTCCATGTTGTAGTAGCGGTACTGGGCCAAGCGTCCCACAAAGGCTACGCGGGGGCTTTCAGCCTCGGCGAGCTCCTGATATCGCTTGAACAGCGCTTCGTTCTCGGGCCTGGGGATCGGGTAGTAGGGATCGCCCTCGGCGCGAGGATATTCGTACACGACGGAAGTGCCGGACACTGTTTGTCCGGTGAGATGCTTGAACTCCGTGATGCGCGTGTAGTCGTGCGTCTGTGGATAGTTCACTGTGCCAGTGGGCTGTAGCCGTTCGCTGTCAGGCAGGTGTTCGTGCCGGAACTCGAGCGAGCGATAGGGCAGCCGTCCGAGCGCATGGTCGAAATACGCATCGATCGGCCCGGTGTAGATGATCCGGTCATAGCCTTTGCCGTCATGCTGGGGGGAGTAGCGGCGCTCGAGCTCAACGGTAATGTTTCCGTGATCCAGCATGCGCTCGAACATGGCTGTATAGCCCTGTGCCGGCATGAACTGGAAGGTGTCCGTGAAGTAGCGGTCGTCCTCGTTGGTGCGCGTCGGGATGCGGGCTGCTACGCCGGCCGATAGTTGTTCGAGTTCCAAGCCCCACTGCTTGCGTGTATAGCCCCGGAAGAATCGATCGCACAGATCCCGGCCCACGCTGGAGAGCACAAGATCGGCGGACGTCTTGATCTCATCTCGGGGCTCGCGCACGCGCTCAAGAAACGCTTGCGCACCAGCCTCGTCGAGGTTCAGGCCATACAAGCGATTGATGGTTGTGCGGTTGATGGGGATGGGCAGCAGCAGGCCATCCACTTCCGCCAATACACGGTGCTCGTAGAAGCGCCAATCGGTGAAGCGGGAAAGGAATTCGAAGACCCTCTTGCTGTTGGTGTGGAAGATGTGCGGCCCGTATTCGTGGATCAACACGCCTTGTGCGTCATGGCGATCGTAGGCATTGCCCGCGATGTGCGGTCGTGCCTCATAAATGGTGACTTGGTGTCCGGCCTCGGCCAGCAAACGGGCGGCAGTCGTTCCGGCGAAGCCACAGCCGACGACGAGTATCTTGGCCTTCATGAGGTGGGTGTACGGTTTGCGAATTCATAGCCGGAGCGAAATTCTTCCGGTACCAGTTGTCTAACGAGATTCGTGTCCCACTGTTCCTCAAGCACGCTGGTCTTGATGTAGGGGAAGCCCCTCTCGATCAGCAGTTCCCAGCGGTAGTAGGTGTCGTTGAACTCGTAATAACCGGTTGCCAGATTGGGATAAAGCGCCGTGCAGGTGAAACCGAGCGCCTCCAGGCGCCGGGTCAGGAAGGTCTCATACAGGTCGATGACCAATTCCTTGGTGGGTAAATTCCGCACGTCGGCGAACCATTCGGCCAGTGCTTCCGATTGCACGGCCTGCTCCTGGAAGACCAGGAAGAAACTCTGCAGGTGAGGACGCGGCTCGGGGTTCTCGGTCAGGCCGACGACATCGGCAGTGCTGCCGCGGATGGCTTGCAGCATGGCGCTGAAGAGATCTTCGCGCAGCGGGCCCACGATGCTGTCGTTGGCCAGGACGAGGCGGCTGCAATGGCTCAGCATCGGCCTGATCACCGTGTACACATGTGCCCATGCAGCGAAGTCGAATCCCAGGTTCTCGCGAATGAACACACCGGCCAGCCGTTCGCTCAACGATGGATCGACGTTGAAGACGGTCGGCTCGTGCGGCGTGTTGATGATCAGCACGACGTCAATGCCGGCAGCCAGCAGCGCCTCGATGTGGCGGACCACATGCCGCTTGATCGCCGGCTGCGGTGCGTAGGTGACGAACAGACAGGTTTCCTGATTCAGCGCACGGCCAACGGGCTTCTTCGCCACCAGCCTTGCCCTTGTGCAGTTGGTCGTGCCGCCGGCCAGCGACTCCAGCAGCGAGAGATGGCGACGCATCAGCTTGCTGTATTCACGCCGTCGCACATAAGGCAGTTTGGATTTCAGGTGGCGTCGCCAGTAGCGCCACCACAGGCGCGCGCGCCAGAGCTTTTCGCGGATCATGCTGTCGATCAAAGGTATTGCGCAGCCACCCACCGGCCTTCGGTGCGCAGCATGTGCAATGCGTGGCCACGGCTGGCTTGTTCGGCGGCCGCCCATTTCTTGGCCATCTGCCGGCGCTCGTGCTTGAAACTGCGCCGCGCAAGCCAGTTCATGCCGAGCTTGCGATAGAAGTGATTGCGATCTCCAAGGTCATCGAGCCCGGATTCTTCCTTCATGGCTTTCTGCGTGATCGAGCCGAAGTGATGCAGCACGGCGTCGCCGATGGTGCCAACGGCAATGCCATGCCGCAGGCAGCGCACGAGAAACTCGACGTCTTCGCGCCCGCCGAGCTGTCGATCGGTATCCGGAAAGCCGACTTGCTCGAACACGTTGCGGCGCACGGCGAAACATACGCCGTGAAACCAGCCGCGACGGAGCGCACCGCGCATCGCTGCAAGGTAATCGGCGGCCGTGCTGGCGAAGTCGTAGTCGAGCGGGCCTTCGAACAACGCAGGGCTTACGACGTCCAAGCAATGCTTCTGCGCAGCCGCCAGCATGGAGGCCATGCCATCCGCGCACACCAGCACGTCGTTGTTGAGCAATACCGTCCACTCGGTATCAGTCGCTGCCAACGCGCCTTGGGTCCATGCGCCACCACAGCCCAGATTCACTCGATTGCGCAGGCTGGGGAACTGCGGGTTGCTTTGCAGCCAGGCTGGCGTTTCGTCGGTGCTGCCGTTGTCGATGATCAACAAGGCAGACTCTGGCGTACCTGAAGCCATCAGACTCTCAACACACTGCCGCGTGTACTGCAGCTGATTGAGGACCGGGATGACGATCCGGTAGTTTGGAACTTGCCGGTGCCGGTCGGAAGCATCTTGTTTCTGTGCTTGCATGCAGGATCCCGTTCAGGTCTTGAACTGCAGCGCATGCAGTCGCGCGAACAGGCCGCCTTGCGCCAGGAGTTCGGCATGGGTGCCTTGTTCGACCACGCGGCCACGGTCGAGCACAAGCACTCGATCCGCCGCTTCGATGGTGGACAGTCGATGCGCGATCACGATCGAAGTGCGTCCGGCCATCAGCTTCTCCAGCGCGTTCTGCACCAAGCGCTCGCTCTCGCTGTCGAGCGCGGAGGTGGCTTCGTCGAGTATGAGTACGGGCGCATCCTTGTAGATGGCTCGCGCGATGGCAAGGCGCTGGCGCTGCCCGCCGGAAAGTTGGCTGCCGTTGTGGCCGATGGAACTGTCGATGCCTTGCGGGAGTGTCTCGATGAAGTCCAGCAAGTTCGCACCGGCTAGCGCCGCACGCACCCGGTCTGGGTCGACGTCATCACCCAGAGCCACGTTGGCGGCGACACTGTCGTTGAAAAGCACCACGTCTTGGCTTACCAATGCGAACTGCTTGCGTAGCGAGTCCATCTGCCATTGCGTGAGAGGCACGCTATCAAGCGACACAGTGCCCCGCGTCGGATCGAGGAAGCGAGGCAGCAGGTTCACCAGCGAAGTCTTGCCCGCACCGGAAGGGCCCACGAGTGCGACGGTCTCACCGGCTCGGATCCGCAGATGAACGCCGGAGAGGGCGGGCGTCTGATCGTCGCGATACTGAAGCTCGACGCCGTCAAGCTCGATGTCGCCTCGAGCTTGCGTGGACACGTGTGTGCCGCCTTGTTCGACCGGGGTGTGATGGATCAATATCACGCCACGCTCTACTGCGGCCAAGCCTCGCGAAACCGGTCCAGCGACTTCAGACAGATGCTTGAGCGGCGTCGCCAGCGCGATGGCGGCAGTGAGGAATCCCACGAAGCTGCCTACCGTTGCACCGCTGGATGTGCTTTGCCACATTGCTGCGGCAATCACCGCCGCGAGGGCGCAAGCCGTGAACAGCTGCGTCACGGGAGTCACGACCGAAGCTGCGACCGTGGCCTTCAACAGCAGCCGGCGCAGCGCATTGCTCGTCTGCTGGAATCGCTCGTTCTGTGCGTGCTCTGCCCCGTGCAGTCGCACGATGCGCCATGCCAGCACGTTCTCTTCGACAACGTAAGCCAGCTTGTCGGTGGCCAGCTGTGCTTCCATTGTCAGGCGGTGCATGCGACGACCGAAGGCGCGCATCGTGAAGCCGACGGCCGGCACGATGGCCGCAATGAACAGAGTCAGCTTCCAGTTCGTCCACAGCAGAAAACCGAGAAGGGCTATGACGGTGAAACTGTCCTTGATGAGAACCTGCACCGCGCCGACGAGTTGTGAGACCCCCCCCAGCACTTCGTAGACGACGGTGTTGATAAGGCTGCTGGCAGAGCGCTCCACGAAAACTGCTGGCTGCGCATCGAGCAGGCGTGAAAACATGGCTGCACGCATACGAAGCGTGGCTTGGTTCGCAGCCCAGGAAAGCGTGTAATTGACGACGAACCCGGCAATGCCCCGCACGACGAACAGCATGACGATCGCCGCAGGGATCACCCAGAGTGGCAAGAGATCGCGCTGAAATCCCTTGTCCACCAGCACATTCATCAGATAGGCAAGGCTGCTCTCGGTTGCCGCGCCGATGGCCGCTCCGATGCCGGAAAGAATGAAAGCCCACCGGGTGCCAGCGAAGTAGGGCCAGATGGCGCGCAACTTCTGAAAAGTGGGGTTGTTGGTGATCGACATTCGGGAGATGCGGGCAGGCGCGCGAGGCGGGCTGGGACGGCGCGATTGTAGGCAGCAGGGGTGCGGCTCTACGGCTGCCTACAATCGCGGCTGTTTTTCTTGCCGCCGGTCATGTCGTCTCTCTCGGTCATCGTCATCACCAAAAACGAAGCCGCAAGCATCGAGGCTTGCCTCGCTTCGGTGCCCTTCGCCGACGAGTGGATCGTGGTGGATTCGGGCAGCACCGACGGCACGCGCGAGATCGCGCGGCGCTTCGGGGCGCGGGTCGTGGAGACGAACGACTGGCCTGGCTTCGGTCCGCAGAAAAACCGGGCATTGGCCGAGGCGCAGGGCGAGTGGGTGCTGAGCCTCGATGCCGATGAGCGGTTGAGCCTGGAGCTGTCTGAGCAGATTCGGGCTGCGATTCAGGGCGACGCGGCCGTGGCCTACACGGTGTCGCGGCTGTCTTCGTTTTGCGGCCAGTGGATGCGCCACGGTGACTGGTATCCAGATCACGTATTGCGCTTGTTCAGGCGCGGCCAAGCCTCTTTCAGCAACGATCTCGTGCATGAGTCGGTGCAGTGCAACGGCAAGGTCGGTCACCTCGACGGCCACTTGCTGCACGACAGCATGCCCAGCCTCGAAGAGTGCCTGGACAAGATGAACCGCTATTCCAGCGGCCGGGCGCGCGACCAGCACCGCGCCGGCAAGCGGGGTGGCCTGGGCACGGCCATCGGCCATGGGCTGTGGGCTTTCGTGCGCTCGTACTTCATGCGTGGCGGCCTGCTCGACGGTCGCATGGGTTTCATCGTGGCGTTCAGCATCGCTGAGGGTACTTACTACCGTTACCTCAAGTTGTGGATGCTGGACCGGGGACTTGGGTCACCATCAAAGCAAGTCGTCAACAAGAAGGGTCTGCATGCAGAGTGATCGTCAGCATCAGCGCGATGCCTGGTCGCGTCGTTCGTTCCTCCTCAAACCTTCCGTCGCGGCATTGGGGGCAGCCTGGGCCGGCGGTGCGCTGGCGCAGTTCCGGGTAGAGATCTCCGGCGTTGGCGCCACACAGGTTCCCATTGGCGTAGTGCGCTTTCGCGACGAGCAGAAGGCACCGCAGGCTGTGTCGGCTATCGTGCGCGCCGATCTGGAGCGCAGCGGCCTGTTCCGCAACCTCGACACCAACGGCGCGGCGCTTGACGAAACTTCGAAGCCGGTGCTGGGCGACTGGCGTTCGAAAGGCGCCGACGCCTTGCTGGCAGGGTCGGTGATGCGGCTGGCAGATGGCCGCTTCGACGTGCGCTATGCGTTGTGGGACGTCGTGAAGGGCAACAACATCGGCGGCAGCGCGATGGCCGTACCGGCCGCCGACCTGCGGCTGGCCGCGCACCGTGTCGCTGACGACGTCTACGAAAAGCTCACCGGCGAGAAAGGGGTGTTCTCCACCCGCATTGCCTACGTCAGCAAGGTGGGCAGCCGCTACACCCTGTGGGTGGCCGACGCCGACGGCGAGGGGGCCCAGTCGGCGTTGACGAGCCCCGAGCCCATCATCTCGCCCGCGTGGTCGCCCAACGGCAAGGAGCTCGCCTATGTTTCCTTCGAAAGCCGCAAGGCCGTGGTGTACGTGCAGGATGTCTCCACCGGAGCTCGCAGGACAGTAGCCAATTTCCGCGGCACCAACAGCGCGCCGGCCTGGTCGCCCGACGGGCAGCAGCTGGCCGCCACCTTGAGCCGCGACGGCATCTCGCAGCTTTACGTGATGAGTCGCAGCGGCGACAACTTGCGCCGGCTCACGTCGAGCAATGCCATCGACACCGAGGCCACGTGGTCGGCCGACGGGCGCTCGATCTACTTCGTGAGCGACCGTGGCGGTAGCCCGCAGGTCTACCGCATGAGCGCAGGCGGCGGCTCGCCCGACCGGGTTACGTTTTCCGGTAGTTACAACATCAGCCCGGCGCTCAGCCCCGACGGACGCTCGATGGCGTTCATCTCAAGGGTGGGCGGTGCCTTCCGTTTGCACGTGATGGACTTGGCGAGCGGAACTGTAACGGCGCTGACCGACACAAATGACGACGAAAGCCCGAGCTTCGCACCGAACGGCCGGCTCATCATCTACGCGACACGTGCCCAGGGCCGCGACGTATTGATGACCACTACCGTGGATGGCAGGATCAAAGCCCAGCTGTCCGTGCCGCAGGCTGACGTCCGAGAACCCGTTTGGGGCCCGTTTGGGCGTTGACTAGAGTGCCGCAAAGGCACATTTCGCAATCAGTAGAAGGAGAGAAATCATGACCGCAATTCGAAGCCTGGCGCCGTTGGCGGCGTTGTTGGTGCTGGCTGGCTGTGCCTCGAGCGTCAAGCTCGATGAGACCCCGGTGGAGTCTCGTACTGCCCCCTCCACCACAGCACCGGGTGCTGGCGCGACGAGCGGCCAGACGAGCCAGTCGCAGGTGGCCAAGGTCGACCTGAGCAAGCAGGGCGATGCCGCGGCCGGTCTGGGTCGCGTGGTGTACTTCGACTTCGACAGTTACGTGGTGAAGGACGAGTTCCGCACCGTGGTCGAGGGCAACGCGAAGGCTCTTGCTGCCGACCGCAAGAAGCGTGTCATGGTCGAAGGCCACACCGACGAGCGCGGCGGCCGTGAGTACAACCTGGCGCTGGGCCAGAAGCGCGCAGAGGCCGTGGTGAAGTCGCTGACCTTGCTGGGTGTCCAGGACACCCAGGTCGAAGCCGTGAGCTACGGTGAAGAGCGCCCCGCTGCCACCGGCACCGATGAGTCCGCGTGGTCGAAGAACCGCCGCGCCGAACTCAAGGACCGCTGATCGTGAGCGCGGCAATGTTGTTGCGTGGCCTGCGCGGCATCGCGATCGCGTCTGCCGCGGCTCTGTTGGTGCCCGCCGCGCAGGCGGGCCTGTTCGATGACGACGAGGCGCGGCGCGCCATCCTCGATATGCGCAAGCAGATCGAACAGAGCAGCGAGCAAAGCCGCGCCCGGCAGGCCGAGCTGGCCGAACAGCTCAACCAGCTGCAGCGCAGCCTGCTCGCCCTGAATGCGCAGATCGAGCAAACGCGCGGCGAACTCGCCAAACTGCGTGGCCAGGACGAGCAACTCGCTCGCGACGTGGCCGAACTTCAGCGCAAGCAGAACGACCTCCAGCAAGGCCTCGACGACCGCGTGCGCAAGCTCGAACCGCAAAAGGTCACGGTGGATGGCAAGGAGTTTCTGGCCGACTCGGAGGAGAAGCGTCTGTACGACGAAGCCATTGCCGTATTGCGCAAGGGCGACTTCACAGGCGCTGCGACATCGCTCGCTGCTTTCACCAGGCGCTATCCGGCCAGCGGTTTCAACGACTCCGCGTTGTTCTGGCTGGGCAATGCCCAGTACGGCCGGCGCGAATACAAGGAAGCGATCACCGCGTTCCGCTCGATGGTGCAGTCTTCTCCTGACCACCCGCGTGCGCCGGAGGCGTTGCTGTCCATTGCAAACTGCCAGGTCGAGCTGAAGGACCCGAAAGGGGCTCGCAAGACGATCGACGAATTGCTCAAGGCTTATCCGAAGTCGGAGGCCGCACAGGCCGGCCGCGAGCGTCTCGCCTCGTTGAAGTAGTACCCTGGCACGGTCTGCATCTGCACTGGCTGCCTAGAATTTGGCCATGCAGGATGCTCCCGTCATGACCACCATTGCGGCCCAGGTTCTCTGGGCCGCATTTGCGTTGGCCGTTATGTTTGGCGCCATTGCGCAACGAACGCACTTTTGCACGATGGGCGCCGTGGCCGACGTCGTGACGATGGGGGACTGGACCCGCATGCGCATGTGGGTGCTGGCCATGGGCGTGGCCATCCTGGGCTTCAACGCGATGGTGGGTCTGGGCTGGGTCGAGGCAGGCAAGAGCCTCTATGGCGGGCCGCGCTGGATGTGGCTTTCTGCGCTGGTGGGCGGCTTGATGTTCGGGTTCGGCATGGTGTTGGCCTCCGGCTGCGGTAGCAAGACGCTGGTGCGCATCGGCGGCGGCAACCTCAAGTCGCTGGTGGTGTTCTTGGTGCTGGGCGTGTCTGCCTGGGCCACGCTGAAGGGCGTGACCGCGGTGCTGCGCGCGGCCACGGTCGATGCGGTGGCGCTCACGTTGCCGGCTTCCCAGGACCTGCCGTCCTTGCTGGCGCCTGCGCTTGACCAAAGCAAGGCTGCGCTCGCCTGGGCGCTGGGCCTGCTCTTGGGCGGCGCCTGCGTTGCTTGGGCGTTGCTCTCGCGCGCTGCACGCAGCTTCGACAACCTGCTCGGCGGGCTGGGCATCGGTTGTGTGATCGTCGGTGTGTGGTGGGTGTCGGGCCGTCTGGGTTATGTGGCTGAAGATCCGCAGACGCTGCAGGAGGCCTTCGTGGCTACCAATTCGCAGCGCATGGAATCGTTGAGCTTTGTTGCCCCCTTCGCCTACACGATCGACTGGTGGGTGTTTTTCAGCGACAAGAGCAAGACCCTGACGCTGGGTATCGTGTCCACGGTAGGTGTCGTGGCGGGCTCTGCGGTTACCGCGTTGGCAGCGGGCAACTTCCGCTGGGAAGGTTTTCGCAATGCGGAGGACACAGCCTTGCATCTGGCGGGCGGGGCTCTCATGGGTGTCGGTGGAGTGACCGCCATGGGGTGCACTATCGGGCAGGGGCTCTCGGGCCTGTCCACACTCGGGCTTACCAGCTTCACCGCGCTCGCAGCCATCCTGGCTGGGGCGGTGGCTGCACTCAAGATCCAGGATTGGCGGCTACAGCGCGCCGCATGACTGCATGAGCAACCTCGCACAACAGCTAACTGGCTTCCCAGCGGTTTCGGACGCCGATTTCGAGCGACGTTTTGGTGGCTTGCGGCGTCTGTACGGCGATGCGGGCTATCGCGCGTTGCGCGGAGCGCGCATAGCCGTTGTAGGCGTTGGCGGCGTGGGGTCCTGGGCGGCAGAGGCGCTGGCGCGAAGCGGGGTGGCCGCGCTGACGCTGGTTGATCTCGATCACATTGCCGAATCCAACATCAATCGCCAAGTGCACGCGCTCGAAAGCACGCTGGGGCAGGCCAAGGTGCTGGCGCTCAAGGAACGCATTGCGCAGATCCATCCCGGCTGTGAAGTCGCGGCGGTGGATGAATTCGCCACCGAAGACAACGCCGCCTTATTGCTGGGGGGCGGCACGCTGGACGGCGTGCTTGAATGCTGCGATCAAGTCAGGGCAAAGGCTGCCGTTGCCGCGTGGTGCCTGGAACACGCGGTGCCGCTGGTCACCGTGGGCGCCGCCGGAGGCAAGCGTTCGGCGCAGGCAGTGGAAGTGGCCGACCTGGCCGAGACTACGCATGATCCCTTGCTGGCATCAATGCGCCAGCGCCTGCGACAGAAGTACAACGCTGCTCGCAAGGGGCCGATCGGCGTTCGCTGCGTGTTCTCGCGCGAACCGGTGCAGCGCCCGGTCACGGCAAGCGGCGAGAGTTGCGACATCGACAGCAGCCTCAATTGCCACGGGTACGGATCGTCGGTGTCGGTGACTGCGGTATTCGGCTTGGTTGCCACCGGCGAGATGCTGAACTCGATTGCGACGAAGCCGGCGTCATCCCTAGCCCTTGATTTGATTGCGAAATCCCAGCTATAATGTTAGGCTTCGCGGGTTGTTAGCTCAGTCGGTAGAGCAGCGGACTTTTAATCCGTTGGTCGCAGGTTCGAATCCTGCACAACCCACCAAGCGAACAACCCAAGCGTGGGGCTCTTAGCTCAGTTGGTAGAGCAGCGGACTCTTAATCCGTAGGTCGAGTGTTCGAGTCACTCAGGGCCCACCAAAAATCTCAAAACCCGAGGTTCACATCTGTGAGCCTCGGGTTTTTTGCTTGTAGCCCCACAAAGACATCGACAACTGATGCGGTCTTCGGTCGGTGGGAGACTTGACGGTATCGATGTTGCTGCCACGGGGGTTCTGATGAACGCTACGCTCCTGCGGCTGGTCGCCCGCTTCGTTGTCGTCACAGGTGCCACCTGCTTGTTGTTCGCCTGCGCGGGTTACTCGCCCGGTTCGCTCGGTCCAGGGGCGACTCGCGACGAAGCTGTTCGGACGATGGGGCCGCCGACTGGCCAATACGCCCTACCCAACGGAGGCTCGCGGCTCGAATTTGCGCGCGGACCGTTTGGCAAGCACACCTACATGCTCGATTTCGACCGCACCGGCCGACTGCAGCGCTGGCAGCAGGTGCTGACGGAGGCAAACTTCAATGCCCTGCAGATGGGCATGAGCCGCGAAGAGGTGCTGATGAAGCTCGGCCGCCCCTCGCACACCAGCTACATCCAATGGCAGAAACTCGTGCTCTGGTCGTACCGCTACGACGCGGTGTTCTGCCAATGGTTCAATGTCGGCTTCAACGCGGAAGGCAAGGTGGCCGATCTTGGCTATACGCCTGATCCGCTGTGCGACATCAACGACAAGGACGACAGGCCCTCATGACCATCCGGCTTTATGGCATCACCAATTGCGACACCGTGAAAAAGGCTCGCAGCTATCTCAATGAAGCTGGCGTCGCGCATGATTTCCATGACTTCAAAAGGCAGGGTGTTTCAGCTGAACAGTTGCAGCGCTGGATGGGGCAGGTGGGTTGGGAGCGCTTGCTCAACAAGCAAGGCACAACGTGGCGAAAGCTCGATGCCGCAGCACAGGCCGCCGTGGTGGATGCCCAGTCGGCGCAAGCCTTGATGCTGTCGCAGCCCAGCGTGATCAAGCGGCCGGTGGTGGAGACGTCTTCTGGCGAAGTGCTGGTGGGCTTTGACGCGGACCGCTACGCGACACTCCGCTGAGCCAACAACAAGGCCGCGTTAAAACGCGGCCTTGTTCAAGCAAAGGGGCGTTCAGGCTGCGAGCAATTGCCGCAGCACGAACGGCAGGATGCCACCGTGCTTGTAGTAGTCCACTTCGATGGCGGTGTCGATACGCAGCTTCACCGTCACTTCCTGCTTGCTGCCGTCGGCGCGAGTGATCACCAGTGTTGCGTCACTCTGCGGCTTCAGCTCGTCGCCCACGGCGACGTCGATCATTTCGTCGCCCTTGAGTCCCAGGCTTTCCCAGCTGTCGGTGCCGTTGAACTGCAGCGGCAGCACGCCCATGCCTACCAGGTTGGAGCGGTGGATGCGCTCGAAACTCTTGGCTACCACTGCCTTGATGCCCAGTAGCTGCGTCCCCTTGGCGGCCCAGTCTCGGCTGGAGCCGGTGCCATATTCCTCGCCGCCGAAGATGACGGTGGGCACGCCGGTGGCGATGTACTTCATCGCCGCATCGTAGATGAACATCTTCTGGCCCTTGTCCGGCCCGTCGAGCTGGAACAGCGTGAGGCCACCTTCCTCGCGGCTGCCGTCTTCCTTGGCCGGGATCATGAGGTTCTTGATCCGCACGTTGGCGAAGGTGCCTCGCATCATCACTTCATGATTGCCACGGCGCGAGCCGTAGCTGTTGAAGTCGGCCTTCATCACGCCGTTTTCGAGCAGGTACTTGCCTGCGGGTGACGACTCCTTGATCGAACCGGCCGGTGAGATGTGGTCGGTGGTGATGGAATCGCCGAAGAGCGCCATGATGCGCGCGCCCTTGACTCCCGCGTCGGCAGCGGCCGGTTGCATGCCGAAGCCCTCAAAGAAGGGCGGCTGAGCGATGTAGGTGCTCTTGGGCCAGTTGTAGACCTGACCCTTGACGCCCTTGATGTTCTCCCAGAGCTTGCCGGGCTTCTTGTCGACCTTTTCGTAGTTCTCCTTGAAGACCTTCGGGTTCATCGCGTACTTCATCAGCTTGTAAACCTCGTCGCTGCTGGGCCAGATGTCGCCCAGGTACACGTCGCGCCCGCCCTTGCCCTTGCCGACCGGTTCGGTCATCAGGTCCTTCGTCACGTTGCCGGCAATCGCATAGGCCACCACCAGCGGCGGCGACGCGAGGAAGTTCGCCTTCAGGTTGGGATGAATGCGCGCCTCGAAGTTGCGGTTGCCCGAAAGCACGGCGGCGCACACGAGGTCGTTCTTGACGATGGCTTCGTTGATCTCGGGCGCCAGGTCGCCGGCATTGCCGATGCAGGTGGTGCAGCCGTAGGCGGCCACGTTGAAGCCGAGCTTTTCGA
>CAMLLU010000087.1 GCA_946480925.1 uncultured Rivibacter sp.
GGGGCGGCCACGGCTACCTGCACGACTGGGGCATCGAGCAGAGCGTGCGCGACGCGCGCATTGCGCTCATCTACGAAGGCACCAACGAGATCCAGGCCGTGGACCTGCTGCAGCGCAAGGTGCTGGGCGACGGCGGCGCAGCGCTGAACCAGCTGCTCGACGAACTGGCGCAGGAAGTGCCGCGGTGCGCCGAGCGCACCGTCACCGCCGCGGCCGGCACCGCCTTGCAGCAGCAGCTGCAGGCCGTGCGACAAGCCACCGCCGCACTCGTCGAAGGCCACGCCGAAGATCCCGAATGGCCGCAACGCGTGGCCGGCGACTACCTCGAAGGCTTGGGCCATGCCCTGCTCGCCTGGGCCTGGGCCCGCAGCGCCCGCGCCGCACTGGCCCAGCCCGACGAACACCTGCGCGAACACAAGCTCGCCATCGCCCGCCATGGCCGCGAATGGCTGCTGCCCGAAGCGAGCGCCTGCTGGCAGCGCGTGCTGGCGCGCGATGCGGCACTGCCCTGGCTCAAGGAAAGCAGCAACCCGTGAGTGCCCGGGACCGCGAGCCCGCGGGCGGTGCCTACACTGGCGAGGCCATGCCCGACTCAGACGCCCACAAGCACGACCACGCCGCGCTCGACCAGAGCGCCCTCGCCCACGTGCTGGGCTACAACATCGCGCAGGCCGACATCCCCTCGCGCAAGATCTTCTTCAAGAACATCGGCCAGCCCCTCAAGCTGCGCCCGGTGGAATTCACCATCCTGCTGCTGCTCATGTCGAACAAGGACGTGACCCAGAAGCAGCTGTGCCAGACCCTCGCCGTGACGGCCCCCAACGTGACCATCCTGCTCGACCGCATGCAGGAGCGAGGCTTCGTCACCCGCGTGCGCAACGAAACGGACCGCCGCTCACAGCACGTCGTGCTCACCGAAGAAGGCGCGGCGCTGGCGAAGAAGGCGCACGAGATCTCGCTGACGATGGAGAACGAACCGCTGCGGCACCTGAGCCCGGCGGAACGGGCGATGCTGGTTGAGCTGCTGCAGAAGGTGGCGCGGCACCGGAGGGTGTAGGGCAGCCTTTCGGCATGATGCCGTCCGGGCCGGAACGCCGCGACTGACGTTGCAATGCAGCCGGACCGAGCATGCGCAGAAACGCCATGCCTGCCCGCAGCGTCCCGGACGGACTATCGGCCGTAGTAGGCGGTGAACGCGGCCTTGCCGAGCACCTTGTCGCCCAGCCCCTTGTTCAGCACGAAGCCATGCAGGGCTGCCGTACCGGTCTTGGGAACGCCGGCTGCTGCGTCGATGTCATCCACCGCCAGCGCGTACAACGTGAACACATAGCGATGCGGCTTGTCCCCCACCGGTGGGCAAGGGCCACCGTAGTTTCCGTTGACACCGACGGCCCCGGTGTCCTGAAAGTCGTTGCTCCCCCCATAGGCGCCCATCGGCAGATTCGTCGGGGCATTGCCGGCTCCTCGGGCCAATTGCGTGACCGAGGCAGGAATGTTGTAGACGGTCCAATGCCACCAGCCGCTACCGGTAGGCGCATCCGGATCGTGGATCTGCAGCACGAACGACTTCGTACCCTGCGGCGCGTTCTTCCATTCCAGTGAGGGAGAGACGTTCTCACCCATGCAGCCGAAGGCGTTGAGGACGAACTTGTTGGCGATCTTGCCGCCCGGCGCGATGTCGGGACTGGAGAGCATGAACTTGTCAACCGGACGCGCGGCAACCGGCATGGAGGCAAGGCTTGCGACGCTGGCGAGGATCGCGGCGACTTCAGCCTCCTTGCCGGGCCTGGCTTCGAGGCGGGCGAACAGCGCGAACTGGATCATGGTGCAAGTCCTTCAGTTGACGTCGAAGATCCGACAGCGGCCACTTTAGGTTCGCACCTGCCTGGAAGGTATTGCCGCAAATGACAATATAGATATCATTTACGCCATGAAGCTTGCCGTGCTCGCCGTTGATGGCGTGTTCGACACCGGCCTGGCAGCGGTGTTGGACACACTGGCTACCGCCAATGAACTGGCTGCGTTGCAGCAGATGCCGTCGCCGCGATTCGACTTCCACGTCGTCGGGGTACGCAGAACGGTGCGCACTTCGCTCGGTCTTCGTGTTCCAGTGCGGGAAGCGTCGAGCGTCAGGCGGCCAGACTGGGTGGTGGTACCGGCGTTGGGCACCAAGATGCCCGATCCGTTGGTGCACGCGCTGGCAAGGCGTGAATCGCAAGATGCGGCAGAACAACTGCGCCGCTGGCATGCCGGCGGTGCACGCATCGGCGCTGCCTGCATCGGCGGCTTCCTGCTTGCCGAGTCCGGACTGCTCAATGGCCACGATGCCACCACCGCCTGGTGGCTCGGCCCGCTGTTCCGGCAACGCTACCCCGAGGTACGGCTGGATGAGACCCGCATGCTGGTGCCGTCCGGTGACGTGGTCACGGCGGGCGCCGCGATGGGGCATCTGGAGCTGGCGCTGTGGCTGGTGCGCCAGGCAAGTCCTGCGTTGGCCGACATGACCGCGCGCTACCTCCTCGTGGATACGCGGCCCTCGCAGGCGCCGTACATGATCCCGGTGCATCTTGCTCAAGCCGACCCGCTGGTGCAGCGCTTCGAGCGTTGGGCCCGTCATCGGTTGCGCGAAGGGTTTTCGCTTGAAGCAGCGGCCGAAGCCCTGCACACCAGCAAGCGCACGCTGCAGCGGCGCATCGAGGCCGTGCTGGGCAAATCACCGCTGTCGTATTTCCAAGACCTGCGCGTGGAGCGGGCTGTGCACCTGCTACGCACCAGCCGGCAGGACATCGAGGCAATCGCAGCCGAGGTGGGCTATGCCGACGGCGTGACGCTTCGCACGCTGCTGCGCAAGCGGCTGGGGCGTGGTGTGAGGGAGCTGCGGCAGCCGAAGGTGTGAGGGCGAACTCAGGCGAACAGCAGCCTTCGTGTCAGCGCTGGTGCCGCACATCAAGTGAGAGCCAAGGGCAGCCTTTCGCCGCGATGCGTTCGGCTTCGGGTGGGTGAACAACTCGGCAGACCGATGCGGCCAACATGGTGGCTTGGTGCGCTCTGCGCCAAGGCAGGCAACTTGCATGCGGTGCGGCCTGCATCAACAGGCGCAGAGGCGACCTACCGAACGCGCAGCCAGGTCGTCATGAAACCCATTGCCTCCACTCGTTTCGATAGCTCTCCCCACCCGTCCGGCGCAAGGCGAAACGAAGTCGATGCAGCGACACCCTCCCGGCTCCAGCAGCCTGACGGGCTGGCAAGCCGCACCGCCGCGCTGAGCATTTCAGACCACCACGAAACGGACGAGCTGCCCCAGGCCTGGCTGGATCGGCGCCGAAGTGAACGACTGGAAGAGCTGCAGACGATCACCGAAGCGGCAGCCGCCCGAAAGAGCCAGGTGGATCCTGCAGAGCACCAACTGGCCGGTTACGTGCTCGGACGGGAAGGAGACGGCCGACCGCTCCCGGAGTCCGACATTGCCCGCTTGCGCACTGCGGGCCCCGCCCTCGGCACGACATGCCTGCTCCTGGACCACGGCAGAGGCAACGTGGACGCCGACATCGAGTACACGAACCGCGAGAGCCGATACCGCACCGGCGCGGCCAAGGGCCTGGTCCAGCAATGGGATGCCACCCACCTCATGCTGACGGCGGACCCCGTCGTGAACCATGAAGCCAAACGCGCTGCGGCCGCGATGGCCTTTCAAGCGGGCAACTGCCGAGAGCATGCTTCGGTCGCGGCCCTGGCCTATGCAAGGTTTGCAATGCGCGACGGCCGGCCTGCCGACGAAGTGGTCGACGTCGTCGGAGGGTCGAGACACAACTGGGCAGAAGTGCGAGGGCGCACCGCCGGTGAGGATGCAGTCGTCATCGACCCATGGGCCGAGGGCACGCCGGTGATGGCAGAGGACAGCCGCTTCGGCAAGGACCGCAGCAAGGTCCAGCAAGGCCCCGGCATGCGCATCGGGTCGGCGGCGCAAGGCTTCGCGCAGGCAAGGGCCGCGGCTGCCCGATACGTGAAGCAGGAGCCGGCAGACGTGCAGCATCGGCTGGCGAGCGAGCGCACCCTTCGGCATGGCGAGAACCTCAAACACCCATCAGCAGGCATCTGGAGCCCGCAGCCCGTGCTCGACGACGAGTTCTCGCAAAGGGCCCTCGCGAAGTTGAACGGCCATGAGCAAGTTCCACGGCGCGACGGACAGGAGGCGCCTGCTGATCATTCAGTGCGGCAGGCAGCTCACGACGTGCAGGTCGAACTCAAGGCTCTGGAGATTGCCAGGAAGTTCGGGAGTGATGGCGGCGTTGCTGATCTGCGCGACGACGCGGCCGCCATCGTGGGCGCGGCGAGGGAGCTGCTTTCTGGCCGCCCTCAAGGCCCAGGCTGATGTGCCTCACGAATACGGCTTCGCCGAAGACTTGCCGTACTACATGAAGGCAGCTGGACGCGCGTGTTCGGGCTGGGTAGGCCCGGGCTAGCATCAACGCGGCTCACGCGCCGCCCCACCCAGCAACCCCTCGGAGCTCGCCCTCGAATGAAGTACCTGCATTTCGTTGCCGACGAAAAAGTCCTCTCCGCACTGAAGGCGTCAACGCCGGAACGATTGGCTCGCCTCGAGCAGGAACTGGGGCACCCGCTGCCTCTTGCATTGAAGGAGTACCTGCTCCTGATGGGTGAACAGACATGCCTCCATGTCGAATGGGACGAGTACGGCACCCAAGGCATGGCCAAGCTGAAGGCGTGGCTCTACGAATGGATAGCCGAATACAGGGCCAAGGGGATGCCGCTGAAGGCGATCGGGGAGGTGCTGCCTTTCCTGAACTTTCAAGACACGACCTTCTACGTGCCCCTGGACGGCAGGGAAGATCCGCCGGTATACGCGTTCGACGTCAATGAGAAGCCCACCATCAGGCGCGTGGCCGACAGCTTCTCGGCATACGTCCGAAAGGCGTACGAACGCACGCGTTCCGCCAGGGCGCGGCAGCCCTGAGCATGAGCCTCTCCGACTACGGTCACTGCAACGACGTCAGTGGAGACAACTTCCTGCACGTCACTGATGGCGACGACGTCCTGGCGGACGTGTTTCCGCGGGCCGTTGCCGACTATCTGCCGCAGCCTTTTGCGCAGATCGATCCAGCCGCGAAGGTCACGCGGTACAGGCTGGCCGCCGCCTGAGCAAGACAAGCCGGCGGAGTGAAGCGCGAGCTTTCCGCGGCTGCCCGCCGGAGCCGGCATGCACTGCGGCACGCGTCGCGTCTTCAAGTGACGCGGCACGCGCCGCAAGCTTCGATAGCAAAGCTACCGTTGCATCCTGTTGCCCGGCTCCTTCACGCTTTCTTCCTCTGTAGCACCCACAATTCCTCCCACGTAGCGATGCTATTCAGGAGGAGCGCTTGGGCCGACCCCTCATCGTGCTGGGTGACAAGACCAGCCACGGCGGCACCGTCATCGGTGCCGACTTCACTTTCGACGTCCACGGCAAGTACGTCGCCCGCATCGGCGACATGACCGTCTGCCCCAAGTGCAAGGGCCAGTTCCCCATCACTTCGGCAGCGAGTGACTTTTCAGACGGCGCGGGCAACGGCTACGCCCGCCACCTCGACGCCACGGCCTGTGGTGCCAGGCTGCTCTCCAGCCAAGCCGTCACCACGTGGTCTGCCGAGTCGTCGCCGGGTGAGCCGGCCCACGCGCTGGTCGACACGGCACCAGCCCTTGCCGCCCCCACGACCTCCGGCATCTGCCTCGACTGCCTGATGCAGGCCGCCGCCACGGGCAGCTCCATCGTCGTTCGGGAGTAGCCGCCATGCTCGACGTGATGCAGCGCCTGCAAGCGCTGCGCCGGAGCCTGCCCGCCTTGCGCTTGTACGGGCTCGTCGACGGCGTGCAGTACGAAGCGCACCGCAACGAGCGCCTTGGCCTGCAGCACGGCGTGACGAGCCTGTTCGATGGCACTGCAGACGCGGCGCTGGCGAGCGCAGGCCCGTGGCTGGTGGACGTGCAGGCCGCCGGAGAGTCTTGGCTCGCGCACTTGGCCGAACTGGAGCCGCAGGCGCCTGCGGTGTGCTGGCTCATCGCCCCGCAAGACCTCGCAGGCCTGGCGCAACTGCTGCAGCTGAACCTCGACCTGCGGCTGCCTGACGGGCGCGCTGCCCTGCTGCGCTTCTGGGACCCTCGCGTGCTGGCGGGGTTGGCCGGCTTGCTCGAACCCGAACAACGCGAAGCGTTCTTCGGCCCCGTGCACGAATGGCACCTGCTGCACGAAGGCCGGCGGGTGTGGATCGGGAGGCCGCATGCTGATGCTCAGTGAGGCGCAATGGCGCGAGCTTCAGGCACTCGATGCGCGGCAGTTCGTGGCCGCCGTGTGCAAGCAGTTCCTGGCCGGGCGGCCGCAGATGCAGCAAAGCCCTGATCGCGCGGCAGCGTTGTTGGATCGCCTGCAGGCGGCGCACGACTACACGGTGCGCGCGGGCTTCAGCTCCACGCCTCACATCGTGCGCTTCATGTACCTGGCGGCCGATGCGCTAGGCATTCACAACGACCCGCTGGTCGACACCTACCTGCGCAAGCCGGGCGCCACGCCCGAGCAGCGGCTCGACGACCTCATCGCCGTGATGAACAAGAAGCTCGAAAGGAGCTGTTGATGGCAGCCGTTGCAGTTCCATTGATCGAAGCCGTGGTGATGCGTGTGCTCGCGGCCTTGGGGCTAGGCGCGGCAGCAGGTGCGACCGGCGAAGCCGCCAAGGAGGCTGCACGCCAACGGCAGGAAGAAGCCGACAAGGCGAAGTCCAGCCCCATTGCGCGTGCGCAGACCAAGGCCAGGGAGAAATGCAAGGAATGTCCGCCGGACAAGGGTTCGCAACACACGCGAACGTTCCCGGCGAGCAAGCCATGGGTGGAATACCAAGCGCGCATCGGCGGCATGCCGTACGGACCGACCTTCATTCTTGAATGGAGGTTCAACGGTGTCGACTTCGACGGCTTCGTTTCAGCCGAATGCCTGCTCAAGGAAGCCAAAGGCAGCTACGACAACTTCTTCAATGACTGGGGCGAAGTTCTCAAATGGTGGGAACACAACGTCGAAGAGTTGATGAAGGAGATAAGCCGCCAGAGCCTGGCTGCCTTGCCGCGGCCACCCGTTCGCCTTGAATGGTTCTGGCAGCAACCGATGAGCTACAGGTACTTCTCGAGAGTCCTCGGGCCCATCGCACCCGACGTCCCGCATCACTATCACCCATGAAAAGTCGACGCCCTCTCACCATGCAGCTCCGGGCGCAGTTCAAGATCGACTTGGCGCACCCGCCGACGTTGGAAGACGACCTGCTCGCCTTGTTTCAACTGAGGCAGCACCTGCGGCAGCTTTCCCCAAAGCTGACCGAGTGGTTCCTGGGCGGCACGAGCAAGGAAGAGTCCCTCTTGTATTCAGCGTTCGACGAGGCTGGCCCCACAGCGGCACTGAAAGCCGTGCTCAAGGAAAAGATCCGGCAAGACGAAGCGATGACTCCGCCGATGCGCAGCATCGGACTCTGGAATGGGGAGGACGAGTTCGATGGCGCGTCGATGGGACTCTTCTTCAGGCAGACGGAAGAACCCAGCTCGATACGCTTGAGCACCCGCGTCCGGGACTTCGTTGCCTACGCCAATGCCCTGAGCACTGCACTGAAGATGGTGGACATCTGGAAGCCGCTCTTCGTTTCCGTGGAGCCGGTTTTCTACGACCCGGTGTTCAAAGACCGCCCTGGAGTCGGCTGGATGCTCTACCTGCCGCGCGTGCTCACGGCTCGACACGTGCCCGAAGCGCGGGCGCTCGTGCCCGTGATCGAGAAAGACGCGAAGGGAAAGGACAAGCAGACCGGCACGGTCATCGTCAGCGTCACCGACGAGCCGTTCACCGACGAAAACCCGGAGCACGTGAAGATCGCCCACGCCATCGAGATCCGACTGGTCGATCAGGACTTGCTGCCGAGATACGCGCAGCTGTGACGAAGAAGCGGGCGTTTCCTTGAGCGCCACGAGCGCGGCCTGAAAGCTTCGCGCCGCCACCCGGGCCTTCGCAACGGCAAGGAGTGCATGGGCCGTCGTGCCTATGGTCGCGCGATGAGCAGTATCGGCATCACCCACCCGTCCTCGCCTGCAGGGGCTCCGGGAAGCACCTCCGGCCCTCCCCCCTCGGCATCGACATCGCCGCCCGCCCAGCCAACGCCAGCAAGCCCTGGCAATCCCAACGGGCTGCACCTGCGGCGATCGCAAGACGTTCCGGGCGATCGCCCTCCGCGAGTGCCCCTGCCTGCTCCCCGGACTGCTGTCCCGTCGTCCACAGACATCGCTCGCGCGGTGCACCGCGGCGACGTGGAGCAGCTGCGTGTGCTGCTGCGGGACGGAGCCGATGTCCGGACGGTCTCGCCCGCCAACACCGACCGCAGCCACGCGACCGATAGATTCCTCGCTGCAGCACAGAAGTTCCAGGCGTTGTGGAGCGTCCAGGCGCGCCAATCGCAACGTGCTGGAGATCCGCAGTGGCTGCAGCACCTGCGCAACTACGACTTCGAAAAAGCAGGCACTGCGCTCACCCACGAACTCGGACGCCTCGATCCGCTGGCCGTCTGGACCGACGCGGTCGAACACGGTCATACCGATCTGGCAAAAGCTCTGATCACCCTTTCGGACCACGAATTCACCCAGCGGCTTCGGACAACGCCGCTCGAAGCCAAACCTGAAAACCCATTGTTGCGTGCCAGCATCAAAGGCAAGCTGCACGGGGCGCTCCAGCTCGGCGATGAGCGACTCGCTGCGTACGTCAAGCAGCTTCCGTACTACAGCATGAAGCCCGAGCGACAGCTCACGGCAATGCTGAACCTCCAGGCGCATTTCCCAGACAACGGGCAACGCATCGAATGCAGACATCTGGCTCTCGAATGGCTTGAACAGGCTCGGACCTCGCCGAACGGCAAGGTCGACTACGGCCGAATGCGCACGGCAGAAGACATTGCGGCGCACGTGCCGAGTACACGCGAGCCGCAGTACTACGGGTTGCTGGCTCACGCCGAAGCACACATGGTCAACATCGACAGCTGGAACGAGTTCGCCGACAAACAGGCTCTCGAGATGGCTGCCAACGGCATCACCACCAAACGGATGCTCATTGCCACCGGGCTGCATGCCATGGCCGCTGAATTCAAGCTCAAGCACGACAGCGGCAAGCCGGAGCTCGTACAGAACATCTACGACCCCAACTTGACCGACGTCCATAGCCGCTCACGGCACGATCCCGCCAGGACCATCGGCGAAGGGGAATCGCTGAGGGCTTTCATTGGCCGGGACCCAGTCCTTCAACTCAGCGCTTTCGGCACGGAGAAGTCAGTCATCGTTCTCACGATTCCTGAAGCGGGCATCGGCTCGGTTCCAGCTGCGAGGCAACCCAGGCCTGCGGGCCGCCGGTTTCTAACGGCGCCTCAATCGCTCGATGCGAACACCATGCACTGGATGCTCTCCGGCAACTTCGACGGCAACCTGGCCGACTTCCGGCAAAGGCTCGCAATGTTGAGCGCACGGTTTCCCAATGAAGTCTTCGAGCGGCTCCAGGCCAAGGGTGGCATGAACGTCCCCGGGCTGTTCAACGCACTCCAGAACGGTGCCGAGCAAGTGGTCGCAATCTTTGCGTCGATCGTGGAAGACAGTCGACTCTCTTCGGCGCAGAAGGTGACACTGCTGGCCGCGAGGCGCGGTGCCGATGACGTGCCTGGTTTCGCGATGGCGTTGCAACACGGGCACACCAGCACGGTGAAGGCATTCATACAGTCGGTGGAACACGCGAGCTTCTCTAACCAAGACAAGGTCATGCTGCTTGCCGGGAAGGACAGGCCCAAGCGTCTGCCTGCACTGATGGTCGCCATGACAGCCGCCCCGGAGGACACCATCCGCGGCTACGTCGAAGCCGTCAGCCGCCTGGGGTTGCCGCAGGCGCAGATTCAGGATCTCCTTCAAGCAGCAGATGCAAACGGTACGCCTGCGCTTGCTTATGCGATGACCCACCGCCACGGCGAACAGACTGCCGCATTTGTACACGCGGTCCTCGACGCGCCGCTGCAAGAGGAAGCGCAGCTCGCCTTGCTGCAGGCTCGAGACGACGTCACTGGAAAGACCGCATATGAGGCATCCACCCAAGATGGCCCCAACCCTGCAGCCGAGGCTTTTCGGGATGCCATCGAGCGCTCACGGCTTTCTGACGACAGCAAGGCACTTTTGCTGAACGACTCCCAGGGATCCGCGAAAAGACGACGGCGGCTCTAGGGTGCGGTGCAGACACGCTCCACTGTTTTGGGGATGCACAGTCCCCTGCCATCAACACAATCGACAACGATCAACGGCATTTCGAAGACCGCGAGGTTCCCGCAAGGAAAAGCCGATCACGCTCAAGGAATGACACCGAGCCCCATGCGGGCCTTTCAACCGCGCGTCACGTGCAAGCCTAGCCAGGAGGGCAACCATGCCTGCTTCACCCACGAAGTACGAGATCGACCACCACGTGCTGAAGTTCATCGTGGGCCTCATCGCGCTGAGCCTCGCGAACCTGGCTGCGTTCTTCTCTCAAGTGCCCATCACCTCGATCAGCGCCTCGTACCACGAGGGCGGCTGGGCGCGCGACATCTTCGTGGGCTTCCTGTTCGCCATCAGCGCCTTCCTGCTGGCCTACAACGGGTCGAATCCGAAGGAGATGGTGCTGAGCAAGCTCGCGGCCGTGGCGGCATTGGGCGTGGCCCTGTTCCCTTGCGGCTGCGGTACGTATGCCGAGATCATTCCGTACGTCCACTTCATTTCCGCCGCGGTGATGTTTCTCGTGCTCGCAGGCTTGTGTGCCGTGTTCCATCAACGGGCACGCGCCAAGCATCGCCGCGAAGCCGACTGGCGTGCCTACATCTACGCAGGCTGCGGCGGCGTGATCGTGGTGGTGGTCGTGGTGCTCGCGTTCGATGGGCTCACGGGCGGGCTCATCAGCTCGAGCGTCAAGCGGCTGGTGTTCTACGGAGAACGCGTGGGGCTCGTGGCATTCGGCGTCTCATGGCTCGTGGCGAGCCGCGCGCTGCCCTTCATTACCGCGGCCGACGAGCGCGTGCGCCTGCTGCCCGTCATGCAGCAGCCGTCAATCGCTCCCGCAACATAGCGTTCTCTTCGCGCAGCGCGGCGTTCTCGGCAGTGAGCGCCGCCACACGTTGCCGCAGCGACTCCACGGTTTCACCGGCTTCGGCGCCGGCTTCCTGCACCGGTGCGGCTTCAGCCCCCGCCTCGGCCTCCGCGCGCGGCTTCTTCTTCGATTCGCGCACGCGCTTGGCGGCCTGCTTGAGCTCATCCTTGCCCGCAGCCGCCACGGCGGCCTGCTCTTCGGTGGGCAGGGTGGCCACAGCGGCCGCGGCGTTGAGGGAGATGGTGCCGGCCTTCACCGCGGCCACCAGTTCGGGGGCGGCCTGCTTGTGGATCTTTTCGATCATCACGACCTGGCTGCTGCTCAGGCGCGCAGCCTTGGCAATGGCTTCACGGCTGTTGAGCTGTTCGGCCGGGGCACCACTGCCGGGTTGCTGGGTCTGCGGTACCTCGGGCGGCACGCCGTCAACGGGCTCGGCTTGCGCCGGCGCTGCAGCCGCAGGTGCCGCGGTAGCGGCCACCTGGCGGGCGCGCCGCTCGGCCAGGATCTCGCGCTTGCGCAAGGCCAGCACGCCGCGCTGGAAGGTGGAGACGCTGCGCCGGCCGAGGTGGTGGTCGATCATCCACAGGTACACGTCTTCGATGGACTGGAAGCGCGGGTTCTGCACGGTCTGGAACGGCAGGCCGTGCTTCTGGCAGATCTCGTAGCGGTTGTGCCCGTCCACCAGCACGTCGCCCCACAGCACCAGCGCGTCGCGGCAGCCTTCGGCCAGCAGGCTGCGTTCGAGCGACTCGTATTCCTCGGGCGTCAACGGGTCGATGTAGGCCTTGAGTTCTTCGTTGACGACGATGTCCATGGGGGCGTACGGCTCGGGTGCTTCAAAGGGCGCGCATTGTAGGCACGTGCAGGCACGCGGTTGCGCGCTCCCCGCCCGCCGCGGTGCATCACTCCCAGGAGGACAACTCCGTCACGATGTGTGCGAAGGCCTGCAGGGTGCGAACATCGGCGCACTCCACGTAGTACATGTACTCGTACCGGGCGTGCCGTTCCTGCTCGTCGGCCAGGCGCCCGGCCTCACTGGTGTCGCACATCGCTTCGAGCTTGTGCAGGTCGAAGGCTTCCTTGCCCTGCTGCAGGGCTGCGGCCTTGGCGGCGGCCAGCTCTGCGGCCTGCTGAGCTGCGTTGCGTTGTTTCAGCCGGCGATGCAGAGCCAGTGCGGCTTCGCCCTTCAGTGTGGCCATGGGTCTCCCGTCATTTCGAACGCGCACAGTGGGCGTCTACCGCCTGTGCCCACGTCATGCCTTCATAGCGTTGCAATGCGGCGCGCAGGCCGACAGCGCGCTCAGGGTCGTCGACCCCGCTGGCCATGCGGTCGATGAGCCTGGCATCGATGACCTGCTCGCCGATGTGGTGCACGCTCGCGCTTTCCGGAGCGGTGATCTGCTCATACAGCCGCGGCTCGTGGATGCTGAGCTCACCGCGATCCACGCTCGCCACCTTGACCTTGCTGCCGTTTTCAGCCGTGCCAAAGAGCTGGTAGTTGCCGAGTTCGGGCTTGGCAAGCAACTTGTCGATCACGTCCAACCGGTTACCCCGCACGCCTGTGAAGCCACCGGCCACCACCCGGTAAGGCGGCACGGGGTCGTCACCCTCGGGCTTGCGCATCAGCACGCCGGCAAGCGAGCGTTCGAGCGGAGCGTCGATGTCGCACAGCTCCACCTTGCGGCCGGTCTGCTCAGCCATGGTGAGGTATCGGTCAACCGTGCCCGTCTGAGCCAGCCGCCTGTCCACCAGCACACTGGCTGGCGAGCCGCTTTGCGTCTTCATGGGCTTGAGCGCCTCTTCCAGCTTGAGGGCCAGTACGCTGGACTCTTCGTGCACATGCTCGGTGCTGAGCCTGGCCGGCCCCGAGTTCTCACGCAGGGGTCGCTTGAAGGTGTCGGGGTTGATGACGCCCTCGCTACCGCTGGCCTTCAATGCATCGGCTACCACGGGGTGCGCCTTCGCTGCCATGCTCGTCTTGCCGGCCGCCGTGTTGCCTCTCAACGCAAACAGGGTTGGTGGCTGCCGGGCCTGCTCCACCGCTTCGGCGAACTTGAGCGCACCGGTCGTCGCGTTGTCGAGCAACCGTTCGTGCAACACCTGCCGCTCGGGCTGCCAGTGAGCGGCGACCAGTAGATGCACCCTGCGTAGCGGCCCGCGCGGAGGAAGAGGCCCCTTGGCATAGCGCTCGTCGGTCGGACGGCTGTCGACGGTCGATTGCGTGGGCGTTTCATTGGCACCCGCGACCACCGCCTGCCACACAGCCGGCAGCTTGGCGCGCAACGGCGATATCGAAGCCTGCGGTTCTTCACCGCCGGCAGTCTGGCGATTGTTGCGGGGCTGCAGAGGCCCGTCGTCGTTGTCGCCGGCAGTGTGCTTGGTCGCCATGCCCGCGGGCTCAGCGCGTGTGGCGACAGGTATGGACTGCAGCTTGGAAAGCCGGTTGAGGATCGAGTACACGAAGCGTGCGACGTGAATGCCGTGAGCACCATGCTGAAGCGCCAGGGCAACTCGATGGTCATGCAAGCGAAGTCAGGAGCAGCCGCACGAAGAAGCACCGCACTGCAAGCGGGCGGACGTCATGTGGTGGTGCAAGCCCGGCACCGGTGTTGAGCATCACCGGCTTCACTGCGAAGCACATGGTGCCCGCAGGTCGAGGCTGCAGCGGTATCGGCAGCGCCGGCTTCTCGTCCCGCCCTACTGCGCGACGATGGTCAGCAGCTCACCGCGGATCTCCGGGTCGGCCATGTACTTCTTGTAGATCGGCGAAACGCGGCGCACCAGCGGGCTAGGGTCGAGCACTGTCGTGAACTGCACGCCGCTCTTGGCGGCCTCCTCGCGCGCGGCGGCCACGCGGCGCTTCCAGAGGTTGCGCATCAGCACCGCTGATTGGTTGCCGGCCTTCGTGAAGGCCACTCGGTCTGCCGGGCTCAGCTTGTTCCACAGCCTGGTGCTCAGCACCAGCGCTTCGGGCGACACGGTGTGGCCGTCGAGGAAGACGTACTTCGCCACCTTGTAGGCACCGGTGCTGAAGTACGAAACCATGTTGCCTTCGGCGCAGTCGATCTTGCCCTGCTCCATGTTCGGGATGATCTCCTTGTACGGAATCACGACGGGCTGTGCGTCGAGCAGCTTGACCATCTCGATGTAGACGTCGGACTGCTGCACGCGAATGCGCCGGCCGGCAAGGTCTTGCGTGCGGGCGATAGGCTTGTCGGCGCAGTAGAACGAGCGCACGCCGCCGTCATACCAGCCCACCACCACGAAGCCTGCCTCCATGAGCCTGGCCGCGAGCCGCGAGCCGATGGGGCCGTCGAGGTGGCGGAACATGTGCTCGGCATCGGTGAACAGGAACGGCACGTTGAAGGCCTTGAGGCCGGGCGCCGCTTCCGACAGCGGGCCGGCGTTGAACTCGGCGATGTCGATCTCGCCGGCCTTGAACATCTGCAGGGCCTTGGGCTGGTCGCCCAGCACGCCGCCGTTGTGGAGCTCGATGCGGTAGCGCCCGCCGGTGGCCTGGGCCACGTTGTCGGCGAAGCTGCGCATGGCTTCAGACACGGGGTAGTCGTCGGGGTGGATGTTCCACGCCTTCAGCACGGTCTGTGCGAACGCGGTGCCGCCGCACAGAAGCGTCGCGGCAAGAGCGGCGCGCGCGGCCATGCGCCGCACCGAAAAACGGCTGTCAAACATTCAGCAGATCTCCCTGGAGTTGGTTCGCCGCGATCGCTACACCTTTGTGTGTGCGACACGTGCGTTCGTTGGCGCGAAGTCCGCCGCGCCGTTGCGGTGTCACCTCAATTCGATGACCTCTACCCAGTTCGGGTTCTTGCCCACGGGCAGCGTGGCCGCCGGCGTGAGCCGGCCGGTGGCCGTGTCGATGCGGTAGCTCGTGAGTGAGTTCGAGAGCTGCCCCACGGCCAGCAGCCAGCGGCCAGACGGGTCGATCTGGAAGCCGCGCGGCTGCTTCTCGGTGGGCACGTGGCCCAGCAGCGAGAGTTCGCCGCTGGCCGGGTCGACGGACCACATGGCCAGGGTGCTCGACGTGCGCTCGCTGGTGTAGAGGTGGCGCCCGTCGGGCGTGACGTGCACGTCGGCCGCCCAGGGCTTGCCGCTGAAGCCGGGCGGCAGCGTCGACCACGTCTTGCGCAGTGCCAGCGTGCCGGCCTGGGCGTCGTAGTCCAGCAGGTCCACGCCGCCGTCGAGTTCGTTCAGCAGGTAGGCATGGCGGCCGCCGGGGTGGAAGACGAGGTGCCGCGGCCCGGCCTTGGCGCGCGCGGGCATGGCGGCCTGGGCGTTGGGTTCGAGCTTGCCGGTGGTGGCGTCGAAACGAAGCTGCATCACTTCGTCGGAGCCGAGCGTGGTGACGAAGAGGTGCCTGTTGTCGGGGCTGGGCACCGCGGCGTGCGCGTTCTTGCCGGTGGGCAGCACCTGCTGCACGGCGCCGGGCCGGCCTTCGGCGTCGAGCGGCGTGACGCTGAGCTTGTGCCCGCCATATGAAGCGGCGAAGAGGAAGCGACCGGTGTAGTCGGCCGCGATGTTGGCCATGCTGTCGGGCAGCGCGGCTTGAGCCAGGGGCGTGAGCTGCCCGGTGCGGCCGTCGATGCGAAAGCTCGCCACCGTGTAAGGCTCGGAGCGCAGCGCGGCATGGAGCGTGCGCTTGTCGGGGCTCAGCGCCAGGGGCATCACGTTGCCGGCCACGGGCACGGTTTGCAGCAGCTTCACGGCCCCGCTGGTGCGGTCGAGCTCGAGCACCGAGATCTCCTTGCTGTCGGCGTTGGAGACGTAGGCGACGGCAGGTGCGGTGGCGCAGCCTTGCATCAGCAGGCCTGCGAAGGCCACCACGCACAGCGCGGCCGCCCTTCGCGTGGACGCCGCCTGCTTCTCCATCCCTTGAACGGCAAACCAGGAGATCGAGAACTTCATGCGTTTTCCTTCGTTGTTGAGTTCGCGGGCCGCGCCGAGCCGCGGCATTCTGCCCTGCGGGCGGCATGGCCGGCTTTCGATCACCTGTCCGGCCGGCCGCCACCTCTGGCCTGCGGCGGCCGCGCATTCTGCACGGTACAGGCGACCTTCCTGTGCAGAAAATCGCGGCGAAGCCATCGCCGCGAAGGCACTTCGGGACGACAAGGCGCACCACCCTCGACACGGACGACGAAATGACTGACAAGTCCCTCTCCCGCGCACTGTGCGCCGGGCTGTTCATGGCCACCGCGGTGCTGGCAGGCTGCAGCGTCATGAGCAAGGACGATTGCGCGAAAGCCAACTGGCGCGAGCTCGGCCGGCAAGACGCCGAGCGCGGCCATGAGAGCCAGGCCCGATTCAACCAGCGGGCCCAGGCCTGCACCAAGGCCGGTGTGGGCCGGCCCGACCCGTCTGAATACATGGCAGGCCACGCGGTCGGCCAGACCACCTACTGCACCGCCGCGCTGGGCCGCGCCGACGCCTTGGGAGGCCTGCCCCCTTCTGCCGTGTGCCGGGTGCAGATTGCCGAGCAGGCCTACCGCGCCGGCTACGACGACGCACTGCAGCGCTTCTGCACGGCCAAGGGCGGCTTCGACTATGGCCGCAAGGGCGGCACCTACCGCAACACCTGCCCACCCGATTGGGCAGACGCGTTCGAGACCGGCTACCGCCTGGGCCACGAGATCGACGAGCTGAACCGCCGCCTCGTGCAGATCGACAGGCAGCGCGCGGACGAGCGCAAGATCCTGTCCGACCCCAAAAGCACGCCCGGTGACCGTGCCGCTGCCAACCGCCGCCTGGGGCAGCTCGATGGCGACGAAGCCGCGGTGCGCCAGATGATCCGCCAGGCTGAAATCACAGGACTGTCGATCAAGTAGCAGGCGCCCCCGCGGGCTGCACGGCCGGAGCCTCACGGCATGACCTGCCCCACCACCTGCAGCCCCTGGCCAATCTTGCGCACCACGATGCCCTCGCCCGACGCGGTGGACTCGCCCGTGATGGCCGAGATGGTGGCCTGGTGAGAGAACACCAACAGCGCGCCGGGTGGGTGTTGCGGCGCGGCCCAGCGCAGCAGCAAGGCCCGTGCGGCAGCAACCTGCGCAGCGCCTTCTTCGTGGCGGCCGAACAGCGAGTTGAAGGCCGGCTCGTCGCGCACCTGGGCACCGGGAAAGGCCAGCGTGGCCGTCTCCCGCGCACGGCACCACTGCGAGCTCCACACCGCGACCACACGCACGCCTTGAGCGCGAAAGCGCTCGCCGATGCGCCGTGCCTGCTGGCGGCCCGCTTCGCTGAGGTTGCGCTGGGTGCTGCAATCGCCCAGCTTGAAGTTGGGCGGGTCGCCCACGCCCGGTGCTTCGGCGTGGCGAAACAGCACCATGGTGCCGGGCTGGCGCACCAGCGTCCACACGGCGGCGTCGTCAGGCTCGGTTGCCGCGGCTTGAGCGAAGGCCGCCTTCCACCCGACGAGGCCCAGGCCTGCGGCCCATGCGCAGGCTTGGCGTCTCGTGGCGAATTGCTTGGCCATGGTGAGCCGCCATCATGAACTGCATGGGCTCAGGCCGCCAGCTGCAACGCTCGTGCTTCCACTGACGTAGCCCCACTTCCTCGATGACCGCAGCGGTGGCTGCGTTGGACAGCGGAGGCAAGACGGCCTGCCTAGGCGTGCAGCGCAGACCGTGCCGTCGGGGCCAGGTACATGCGCTGCGGCGCCTTGAGCTGCCAGCGCGACAACGCGGCCTCGATGCGGCGCCGGCAATCGTCGACCACGGGGTCGGAAGGCAGGCGGCCCGAGGCGAACAGGGCAAGACACACGAGCACGCTCTCCCCTTCGCGCACCGGCAGCTTCGGGAAGTTGTTGGCGGTTGCCTCGGTGACGTACCAGCCCTGCTGCAGCACGCCTGCGGCGCGGATCTCCGGGGCCAGCTGATCCCTGCAGTGCGCGGCCAGTTCGGGCGAGTCCGGTGCCTGCGGGTCGAGGTTGAAGACCAGCGCCAGCAGCAAGCCTCGAGCAGGCTCGGTGGCGCCAACCGGCGCCCGCTCGCCCGCCGTGGCCAGCGCCGCGCCGGGCCAGGCGGGCTTGAGCAGCAGCACGTCGTCCGAATCGAGCATCGTGGCGTTGGCCGCGTTTCGGTGCGCTGCCCACACCGGCCCGCCATAGAAGGCCTGCAGGCCTGCGCCGCGCGAAGACATGTCGGCGAAGCCTCGCAACCACACGAACCTGTCGGGGCGCTCGAGGTCACGAAACTGGCCGATCACCTGCATGCCCACGCATTCCTGCGTCTCGACGAATTCGCGGTCGAACAGGCTGACCAGCGTGTCGGTGTGGCCCGGATGGAGCGTGTACTGGCGCAGCTCGACGACGTGGCAGTGTTCGGCGGGTGGGGCGGTGGAGAGGTCGGGCATGGGGTTGTGGTAGCGGTGGGGTGCGGGGACTGTGCGGGGGGAATAGGTCGGAACCCGACCTGATTCGGGTGTTGTCGGTATTGCGGAGGTCCGCTGCAGGCTGCGGACCTTCGCGGCAGCGACGCTCAAGTGTGCGATCGATCCGGAGTGGACGTTGGCCAACGGCCGCTTTGCGAACTCAGAACTGATCCAACGGACTGCGCACGCCACGCCCGCCGCGGTTGAGCACGTGCGTGTAGACCATGGTGGTCTTCACATCGCTATGCCCCAGCAGTTCCTGCACCGTGCGGATGTCATAGCCGGCCTGCAGCATGTGCGTGGCGAACGAATGCCGCAGCACGTGGGGTGAACAAGGCTTGATGATGCGCGCGCGCCTGGCGGCGCCGGCCACCGCCTTCTGGATCGAGGCCTCATGCAGGTGGTGACGGCGCTCGACACCCTGGCGCGGATCCACGGATCGGGTCGTGCTGGGAAACACCCACTGCCAGCCCCACGTGCGTGGCGCATTCGGGTACTTCACCGCCAGCGCATCCGGCAGCCAGACCGCACCGAAGCCGGCATCCAGGTCGCGCTCATGCAGCACCTTGGCGCGCCCGAGCTGTTCCTTCAGCGGCAGCAACAGGTTCTCCGGCAACACGGTCACCCGGTCCTTGGCGCCCTTGCCGCTGCGCACCACCAACTCGCGCCGCTCGAAGTCCACGTCCTTCACCCGCAGCCGCAAGCCCTCGAGCAAGCGCATGCCGGTGCCGTACAGCAGCGCGGCTACCAGCCAGCTCGTGCCATTCAACTCGTGCAGCAGCGCTCGCGCCTCCGTCGGCGTCAGCACCGGCAAACGATCCCGGTTCTTCGCCCCGACGATCTCGTCCAGCCATGGCAACTGGACCCCGAGCACCTCCTTGTACAGGAACAGCAGTGCCGACTTGGCCTGGTTCTGTGTGGCGGCGGCCACCCCACGCTCAGTCGCCAAGTGGGTCAGGAACGCCTCCACCTCGGCAGCACCCATCGATTCGGGATGACGTTTGCCGTGGAACAGGATGAAGCGCCAGGCCCAATCCACGTAGGTGTCCTCGGTGCGGATCGAGTAGTGCCGCAAGCGGATGGCATCGCGCACGCGGTCGAGCAGACGACGCGGGGCAGCCGCGGAGTTCGTCTCGCCGCAAGGCTCGACTCCCCCGGAAGGGGGCAATGACGGCGTGGCCGCACTCGTATGATCGCGAGCCGTGGGGGCGGAAGTCGTGAAACGATTCATCCGCCGGAATTTAGGCGGCCTAAACCGCCAGTGCATCGCCCCCGAAGGGGAGAGATGCCCCCTACTTCAAGGGGCATGAGGGAGAACCGATGATCAGTATCGAAGCGATTAGGCCGAAGCAGTCTGCTCAAGCCGTTCGGCCCAATTGACGTTGAACTAAACCGCTGCCGCGGTGGATGAACTCGA
>CAMLLU010000088.1 GCA_946480925.1 uncultured Rivibacter sp.
ACCAGCTGGTCTTCGACGACAGCGACGCCCAGCTGCGCGTGCAGCTCAAGACCACCCAGCACGAGACCCAGCTGAACCTGGGCCATCTGGTGCACCAGGCCGACAACCACCGCGGCAGCTTCCGCGGGCTGGGCTTCGAGCTGCGCACCGATGCGTGGGGCGCCGTCAGAGCGGCCGGTGGCATCCTCATCAGCAGCTACGCCACCCAGGAGAGCGAACCGAGTGGTGACAACGTGGCCGGGCTGGCCTTGGCGCAGCAGGCCCAAAGCCTGGCCGAAGCCTTCAGCCGGGCGGCCGGCACGCACCAGACGGCCCGGCTGGCGGCGCTGGTGGGCATCCGGCCGGGGGACACGGCGCCGCTCAAAGCCCAACACCACGCCCTGAACCACCAGGAGCCCGCGGGCGACACGCAAGTGCCGCACAGCGGCGAGCCGATCATCGCGATCACCGCCAAGGCGGGCCTGGCCATCGCGGCCGGGCAGCACATTCAGTTCAGCAACGGCCAGGCCCTGCACCTGGGCAGCGGGCAGGACACCAGCGTGGCCACTGGCGGGGCCTTGCGGGTGCACACCGGGCAGGCGCTCACGATGCTGGGTGGTGCAGTGAAGACCGGCACCGGGCTGAGCTTCATCGCTGCGCAGGGCGATGTGGTGATGCAAGCCCAGAGCGACACGCTGGAGATCGCAGCAGCCCTGCAGCTGGTGCTGGGCAGTGCGGCCGGCAAGATCGACGTCGCCAGCGCCAAGCGCATCGTCCTGGCCACCACCGGCGGGGCCAGCCTCACCATCGACGCGCAGGGCATCCGCCCGCATTGCCCCGGCAAGATCACCGTGCGGGCGGCCACCAAGAGCATGCAGGGGCCGGGGAGCATGAGCTACGCGCTACCAGAGTTCCCGACAAGCGATCCCATACAGCACAGCCTGCGTTGGAAGGTCACGAGCGCGATCACTGGTCGAAGCGCCGGCGATGTAGACGCAATCTCCATCGACGACGACGGGCAAGCCTCGGCGCCCGAAAGCACGGCTGCGGATGGCCGATCGGCCCGTTTGTTTGCACCGGACTTGCCCAAACAGCACAGCGCACTGCTCGGCAGCGGCACCTGGGGCAGCTTCCTGAACGGCGATGACATGCCGATTCCGCAGGACCCGACCGACGAGGAAGACGATCAACCATGAGCAGCCCGGGCACCTACACCGTCGTCGCGAACGACACCCTCGGCAAGATCGCCAAACAGCACGGCATGGCCGTAATCGAGATCGCTGAGCTCAACGGCATCAGCAATCCGGACCGGATTTCGGTCGGCCAGAAACTGAAGCTGCCCGTGCGGCAACTGCCACAACCCGCTGCCCAAAAACCAGCGGAGGACGAACCCTCATCGGGGTCGTTCATCTGGATGCAATTCGTCGATGCGCTGAGCCGTCCCATCAAAAACCTCAAGGTCCTGATCAAGACCGCCGAGGACCTGATGGATGCCGAGACGGATGCGAACGGCAACATCCCCGCCATTGAAACCGACGCGGATGTACCGCTGGCCGTCCACGTCGAGAAGGCAGGCGGTGGCATGAAACAGGTGGCTGCCTTGAAAGTGCCCGCGGGCAACCAGCATCTGACGCTCGTCAGCCCGAAGGTCAAAGTCACTGCGACGCTGCGCAAACATGAAGGCGCGCCGGGTGTCGTCACGCCGCCGCGGCCGCAGGCACCCGGCGAGGAACGATCGACACGCAGTCCCAACGGCCACCCGGTGCACGAGGTAGCCCTCGAGTGCCCGAACCCGCAGAACCTCAAGCTCCTAACCAACTTCAAGTACCGCGACATCGTGATCGCGGCGGCCGCGCGGGCGTCGATGCGGCCTCAGGCCGTGGCAGCCATCATGCGGGCCGAGGCAGCAACCATCATCAATCGGTACGAGCAGCCGATCGTCGACCCAAAGACCAAGAAGCAGCGCGTTAACAAAAACGGCAAGCCGATGGTGCGGGTGTTCGTGGACGATACCCGGGAGTGGAATCCAAGGTCGGCTTCACCACTGTCATCGGCGCGCGGCATGACGCAGTTCCTCGACGGAAGCTGGCTGGATCAGGCCTTTACTGAAGGCACCTTCCTCCATGCCCGGTTGAAGAAGCTGGGCTGGCTGACCTCAGCCTCGGTGGAGGTCAAGAAGAAGGGGGCGGCTTCCGTGTGGAAGCTCGTGCCGGCCTTCAAGCTGGCCGATGGGACCTTGGTGACCAAACAACCCCTGGCACGCACACTCGGCCGCCGCCCCTACCTGACCGGCCGCGCCACGGCTGCCGACGCCAACCTGCAGGCTGTGCTGGACCTGCGCTTCGACCCCGAATGCGCCATCCACACGGCGGTGGACTACGGCATGCAGAATCTCGCGGCGCTGCGCCGGGCCGGCTATGCGGTCGATGCGCTCAACGACGCCGAGAAGGCGAAGATCGTGTATCTGTGTCACCACCTCGGTATCGGTGACGCCCCGCTGTTCATCGACAACAAGATGAGCGAGACACGGGCCCAGTACCTGTTGGAAAACCAACTCGGCGTCGCAGGGGCCAAGAGGAAGGCTGCCGCCTACAAAGAGAACTACCTGATCGCGCATCGCGGCTGGCTCAACGGCTTCGTCAATTCCAAGATCGTGCTTGCGAACTTCTACTGCCAGCCCGTGGCCGAAGTGGTGCGCGAGCTTGTTGTCATCACAGAGTCACTACGCCAACGCACCTGACCCATGCGCTACCACTACTTCATCTACTTCGCACTCGCTTGCCTGCAAGGATGCGACTCAAGTGCACAGTCGCTCAACCCGGCTACTGCAGCGGCTCCACCTGCAAAAAGCGCCTCCGCTCTGATAGATGCCGTGCGCCCCAATGAGCAACGAAAGAAGACTCCGGCCGGCGAGCTTGTACTCGACGCAGAGGCGAAGACGTTCCGGCTCAACGGCGCTCCGATTCTGACGGTCAGAGCGCAGGATCATTACGGTATGCCCTTCAGGTTCTACATCGAGGACTGGCAGCAACTGAAAGAGGGCAGCGATATCGCCACTCGGTTGGTTGTTGCCGAGAACTCGGAGTGCACACAGCAGTTCATCATCATCGACCTGACTGGCGCCAAACCGCATGTGACCAACCGATTCGGCTACAACCCTGAAGGCAAGTTTTGCTTGCACTACAAGGGCGCCAAGTGGGGCCGCAAAGCGTCGAAGATCTACTTCAGGAACGGCGCGACCTATTGGTACGACACTGGTGGCGAGGTGGTGGGGCCGATCTGACGAGCCAGGCGCAGTTGCGGGGGCAACTGAAGACCACCCAGCACGAAACCCAGCTCAACCTGGGGCACCTGGTGCACCAGGCCGACAACCACCGCGGCAGCTTCCGGGGCCAGGGCTTCGAGCTGCGCACCGATGCGTGGGGGGCCCTCAGAGCCGCCGGCGGCGTGCTGATCTCCAGCTACGGCACCGGCGAACAGGAGCCGAGTGGCGACAACGCCGCCGGGCTGGCGCTGGCGCAGCAGACCCAGGCGCTGGCCGAGGCCTTCAGCCGTGCGGCCGGCACCCACCAGACGGTCCAGCTCGCCGCGCTGGTGGGCGTGCGCCCCGAAGACACGCCACCGCTGAAGGCGATGCCTGCAGCGCTGAACCACCAGGAGCCCATCGGCGACACCCAGGTGCCGCACAGCGGCGAGCCGGTCATCGCGATCGCCGCCAAGGCCGGCCTCGCCATCGCGGCCGGGCAGGACCTGCAGTTCAGCAACGGGCAGGCGGTGCACCTGGGGGCCGGGCAGGACGGCAGCCTGGCCAGCGGTGGGGCGCTGCGGGTGCACAGCGGGCAGGCCCTTGCGATGCTGGGCGGGGCGGTGCAGGCGGGTGACGGCGGCCATGGGCTGCAGCTGAGCGCCGCCCAGGGCGATGTCGTGCTGCAGGCGCAAGGCGACACGCTGGAGATCGCCGCGGCGCTGCAGTTGCTCATCGCCAGTGCGGGCGGCAAGATCGACTTGGCCAGCCCCAAGAAGATCACCCTGGCCACCACCGGCGGGGCCAGCATCACGCTCGAAGCCGGAAACCTCACCGTGCAGTGCCCGGGCCAGATCACCGTGAAGGCGGCCACCAAGAGCATGCTCGGGCCGGGGGCGGTGGATTACCCGGTGCCCACGCTACCCGGCGGAATCTGCGTGTCGTGCCTCCTGAAAGCTCGCGCGCAAGCGTCGGCATTGGCAGCAACCCTCGCATGAACACCACGATGGAGACGCCTGATCCGTGGCAGTGGCACGAAACCATGCGGGCCGAGGGCCTGCACGTGTGGTCTATCGTCGATGGCAGTGCCGGCACTGCGCCGCGGCGGCGCTGGCAAGGCCTGCATGGCGTGCGCGAGATCAATCTCTTCGCGCCGCTCACTGCCGATCCGCAGGCCCTCGACATCGCGCCGTGTCTTTATGCATCCACACCGGACACGTTGAATGAGCAGCGGTTCGTGGGCCGCTATGCCGAGCAAAGTGCGGAGCAGGCCTGTGCCGCCTTCATCGCCACGCCGCTGAGCATGGACGAACTCGCCGTCCGCCTGGGCCGCCGCATCCGCGTCGATGCGGCTGGGCTACCGATGATCCTGCGGCTGTGGGACCCGCGTGTGCTGCGAGTGCTGCAGCAGTCACTGGTGCCCGACACGCTGCCCACGCTGCTGGCCTTCGGCAGGCAAGCCCTCGTGCCTGACCGGGCCGGCGGCCACGAAACGGTCACGCTGTCATGCCCGGCCGAAGACCCACTGGCAGCCGGCCAACTGCAGTTGAAGCAGCAGGAACTCGACGCCCTGCAGCACGCCGCCTACCCCGATGCCTTGCTCGGCGCCTTGCGCGAGCAGGCCGAGGGGCTGATCGACACCGTGCCCGACGAAAAGCGCCATGGCCTGGCGCGTGGCCAGTGGCGCGCTTGCGAAGATCGCCGGATCAACGGCGTGCAGGACCACGTGCTGGCACTGAGCCTGGCCATCGAGCATGGCGAAGACTGGTGGACGCAGCCCCGCTGGGCAGTCTGTGTGCAGCAGGCCGAAGGCGGCTCGCTGATTGATGCGTACCGCGCGGCGTTGGGAGCGGAGTCATGAAGCGTTCATCGACCCCGGCAAGAAACGCAGAGCCAACGCGCGAGGCAGCTGCTCCATGCATAGTGGCCTCGTTGCTCATTGCGACCGGCCTGAACGTTCTCATTGCTGCGATCACGGCAGGTGGCACTAGCCTTGAAAGCTACTTCTTCCTTTTCCATCTTCTCGATCGGCCTGGCGCTCCCAGCGACCTGGGCCTGGTTCTTCTAGGCGTCTTTGTCTTGGGCGGGCTTTGCGTGCTCGCCTGGCAGCTGGGTTTGTTCCTTTTTTGCTGGCTGCTGTGCAGGGCCGTCAGAGGCTAGGCATCACTTCGTAGATCAATGAACATGAACCGATGGAAGACTCTGCTGGCAGTGGCCTTGTTGGTACTGCCTCTGCTAGGTGGCTGTGCCGACAAGAAGACTCGGCTGCTGGGCATCGTGGGCTACAACTACACCGACCGCTACATCGACAGCTTCGAGGTTGGTGGACAAGGAGGTGGCAACGTGTTCCTGAGTGATCATGAGTCGGGAGGAGGTAGCACCTACTGCTGCATAGGCTTCAACCCGAGCACGCCTTTGCCAGTGAAGATGAAGGTTCGATGGACTTGGGGTGCCGTCGAAGATGAGAACCGCAAGGTCACCAAGCCACAGGAAACGGCGGAGGTGACGGCCGAAATTCGAGGCCCTGTACCGGACGATCCGCACGTCCTCGAAGTGCACTTCATGCCTAATGGAACAGTGCAGTTGCGCATCACCTATGACAACTCACCACCCCTGCTCATCATCGATCGCAGCAAGAAGGATCCAGTGAAGTGAGCAACATCACGATCCCTCAATCTCCGACTTGCCGTGTGGCTGCCGACCAGTTGAAGCCCATGGCCCCCAGTGAGCAGCTTGCATTTCGGCTGATGCAAGTTGCCCCGCCGCTTGCAAGCGGCGTAGCGGACTGTTCGCAGACCTTGTGGTTGAACGTGTTCTTTGATGGCACGGGCAACAACGAGAAAATCGACACGCCGACGTTTGAGCACAGTAATGTTTCAAGGCTCCACCGTGCGCGCCTTAGAGACTCTGAAGCCGCTGGACGCTATTCGTTCTATGTCCCAGGCATCGGAACCCCCTTCCGCGAGATCGGCGACGAAGGCGGCAAGCTGGCGATGGCCGCTGCGGCCGGTGGAGATGCTCGCATCAGTTGGGCGATCGAACAGGTCGAGCGACGCATCAAGATCGCCGCCGCAAAAGCCCAAAACCCCGTCAACAAGATCCGCTCCATCAACATCGCCGTGTTCGGCTTCTCCCGCGGAGCTGCCACGGCGCGGGCTTTCGCGCGGCGCATTGCCGATCGCTGCCAGCGCGCAGGTGCCGGCTGGGCCTGGAAGGAAGGCGGTTACCCGTTGCGCCTGTACTTCATGGGCCTGTTCGATACCGTGGCTTCCGTGGGCACGCCCACCAGCGCGCGCAAGTTCACGGGCGAGGCTGCACTTGCACCGATGCCTTTGGGTCTCGGTTTGCTGCCCGTGCTGATGACCTCCACCGCAGACGGCCACGGGGCCTGGGCCAAGGACCTGCGAATTCCCCAGATGGTGGAGCGCTGCGTGCATTACTGCGCGGCACATGAAGTGCGTAATTCATTTCCGCTGGATACCGTGTTGGAAGATGGGCACTACCCTCCCAACTGCAAAGAGTCTTACTACCCGGGCGTGCACTCCAACGTGGGTGGTGGCTACCGCCCCGGCGAGGGCGGGCGCAACCTCAACCGGTTCGCGATGCTCAGCCTCGTGCCGTTGAAGGCCATGTATGACGAGGCCGTGCAGGCGGGTGTGCCGCTGCAGAGCATGGCCACCATGGCCCGAGAAGTGCGGCAGGACTTCATGGCCGATGAGCCTGCGGACGTTCAAGCGCGCAGCGAACTCTCCCAGCGCTTCAACCACTACATGGACACCGTCGGTGCAGGAGACAAGGGTCCCGGCGAGACCGTGCGTTCGCACATGCGCATGTACTTCCGTTGGCGCATCCTCCACATGGGGCGCAAGCTCAAGGCCCACGAGGAGGGCAAGGCCGACTGGGACGCTCAGCGCCTCCAGGATTACGACCGTTCGCTGGGGGCCGAGCGCCAGCAGAAGCGGGCCACCTTGCGCCAGCGTGAAGAGGAGTTCGAGGCAGCCGCGCGGGCACGTGGCGCTGCCTGGAGCTGGTACAGAAGAGGCATCGCCCACGAAGACCGGCGCGTGGCCTACGAGCAGTCGGCAGCCCGTGTGGAGGACGCCCGCTGGGCCAGGGTGCACCAGCAGGCCAGCGTGGCCACCATGCCGTCTGACGCGCCGACCCTGATTGAGGCCCTGGCGAAGTACGACCAGCAGTTCCTCGAAGACAGTGAGCAGGTGCGCAAGGCCGACCCAAAAACCCTGCGTCCCTTCGCGAAGATCCTGCGCGAGGCGTGGGAGATGGAGCCGCTGAAGGATGAACAGATCATCGCCTTCTTCGACGAGTACGTGACCGACTCGCTCGCCGGCTTCGACACGGACCGCACGCGAGCCACCGAGCACCGCTGGCTCTACCAGGGCGGCGATGCGACGGTGGACTATGCGGCGCTTGAGCGCCAGAAAGCCGAAGCGCACGCGTGAGGACAGCATCGAACGACGACCAAGGCTCATGTCATCGCTTCGCGACGACTGCGCATGATCGCCAGCTGCCCCGCAGCTAAAGCGGAACTGCATCTCACCGGTTCATCCTCTGCGGCGTAAAACTTCCTCGCCGCGCTCAGAGCTTGACCATCGTCAACACCACGTTGGCGGTGCAAGCCGAGCATCGGCGGCATGAAGACGATTCCCATCCGCGGTGTGCCATTGGCCGCCGCTTCACAAGCCGCGTTGCTGGCAAAGCCGCAGTTGGTACCTCCGCCATGGCGCCTCTCCTGGCTCTTTGCCGCACCTCACCGCCTCACCTTTGCCGCAGCCACGTTGATGCTGGCCGGCAGCGCCCTGTGGTGGGCCCTGGCCATGCTGGCTCGCGCTCAAGGTGTGGCACTGCCATGGGCGCTGCCGCCGGCGCTGGCGCACGGCCTCGTCATGAGCCTGGGCTTCATGCCCTTGTTCTTCGCCGGCTTCCTGTTTACGGCCGGCCCCAAGTGGCTGGGCCAGCCGCCCGTCGAAGCGCAGGCCTTGCTGCCGCCCGTGCTGGCCATGCTGGCGGGCTGGGCGGTGTTCGGCATGGGGGTGCATGCGCGTGATGCGGCCTTCGGGCAGCTTTTCGGCGCGCTGGGCCTGTGCGCGGTGACGGTGGGCTGGACGGGCATGCTGCGCCGGTTCGTGCGGCTGCTGCGCACCAGCCCGGTGGCCGACCAGACGCATGCGCGCGTCATCGCCGTGGCCAGCCTGCTGGGCGCGGCTGCACTGTGGGTGGCCACGCTCGGCCTCGTGACCGGTGCCTTCGACGTGGTTCGCGCCGCAGTGCAGCTGGCGCTGTGGGGCTTCGTCGGTGTGGTGTACCTCGCGGTGGCACACCGCATGATCCCGTTCTTCACCGCATCGGCCTTGCCCGTGCTCGATGCCTGGCGGCCGATGTGGCTGCTGTGGGTCTTCGTGAGCGTGCTCGGCCTGGAGGCCGCCTTCGCCGTGGCAGAAACCTGGTGGTGGCCGCTGCCCGTGGCGCTGCGCGTGGCGCAGGTGGTGTTGGAGGTTTGTGCCGGGGCCGCGCTGCTGGCACTGGCCGTGCGCTGGGGCCTCGTGCAAAGCCTGAAGGTGCGCCTGCTGGCCATGCTGCACCTGGGCTTCGTGTGGCTGGGCCTCGCGCTGCTGCTGGCCGGCGTGTCGCACGGGCTCATGGTGGCCAGCGGCAATGCGCTGTCGCTCGGGCTGGCGCCGCTGCATGCCTACACCATGGGCTTTCTCGGCTCCACGCTGGTGGCCATGGTCACGCGCGTGAGCTGCGGCCATGGCGGCCGCACGCTCGCGGCCGACGACTTCGTGTGGCGCTTGTTCTGGCTGCTGCAGTTCGCGGTGGCCGCGCGCGTGGTGGCCGCGGCAATGGCGAGCTTCGGTGCCCATGGTGCCGACGCATGGATGGCGCTGGCCGCGCTGGGCTGGGCCGCCTGCTGCGCGGCCTGGGCGCTGCGCTACGGCCGCTGGTACGGCAGGCCGCGGCTCGACGGCAAGCCGGGCTGAACACTGTTTGACCCTCCGCAACCTCACACGGCCCGTGCGCACCTAGAGTGCGCCGGCCATGCAAGACGACAAGCACAACAACACCGGCAAACCCGAGCTCGTGTGCCCCGCCGGCTCGCTGCGCGCGCTGCAACTGGCGGTAGACGCCGGCGCCGACGCGGTGTACCTGGGCCTGAAGAACGCCACCAACGCGCGCAACTTCGCCGGCCTCAACTTCGACGACCAGCAGCTGCGCGAAGGCGTGGCCTATGCCCATGCGCGAGGTGCCAAGGTGCTGATGGCCTTGAACACCTATGCACGTGCCGATGACGAGGCCACGTGGTACGCCGCAGTCGATGCCGCGGTGGCGCTCGGTGCCGACGCACTGATCTGCGCCGACACCGCGGTAATGGGCCATGCGCACAAGCACCACCCGGCGCTGCGGCTGCACCTTTCTGTGCAGGCCTCGGCCACCAGCTACGAAGCCATTGCCTTCTACCGCCGCCATTACGGCGTGCAACGCGCGGTGCTGCCGCGCGTGCTCACGCTGTCGCAAGTGGGGTACGTGCTGTGCCACACCGACGTGGAGATCGAAGTGTTCGGCTTCGGCAGCCTGTGCGTCATGGTCGAAGGGCGCTGCGCGCTCTCTTCATATGCCACGGGCCAGTCGCCCAACAACGCTGGCGTGTGCTCGCCGCCTTCGGCCGTGCGCTGGCACGACACGCGCCAAGGCGTGGAAGCACGCCTGAACGGCCTGCTGATCGACCGCTATGCGGCCAACGAACCGCGCGGCTACCCCACGCTGTGCAAGGGCCGCTTCAACGTGAACGGCCAACGCGACTACGCGCTCGAAGAGCCCACCAGCCTCAACACGCTGGCCGTCCTGCCCGAGCTGGTGCGCATGGGTGTGCGGGCCATCAAGATCGAAGGGCGGCAACGCAGCCCGACCTACGTGCAGCAGGTCACCCGCGTGTGGCGCGCCGCCATCGACTCGGCCGCCGCGGCGCCGGACCGCTACCGCGTGCTGCCCGAGTGGACGGCAACGCTGGGCCACCTGGCTGAAGGCCAGCAGCACACGCTGGGCGCGCTGGACAGGCCATGGAGATGACGCCCGGCACCGCATGGGCTCCCTCTCCCGCCAGCGGGAGAGGGAGCGCTTCGCTGGCCCGCAGCGCAATGGAAGGCTGACATGACGGATCTCGCCACGAACTCTCAACGCATGGCCCTGACCGTGGGGCCGGTCCTTTACTACTGGCCGCGCGAGACGCTGCTGCACTTCTATGCCGAGGTGGCAGAGTCCGCGGCCGACACCGTGGTGCTCGGCGAGGTGGTGTGCTCACGCCGGCACGAGATGCAGCTGGCCGACTGGCTTTCGCTCGCGCGCGACCTGCGCAGCGCCGGCAAGGAGGTGGTGCTGGCCACGCAGGCCTTGATCGAGTCCGAAGCCGACCTGCGGCTCTTGCGACGCATCGTCGAGCAGGGCGATTTCGCCGTGGAAGCCGGTGATGCTTCTGCGCTCAACGTGCTGGTGGAGGCAGGCGCGAAGTTCGTGCTCGGGCCGCACATCAACGTCTACAGCCGCGCAGCACTCGTGGAGCACACCATGGCGGGCGCCATGCGCTGGGTGGCGCCGGTGGAGCTGCCGTTGCATGGCATTGGCCGCACCAACGCGCCACGGCCGGTGCTGCCCACCGAGGTGTTTGCGTGGGGCCGCCTGCCGCTGGCGTTTTCGGCGCGGTGCTTCACCGCGCGGCACCACCGCCTCTCGAAAGACCAATGCGGCTTTCGCTGCCGCGACGATGCAGACGGCCTGCTGCTGGCCACCACCGACGAGCAGCCGTTTCTCGTGCTCAACGGAATCCAGACGCAATCGGCCGCCACGCAATGCCTCGTGACCGAGCGCGAGGCACTGCTCGCGGCCGGCGTGACGCGCCTGCGCCTGTCACCGTCGTCGGTGCGCTTCGCCGAAGTGCTGCACACCTTCGACCGCGTGATGAACCACGGCGCCAGCGCCGACGCCGCACTGGTGACGCTGGACGCCCTGGCCTTGCCCGGCGGCCTGGCCGACGGCTTTGCACGCGCACGCGCCGGCCTCGAATGGAGCCACGCATGATCGACGCTGCCGTGTTGCAAGGCTTGGCCCTGCGCGTGCGACCGCTGCTGAGCCGCCTGCCGATGCAGCCCCCGGCCCAACTGTTGGCCCTGGCCCTGAACCGGTGGTTGCTGCCGCGCCTGCCGGCGGACGCGCACGCGGCGCTGGCACAGCGCACGGTGGAAGTGGCGGTCACCGACCTCGGGTTGGCGCTGCGGCTTCAGCTGCGGCCAGCCCCGGGAGGCTTCGTGCTGGCGCCTTCGGGCAGTGCAGTGGCCCTGCGAATCGCGGCAGATGCGCCGACGTACTGGCGGCTGCTACGCGGGGAAGACGATGCAGACCGGTTGTTCTTCGAGCGGGCGCTGGTGATGGAGGGGGATACGGAGATGGGGCTGGTGTTGAAGAACACGCTGGATGCGATGGGGCCGGTGTGGGGGTGAGGGCCGGAGGCGGGGTTGGAGCGGGACGAAGGCGGCTTGAGGCTGGGTGCTGCCGGTCGATCCTGGCTACCGAATGACGTTGGCCGACGAGACCGGCCGGAGAGAGCTTGTCGAGGCGATGGGCCGCTCCACCTCGAGACTTGACGTTCACGAGCCGGTCCGCGATTTGTGGCGTCACAGCTACGCGCGCAGCAGCGGTGCGGTGCGGCGCTGTCATGGGCTAGCCCTCTGACAGAATGTGTGCAGCGGAGGAGAAGATGCACACTACGCTAATCACGATCGCCAGCAAGTTGAACGCTCTGGCTTCCCACATCCAGAGCACTGTCCCGAATGACGAACCCTGGGGCAACGCTCACAACGCCTGGAATCTTCCGGGCCTCACGCGCGTCGAACTGGTCGAAGAGACTCAGGCACTCGCTTGGCTGATCGAAGAACGTGGCAAGGAAGACATCGGTGCTGCCGAGACGCGGCTGAACGACTATGTGCGCCGTCTTGAGCACCTTCGTGCTCATACTGTGGGCCAGTTCTGGGGCGGGAATGGCGGGCAGGCCGCGTCGGTCTACATGCTGACGCTCGACGCATTGCGAAGGGCTCTCGTCCCGGCGCTCCAAGAGGACGAGCCGGCCAAGGCCGCTGCAACTCTGAGAAAGCTCACGACTCAGCTTCGCGGCATGGAGGCCCGCCTCACTGCGCTTGATCCGCGCACGACTACGTTGGGCGGTATGGTTGAGCGAATCGAGAAGGCCTACAACGCTGCTGACCAGTTGCCAGCCGACTTGGAGTCGCTCTCAGAAGCGCGAGCGAGCGTCGAGGAATTGCTTCGCTTAGCGACGGGCGATCAAGGCGAACTCGTTCGCATCGTAGGTGCCGCCAAGGACAGGGACGACGATCTGAAGGGCATTGCGGACCAAGCGGCCGCGGTGTTGGAGAAATGCGAGCGGGCCTACTCCGCGTCTACAAGCGTGGGGCTTGCTGCCGCCTTCAGCGAACGATCCAAGTCCCTTTCATGGTCCATGTGGGTGTGGGTAGGTGGCCTCGTTGCGGCGCTGGGATTGGGAAGTGTCTTCGGGACCAACCAGCTGCGCTCTTTGACGGACCTACTGAAGACGCCTGGCGCGGAGTTGACCGTGATAGTGTTGAACTTACTGCTGGCAATGCTCTCAGTCGCGGCGCCAGTGTGGTTCGCGTGGCTGGCTACGAAGCAGATCGGGCAGCGGTTCCGGTTGGCTGAAGATTACGCGTTCAAGGCATCCATCTCCCGCGCCTACGAAGGCTATCGCCAGGAGGCGCATCGCATCGATGAAGACCTAGAAGCTCGCCTTCTGGAGTCCGCGTTGACGCGGCTTGACGAACAGCCGCTTCGCCTGGTTGAAGGCGACAGCCATGGCAGCCCCTGGCATGAGCTTGCTTCGTCTGATCTCGTGAAGGAGGCAATGCGTGCAGTGCCAGGGTTCGCCGGGCAGATTAGGGAACTGGCGGCCAAGGCGGTAAGCGCTGCGACGCCGCGCACGGCTAAGTCTGCTGCCACGTCGGCCGTTGACAATGCTGAGTAGGACTCTGCGCAGCGGGCGATTGGCACCACGCCGGTATTAGCCCCGTAGCACGCCCAACAATCGCCTGGTGCGCCCCGCTCCGGCTACTCGCAGGGACCGTGGAACGGACCTGCGCAGTGCTCGCACAGCGCATGACGCTTCCATGTTCCGAGACTGTGACTCGCCAAGATCTGCCCAGAGCCGTCCTTAGTTGGCGAGGCCCCAGCATCGAAAGACAGTTCACCGGCGCAGCTGTTGACTCGCAGTCGCGGCCAGCTCCGGGCGTTGGTCGCTTGCGCTTACAGCGGGCACTCCCGTTGCAAACACCTATCGAGATCTCGGTCATGACTACAGCACCCGAAGCCCCACAGCAACCGCCTCCCGCTTGGGGAGAAGACCAACTGACTGCCTTCGTGCAACTCGGCGCGCAGGCTGCGTGGGCGTCATTCGTACAACCAGTGACGAGGCCGTGGTTTGAGAAGCTGCGAGAAATCGATTCGACGTACGTTGCCGCGCTCCGAGCGCTGAATGGGCCTACGCCAAACTTCTTTGAAGGCCTAATGCTCGCTTCTGCGCATGCAGCTTTTCGCGGCGCGGCGCAGTTCGCGCTTGAGGGGCGCACGTGCGAAGCAATGGTGCTACTTCGAAACTCCCTCGAGCATGCGATGTACGGGGTGCATTTCCATCGCAAACCGGAACTTATCGAAGTCTGGTCCAAGCGGGGTGACGGCGAGGCGCAGCGCAAAGCTGTGAAGAAGGCCTTCAAACCGACCGAGATGCTCGACGGCATCCACGCGCTGAATAACGCCATCGGTTCGCGCTGCAAGCATCTCTACGAACTGACGATTGACATGGGCGCTCACCCCAATGAAGTGGGTTTCTATGGGCGACTGGAGATCGAGGACATGCCGGGCACGACCGACAAGAGCTTCAAGATTAAGTATCTGGTGGGCGGAGACGCATCGCATCTGGCGACGCTCAGGAACGCCTGTCAGGTGGGTGTCTGCGTGCTCGAATGCTTCTGGCTCGTGTACCGGTATCGGTTCGACATCTTGCAGGTATCGTCAAAGATCGATGGGTTGAAGGCAGGCCTATAGAGGTGGGAGCATCGCACCTGACCTGCCCACCCCGCCTGCGATCGCTCGCGATGAAAGGCTGCTTGCTCGGCCAGCCAATACCTGCTTAGGGTCGGGGGCGTGAGTAGGCGGACCGGAGCAGCGGTCACGCAGCCGAGGTCCGGCGAGACGGCGCCCGCGCACCTCCTGAGCGGCAGCAGCACCCCCAGGAGCCGTCGGCCGAGTGGCACGAGCCCACGGGCCTCAACGATCGCGATGTGTCCGACACCGTGAACTCGACGTTCGCGAGTGGCGGACCCCAACCGCTGCAGAGCCGCCCCACAAGCGCTCCGAACCGCGGAAACCCCGCACCTAACCCCCACACCCCCCACCACATCCACACCCACCCCGCCCAGCCGCCAACTGCGGCAGCCGCTCCACCAACTGCCCATACAACCCCTCCGCCTGCTCCGCATCGAAGTCCGTTGCTTCAAGGCGGCCAGGCAGCACGACAGCACGCAGCCGTCGATCGCGACCACGGTGCGGCCGGCTTCGAGCGCCTCCGTGGCCTTGCGCACGAGGCTGGGTACGTTGCCGCCCACGCCGGCTATGCACGACATCTCGGCCCGGCCTTCGCGGTCGAGCCTCACGGCCAGGTGGTTGGCCAGCTGCGCTGCGCTGGAACAGCCTGAGCAGGAATAGACGAGGGGCAGGTGGTCGCGGTCGTGAGGCATGGTTCAGGGGTGAGTGCAGTGCCGCGTCGCTCGAACTCGAGCCGCGGCACCAGGGCTGATGGGCGTGGCGCCGGCGCGCCCCAGGGCAGGCGGGCATCTCGCACGACGAACATGCATGGGTCCCACGCGTGCGTGAGCAGAAGGTTGCGCACGCGCTGCTGCCACAGCTCGGCCAGCAGGGCCAGCTCCTGGTCGCTGGCACGCCCGCCGGCGCACTTGGCCATCAGCGGGGGCAGCCGGGCGTCTTCGTGCAGCGAGCTGAAGTCCGAGGCCACATCGACGGCGCTGCGCCGGTCGAGCCGCGTGAAGCGCATGGTCAACGGTAGCTCGGGCGCGAAGCGTTGCAGGCCATTGCGGGCGTAGCGGCCCGCCAGGCCCTTGAAGCCGCCTTCGCCGGCCGCACCGGTGAGCATCTGCACCACCATGGCCGCCACACCGATGACGCCGCCGCGCGGGTCTTCACGAAACTCCACGCGCACGCCACCGCGTTGAGGCAGCTCGTTGGGGTAAAGCGCGGTGAGGGCGCGCACGGTGAGCCAGTAGGCGCTGGCCACCGTGGGGCACGAATGCCCGGCCGCACGCACGACATCGCCATAGCCGTATTCGAGGATGCCGTCTTCAGCGCTGCCCAGCATTTCGGCCAGCGGGTCGTAGATGCGCAGCCTCGGTACCTCGTCAAAGAAGGCGGGCAGTTTCATTGTTCTTTCCCTCCCAGGTGGTGCTGGCTCGGCGGGCTCAGGCCAGCTTCTTGAAGTCGATGACGATGCCGCCCGGCTCGCGCTGCCGGTACTCGATGCCGACCGCTTCGCCGTAGTGCGCCTGCAGCTGCTGCAGCAAGGGCAAGGGGTCGTGGTCGTTGACGAAGCGCATGGTTTCGCCGGGCTGCAGCGCGTCGAGCGCGCCGAAGATCGCCGCATGGCGAAAGCGCTTGGCTATGCCGCGTGCGTCGAAGGAGTAGACGGCGTCGGGCGAGAGGTGCAGATGGGTCATGAGCGTGAGGCGGGTTGTGAACGTGTGCATTGAATGCATGTTTCGGCCGGTGCCCCTTGATTTGGCGCAAGCGTGCGTGCCGCAGCGCTGCTCAAACTCGGCAGCACGCATCGAAGGAACTCGACCATCGTGAACAACGGCCACTTCTCACAACTCGTCGCCATGGCGGCTGCACAACCCGAGCCGCAACGGCTGCTCTTCCTGTTTGCCGGTGCCGAGCTGCCGCAAGACGCCAGTGCCGCGCAGCGTGCGCGCTTCGAAGCGGGCGAGGGCGGGGCACTTGCGCCACTGATGTGCGTGGACAAGGCGCCCGCGGAGCTGGGCAGCTTCGAGTCGCTGGTGGCTGAATCGCGCGAAGCCGGGCCACCGTGGCAGGTGGTGTTCGTGGCGGCGCTGGGCGGGCAGGGCGGCCAGCCGCCTTCGGCGCAGCGCGTGGAGCTCGCGCTCAACAAGATGGTCGATGCCGTGCACGGCGGCCACGTGCACGGCTTTGCGGCCTACGACCGGCGCGGGCGCATGCTGAGCTTCGGTTGAAGGGGGCGGTGCGAGCGGCGCGCAAGTAGTGCACAAGAAGTGCACAAGAAGTGCGCAAGCAGTGCGCACCGCATGCATCACCTCACCGTGATGCAGGTCAACTCGTTGGAGGCAGAGTGTCACTAACGTCCGCGGTCACTCAAAACCGGAGGATCCATGACCACTGCCGCCAACGCTCACGCTGCCACCGCCACCTCGCTGCCCGCCCAGCCCATTACCGAAGAGGTGCTGCTGGAGAAATACGCCAAGGGCGAAGAGCGCAGCGTGGCCGACGTGCGGCAGCGTGTGGCGCGTGCACTGGCGCAGGCCGAGGCTCCCGAGCAGCGCGCGCATTGGGAGGCTGAATTCGCCCGCGCACTGGAGGCCGGCTTCGTGCCGGCCGGGCGCATCAACTCCGCCGCGGGCACCGAGCTCGAAGCCACGCTCATCAACTGCTTCGTGCAACCCGTGGGCGATTCCATCGCCCACGTGGACGACGACCACCCCGGCATCTACACCGCGCTCACCGAGGCCGCCGAGACCATGCGCCGCGGCGGCGGCGTGGGCTACGACTTCTCGCGCATTCGCCCGCGCGGTGCGGCGGTGGGCAGCACGCAGAGCAATGCTTCGGGGCCGGTGTCGTACATGCGCGTGTTCGACCGCTCGTGCGAGACGGTGGAATCTGCCGGTGCCCGCCGCGGCGCGCAGATGGGCGTGCTGCGTTGCGACCACCCCGACGTGGAAGAGTTCATCCACGCCAAGGACACGGGCGACCTGCGCAACTTCAACATCTCTGTGGGCGTAACCGACGCCTTCATGCAGGCCGTGCGCGACGGTGGCGAGGTGGAGCTGGTGCACCGCGCCGAGCCCGGCGTGAAGCAGAAGGCCGAAGGCGCGCACCAGCGCGCCGATGGGCTGTGGGTGTATCGCAGGCTGCCGGCCCGCGAGCTGTGGGACCAGATCATGCGGTCGACCTACGACCACGCCGAGCCGGGCGTGCTGTTCCTCGACCGCATCAACCACGACAACAACCTCTCGTACTGCGAAACCATTGCCGCCACCAACCCCTGCGGTGAACAGCCGCTGCCGCCTTACGGCTGCTGCTGCCTGGGCTCGGTGGACCTCACGCGCTTCGTGCGCAAGCCCTTCGAACCCGATGCGGCTTTCGACGAAGCAGGCTTCGCCGCACTGGTGCGCACCGGCGTGCGCATGCTCGACAACGTGCTCGACATCACCTACTGGCCGCTGGAGGCTCAGCAGCGCGAGGCCCGCAACAAGCGGCGTATCGGCCTGGGCTTCACCGGCCTGGGCGATGCGCTGGTGATGCTGAACCTGCGCTACGACCGGCCCGAGGCGCGTGGGATGGCGCAACGCATTTCGGAGCTGATGCGCGATGCAGCCTACGGCGCTTCTGTAGACCTGGCCATCGAGCGCGGGCCCTTCCCGTTGTTCAACGCAGACCTCTACCTGAGTGCGCCCAGGGCTCGGCAAGCCGAGGCCGCGGCCCAGGGCGGGCGGGGCAGCTTCGCCTCGCGCCTGCCCGCCGGGCTGAGGCAGCGCATCCGCAACCACGGCATCCGCAACTCGCACCTGCTTTCCATCGCGCCCACGGGCACCATCAGCCTTGCGTTTGCAGACAACGCGAGCAACGGCATCGAGCCTGCGTTTTCGTGGAGCTACAAGCGCAAGAAGCGCATGCCCGACGGCACCTTCAAGGAATACGCGGTGGAAGACCACGCATGGCGCCTGTACCGCCACCTGAAGGGCCACGACGCACCATTGACCGAAGCCTTCGTCACCGCGCTGGAGATGAGCGCGCAAGCCCACCAGGAAATGGTGGCCGCCGTGGCGCCCAACGTGGACACCGCCATTTCGAAGACCGTGAACGTGCCCGAGGACTACCCCTACGAGCGCTTTCAAGACCTCTACATGCGCGCGTGGGAGTCCGGCCTCAAGGGCCTGGCCACCTACAGGCCCAACTCGGTGCTGGGCTCGGTGCTGAGCGTGGAGCCGGCGGCGGCCACGCAAACGCCGCAGCCCGCCGCGGCTGCTGGCGCTGCCGCAATGCCGCACCCCAACCAGCGCCTCGCACTCGAACGGCTGCCGCAACCGGTGCTCGCCTCGCTGCGCTGGCCTGGCCGCCCCGAGCTGCCCGCGGGCAATATGGCGTGGAGCTACATGGTGCGCCACCCGCATGCGAAGTTCTCGCTCTTCGTGGGCGAGCTGCCGGCCGAAGAGGCGGGCCCGCACGGGCGGCCCGTGCCCTTCGAGGTGTGGGTCAATGGTGCAGAACAGCCGCGCGGCCTGGGCGCGCTGGCCAAGACCTTGTCGATGGACCTGCGCGCCAAAGATGCGGCGTGGGTGCGCCTGAAGCTCGATGCACTGGCCACCGTGCAGGAAGAGCGCGCCTTCGAAATGCCCTTTCCACCGCACGGCGAGCGCAGGCTCTTCCCCGGCGTGGTGGCTGCTACCGCCGCCGTGGTGCGCTGGCGCTGCGAGCAGCTCGGCCTGTGGGAGAAGAGTGAAGGCGCGCCCACGCCGGTGATCGACGCCATGTTCAGCCAGGCCGAGCCGCACACCGGTCCTTCGGGCACGCTGGCCTGGGCGGTGGACATAGAGAACCACAGCACCGGCGAAGACTTCACTCTCACGCTGAAAGAGGTGCTGCTGCCCGGCCCCGACGGCACCGCCCGCACACGGCCCTGCGCCATCGGCTTTTCAGGCAACTACCCGCGCGCGCTCGACGGCCTGGCCCGCGTGCTCTCGCTCGACATGCGCGTGATCGACCCCGCGTGGATCGGCATGAAGCTGCGCAAGCTGCTCAACTACGCCGAACCCCTGGGCCATTTCATGGCCTTCGTGCCGGGGCTGGCTGCACACGAGCGGCGCCAGCAGACCTGGCCTTCCACCGTGGCCTACATGGCACGGCTCATCATCCACCGCTACGCCATGCTGGGCGTGCTCGACGAAGAGGGCTACCCGCTGCAGGAGATGGGCATCCTCGCGGTGCCAGAAGGCGCGGCTCCGGCGGTGGTGCCCATTGCGGGCGCAAGGTGCCCGGAGTGCGGCAATGCGACCTTGATCCACAAGGACGGGTGCAACTTCTGCACGGCTTGTGGGCACTTGGGGGCTTGTGGGTGAGGGGGCCCCCACGAAGAAAGAAGCAGTAGTGGCCGTCTTCCGCCAGTTCAAAGCTGGCCGGCGTTCGCGGCAGTCTGCACCAGACGACCGATCGCCGAGACCACCAGGGCCTCGTACTCCATGATGAAGTCCCCATGGCTTGCGCCGTCGATGACCAGCCTCTGGCTTTGGGGCAAGGCCTGCAGCAGTCGGCCTGCATCCAGCAGGCGCAACTGCCGGCTCAAGCGCAGCAGTGCCTGTGCG
>CAMLLU010000089.1 GCA_946480925.1 uncultured Rivibacter sp.
TCACCTCGGGTGAAAACTTCGGGGACTTCCTCATCTTGGCTCCATTCTCAATCGACGGAGCCTCCTCAAAACGCCGGGCGGTTCAAGCTGGTACTTCGGCATCGATGCGCCCAAGCGCGTGACAGCGCACAGGCGTCAGGCGCTCAACACCCCACAATCTTGAACTCCACCCTCCGATCCAGCGCATCCGTCGCATCATCCGTCCCCGTCCCGATGATGTTCTGCCGGTAACCCACACCACTCGCCTTGGTGCGCGTCATCAACTCCGGCGCCTCCGTCGTCAGCTTCTGACGGATCACCGTCGCACGTTGCGCTGAGAGCTTGTCGTTGTACAGCTCGCTCCCGGTGCGGCTCGTGTGCCCCACCACGTCCATGCACACCTTCTCGGTCGCGCTGTGGCGCGCAATGGTTCGCAGCCAGATCGGATACGGCCCGCTGATCTTCGGGTCGGGCCAGAAGTCGGTGCTGTTGGGCTTGAAGAGGAACTTCACGCCGAGGTTGTTGTTGGCAATGCCGTAGGCCACCACCTTGCCGAAGGCCTGCTCGGCCTCGCTGTTCTTGCCGAGCTTCATGCAGGTGAGATAGATGCCGTTGAGCGTGCGCATCTGTTCGCCGCTGGGCGTGGCGAGCACGCTCTTGTACAGGTCGAGCGCTTCCTGGTAGCGGTCGCCGTTGTACAGCTGCGTGGCTTCGTTGATAGTGGCCGCCGTGGTCACGCGCTGAAAGTAGGCCGGGTCGGCCGGCTTGCCGGGCGGCGTGGCGCTGGTGCGGATGTAGCCGTCCACCACGCCGTCTTTCACGAGGATGGGGCTGTCGCGGTAGTAGGGCGTGGGCGTGGTGTCGAGGTTGTCGTCGCGCGCGCGTGACGACGATTGCGCCACCACCATGCCGTTCTTGGTGTCGGTGAGTGCGAGGTCGATCTGGAACGGCGGGCGCGCGCCGGCCTTGGCCGCGGCCTGTACACGCGTGAGCGTGCCGGTCAGCAGGTATTGCGCCTTGCCCAGGCTGGCAGGCTGGAAGGGCAGCACCTCGAACTGGTTGCCGCGCAGGCGCTGTGTCACGCGCTCTTCGAGCAGCCGGGTCAGCGCGGTCTGCTGGCCCGAAGGGCTCTCGAACATGGGGTCGATGACGACGGCGCGCGTGCCGGTGAGCTTGGCCACGAAGGCGGGCAGCTTCTGCGTCTGCGCCATCAGGTTGTCGGTGGCTTGTGCCACGGCCTGCTCGAAGGCCACTTCATCGGTGCTGGCCACGGGCGGGGGCGGCGTGGCGCAGCCCGCGAGCAGGGTGCCGACGAGCAGCAGCGAGGCCCACAGAGCGATGGCAGGTCGCGGCATGGCGGCCGCACGCTGACGAAGAAGGTTCGCTTTCATTGCCCGCACTCCTGTTTGAGGGTGTCCTTCTCTTCGGCGGTGAGGGGCTCGCCGAGCGAAACGCGCTGGATGATGTCGACGCAGCGGCGCGACTGCGACGCCCGCGCCGTGGTCGCGGCGGCGGGACGGCGATCGGCCACCGCGCTGCGCGTGACCCGGGCCACCACCGGCGGTGGCTCCGCGGTGGGCACGGGCGCCGGCGCTGGCGTGGCCACGGCCTGTGTCGCCACGTCGGACGGCGCGGGGTCGTCGAGCGGGGCCGTGCTGGTGCCCGAGGCGCCGAGCGTTTCAGGCGTGCCGCTCGAGGCAGGGGCCGTCAGCCCGCCTGCCTGGTCCTGCGCCTGTGCAACCGGTGCGGAAGCGGCCTCGACGGAGGCGGTCGAGGTCGCGGCGTCTTCGTCGTGCGTGCGATAGCGGACCGTGGCGCTGCTTTCGGGCGGCGACGCGGTGAACTCGACCAGCAGGTAGACCAGCCCGACGGAGGCTGCCACCGTCGCGGCGACGGCCGCGCCGGCCAGTGCCACCGTGCGGCGGCCGCGATGGTCGTTCCGTGACGGTGCGGCAGGTTGCGCGGTGGCAGGGGCGTGGGTGGCCAGCGACAGGTCGAGGGGCGCCGCGATGGTGGCGCCCGCGCTGCCGGTGGTGGTGAACGCCGAAGTGGCAAACGAAGGCTCGCGCCGCGAGGTCAGGGGCGGCGAGGTGTTGCCCAGCGTCGGCTCGCGTGTCGACCTGGCGGGCGCGGCCGGCGACGTGCCCTGCTGCGGCAGCGGGGCAGAGGGGGCAGGCGCGGTAGTGCTGGCCGGCAGCGCCAGCAGCACCCGCATCTCGGCCGCGCTCTGCGGCCGGTCCTGGGGCTGCACGGCCAGCGAGCGGTCGATTGCCTGCAGGAAACCCTGGCTGTAGCGTGCCGCCGCCAGCTGCGCGAGCGGGACGTACTTGTCGCTGAGGAATCGCTGCACCGCGGGCGGCGGCGTCTGGCCGGCGATGGCGTAGTGCATCACCGAGCCCAGCGCGTACAGGTCGGTCCATGCGCCCTGCTTCATCTCGGGCATCTCGCCGTACTGTTCGACCGGCGCGTAGCCGGTCTTCAGGATGACGGTGAGCGCACGCTGCATGTCGCCGATGACACGCCGCGCCGCGCCGAAGTCGAGCAGCAGCGGCCGCCCGTCGGGCTGGATGAGGATGTTGTCGGGCGAGATGTCGCGGTGGTAGCAGCGCGCCTCGTGCATCTGTTCGAGCGCGTTGAGCAGGTGCTCCAGCAGGTGGCGCAGCCAGGCTTCGTCGGGCGGGCCCTTGCGCTGCTTGAGGGTGCGGCCCAGCGTGGTGCCGGCGTAGTAAGGCATCACCATGTAGGCGGTGCCGTGCGCTTCCCAGAAGCGATAGACCTTCAGCAGCGACGGGTGGTCGAACTGCGCCAGCAGGCGCGCTTCGTTGATGAAGCTGCGCAGGCCGGCGGCAAAGGTCTCGGCATGGCGCTCCGAGCGCACCGACACGGTCAACGCCTGCGTGCGCGAGGCCAGCTCGGCCGGCATGTATTCCTTGATGGCGACCTGCCGGCTCAGCGAATGGTCGTAAGCCAGGTAGACGATGCCGAAGCCACCCTCGCCGATGACCGACAGTAGCTCGAACTCGGCCAGGCGCGTGCCGGCCGGCAAGGCGTTGGCCGGCCCGTCGAGCGCCCTGTTGCGCCCCGAACTCGGCACCAAACCCTTGCTGACGGTTCGTTCGTTGTCGTCGGGTGTCGTCATGGTCTCACTTCGGCCCCGATGAAAAGGTACTCCAAACAAACGCTTTGTCACGATGACCTTCGACCATCGTGGCCCTGTGGTTCTAGGGACTTACCCCGTGTTTCGGGGGCATTGGCAGGCAGACACCGGCATGACTTTCGGACGTTGCTCGCTGCCTTCACGCGGTGCAGCATTCCGCTCTGCAGTGCAAAGGCGTGGCTGCGAAGTGGCTGGCCACAAACCTGTGCCTGGCATTTCCAGGGAGTAGGGCTCAACGCAATGTCACAACCACCAGGAAGTTCTGGCGCCAACGCCCCGGGCGGTTCGGCCGGTTTTGCAACGCCGGTGCCGCAGCACCACGACGATGACGACGAAGCCACCCGCATCGTGCCGGTGAGTTCGGTGCCCCAGGCGCCATCTCAAGCGCCGAGCACCGTTGCAGGCAGCAGCGGCCCCGTCACCCAGCCGCTCACACCCACCGCCACACCGGCGGCCGCGCCGCAAACCCCGGAGCGCACCTCCAACGAAACGCTGCCCGGTGGCGCACGCTCGGGCGGCCTCACGGTGCGCCAGGTGGGCCGCTACGTGATCCAGGAACGCCTGGGCCGCGGCGGCATGGCCACCGTGTTCCGTGCGCACGACCCCGGCATCGGCCGCGACGTGGCCATCAAGTTCCTGCACGCCACGCTGTGCGAAGACGGCGACTACCGTGCGCGCTTCCTGCGCGAGGCGCGGGCGGCCGGCGGGCTTTCGCACCCCAACATCGTCACGGTGCACGACGTCGGCGAAATCGAGGGCCGGCCCTACATGGCCATGGAGCTGCTCGATGGCGAGGCGCTGTCCGACGTGATGGAAATCGGCAAGCCGTTGCCGGTGCGCGACGTGGTGATCATGGGCATACAGCTCGCGCGTGCGCTCGACTACGCGCATGCGCACGGCATCGTCCACCGCGACATCAAGCCCGGCAACATCGTGCGGCTCAAGGGCTCGCAGACCATCAAGGTCACCGACTTCGGCATCGCCCACATGGAGTCCACCAGCTCTGAGCAGCGCACGCGCGTGGGCGACGTGCTGGGCACGCCGCAGTACATGTCGCCCGAGCAGACGCAGGGCGAAAAGCTCGACGGTCGCTCCGACCTCTTCTCGGCGGGCATCGTGCTCTACCAGATGCTGACCGGCCAGCGCCCCTTCCTGGGCGACAGCCTCGTTGCGCTGGCGATGAAGATCGCCAAGGAAGACCCTCAGCCCATCGAGAAGCTGCGGCCCGACGTGCCCTCGGCACTGCGCCGAGTGGTCGAGCGCTGCCTGGCCAAGGCGCCCGACCGGCGCTTCCAGACGGGCCGCGAACTCTCGGACGCACTGACCCGCGTGCTGGGCGAAATCGACCAGGCCGCGCGCCACAAGGAGCGGCCGCGCATCGTGCCGCTGCGCGTGAAGTGGGCCGCGATGATGGCGCTCATCGTGGCCGGCGTGATGGCCGTGTCGGCCGCGGTGATCCACCAGCGGCAGTACGGCGCCATGGTCAACCAGGTCACCGACAACGGCGCCGCGCTCGCGCGCTTCATCGCCGCGCAGAACGCGGTGGCCGCGCTCGGTGAAGACTGGGTCACGGTCGAAGTGGCGGTGCAGGAGATCATGAAGACGCGCGACTTCGAAAGCGTGACCGTGATCGACCGCCAGGGCGTCGTGCGCGCGGCCAGCAACACCGCGCTGCTGGGGCAGCCCTACAAGGCGCCAGCGGGCGAGGCCATCTCCAACAAGCGCGTCGACAACGTGGCCATGTCGCGCTACATGAGCGGCGGCGAAACCGTGCTCGGCTTCGAGGCGCCCATCACCTTCCAGGGCAAGCAGGTCGGCCGCGTGGCGCTGGGCCTGCCCGAGCGGCCGCTCATCTATGTGGCGCGCCTGTCGATGGGGCTGATGGCCGTGCTGGTGCTGGTGACCGTGCTCGCGGTGGCGGTGGCGATGTACTTCGTGGCCAACTGGTTCTCGCAGCCCATCAAGCTCGTCATCGAATCGATGGGCGAGATCGCCAAGGGCCGCTTCGACCACCGCATCCGCGAGCAGCGCAAGGACGAATTCGGCCTGCTGTATGCCGCTTTCGACCAGATGGCGCAGGCACTGCAGGACCGTGCCGCGGGCGCGGGCAGCAGTTCGCCGCCCACGCCGCTGCCGCCCGCGCGCCTGAACGACCCGCCAACCGCGCCGGCACACCGCCCGATGACCGCAGGCGGCGGCCCCACGCCGCCCGGCAGTGCCGGCAGCACTTCCAGACCTTCAGCCTGAGGGGCTCCGCAGATGGCCGATGCAGTAGCCCATGGCCTGCTGCGCCGCGCGGCTGCGCGGTGCTGCACGCTCGTGTGCGCAAGTGTGCTGGCCGGCTGTGCCTCGCAGCCCGCAGAAGAGCACTCCGATGCGCCCCGCCAGGCCGCCACGCCGGCGGCCGCCCCGCCCGCCACCGGCGAAGTGCTGGGCAAGAGCGACCGCTTCGTGATCTACGTGCCCAAGCCGGACGAGACGCTGCGCTCGGTGGCGGCGCGCTTCCTCGGCAGCGAAGACCGCTACTGGGTCATCGGCGACTTCAACAACATCACCAGGCCTGAAGCGGGGCAGCCGCTGGTGGTGCCGCTCAAGCCCATCAACCCCACGGGCGTCACGGCCGACCAGTACCAGACCGTGCCCATCCTCTGCTACCACCGCTTCGGCGGCGGCAACGGTAGCGGCAGCAGGATGGTCGTGTCGGCCGCCAACTTCGCGGCGCAGCTCGAATGGCTCAAGCGCAACGACTACCACGTGATCCGCCTGACGCAGCTCATGGGCTACCTCGAAGGCAAGCAGGCGCTGCCCAGGCGCTCGGTGGTCATCACCATCGACGACGGCTACGAATCGGTGTACCGCCACGCGCTGCCGTTGCTGCGCAAGTACAACTTCCCGGCCACGCTGTTCGCCTACACCGACTTCATCGGCGCCGGCGACGCGCTCACCTGGCTGCAGATGCAGGAGCTGGCCGCCTCGGGGCTGGTGGACATCCAGTCGCATTCGAAGACGCACCGCAACCTCATCGAGCGCACGCCCGGTGAAACCGACGAACGCTACCGCCAGCTCATCGACACCGAAGCCCGCGCGCCGCGCGAGCTGCTCGAACGCCGCCTGCCCGTGCAGGTGCGCCACTTCGCCTACCCCTACGGCGACGTGAACGACGTGGTGCTCGACGCGCTGGCACGCAACCAGTACACGCTGGCCGTTACGGTGAACCCGGGCGGCAACGCCTTCTTTTCGCAGCCCATGATGCTGCGGCGGACCATGATCTTCGGCGACCACGACCTCGAAGCCTTCAAGGCCAAGCTGCAGATCAGCCGGGGCATCAACCTGCCATGAGCCTGCGCATGCCACAGCCGTCGCTCCTGCGCGGCAGACCTGCCCATTCGGCGCTGCTGGGCCTGCTGTGCGCGGTGCTGACCGCCTGCAGCTCCACGCCGCCGGCCCAGACGCCCGACGCGCGCGACGACGACGTGCCGCAGTCCGTGGTGAGCCAGACGCCTGCACCGGCCTTCGAGCAACGCCAGCGTGAGCGCGCCGCCTCGCTGGCCAGGCAGGGCCGCCTGGCCGACGCCGCCGTGGCCTGGGAAGTGCTCACCGTGCTCAAGCCCGACGGTGCCGAATACCGCGAGCGCCTGGCCGAAACGCGCAGGCAGGCCGAGGCCGCGGCCACCGAGCGCATGCAGCGGGCCGCGGCGGCACAAAAGCGCGGCGAGCTCGACAACGCCACCTTGCACTACCTCTCGGTGCTGGCGGTGCAGCCTGAAAACACGCAGGCCGCCGATGCGCTGCGCACCATCGAGCGCGAGCGCAACAAGCGCATGTACCTCGGCAAGTTCTCGCGCATCACGCTCACGCGCCGCGCCCTGCAGGACAGCGAAGTTGCCGCGGCCCCGCGCCGGCTGCAGCAGCCAGGCACCCCCGCCGACCGCAACGACCTCGAGCACGCCACCATGCTGGCCACCCAAGGCGAGCTCGACACGGCCATCCAGCTGCTCGAACGCCACCTCGCGGCAGACCGGCGCGACGAGCCCGTGCGCCAGCTGCTGGCCGAGGTGTACTTCCAGAAGGGCGAGAAGCTGGCCACGCGCGACAAGGCGGCGGCCATCGCGGCACTCGAGCGCTGCATACGGCTCGACGCCACGCACGCCCGTGCACTGGCCATGCTCAAGGAGCTCAAGGGCGGCAACGGTGGTGCTGCCGCCGCCAAACCGTCTGCGGCCACCGCGGCGCCGCGCCGGGGCGCAGACCCGCGCTGATCGCTCGCGCTCTGCGGCCGCAAGCCGGGGCCGCAATCCTTCATTCCTGCCCGGCCGCGCCCGTCTCGGTCGCGGCGTTGTGCATTTTTTTGAAGGCCGGAATCAAAGATGTTCATTTCGGAAAGGGGCCGAGCAAGGCAACATGCCGCCATCCCTCACACCGGAAGAGACCACCGGATGTCCTGCATCACCCTCCTCAGAGACCCGCAACCCGCCGCCGATGGCGCACAGCAGCCCGAAGTGCGCATTCGCACCACGGTGCAGGTGCCGGTGGGGCTGGCCGATGGCCGTACCGTCCAGGCCAGCTTCGTTACCTTCCATGGCCTGGCCGATGGTCGCGAACATTTCGTATTGCGCTTCGGCAACCCGCAGGAGCAGGCCGCGCCGCTGGTGCGCCTGCATTCCGAGTGCATCACTGGCGACGTGTTCGGCTCGGCCCGCTGCGACTGCGGCCCCCAGCTGCGCGAAGCCATGCAGCGCCTGCACGCCCAGGGCGGCTACCTGCTGTACCTGCGCCAGGAAGGGCGCGGCATCGGCCTCTTCGCCAAGCTCGACGCCTACCGCCTGCAAGATGAAGGGCTCGACACCTACGAAGCCAACCGCATGCTCGGCTTCGGCGAAGACCAGCGCGACTACCGCGTGGCCGCCCAGATGCTTGGGGCACTGGGCGTGGGGCGCATCACCCTGCTGTCGAACAACCCCGACAAGCGTGCGCAACTCACAGAGGCCGGCATCGAAGTCAGCGCCCAGGTGCCCACCGGCGTGTTTGCCGGCCCAGACAACCTGCGCTACCTGCACGCCAAGGCGAAGCACACGCACCACACCATCGACCTGCCCGCTGCCGCTGCCACGGTGGAGGGCTGATGAAAAAGGAAAAGGACGCCTCGGCGTCCTTTTCTTCCTTCCTGCTGCATAGGGGCTGTGTAGCGACCGCTACGGCGCGCGCTACTTCAAGCCTTTGAGGCGCTCGCGCAAATCCACGGCCTTCTGGCGCTCGAGCTTCGCCGTGCCGTTGGTGGGGTCGAGTTCGAGCACGCGGTCCCACGCGGCAATGGCGACGTCGAGGTCCTGCTTGGCGAAGGCGCTGCGGGCGCGCAGCGTGTGGCGCGACACCAGTGACTTGCGCGCCTGCTCGGCCTTGGCGGCCGCTGCCGGTTGGTCCAGGCTGGCGGCTCGGCGGTACTCGTTGTAGGCACGATCCAGGTCGCCGGCCTTTTCGGCCGCCTCGCCGGCTCGCAGGGCCTTTTCACCCGGAGTGGGCTCGGGGGGGGGCGTGGGTGCCGGCGGGGGCGTGGGCACCGGGGCAGGAGGGGGAGGTGGCGGGGGAGCCACCGGCACGGGGGGCGGCACCGGCACAGGCCTCGCCTCGGGCCGCGGCTTGCCGGGAATGCGGATGGTCTGGCCGCCCGCCACCTGGCGCGGCACCTGGATGCCGTTGTAGCGCGCGAGGATGTAGAACGAATAGATGTCGCCGAGGTAGCGCCCGGCGATGGCCGACAGCGTGTCGTTCGGCCTCACCTGGTAGGGAAACGACTCGCGCCCCAGCGTGGCGATCGGGTCGGCGGTGATCTGGCGCGTCAGGTTCAGCGCCAGCTTGTTGTTCGGGTCTTGCCCCAATGCCTGCTGCAACTCGGCCCGGGCCTGTTCTTCGTTGCCCGCTTCCAGCAGCCCAATGGCCGCCTGCGCATGCCGTTGTGCCTGCTGCTGCGCCGCGGCGGTCACCGGCCCGCTGGGCACCGGCGCCGCAGTGGGCGCGGGCTGCTGCTCCACCGTGCCCATGGGCTGGCCGCTGGGGTCGGTGGAGGGCGCTGAGGCTGGCGGTTGGGTCTGGCAGGCCGACAAGATGCCGACGGCGGTGAAGAGCAGGGCAACACGCTTCTTCGTCATGAGCTTGGAAGGTTTGTCGTCTCGCATCGCTGAAGTGGGGCGGTCCGTCGGGCGGCAGCGTTGCATCGAACGCTGCCCCGCGTGCCGCCGCGGCCTGCGTCCCCCATGGGGCGAAAGATTATTGATCGGACGATGAAGCGCGCACAAGCTTGGTGAGTGCACGGCTCATCGCAGCGTGGCCCGATGATGACACCCCAAGGCCTGTGCGCCCGTGTCGCGGCACGTGACTTTCGTTCATTGCCCCGCGCGCTGCGACTCGTGAGCATCGAACGCATGAGCCAGCCTTCGACGCCTTCGATGAGCCCCCAGGCGTTCTCGCGCCCGCCCATTCCCGTGGTGGTGCAGCAGCATGCCGAAGAGAGCGCCATGCTGCGCCACGTGCGCTCGGTGCTCGTGCGTGCTCCCCACGTGAAGCTGCACCACCTGCGCCGCCTCGACGACCGCATTGCCGCCCACCTCGACGGTCTGGCCGTGGCGGGCCAATACGGCACGCAGTTCTGCACCGCCGCACTGGCCAGCCCCGGCGCGGGCGAAGTGTTCGCATGCACCGTGCGCGCCATCGAAGAACGCGACCACAAGGCGCTCGACCGCCTGCTGGCCATTGCCGCCGAGCTGCCCGATGCCAAGCGCGGCCTCGTGTCGGCCTTCGGCTGGGTGTCGGCGCAGCAGCTGCAGGGCATTGCGCGCGCGCTGCTCGGCTCGGCCGATGCGCTGCGGCGGGAGATCGGCCTCACCGCCTGCCGCCTGCACCAGGCCGACCCCGGCCCGGCACTCACCGCGGCCCTGCGTGACACCAACCCCTCGCTGCGCAACAGCGCCTTGCGCGCGGCGGCCGAGCTGGGCCGCACGGACTTGCTGGAGCACACCCTCGCCGCCATGGCCGGTGAAGACGAAAGCGTGGTGTTCCGCGCTGCCTGGGCCGCCTGTTTGCTGGGTGATCGCGATGCCTCTTTGCGCGTGCTGGCGCTCATTGCACAGCGCAGGGGCGAGCGCTCGCAACAAGCTGCGTCGCTGCTGTTGCTGGCGGCCGACTTCGAGCAAGCGCGCGAGCTCGTGCGCGGCACGGGCAAGCAGGCACAGGGCGAGCCGGCCATGAAGCGCCAGCTCGTGCAGGCCTGCGGCCTGCTGGGCGACGTGCAGTTCGTGCCGTGGCTCATCGACCTGATGGCCGACGACACGCTGGCGCGCGTGGCCGGCGAGTCGTTTTCATTGATCACCGGGGCCGACCTGGCCGCGCTGGACCTCGAGCGCAAGACCGCGCCCGAAGGCGTGTCGAACGGCCCCAGCGACGACCCCGAAGACGACGACGTGGCGCTCGACGAAGACGAGAGCCTGCCGTGGCCCGAGCGCGACCTCGTGGCGCGCTGGTGGCAGGCCCATGCGGGTGACGTGCCGGCTGGTCAGCGTGTGTTCATGGGGGCGGCGCCGAGCCCCGAGCACTGCATGACGGTGCTGCGCGAGGGCTGCCAGCGCCAGCGTGCCGTCGCGGTGCGCCACCTGTGCCTGGCGGCGCCCGGTACGCCGATGTTTCCCATTGCCGCGCCGGCTTGGCGGCAGCAGCGGCAACTCGGTGGCGGCCGGTGATGAGAGAGGCCGCTTCGCACGGCAGCCGTTGCTGGTGTTGCTGCTGCTGTTGCCGCTGCTGAGCACCCATGGACCCGCGTTGGCTCTTCCCCTTGCTGGCTGCGGCCTTCGCCGTGGCCGCCGGTGTGCGCTGCCTGCGCGCACGCCGGCTCGACCCGGCCGCGCGTACCTGGGTCACGCTGGCGGTGCTGTTCGGCCTCGTGTCGGCCTGGCTGCATTGGGCGGCGTAGCGCGCCGCATCAACGCACGGCAGCCGCGTACACCCACTCCAGCTTCAGCACCTGGCCCAGCACGGCCAGCAGCTCGGCCTGGTCCACCGGCTTGGCGATGAAACTCGCCGCGCCGGCCCGGCGCGCCGCTTCGCGTTCTTCAGCACCCGCGCTGGCCGACACGGCGACCACCGGGATATCCGCCGTGCGAGGCGCGGACCGCAGCCGTTGCATGGCCTGCGAACCGCTCAGCCGAGGCATCGTGAGGTCCATCAAGACGACATCGGGCGAGAGCATGCGCGCCTGGTCCACCGCATCGAGGCCATCCACCGCGGTGCTCACGTCGAAGCCGAAGAGGCTGAGCGTTTCGCTCAGCACCTGGCGATTGAGCTCGATGTCGTCGACCACCAGCACCAGACGCCTGCGCCCCGCGTAGCCGCGAATCCCACGCGACGCCGCTTGCGCGGCAGGTGGCGGCTGCGTGATGGGCAGGCCCAGCATGAACGAGAACTCGCTGCCTCGGCCCGGCTCGCTTCGCACCGCGATGTCGCCGCCCATCTGCCGCACGAGCTGGCGGCTCAGCGCCAGCCCCAGCCCCGTGCCGCGGCTGCGGTAGGCCGCGTCGCCCAGCTGCTCGAAAGGGCGGAACAGCCGGTCGAGGTCGTGCTCCTCAATGCCGATGCCGGTGTCGCGTACGGCAAAGCCCAGCTGCACCATCCCGGCCGCGGCGTCCTGGGTGCTGGTGACCGCGAGCGTGACGCTGCCGCGGGGCGTGAACTTGATCGCGTTGCCCAGCAGGTTGAGCAGCACCTGCCGCAGGCGCTGGCCGTCCACCGCCACGGCCGGCAGCGCGGCCGGCACATCCAGCGCGAGCGTGAGCCCTTTGCGCTCGGCCTCGATGGACACGGTGGCCATCACGTCGTCGAGCAGGCGCCGCAGCTCCACGGCCTGTGGAAACAGGTCCATGCGGCCGGCTTCGATCTTGGCGAGGTCCAGCACGTCGGTGATGAGCCCGAGCAGGTGCTGGCCTGAGCGCTCGATCGCGGTGAGCCCCCTTTGCAGGCGCGCCGCATCAGGCGGCGAGACCCGCAGCAGCTGCGCGAACCCCAGCACCGCATTCAGCGGCGTGCGCAGCTCATGGCTCATGTTGGCCAGGAAGGCGCTCTTGGCACGGCTGGCCACTTCGGCCCGATCCACGGCCCGCGCCAGCTCGGCGGTGCGTTCGCGCACGCGCTCTTCCAGCTGCTCGCCGTGGCGGCGCAGCGCTTCGTTGGAGGCGGCCAGGCGCTCGGCCATGGTGTTGAACTGCGCGCTCACGCGACCCAGCTCGTCGGGCGAACTCACGGCGCACCGCGCGGCGAAGTCGCCCTCGGCGAAGTGGCGCATGGTCCGGTCCAGCGTGGCCAGCGGCCGCCGCACGATGCGGCCCACCAGCCAGTAGGTCACGCCGAACACGCCCAGCAGCACCGCGAGCGACATGCCCAGGTGCGTGAGCCGCGCCTGGGCCAGCGCCTGCCGCATCGGCTCGCGGCTGAACACGATGCGCACCTCGCCAATCTGGCGCACCAGGCCGTCGGCCGTCGTGTAGTGGATCGATTCCTTGCGTTCCAGCGCGTCCTGCTCCGGTGCTTCGCCGCCGCGCATCGGCACCACCTCTCCGTAACCCGCGGCAGTGACCGTGATCGACGCCACCTCTGCACTGGCGTTCACGCTGTCGAGCAGCAGCTCGATGGCCTGCGTGTCCACGTTCCACAGCGGGTACGACAGGCTGCGCGACAGCAGCTGCGTGGTGCCGGCCGCACGCTGGCTGAATTCGGCTTGCCGCCGCGTGCCTTCTCGCTGGTCGAGCACCCACCAGAAGCTGCCCAGCGTGAGCAGCAAGGTGGCGGCCAGCGCGGCCACGAGCTTGGCGCGCACGCTGGCCGCACGCAGGGCGGTCGTGGGCGAAGGCAACCTCACGGCGGAGTCGACCCCGACAGCAGCGCCGCGAGTCCGAAGTCGTAGCGCGTGACTTTCGGGTTGTGCACCTTCGAATAGCGACGGAAGTCGATCGGGCGCTCCCGCTCGGAAAACGCCTGTTCGTAGTCGCGCAGGTTCGCGCGCGTGACCACGTGCAGGTTGTCGAGCCGCCGCCGCAGGCCACCGTCCGCGGCGAAGTCGATGCCGTTGGCATGGTCGTAGAGCATCACCATGGCCCACGCGCCGACGAGGTGGTGCCCCGCCAGCGTGGCCGTGAGTCCGCCGTCTTCGGCAAGGCTGTGCAGTGCGCGCCCGAATCCGCCCATGCCGCCCACCACCGCCTTGAAGCCGCGCGCACGCGCTGCCTTCAGCGCGCCCAGTGCCATCTCGTCGTTGGCGGCCCAGATGAGGTTGGTCTGCGGGTAGCGCGCCAGCAGCACCTGTGCCTTGCGCTCGCCGTCGGCCTCGCTCCAGTCGCTGTAGACCAGCTGCTCCAGCCGCGCGCCGCGCACGCCGGCCAGGTAGTCGGCCAGCCCCTGGGCACGCTCGTTCGACACCGGCGTGGAATTCGGGCCGGTGATGCCGATGGCGCTGATGGGGCGCTCGCCCAGCTCGCGGTGCAGCACGGCGGCCAGGCGGAACACGCCGCGCGTGTTGTCGGGCACCGCGCTGCCGATCCAGCGCACGTAGCGCTCGCGCTCGTTGCCCAGCGTGCTGCGCTGCTCGTCGGTCATGTCGCTGTGGATCACGAACACGCGCGCGGGTGAAGGCTCCAGCGCCTCGAGCAGCGCGGGCCCGGCCATCTTGTCGTTGACGATGATCACGTAGTCGGGGGCGGCCGTGCGCGGCCGCGCGGCCACCTCGCGCGCGTGGTCGATCATCTTCAGGTGGTCGTGCGAGGCGTTTTGCACCTCCAGGTGCATGCCCAGCTGGCTGGCGGCCAGGGCCATGTAGTCGACCGCGGCGCGGGCCATCGGCCCCGTAGGGGCGGGGTTGGGCGAGCCCGGGTTGAGGAACACCACGCTCGGCATGCGCGGCGGCGCGGCCCCGGTGGCAAAGCCGCTCGCAAGGGCGGCTGTGAGCAGGCAACGGCGGGTCGGCATGTGCGTGCGTACCGTGTGCGTGATGGGCGGTCGGGGCATTGTGCGCCCGATCGATGGCGTGGCTGTTGCGCGGTGTTTGCTGCGGTGCACGTGGCGACCACGGGCGGGGCGTCCATCGGTAGGAACCATGAGCCCACACGGCGGATGACTTTCGTTCATTGAAGCCGCCAACAGGGCAGCCCACCATGGTGATGCAGCCGGACACAACACCATGACCCTGACCCTGCGCGCGGTATCGCTCAACGACCAGCCGTTGACCCAGCCGATCACGGCGCATTTCGACGCGAAGGGCGGCACCATCGGGCGCTCGGACCACAACACCATGGCGCTGCCCGACCCCGAGCGCCACATCTCGCGCCAGCAGGCGCAGATCAGCCTGGGCGGCGAAGGCGGCTACCTCATCAAGAACGTGGGCAGCGCCAACCCCATCATCGTGCGCGGGCAGCCGCTGTCGCAGGGCGAAACCACCGCGCTCTCGCACAGCGACCAGGTGCGCATCGGCGGCTATCTGCTCGAAGTCCTCGAAGAGCGCGACCAGGACAGCGAAGCCTCCACCATCACGCGCGGGCGCGCCGTGGTGGACGCCCACACGCCGCCCATGCAGCGCGCCGCGGCACCCGTGCACGGCAGCGGCAGCATGACACGCCCACCCGCCGCACCCTCCGGGCCGTTTGCCGAGCTGGGCGCGCCGCTGTCGAGCAGCAACCCGTTTGCCGACCTCTTGGGCTCGCCCGCGCCGCTGAACGAACCACCGGGCGCGGTGCCGGTGTCGGCCCCGCTGCCGGTGGCCGCCGTGCGCGCCGCAGCGCAACAGCAGCCACCACAAGCCGGCAGGGGCATGCCGCCTGCGGCGCCGGACCCGTTTGCCGATCTCGGCTTCGGCGCGCCGGCCGGCATTCCGGCCGACTCGGCCGCCTGGGCCCCGCCACCCCCACGCGACGTGGCGCCGCGGCTGCCGGACGATTTCGATCCCTTCGCCGCACCACCGCCGAGCGCGCCCGTGCTGCCGCCCACGGCCCCCGCGCCGGCGGGTGCCGGCGTGTTCGACGACCTCATTCCCAGTGCGGCGCCTGCCTCCATCGACGAGATGTTCGGCCTGGGCCACGCTGCCCAGCCGCAGTCACGCGACCCGTTGGCAGACTTCATGGCCGGCACGCCGCCGCCGGGCCAGCAGGGCCAACCCGCCGCGGGCCACAACGAGATCGGCGGTGCAGTGCTGCCCACCGACCCGCTGGCGCTGTTCGGCGGCACGCCTGCTCCGGCGGGTGCTGCGGGCGCACCGGCCGCGGCCGACCACACGCCCGAGCTGCATGCGTCGTTCCGGCCGCCCGGCTTCATGCCGGCGCGTTCGGCGCCGCTGCCCGAGCCGCCGCCCGGTGCCGCACCGGTGCTGCCTACCGGCATCGACTGGCTGGCCTCCGCGCCCGGTCCTGTTCCTGCAGCGGTGCCTGCCGCCGGCGCTGCGCCGTTTGCGAAGCCCATGCCCCAGCCGGCACCACCGCCGCTGCCGCCAACGCAAACGCAGCAGCTGCCCAGCCCCACGCCGGCACCGGCCGCCGTGTTCACGCGTCCCGAGCCCACGCCAGTGGCCGTGCCATCGGTGGCCGCTGCGATGGCGCAGCCAGCCGCCGCTGCACCGGCAGGCATGTGGAGCGGTGACACGCGCGAGCTGTGGAGCGCCTTCTGCGAAGGGGCCGGCCTGCGCCTTTCGCCCCCGCAAGGGCTCAACCCCGAGCTCATGCGCGTGATGGGCACGCTGCTGAGCACCGCGGTCGATGGCACGCTGCAGCTCGTGGCCGTGCGCGCCGCCACCAAGCATGAGCTGCGTGCGCAGGTCACCATCATCCAGGCGCGCAACAACAACCCGCTGAAGTTCTCGCCCGACGCGCAGTCGGCCCTGGAGCAGATGCTGCAGCCGCCGGTGCGCGGCTTCATGAGCGGCCCGGCGGCGATGGCCGATGCGATGAACGACCTGGTGGGCCATGCCATCGGCACCATGGCCGGCACGCGCGCCGCGCTCGAAGGCGTGCTGGGCCGCTTCCGCCCCACCGAGCTCGAAGCCAAGCTGGTGGGCAAGAGCGTGCTCGACAGCCTGCTGCCCATGAACCGCAAGGCCAAGCTGTGGGAGCTGTACCTCACGCATTTCGAAGCCATACGGGAAGAAGCGCAGGAGGACTTCCACACCCTGTTCGGCAAGGCCTTCCTGGCCGCCTACGAGCAGCAGCTCGAGCGGCTGCAACGCGAAAAAGCCGGCCGCGCCCAGCCGTCGGCGTGAGTTGAGAAGAGGGGAGGAGCGCGGCCACCATGCTCGAGATCGCCATCGCCACACGCAGCGAACGCGGCAAGCGCGAAGTCAACGAAGACGACCTGAGCGCCGGCCGGGTGGACAGCGGCTGGTTCGCCGTGCTGGCCGACGGCGCGGGCGGCCACGCCCATGGCGCCGAAGCCTCGCGCATCGCGGTGGACTGCGTCGAGGAAGTGATGCACAGAGAAGAGCCGCAGTTCTCGCCCGAACACCTGCACCAGACCGTGCTCGCCGCCCATGCCGAAGTGCAGCACCACCAGAAGCCGGGCGACGGTGCGAACCGCATGCATTCCACCATCGTCGTGCTGTGGGTGGACAGCGCCAGCGACCGCGCCCTGTGGTCGCACGTGGGCGATTCACGCCTCTACCGCCTGCGCAATGGCGTGATCGACATCGTGACCAGCGACGACAGCGTGGTGCAACGCATGGTCGAGGCGGGCCTGCTCACTGCGCAACAGGCCCAGCACCACCCCAAGAAAAACCAGCTCATCGCCGCACTCGGCATTCAAGACGCGGTGGAGCCCCACACGCTGACGCAACCCGTGGCCATTGAAGACGGCGACGCCTTCTTGCTGTGCAGTGATGGCTGGTGGGACTCGCTCGACGAGGGAGTGATCGCCGAAACGCTGAGCGACGCATCGAGCCCCGATGAATGGCTGACCGCGATGCAGCGTCATATCGAAGCACAGGGTCACCCGAAGCAGGACAACTTCAGCGCGATCGGGGTGTGGGTGGGGGATCCGGGGGGGACGACTCGGATCATGGGGGATGTGGCGGCGTGAGGGGGCTGGGCTACATGAGCCAGCCGATGCGGGCAGCGATCGTCAATGCCGACAGCTACGCCAATATGGTGGTGGCATTACAGAAGGCTGAGGGGTGGCTAGGCCAGGAATCGGCCACATGCTGACTTTGACGCGTGCCCAGCGTGTGACCGCTCAAGGCTGGAAGCAGTCAATATCGCCGACGGATGCGGACGCGGGGCCGGTCACACGCGGCTACCTGGGGGACGGGATGGCAACTCGTGATCCTGCACGAGAGCTTCAAGGGCCTCCTTGATCTCGGCAGGAATTTCAATCGCGCGGAACGACCGAGCGATCAGAGACGCATTCAGCGATACAGACCTTAAGTGTCACTTGTGGCGGTTGGTTCGCGGCTTCTGTTTTGCTCGACCGGACTGCTGACCGAAGTAGAGACGCTCGTAAGTATCGAGCAGGGAGCTAAGTGCGACATCCCCGGAGTCGTGCTTCTGTGGATTTCTAAGCTTCGACAGAATATCAGCCAAGAACTTTGCGGAGAGCTTGACAATCACTTTCTTGTGGTCCTGATAAATCGATCTTATCCAGGCCAACTCTTTGTCCTTCTCCAGATTTATTGACCAATCCCGGCATATGACAAATGCAATGTTTCCATAGGGGCCAGAAAGATAGGAGAGGACTTGCCGGTAGTCTTCAAGTGTTGGATTCTGATAGTTCTTGACTTCAAATACTACTTGGCGTGCGCTGTAATCCTTCTCGACGCGCCGCCAGAAAGTGGTTTCTGCGAGGTTCGTTCCAATAATATCTCTGCGGTTAACGCTGTCCTTGTTCGCGTGCAAGGCAATATTGCTGAGGCGACCCGCAAAGCAAATCTTCAGTGTCTCAACGCACCATTGTTCAAAGTCACTCGCCCCGCTCTGGCCCTCTGGAACAGTGCGGAATTCAGCGATTAATCGACCGAGTCGAGCATTTCGTAGATCAGGCGTGACCGACGAGACCTTGATCTCATATTCGTCGTTGATGTCGGTGGCTTCTTCTGGATTGAGTGAGTTCTTTGTTAGATTCAAGGCCATCCAGTAACAGGGGTGTACGAGAAGCTTTTGATTCGGCTCGAAATCCGTCTCTGGCCGTCTTCCGTCATGAGAGAAGACGTAGCTACCTGTGGCAGGATCGAATACTCCAAAGAAGCCGACCCCGTAAAGGGACCTTACCAAGTCCTCAGGGTGCGAGAAAATCGCCAATTCCATCGCGGCATCCAAGCTTTTGGGAGCGAGTTTACTCGCCTCCTGCAGAAGCTCACATGCTTCGTTCATTGACACCTCTGGAGAGCGATTCGCAAACACGGAGGTGCTCTGCTCAATCGTCGGGAAGATGTGCTTGTATTCCTTGTACAAGTCATCTAGACGGTTCTGTGAGATGGTCTTTGCCGACTTGTCAAGGTCTGCGAGACCAATTGTAGGCTGCGATGCCGCGGGGTCTCGTTTGCTTGCATTCTCAAATGCTGAATTTAGTAATATGAGAATATCGCGAGGCCGGTAGAGCGTGAACCTGAGGCACTGACGGAATCCATCGTCTCCTTGAAGATCGTGCCCGACATATCTATTCCATAGTCGCTTGTTATTCTGCGTGTCATCACTGAAGGCAGCCCTCAGTCGATTGCAGACGAGATAGAATAGATTGTTTACATCCCAATGCAGTCTGAGGGTTTGCCCCTCGATATTTCTGGTGAAATCCTGATCATGGTGTGCCACGGCACGAAAAATGTTATCGCGTAGAAAAACAAGAGGCTTGATAGCACCCTTAAATGCCGTGCTGATGTCAATCGCTGCGGTGAGTGCGCCATCAATAAACGCAACGTTTCCACTGTCCGGGTCGAACCCTTCGTCCAAGCGATCGATAAGTATCTGTGCCTTGGTGCCGTTCGCCATGACCGCCCTTAACAGGCTGCTGAAATACCGTGCGTCGACTCAAGCTGCAGCCCGGACGCTGGTG
>CAMLLU010000090.1 GCA_946480925.1 uncultured Rivibacter sp.
CGGCAAGGATTCCTGCGTGGTGCTGCGCCTGGCCGAGAAGGCCTTCAAGATGCGCGTCAAAGGAGCACCCACGCCGCAAGCGGCTTCCCCCCAAGGGGGCTCTCACCCTGCTTGGGACGGCCCGGCGCTGGGCGAGGGCAACGACTTCGACGGTCGCCTGCCCTTCCCGCTGCTGCACGTGGACACCGGCCACAACTTCCCGGAAGTCATTGAGTTCCGCGACCGCCGCGTGGCCGAGATGGGTGAGCGCCTCGTTGTGGGCCATCTCGAAGACTCCATCAAGCGGGGCACCGTGCGCCTGGCCCACCCGCTGGAATCACGCAACGGCCACCAGACCGTGACGCTGCTCGAAGCCATTGAAGAACACCGCTTCGACGTGCTGATCGGCGGAGCCCGCCGCGACGAGGAGAAGGCTCGAGCCAAGGAGCGCATCTTCAGCCACCGCGACAGCTTCGGCCAATGGCAGCCCAAGGAGCAGCGCCCCGAACTCTGGACGCTGTTCAACACGCGCATCAAGCCAGGCGAGCACATGCGCGCCTTCCCGATCAGCAACTGGACCGAGCTCGACGTGTGGCTTTACATCGCCCGCGAGAACATCCCGCTGCCGGGCCTCTATTACGCGCACGACCGCCAGGTGATCCGCCGCAAGGGCCTGCTGGTGCCGCTCACCGACGTGACGCCGCCCGAGGCCGGTGAAACGGTCGAGACCGCGCAGGTGCGCTTCCGCACCGTGGGCGACATGACCTGTACCTGCCCCGTCGAGAGCCCGGCTGCCTCGGCCGCCGAGATCGTGGCCGAAACCTTGACCGTGACCATCAGTGAGCGCGGCGCCACCCGCATGGACGACCGCACGTCGGACGCTTCGATGGAGCGTCGCAAGAAGGAAGGCTATTTCTGATGAGCACCGCCGTGACAACGACCGAACAACACGCCGACGCGGAAACGCTCACGCACCGCGCACTGCGCTTCCTCACCGCGGGCAGCGTGGACGACGGCAAGAGCACGCTGATCGGCCGCCTGCTCTACGACAGCCGCGCCATCTTGGCCGACCAGCTGGATGCTCTGGAAAAGCGCGCCGCCGGCCAGCCCATCGACCTGTCGCTGCTGACCGATGGCCTCGAGGCCGAGCGCGAGCAAGGCATCACCATCGACGTGGCCTACCGCTACTTCGCCACGCGCGCCCGCAAGTTCATCATTGCCGACGCGCCCGGCCATGAGCAGTACACCCGCAACATGGTGACGGCCGCCGCCGGCAGCGATGCTGCGGTGGTGCTGGTCGACATCACCAAGCTCGACTGGAAGACCCGCCCGGTGGCCCTGCTGCCGCAAACGCGTCGGCACTCGTTGCTGGCGCAGTTGCTGCGCGTGCCCAGCCTGGTGTTCGCGGTCAACAAGCTCGACGCGGTGGACGACGCGAAGACCGCTTTCGAAGCCGTGCGCGAAGCCCTGCTCGCGTTTGCGCAACAGGCTGGCATGCAAGTCGCCGGCATCGTGCCCGTGTCGGCCCTCCGAGGCGACAACGTCACCTCGCCCGCGGCCGATTGGGCCAGCTGGTACAGCGGCCCGAGCCTGCTGCAGCTGCTGCACAAGCTGCCCGTCACCGACGAGCGCCATGACGGCACGCTGCTCGTGCCCGTGCAGTACGTTGCCCGAGACCCTGGAGAAATGGGCGAAGGCACGGGCCACCAGCCGCGCACCTACTGGGGTCGCATTGCCCACGGCAGCGTGAAGGCCGGCGACGAGGTGCAGGCCTTTCCGAGCGGCGAGGTTGCGACGGTGAAAGAAGTGCGTCGCGCCGGTGAGGTCGTGGCGTGCTGCGAAGCCGGCCAATCCGCCGGCCTCGTGCTCGACCGCCAGATCGACGTGTCGCGTGGTGACTGGCTCGCGACGCCGACGTCGCTGCAGACGACGCAGCAGTTCACTGCGACGCTCGCCTGGCTCGACACCGAGCCCGCCGTCGTTGGCCGCAAGTACTGGGTGCGACACGGTCATCGCTGGGTGCAGGCCCGCATCACCGCCATCGAGAGCCGGCTCGACATCCACACGCTCACCGACACCGATGCACACGAGCTCGCCGTCAACGAGATCGGCCGTGTGCAGGTACAGACGCAGTCACCGCTGCCCGTCGAGCCCTACGCCGACAACCGTGTGGGTGGCGCGCTCATCGTGGTGGATCCGGCCACGCACCGCACCAGCGGCGCGCTGCTGGTGAAGGCTGCGGCCTGAGGCCATCGAGAGGAGAGGCGCATCGTGGCAGTCGGTCGCGTGATCTTCATCGGAGCAGGCCCTGGGGCCGCCGACCTCATCACCGTGCGCGGCGCCCGCCGCCTGGCCGATGCTGAGGTCGTGCTGTTCGATGCGCTCACCGACCCGTCGCTGCGCGACCTGGCACCCAATGCTCAGTGGGTCGACGTGGGCAAGCGCGGCTTTTCCGGTTTGCCCGGCTGCGATGCCAACGGGCAGGCACGCATCAACAAGCTGCTGGTGAAGTACGCGCTCGACGGCCACGTGGTCGTCCGACTCAAAGGCGGCGACCCGAGCGTGTTCGGGCGGCTCGAAGAAGAGCTCGAAGCCCTGGCCGCACACTGCATCCCGAGCGAAGTGGTACCGGGCGTGACAGCTGCCATTGCGGCAGCAGCCGCCACGCAGCGCCCGCTCACCCGCCGTGGCAGTGGCCGCAGCGTGAGCCTGTCCACAGCCATGACGCAAGACGGCGACCTTCGCGCTTCACGCAGTGCCGACACTGAAGTGTTCTACATGGCCGGCCGGCAGCTCGGCGCCCTGGCACGTCGCCTTGCCGAAGAAGGCTGGCCTGAGGGCACACCCGTCAGCGTGATCTCCCGCGCCGGCTGGCCCGACCAGGTGCACAGCGAGCACACGGTGGCCGACCTGGCACAAGGCGGCGCGCTGCATGCCGGCCGCCCCACGGTCGTGACGGTGGGCATCGGGGCCACCCCCGTGGGCGGGGCGCTGCAGGCACGTGTTGACCAGCCTCAACCTTTTGCGCAGAAGGGTCAGGACCAAGCCGCACAACCGAGCGTGGAGTGCCCCAACCCCTAAAATTCCGGGTTTGCCCCGACTGCAAATCCCAGCCAGTCAACCCCACCGACACATACATAAGCCGACAGGCGCAACCTTTCACTGAAGAACCGCCATGACTCACGTCGTCACTGAAGCCTGCATCCGTTGCAAATACACCGACTGCGTGGACGTGTGTCCCGTCGATTGCTTCCGCGAAGGCCCGAACTTCCTGGTGATCGACCCCGATGAATGCATCGACTGCGCGGTGTGCATCCCCGAGTGCCCCGTCAACGCCATCCTGCCCGAGGAAGACGTGCCTGGCGACCAGCAGAAATTCATCGCCATCAACCTCGATCTGTCGAAGAAATGGCCCAGCATCACCAAGCGCAAGGCCTCGCTGCCCGACGCCGACGAGTGGAAAGACAAGACCGACAAGCTCGGTGAACTGATCCGTTGATCGAGCGGCTGCCCCGGTGGCAGCGGCCGATCGGCCCTTACCCCAGCAAGACCATGGATCCCCTTCTGAACCCCGAAATCACCAAGACCGCCGGCTCTCACGATGGCCCCATCGAAACCGATGCCGTCATCGTCGGCGCCGGCCCTGTGGGCCTGTTCCAGGTGTTCGAACTCGGTCTGCTGGAGGTCAAGGCGCACATCATCGACTCGCTGGCCTACCCCGGTGGCCAGTGCATCGAGCTCTACCCCGACAAGCCCATCTACGACATCCCGGCCGTGCCCATGTGCACTGGCAAGGAACTCACCGACAACCTGCTCAAGCAGATCGAGCCGTTCGGTGCGACCTTCCACCTCGGCCAGGAAGTCACCGTCGTTCAGAAGCAGGACGATAGCCGCTTCTACGTCGAGACCGCCAAGGGCACCCGCTTTCTCACCAAGACCATCTTCATCGCCGGTGGCGTGGGTTCGTTCCAGCCGCGCACGCTGAGGGTCGATGGGCTCGAGAAGTTCGACGACACGCAAGTCTTCTACCGCGTGAAGAATCCGGCACAGTTCGCCGGCAAGAACCTCCTGATCGTGGGCGGGGGCGATTCGGCGCTCGACTGGGCCCTGAACTTCGCACAGGAAGGCCCCAACAAGGCCGAGAGCGTGATCCTCGTGCATCGTCGCGACGGCTTCCGCGCAGCTCCGGCCAGCGTCGCCAAGATGAAGGAGCTGTGCGACGCCTACGAGATGCAGTTCATCGTGGGCCAGGTCACCGGCTACGAAGAAAAGGACGGCGTGCTCACCGGCGCCAAGGTGACCGGCGGCGACGGCGTCACCCGCGTGGTGCCGCTGGACATGCTGCTCGTATTCTTCGGCCTAAGCCCCAAGCTCGGCCCCATCGCCGAATGGGGGCTGAACCTCGAGCGCAAGCAGATCGTGGTGGACACGGAGAAGTTCGAGACCAACATCCCGGGCATCTTCGCGGTAGGCGACGTCAACACCTATCCGGGCAAGAAGAAGCTCATCCTCTCGGGCTTCCACGAAGCGGCATTGGCGGCCTTCGGCGCTGCGCCGTACATCTTCCCGGAGAAGCGCATCCATCTGCAGTACACGACCACCAGCCCGAAGCTGCACAAGGTGCTGGGCGTGGAGACGCCAACCTTCGACTGACGCGTTTCGCGCCTGGCCCAGAAGCCCGCTCCGTGCGGGCTTCTTCGTTCATGGGCGGCATAATCCGCCCTGCGCCGAGCGGCTGACCGTCGGCGCATTCGCTAGGGGTGTTGGGCTTCAAAGCCCGACTGAGAGAGTCCCTTTGAACCTGACTGAGGTAATCCTCGCGCAGGGAAGCGTGGTGCAGCAACTCACTCCCTCTCGGCGCTGCACCCAGACGCCGACCTGCCATCGCTCCACCAAGGAAGTACGACGATGGCATCCAACCGAGCCACATTCCTTCATCGACCCGCGCCGCTGGCAGTTGCCGTGCTGGCCTTGATGGCTGCCGAGGCGCGCTCGCAATCCACCGACCTGCCATCCGTCACGGTGACGGGGCGCTCACCCGAATCGGCCGCCAGTGTGAGCGGCTTCGGCGACGTACCGCTGTCACGCCAGCCGCTGCAAGCCGCCGTCATCAGCGCAGAGCGCCTTGCCGACAGCGGCACGCGAACGCTGGCGGACATTACGCGTTTCGATGCCAGCCTGGGTGACGCCTACAACTCCGAGGGCTACTGGAGCAACTTCACGATCCGCGGCTTCGCAATCGACAACCGCTACAACTACCGGCGCGATGGCCTGCCCATCAACGCCGAAACCTCCATCGGGCTCGAGAACAAGTCGCGCGTCGAAGTGCTCAAGGGCACGAGTGGCATGCAGGCCGGCACCAGCGCACCCGGCGGGCTTGTGAACCTGGTCGTGAAGCGGCCCGAAGGCACGACGCGCTCGGTCGGGCTGGGCTGGCGGCAGGACAACACCTACGGCGTCTGGGCAGACATTGGCCAGCGATTCGGTGACAACGAAGCATTCGGTCTGCGCGTGAACGCCGCACACGAAGAGCTCGACCCACGCACGCGCAACCTCAAAGGTCAACGCAGCCTCCTGGCGGCGGCGGGCGACTGGCGCGTGAGCCACGACACGCTGATCGAAGCCGAAGTCGAATGGAGCAAGCAGACCCAGCCCAGCGTGCCCGGCATGAGCCTGCTGGGCAACACGCTGCCCGACGCCAGCCGCTTCGACCCACGCACCAACTTCAACAACCAGCCCTGGTCGCAACCCGTCGTGCTGGAGGGCACCACCGCTTCACTGCGGCTGCAACAGCGGCTGTCCGACTCGTGGCGCGCGGTGGCGCACTACGGCAACCAGCAACTCACCAGCGACGATCGCCTGGCCTTCGCCTTCGGCTGCAGTGCCGAAGGCAACTTCGACCGCTATTGCAGCGGTGGCACCTACGATCTGTACGACTACCGCAGCGACAACGAAAAGCGCCACACGCAAGCGTTGGACCTGGGGCTTCAGGGCAAGCTGCAGACAGGCGGCATCTCACACGATCTCGGTGCCGGCGTGCTGTTCGCGCAATTCAAGGCGCGTTTCCAGCCCCAGGCCTTCAACCGCTCCTTTGCCCTGAGCGACGGGCCCGGCGATGATCCCTCGGGAGTTGGCAACATCGGCGGTGGTTTGGTCACACGGCCCGCACCGGAGATGGACGACCCAAGCACGAACCGCACCGAGCGCAGCACCGAGTTCTACCTTCGCGACGCCATCACGCTGACGCCGCGCTGGAGCGCGTGGCTGGGCCTGCGACACACACGCCTCGAGCGCCAGAGCGTGCTGACTGGCGGCGCCGAGCCGACCGATTACGCCCAGAACGTCACGACACCCTGGCTGGCACTGAGCCACGCGTTCACGCCGGAGTTGATGGCCTATGCGAGCTGGGGCCGTGGTGTCGAATCGGAGGTCGTGCCCAACCGCGAGCGTTTCACCAACCAGGGCCAGGCACTGCCCGCACTCAAGAGCCGGCAGGTCGAGCTGGGTGTCAAAGGCAGTGGCGATCCGCTGGGCTGGAGCGTGGCAGCCTTCGACGTCGAGCGCCCCCGCTATGCCAACGTCGGCTCCAACTGCTTCGACGATACGGCAGGCGACACCTGCACGCGCCAACCCGATGGCCGGCAACACCATCGCGGCCTGGAGGCCGAAGCAGAGCTGAAGGTGAATGCTCTGGCGCTGCAGGCCGGCGCGATGCTGCTCGACGCCAAGAATCGCGGCGTGACGAGCAACCCGGCCATCGACGGCAAGCGGCCGGTCAACGTGCCCAAGCGCACGTTCAAGCTCAATGCGGTCTATCGCGTCGAAGCCCTGCCCGGCCTCAGCGCGGCGGGCGGCCTCGTGTACGAAGGCGAACGCATGGTGCTTCAGGACAACAGCATCTCCATCCCCGGCTGGACGAGGCTGGACGCCGCCTTGCGTTACGAGCACCGCGTGGCGAGCCGCCTGTTCACCTGGCGGCTGGGCGTGGACAACCTGACCGACAAGCGGGCGTGGAAAGAATCGCCGCTGCAGTTCGATCACGTGTACCTGTATCCCCTGCAACCGCGCACGTGGCGGCTTTCTTTGCAAGCGGACTTGTGAGCCCCGAAAAAAACTGTCTATAATGCAAGGCTCTGTTCCCCGATAGCTCAGTCGGTAGAGCGCCGGACTGTTAATCCGTAGGTCCCTGGTTCGAGCCCAGGTCGGGGAGCCAAAAAAACGTAAAAGCCAGCAGGTCACCCCTGCTGGCTTTTTTCGTTTCCGAGTGGTGCGGCTGCAGAGGGCCAGCCCTGCTGGATAGAGCTATCGCGCAGCAAGCAATGCGCGAGAGAAAACCCCTCTACTTCACGACGCATCCGGCTGAGCCGCCGGTGCTGCGCGCTGAAACGCCTGCAGGTGGTTGCAGGCCTGCTCGATCTCCATCAGCCGGGGCCACCGCGACAGATCGACCTTGAAGCGGCGCGCGCTTTCCATCTGCGGCACGAGGTAGACGTCCGCCAGCGTGGGGCTACGCCCGAATGCGAACGCGCCCGATTGGCCGGACGTGCGGACCAGTGCCTCGAAGGCATCGAACCCTGCGCCGATCCAGGTGCCGCACCATGCGTTCACCGCGACGTCGTCGGCACCGAAGCGGTGTCGCAGCGCTTCGAGGATGCGGCGGTTGTTGACCGGGTGGATGTCGCAGCCAATGACGGCCGCCAGTGCCCGCACCGCCGCACGCTCCTGTGCCTCGGCGGGCAGCAGCGGCGGGTCGGGATAGCGCTCTTCGAGCCACTCGATGATCGCGGGCGACTGGGTCATCATCCTGCCTTCCACCTCGAGAGCCGGCACCAGCTGCTGCGGGTTGATGCTGCGGTATGCATCGCCGAGGTGCTCGTCCTTCCTCAAGTCGACCGTCACCTGTTCATACGACAGGCCCTTGAGGTTGAGCGCAATGCGCAAGCGGTGCGAAGTGCCGCTGCGAAAGAAGGTGTAGAGCTTCATGGGTTCGGTCTCTTCAGAGGCCCAGGTACTGCTGGACGATGTCGGGTTGTGCACGCAGCGCAGGCGAGTCGCCCTGCCAGACCACGCGCCCCTTCTCGATGACGACGTGCCGGTCGGCCAGCTGCAGCAGGCGTCCCACGTTCTTGTCGATGACGATCTGCGCCAGGCCTTCGCGCTTGAGCTCGGCCAGCGTGCGCCAGATCTCTTCGCGGATCACAGGCGCCAGGCCCTCGGTCGCCTCGTCGAGCACCAGCAGCTTCGGGTTGGTCATCAGCGCGCGGCCGATGGCGAGCATCTGCTGCTCTCCGCCCGAAAGCTGCCAGCCGAGGTTGCCACGCCGCTCGCGAAGCCGCGGAAAGAACTGGTACACGCGCTCCAGCGTCCACTCGCGGCCACTGTGGTCGCCCACGGCATGGCGTGCGGTGGCCACGAGGTTCTCTTCGACCGTGAGCTCCGTGAAGATCTGCCGCCCTTCGGGCACGAGCGCAATGCCCTGCCGGGCGATGCGGTGCGGCGGCAGACCGCGGGTGCGCAGGCCGCCCACCTCGATCTCGCCTGCACTGCTGGCCAGCATGCCGAACAGGCACTTGATGGTGGTCGAGCGGCCCATGCCGTTGCGGCCCAGCAGCGTGATCACTTCGCCGCGGCGCACCTCGAACGAGATGTCGAACAGCACCTGCGCACGGCCATAGCCGGCCTGCAGGCCGCGCACCGAAAGGTAGGGATGGTCCATTTTCATGGGGCTCCTGCGGTCCGTCAGACGGTTTCTTCGCCAAGGTAGACAGCGCGCACCTCGGGGTGCTCGCGGATCTCGTCCGGCGTGCCGGTGAACATCGCGCGGCCGTACACGAGCACGGTGATGCGGTCCGCCAGCGAAAACACGGCTTCCATGTCGTGCTCGACCAGCAGGATCGTGTAGCGCCCCTTCAACCTGCGCAGCAACGCCGTAACCGCGGCGGACTCCTGCGCACTCATGCCGGCCATCGGCTCGTCGAGCAGCAGGAACTTCGGCTCGGCAGCCAGCGTCATCGCGAGTTCCAGCTGGCGCCGCTGGCCGTAGGCCAGCTCGCCAGCAGGCACGTCGGCCTGCGCAGTCAGGCCGGCGGCGGCCACGGCAGCCTCGGCTGCCGCACGCGCTGGCGCATCGGCCAGCATCGGCTTCCAGAACTGCCACGCATGCCGCTTCGCTGCCAGCGCAGCGAGCACGGCGTTTTCGGTGACGGTGAACTCCTCGAAGATCGACGTGATCTGGTACGAGCGCAGCAGCCCGCTGCGTGCGCGCTTGTGCACCGGCAGTGCGCTGACGTTGCGGCCGTCGAAGACGACGCTGCCTTCGTTGGACGCCAGCTCGCCGCTGAGCTGGTTGATCAGCGTGGTCTTGCCGGCACCGTTCGGCCCGATCACCGCGTGCAGCTCGCCAGCGCGGACGTCGAGCGACACCTGGTCGGTGACCAGCAGCGCGCCGTAGCGCTTCACGAGGCCCTGGGTCTGCAGCGCGGCCATCACACGCCTCCTTCACGCGCGACGTGGGTCGCCGCCACCGGCAGTGTGGCGCGAGGCGCCTGCACCGGCCGCTCGATCAATCCGACGATGCCACGCCTGCCCACCAGCGCCATCAACACGATCAGCGGCCCGAAGATCGCCATCCAGTGTTCGGTCACGCCTTTGAGCACTTCCTCCAGGCCGAGAAAGACCAGCGCACCCACCAGCGGGCCGAACACCGTGCCGATGCCACCCAGCACCACCATCACGATCAGCTCGCCGGAAAGGGTCCACGCCATCGTGCTCGGCGAGGCGAAGGCGTTCAGGTTGGCGAGCAGCAACCCGGCCACGCCGCACACCGTGCCCGAGATCACGAAGGCGACCAGCTGCAGGCGCTGCGACTGCAGGCCGATGGCATTGATGCGCCGCGCGTTCTGGCGCGCGCCGCGCAGCGCCATCCCGAACGCCGAAACACGCAGCCGGGCCAGCCACCACGTCAGCAACGCCAGCACGACCAGCGCCACGCCATACAGCACCGCGGTCGAGCCGAGGTTCAGCGCGCCGAAGCGGCTGGTGGCGGCCACCGGCAGGCCGTCGTCGCCGCCGTACTGCTTGAGGCTCACGAACAGGAAATAGCCCATCTGCGCGAAAGCCAGCGTGATCATGATGAAGGCCATGCCCGAGGTGCGCAGGCTGATGGCGCCCACCAACAGGGCCGTCACGGCGCACAGGCCCAGGCACAGCGCCAGGTGCAGCCAGCCGCTTTCAATGCCATGCAAGGCCGGCAGCGCGACCGCGTAGCTGCCCAGGCCCATGAACAGCGCATGCCCGAAGCTGACGAGGCCGCCGTAGCCCAGGGCCAGGTTCAATGCCGAGGCCGCAATCGCATAGATCACGATGCGCGCGAAGAAGGAAGTCCAGAACGGTTGCTCGATGGCGTTGGCAACGAACGGCACCGCCGCAAGACCGAGGAACACCAGCCATGGCAACAGCGTTGCCGGGCGCAGGAACGAGGTCGACATGTTGAGCCTCTCTTTCAGCCATGCCGGGCCGGGAACAGCCCTTGCGGCCGCAGCGCGAGCACGAGCGCCATCAGCAGGTACACGCTCATCGAAGCCAGCGCTGGGCCCGCCGCGTCGGCCACCGAGCGCTCGGCCACCTGGCGCAGCAGCATGGGCAGGTACACGCGCCCGAGCGTGTCCACCACGCCGACGATGAGCGCGGCGTACAGCGCGCCGTTCACCGAACCGATGCCGCCGATGACGATGACCACCAGCGTGGTGATCAGCACCGGCTCACCCATGCCCGACTGCACCGACAGCAGCGGCCCGGCCATCGCCCCCGCCACGCCGGCGAGCATGGCGCCCACGCCGAACAGCATGGCATTCAGCAGGCCGATGTTCACGCCCAGCGCCGAGACGAGCTGCGGGTTCTGGGCGCCCGCGCGGATCAGCATGCCCACCCGCGTCTTGTGGATCAGCACGTAGGAGCCCACGGCCACCAGCAGCCCCACCGCGATGATCGCGAAGCGGTAGGCCGGGTAGCTGAAGCCGAGCAGCTGCACCGTGCCGCTCAGCACTTCGGGCACCTGCACGAACAGCGGCTGCGGCCCCCACACGATGCGCACGAGTTCGTTGAAGAACATTACGAGCCCGAAGGTGGCGAGCACGTGGTCGAGGTGATCGCGCCGGTAGAGCCGGGACACGATGGCCACCTCGAGCAGCAGGCCGATGCCGAGGCCCGCCGCCATGGCGACGAGCACCGCCAGCGCGAAGGAACCAGTGGCCCCGTACGCCAGCGCTGCCGCATAGGCCCCCAGCATGTACAGCGAGCCATGCGCGAGGTTCACGAAGCTCATGATCCCGAACACCAGCGTCAGCCCGGCCGCCAGCAGGAACAGCAGCACGCCGTACTGCAACCCGTTGAGCAGCTGCAACAGCAACAACGTCAAGCTCACGGCTGCTCCTCACGGCAGGCTGCACTGCGCCGCGTAGGAATCGGCATGCGCCGGCAACGGCGTGCCGATCGGCCTGGTGACGAGCTTGCCGCCTGCGCGCACCGTCTCGAACGCGTAGTAGTTCTGGATCGGCATGTTGTTCCTGCCGAAGCGGAACGGACCACGCACCGCCTTGAACTCGCTGCCCGCCGCCTTCACCGCCGCGGCCAGTTTCTTCGGGTCGCCGCCTGTCTTGCGCAGCGCCACGTCCAGCAGGTTGGCGGTGTCGTAGCCGGCAGCCGCATAGAGGCTGGGCGTGCGCTTGTACTTCGCCTGGAAGGCCTCGACGAACCTGCGGTTCTCGGGTGTGTCGATGGCAGCGTCGTACATCGCCGTGCTGACCGTGCCGCTGGCGGCATCGCCGATGGAGGGCAAGGTCGTGCCGTCCACGGTGAACACCGAATACAGCGGCAGCTTGCCCATCAGGCCTGACTGGTTCATCTGCTTGACGAAGTTGATGCCCATGCCGCCGGGGTAGAACACGAACACTGCGTCGGGCCCGGCCGCCTGCAGCTGCGCGATCTCGGCCGAATAGTCGGGCTGGTTGACCTGGGTGTAGACCTCGTCGACGACCTGGCCCTTGTAGAAGCGCTTGAAGCCCGCCAGCATGTCCTTGCCCGCCTGGTAGTTGGGCGCCATGAGGTACACGCGCTTGACGCCCTTGTCCTGCGCGAACTTGCCCATGGCTTCGGCCGCGCCGTCGTTCTGCCAGGCCATCGAGAAGACGTTGGGCTTGCATTGCGCGCCGGCGATGGGCGACGGCCCCGCGTTGGTGGCGATCGCCACCACGCCCGACTCGGCCAGCCGTGGCAGGCTGCCCATCAGCACGTTCGAGAACGACAGGCCGACGATCGCATCGACCTTGTCCTTGTCGATGAGCTTGCGCACGATCTGCTGGCCGACCTCGGGCTTGAGCTGGTCGTCTTCCTTCAGCACGCTGGCGGGTGCGCCGCCGAGCTTGCCGCCCAGCTGCTCCATCGCGAGCAGAAAGCCGTCGAGCTGATCCTGGCCCACCAGTGCCTGGGGGCCGGAAAGCGGGGCCATGAAGCCGATGGTGGCGGCAGGCGCAGTCGAGGCTGCGGCACCGAGCGCGCAGGCGAGCGCGGCGGCCTTGAGATGGCGTGGGGTCATCGTTGTCTCCTTGTAGGTATGAACGGCAAACGGAAAGCGACGAGCAGCGACGAGCAGCGGCGAACAACGTCGCGGCGGCTTAATCGAGCTGCACGTAGACGCGCTGCCCTTCGATGCGCACGGGGTAGCTGCGCAACGCGTCGGTGACCGGCTCGCACAGCGGCTTGCCGTCGCGCACGTCGAACTTGCCCTGGTGCAGCGGGCACTCGATTTCGTGGCCGTCGAGGAAGCCGTCGCACAGCCGTGCCTGGCCGTGCGTGCACACGTTGTCGGTGGCGTACACCTCGCTTCCCGCGGCATATATGGCGATGTCGCGCCCGTTGACCATGACGCCGATCACGTCGTCGGTGGGCAGGTCGTCGGCCGACAGCGCGTCGACCCAGTTCGTGTCACTCATGGTCGGCCTCAGATGGGGTAGATGATCGAGTTGGGGATCATTTCGCTGTCGTAGATGCACTCGCGCGACACGAACTTCAGGCCTTGCGGCGTGCGCACCACGGTGTCGATGTAGCGGCCCACGTTGAACACCGTGGATGCATCCGACAGCTTGGTGCGGAACACCGCGTAGTTCGCCTCGGCCTTCAGGCGCCCGGGCTCGACGCTGCGCACCACCGGCGTTCCCACCACGTGGCGCTGGTAGTACGGGTCGTGGAACAGCGTCTCCTTGATGCCATAGACCCGGTCCTTCAGCATGCCCTTGCTGGTGAACGACAGCGTGGCCAGCGGGAAGCCGCGTTCGTGGTTCTCGCGCGGCTGCAGCCGGTACACACATTCGTCGGTAAAAAACTCGGGCCACAGGTCCCAATTGCCCGAATCGACGGCGCTCGCGTAGTCGGCGTAGAGCTGCGTCAGCGCGAGCCAGTCTTCGAAGTTGAGGTTCGTTGCCATCGCCTGGGCCTCCATCACGCTTCCATCACTTCGCGCCAGTAGCGGTACATGCCGCGAATGAGCGTCTCGGTGACCATGTGCTCGGTGTTCTCGACCTCGCGGCCGCCCAGCTCGGCCAGCGTGCGGTGGAACGGCTTGCTCTCGAAGGCCTGCTGCGAGAACTCGATCACCTCGCCATCGTCGGCCGACACGAAACCGGCCGGGCCGAACAGGTTGGCCTGGCGCAGGCGCCGCTGCGTCATGGCCTCGTCGTCGTCTTCGAAGCCGAAGTGCGTCCACACGAAATCGAAGCTGCCGTGGCCGTTGGGCTGGATGTGGCGCGTGCTCACGCTGTTGACCTGCTGCTGCAGGATCACGCTCGGGAAGATGGTGGTCATCACCGCGGTGGGGCCGCCCCACCAGGGCTCCGGCACGATGTCGAGGAAGCTGGGGTCGTTGAGCTGCATGCTCTCCTTGAAGCTCGACACCTGGGTCACCTGTTCGGACTTGCCGGCGCTGCCGCGCGTGGAAATCATCGCGGCGTGGCGGTGGCGATCGTCCATGCGCAGCTGCGACTTGTTGTCGGCACGCCAGAGCCCGAAGGTGACGAACCAGGTGTGCAGCAGGCCCGGGTGGTACGGGTCCTTGATGTTCTCCTGCATCAGCTTCCAGTTGCCCGGAATGCGCTGGCGGTTGTAGCCCAGGATCTTCAGCTTGCGCCCGTTGAAGAGGCGGTCGAAGTAGCCCAGGATCGTGGGGCCGAGGTAGCTTTCGAACGGCTCCACGTTTTCGTCGAACGAGGCGAACACCACGCCGCCGCGCGTAGCGACCTTGAGCTTCGTGAGGCCGTGGTCCTGCGTCTTGAAGTCGGCCGGCATGCCGCCGTGCACCTGCCCATCCTTCTTCACGCCGCGCCGGAACGGCACGCCCTGCAGGTCGCCCTTGAGCGTGTAGCTCCACTGGTGGTAAGGGCAGACGAATTCCTTGCGGTTGCCGTGCCGCTCGCGGCAGAAGCGCATGCCGCGGTGGGCGCACACGTTTTCGACCACGTTGATGGCGCCGTCAGCGTCGCGCACCATGATCACCGAGCGCTCGCCGATCACCGTGCGCTTGAAGTCGCCCGGGTTCGGCACCTCGGCCTCGAGGCCCACGTAGCACCAGTGCGCCTTGTAGAAGAAGCGCTCGAGCTCGCGCTGGTACAGCTCGTCGCTCGTGTAGGTGAGGAACGGGATGCGGTGCGTGCCGTTGCCTTCCCAGTGCGGCTCGATCGGAAAGACGGTGGACTCGGGCGTCATGCTTGTCTCCTTGCTCTTCGGGTGCTCGGTTCGCAGGGCCTCAGCCTTCGACGACCCGCACCTCGATCTCGCCCAGCCCCGCGATGGCGCCCTGCATCAGGTCACCGGCCACCACCGCGTTCACGCCTTCGGGCGTGCCGGTCATGATCAGGTCGCCGGGCTCCAGGGCTTCGTACTCCGAGAGCACCGCAATGCACTCGGCCACCGACCAGATCAGCTTCGCGATGTCGGACGACTGCCGCGGCTGGCCGTTGACCTGCAGCGAGATCGCGGCCGACTCGGGGTGGCCCACCTCGGCCACGCGGTGCAGCGCACCGATGGGCGCCGAGCCCGCGAACGACTTGCCGAATTCCCACGGCCGGCCCTTGTCGCGCGCGTCGAGCTGCAGGTCGCGCCGCGTCATGTCCAGCCCCACCGCGTAGCCGTACACATGCTTCAGCGCGTCGGCCGCGGCGATGTCGCGCCCGCCCTTGTGCAAGGCCACGACGAGTTCGATCTCGTGATGGAAGTTCTTCGTCCTGGGCGGATACGGCACGCTCACCGGCTGCGCCGCGTCGATCACGGCACAGGCCGGCTTCATGAAGAAGAACGGCGGCTCGCGGTCCGGGTCCTTGCCCATCTCGCGGGCATGCGCGGCGTAGTTGCGGCCCACGCAGAACACACGGTTGACGGGGAAGCGCTCGTCGCGGCCGGCGACGGGGAGCGTGTAGAGCTCAGGAGCTTCGACGGCGAATTTCATGGTGGGTCGTCCTTCTTCTGGAATGGATGTCACTGGCGCTGCTCACGCCACAGGCCGAGCGCCTGCTGCACCGGGCGGTCTGAAAAACTGAACAGCAGTGCGTCGCGGTCGGCACGCAGTTGCAGGGCATGCCACGACGGGACGACGAACACGTCGTTCTCGTCGAAGCGCCAGCTCTGCTCGCCCACCTTCACTTCACCGCCGCCTTGCAGGCACACGTGCACGGTGCTGTCGGTGGAGCGCACGGTGCGGGTCTCGAAGCCTGCCGGTAGCCACTGCGCGAACGCGCCGATCGTCGGCATGGGCGATGCACCGGTGGCGGGGTTCACGTAGCGCAGCTTGAAGCCGTGGTGCGCATCTGGTGTGCCGCGGGCAATGGCCTGCAGCGAAGCCCGTGTGCGTTCGAACGGGTAGACGAACACGCGCGTGGGCTCGGCGGGCCGAGGCGCGTAGTCGATGGGCACCATGTTCGCGCCGTAGCGTGCCAGCGCATCGCCCTCGGGGCGCAGCGGCTGCTGCGACGACTCCTCGCTCTTTTCGGAAAAGCCCGCGTCGAGAAAGCGCACGGTCGGAATGTCCAGGCCGTCGAGCCAGACCACCGGTTGGTCTCCGGGGTTGCCGTGGTCGTGCCAGGTCCACGCCGGCGTGATGATGAAGTCGCCGCGGCGCATGGTCGTGCGCTCGCCGTCCACCGCCGTGTAGGCGCCCTCGCCGTCCAGCACCAGCCGCAGGGCAGACTGCGTGTGGCGGTGCGCCGGGGCCACCTCGCCGGGCAGGATGAGCTGCAGCCCCGCATACAGGCTCTGCGTGATGCACGACTGCCCGCGCAGTGCTGGGTTCTCGAGGATGAGCACGCGGCGCTCGGCCTCTTCGGCCGTGATGAGCCGGCCCGCCTCGAGCACCTGCTCGCGCAGATCGGCGTAGTGCCACAGGTAGGCCTGTACCGGCGAACTCGGCTCGCGCGGCACCAGCGCATGCAGCACTTCCCACAACGGCGTCATGTGCCTGGAGCCGATGCGCTCGTAGTAGGCGGCGCGTTCGCGCTGCGCCGGGGTCTGCGGTTGAGCGGCTTGCAAGGGGCGCTCCTTCAAGTGGGTTGGGTGTAGAAGGCGTCGGCGTAGATGCGGGCCGGGTCGATGCCCTTGTTCCGCGCCAGCACCGTGGCCGCCTCCACCATGGGCGGCGAACCGCACAGGTAGGCGCGCCAGCCTTCGAGGTTGTCGTGGTCCTGCGCGATGGCCTCGGTGACGAGGCCGCAGCGCTGCTCACGCGGGTCGCCGCCGGAAGTCACCACGACGTGCAGCTTCAGCGCGGGGTGGTTGCGCTGGGCCTCGTAGAGCCAGTCGAGCCCGTACACGTCGCGCGGCGAACGCACGCCGAAGTACAGGTGGATCGGGTTGCGCATGCCGTCGGCCATGGCGCCGCGCAGGATGGAGAGGATGGGCGCAAGGCCCGTGCCGCCGGCCACGCACAGCATGGGCCCCTCGTGCTTGCGCCGCAGGTAGGCCGTGCCCAGCGGCCCGCTCACCCGCACGGCATCGCCCGGCTTCAGCTCGCTGGCGATGTAGCCCGACACCCGCCCACCCGGCACGACGCGCACGTGGAACTCCAGCGTGCCGTCACCCGCCAGGCCGGCCATCGAATAGGGCCGCACGTGCTCCGGCGTGAACTGCAGCTGCGCATACTGTCCTGGCGAGAACTCGATGGGCTTGGCCGGCTTCAGCACCAGGCGCTTGATGTCGTGCGTGAGCGTCTCCACCGTCTGCACGGTGGCCTTGACGATGCGTGCCGGGTGCACCACCACCTCGTCGGGCTCCGGGATCTCGATGGTGCAAGGCTCGGTGAGGAAGGTCTGGCACGCCAGCACGTAGGAATCGCGGCTGTCCAGCGGGTTCTGCTGTGCGCGCCCGGCATCCAGCACCTCGCCGTCGATCACTCGGCAGCGGCACGTGCCGCACCGCCCGGCCATGCAGCTGTAGGACATGGGCACCTGCGCACCGCGCAGCGCCTCGAGCAGGTTGGCCCCCGGCTCCACGTCGATGACCTTGCGCAGCGGTTGGATCAGCACTTCCATGCGGCGCATGATCGGCGGGGCATGCCGATCAGCCAATGGGATTCCGCGTATAGGCCGTATCACTGGCAGTGATACCCTGCGCCGCGAGGAGCACCCCATGGAACTGCACGAAATCGATCTCAACCTGCTGGTCGTCTTCAACCAGCTGCTCGTCGAGCGGCGCGTCTCGAAGGTGGCCGACAACCTGGGCATCTCGCAGCCGGCGGTGAGCAACTCGCTGGCCAAGTTGCGCAAGCTGTTCGACGACGATCTCTTCCTGCGCACGCCCAAGGGCATGGAGCCCACGCCCTATGCAGACCAGCTCGCCGAGTCGGTGAGCTATGCGCTGGCCATGATCCACAGCGGCGTGAACCAGCGCACCAGCTTCGAGCCGGCTTCCGCCCGGCGCTCGTTCACCATCGGCATGACGGACATCGGCGAGATCTACTTCCTGCCCGCGCTCATCGAGCGCCTGCATCGCGAAGCACCGGGCGTCGCGCTCAGCACCGTGCGCAACACCGCGGTCAACCTGCGCGACGAGCTGGAATCCGGCAAGGTGGACCTGGCCATCGGCCTGCTGCCGCAGCTCAAGGCAGGCTTCTTCCAGCGGCGGCTGTTCACGCAGAGCTACGTGTGCCTCATGCGCCAAGGCCATCGCCTCGCCAAGCGCAAGATGTCGCTCGCTGAATATTCCGCTGCCGAACACCTGGTGGTGGTGTCGGCCGGCACGGGGCACGGCAAGCTCGACGAGCTGCTGCAGCGCAGCGGCATCGAGCGCACGGTGCGGCTCACCGTGCCGCACTACGTGAGCGTGGGCCACATCCTGCGCAGCTCAGACCTCGTGACCACCGTGCCGGAGCGCCTGGCCGACCGGCTGATCGAGCCTTTCGGGCTGGTGAAGGTGCCGCACCCCGCCAAGCTGCCCGACGTGGCGATCAACGTGTTCTGGCACGCCAAGTACCACCGCTCGCCGGCCAACCGCTGGCTGCGCGGCGTCGTGTTCGACCTGTTTTCCGACGAGGGCCCCGCTGCGCGCAAGAACCGTGGCTGAGGCCGATCGGCCTGGGCGTTACAGCCGAGAAGGCTGCGTCGAATGAACGCGGCAGCCAGTCGGCACAATATTTCGGCTCCTGAAACGTCTTCAGGAGCATGGACCCACCGAAACCCGCTGCCGCACGGATGAT
>CAMLLU010000091.1 GCA_946480925.1 uncultured Rivibacter sp.
TGGTACGGTAGCGCACAAACGGCGGGAGCGATAGCGGGGCATCCTGTGCTCCCCGGAAGGTGGCAAGCCTTCCTTCACTGCGTCAACAAGCCCCCCCATGGAACGCCATGCCTTCCACCTGTTCACCGCGGTGTTGAGCGTGTTCACTGCGCTGGCGTTCCCCATGGCCTGGTCGAGACCCTACCCCTACGAAGCCATGCAGGGCCTGCTCGCGGCTGCCTCTGCCGTATGGTTGCCCTGGGCAGCGGCGAAGCTATGGCGCTCCATGCGGCCTGCCGGCCGCGTGTCAGCGCCGACCGTGCTCAACCCTGACGCAGACTTTGCCGACACCATGGCCAACTGGCATTCTGTCGAAAAAGAGAGCACTTAACGGGGCGCCAGGCGGCTGGGGGTCACGCGTCTTGTGGTGGCGCCCGGTCCGGTCGCGCCAGGCGACGTAGCGACGCGTCAGCGGCTGTGCCGTCAGCCCGTGACCGACGATCGAGGTGGCACCAGTCCACAGCACCCGCGAGACGAGCGTGTCGGCGGGCGCTCCATTGACCCCGTGGCGCAGCGCGCACAGCAGGTAGGAGACCGACCCGATGCCGCGAATGCCGAACCAGCCGATCAACGCACGTTGCGGCCAGCTCAGCGGTTCGCCAGGCAGCGCGACCGCCGCCCCATCGTTGAACCCGCCTTCGCCGGCCAGACCGAAGCCGAGGCGGTCCGGTCGCGAAGTCGCGTCGGAGTGCATGCCGGAAGCCAACACCGGGTCCGTGGGCGCCAGAATGGCACCGAGCAGCACTGCCGCGCCCAGCGGCAGTCCGAGCAACCAGATTCCCACGACCGCCACCATGGCCACCATGGCGGCCATCGACAGGAAGGCCAGGCGCAACGGCAGGTACCAGCGGCGGTCACGCAGAGGGACCCCCAGCCGCAGACCGACTGAAAACAGCGAGATCAGCAACCCGACCTCCGCAAACCTTTCCAGCAGGCCGGCGTGCAACCGCGGATCAGGCTGCAGCACATCCACCCCGATCGGACCGAGCACGCAGCCCAGAGCGAGGTACACCATGGCGCTGCTCAACGGCAGGCGCCCGGGCAGCGTGCTGGCAAGCACCATGGTGATCAGCAGCAAGCCGACGAACAGTGACCACCCGGCGAAGGACGTCGAAGGCTCCCGGGCGTCGCATTCGGGGATGCTCGCCAAGTCCGCAGCTGGACACTCGTTCAGCAGGGCTCAGTCAACATGACGAAACCCGCACTGGGCGGGTTTCGAGCGAAGCTGGAAGAAGGGTTTTTTGCCCTTGGAGCAATCTCCCGTGGCGTGATGAGCCACTCAATCCACCAGTACTTCACCTTGGTTCGACAGGTGCCATGCCGGCGAGTGTCATGTTCATTCGCTATCGGCGGGCGGGCCTTGTGCCGCTTGGGCATCGCGTCAGCGACCGCCCCGTGCCCAGGCACTGCCGCAGCAGACAGTCGGTCGTGGACAGGAACGTCGCACACCGCCGTGCCGCGGTTCACGTCAACGTGCCTCAAGCAGCAGGCGCCGCTGCTCCAGCTGAAGCTCCAAGGCTTGGACGAGAGAGTAGGCTTCGAGGTACTTCTCCTCACGCCCTGCGACACGCCAGGTGTCTCGGTCGCTCTCGGCCTTGGCGAGGCGAATCTCCAGCATCTCGACTTCCTGCTTCAGTGTTGTCATGACGGCTCCTTGGCGCATGGCCCTGAATTCACTCTATGTGCCGCATGCCCTTTGCAGTCTGTGCGCCGCCGCACTCTGAGGAAGGCGCCCCTCCCCATGTTGCTTGGTTCGGCAACGCACAGACGCACGACACGCGTGGCGCACATTGACATAGCTCCACGAGAAATGCCATGAACGATTCAGAACAAGGTGCGGCCCCGTCGTACTACACCTTGCGCTTTGCCAGCCTGTTCGACAGGGGAAGGGGATATGCGTTTCCCTGCGACGCCGACGGCCATGTCGATGTTGACGATCTCAGCGATCAGTGCCGCAGCAACTACTACCGCGCCTGGGCCGCTGTGGGCAGGGAGTTCTCGGCCCCTGTCGTCTTCAAAACACAAGAGCATGTTGGAACCGCCTGTGCTCCAGCGCACAGAGGAGATCTTCCCGCAGGGCTAGTTTGAAACGGTGACGGCAGCCGCATCAAAGGTCCAGTCACGCAGACCGAAGGAGATCACCATGACAAACATCCAACGCAAGGCACTGGACAGGCGCCTGGACGAGGAAGCGATGGACGTCTTCGCCGCAGAAGGCGGCCGAGTGCAACCCTCGGCGCCGCGCGAAGGGCCGATGCCTTCGCCGCGCTTGCCTGACCATCCGCTGCCGCTCGTCGTGAAGCACAGGAACGTTGCAGCGCCGACCGCTGCCGAGCGCGAGCTCATGGCGGCGCTGGACATCCACTTCGGGGCCGGTGGGTTCGAGTTCGAGAGCTACCGGTACGACCGACTGCCGGACGCGGTGCTCTACGCAAAACTGGCGCGCAGGCGCCGCGACGCCAACGGCGACCACCGATCTTGAACCGTCGCATCGGCTCGAGCCCGTCGCAAGGACTTGCACCTTGGGAGTACGTCGAGGATGGCCGCCCCTTCGACATCGAAGTGCAGTCCTGCTGCCACGACCAACGATCTCTCGCTGATGATCCGCACGGCTGGCAGGAGGGGCCGCATCACGTTCGCAACCGAGGACACCTGTGGAAGCTACCTGGATCGCGGCGACTGGATCTACATTCTGGAGATACTTGCCACCCGTTCCGGGCTTCTACTTGTTACGTCCCGAACCTACGAACCCGACCAGCCAAGCTGCGTGCTCTCGTAGACTAAGTGCGGGCGTTCCGGTGCTGACAAGGCTGCGTGAGATCTCCCGAAGGTGCTACTTAGGAACGGCAGCCCCTGGCCGGCTGTGATCGTTCGCCGCCGGAGGTTCAAGAGTCCGGCCACCTCATCGAGGAAGGACTCGGGCTTCGCAGGGACCTACTAGAAAGAACGGCCCGGACGGCGATGCAGTTCAAGCCGCCCACTAGGCCTTCCAGAGGACCGTCACGGGGCATGGGGGCATGGGCCGTGCGTGCGGTTGCTACCACTGGCACCAGGTGCCGCCGGTGGACGCGGGTTTTTTCGTGCCCGCTCCCTCTCGTGAATTCGCAGTCAAACCACCTCGTGACCGAACCGGCGACCTCCGGCATCTCTGTCTCGACAATGAGCCCCTTCGCCAGGAACCTGCATGGCACCGGCTTACGCGAGCGAACTCACAGTTTACCCCTCGGTTTACCCCCCAGCGAATCCCAAAAATGACAACGGGTTAGCGTTTGATCGCTAACCCGTTGATTTTCTTGATGTTTTTGGCGGAGTGGACGGGACTCGAACCCGCGACCCCCGGCGTGACAGGCGAGTGTCCGGCGAACCGGGGCGAACGGCTGCGAACGGGATTTCCAGAAGAATCAACGGCTTAACGCAAGGTCTTGTTCGCTCCAGTTCGCCCGATTCCGGGTCCAGCCGCAAATCGGTTTACCCCTTGGTTTACCCCTCAGCCCCGGCACTGCCACCCCTGCAACTCAAGCTCCGCTGATCGGCTCATTTCGTTTGTTTCGATTTTCACTTGTTTCAGATAAGATGCGAGCATCAAACCTGATCTGGAACACGTCATGACGCAGGCCCCCACCCCCGAAACCACCCTGCCCGTCGAGCGCGAGGTCGCCGCGGCCGTGCAGAGCCAGCGCGCGCTGGCCGCCTACCTGAGCACCCAGTTCGAGATCCAGCGCATCCAGATCTTCGATGAAAAGAACCAGGCTCACCAAGTCGAGCTGCCGACGTCCGCCCTAAGGCTGCTGGTCGACATCCTGTCGGAGCTGGCGGAGGGTAATGCCGTCAAGGTGGTGCCGATCCATGCTGAGCTGACGACGCAGGAGGCCGCCGACATGCTGAACGTGTCGCGCCCGCATCTCGTGAAGCTGCTGGAGACCGGTGCACTGCCATTCCACAAGGCCGGCAAGCATCGGCGCATTCGCTTCGCCGATCTGATGGGCTTCAAGGCCGAGCGTGACCGCGCCAGCGCCGAGGCGATGGAGGAATTGGCGAAGCAAGCCCAAGAGCTGCGACTAGGCTACGAATGAGGAGCTCGCCGTTCACAGCGGTCTACGACGCCTGCGTGCTCTATCCCGCGCCGCTGAGGGACTTCCTCATGTGGCTCGGCCTGTCCGGGAGATTCCGTGCGCGCTGGAGCGCCGAGATCCACGATGAGTGGAAGCGCAACCTGTTGGCGAACCGCCCGGACCTCACGGCCGAGCAGCTCGATCGGACGTCGGCCCTTATGGATCGGGCAATCCCTGACGCGCTCGTGACGGGTTACGAGCCGCTGGTCGCCGGCCTGGCACTTCCCGACCCTGATGACCGGCATGTGCTCGCCGCCGCGATTCGATGCCACGCCAGCGTGATCGTGACCTTCAACGAGAAGGACTTTCCGGCCGACGTCCTGGAGTCGTTCGGCCTCGAGGCCCAGCACCCCGACGTGTTCGTCGAGAACCTCTTCGACCTCGACCAGGCCGCGGTCGTTGCCGCTGCTCGGCGACAACGGCGGCAACTGCAGAACCCTCCGATGGATGTCGACCGCTACCTCGACGTCCTGCTCAGGCAAGGCCTGACACAGACAGTGAAGGGCCTTGCAGCGTTTCGAAGTGTGCTCTGAACCGCCGAGAATCCACGAACGGAACAGGACGATACGCCGCCACACGACCTGATCGGAAGCCGATGCAGTTCTTCGTCTCACCCCGCGAACACTTCTTTCGCCCCCTCACGCACGACAACCGCGAGCTCTGTGCGGCGGTGTTGCGCGCGCTGCACGAGCGCGTGCATGGAGCCAATGCCGACTATGCGGAAGCATTGACCCGCGAGGCCGTGCTCGGCGTCATCCTGCGCGCTCTCGCCGACCCCTCGCTGCGCACCCTGGCCTTCGAAGCGGGGCAGCTCGTTCGCCCGGAGGAAGAGCGCGCCTATGCAAGCGAACTGCTGCGCAAGCTCAAGGAGCATGGCTGGCTGGAGGACTACCGCGACCCCATCGACCTCAAGCCCACGCTCAAGCTCAGCCGCGCAGGCAAGGCCTTCAGCGAAACCTTCGCCAACCTCGACGATTCCCGCGCTAAGACCCGCCAGCGCAACATGCGCTCGGCGCGCAAGGCACTGGCGGCGTTCATCGCCACGCGCGATGCGGATGAGCTGCTCGACGCGCACGAATTCGCCAGCCGCGTCGTGCAGGATCTGCAGGACGACATCGAGTACTTCCGCCATCTCATCCAAAGCCTCACCCGCGAGGCCCTGGCGCAGAAGGTCGCATGGAGCGAGTTCAACGACTTCATCGAAAAGCGCTTCGCGCGCGAGTACTCGGTGCGCCTGGTCGCCGACTCGGCCGAACGCCACCGTGGACAGATCTTCGAAGCGATGGACCAAGTGCGTTCGCTGGACAGCGAGCTGCGAGCCCAGACCGACGGCCACTTGCTCCAGCGCGCGCCCTGGCTGGAGCAGGAAGTTCAAGGCCGCAGCCCGCTGCTGTGGCTGGCCGACCGTATCGAGAACATGGTCGAGGCGGCATGCAGCCTGAAGCTGCCGATGCTGCGCTCGGAGATGAACAACTACGTGCGCCGATTCACCAGCCTGCTGCGGCAGGCACTGTCACTCGACTACGGCGCCGAGTCGGCGTTGGGCCGCACGATGGCTTGGCTGAAGGAACGGCCGCAGACACAGCGCGACACCCTGCTGGACGCGCTGGCCGACCGTCTCGGAACCTGCGAAGCTCGGCTGCCCGGCAGTGTGCTGCGCTGGACGGTACGCGACCGCGAGGCGCCACATGCCGCACAGCCCCCCTTGGTGGTAGACGACGAGAGCCGGCTCTTTGCCATCCTGCGCCGCGCCGAAGCCGAAGCATTCGCCTTCAGCGACCGCGACGTCTTGCACGGCTTATTGCCTCTGCTGGAACGAGGCCCTATCGGCCTGGACGCCCTGCCCGTCACGAACGCCGCAGATGCCGTGCGCGTCCTGCACGCCGTGGGCGCGGCGCGTTCAGCGGAAGGCCGCCAGCTGCGCGTGCGCGCGCGCAAGACCGGCGAACAAGTGCGAAACGAGTTCTTCGCAGCGGACAACTACCTGTTGGACGCACACACCGCAGAAGCCTCCGAGCCCTCGTCGAGATGACACAGTCGCTCGCCCACTTCATCGAACAGAGGCTCGCCACTGAAGGCGCCGGCAACGTGAAGCCCGCCCGCTTTGCCGAACTGGCCGGCCGCCTGCTGGCCACCGGCGTGCTCTGGCGCGACTACTCCCAGCCCGAAGCCAGGCACTACGACGATGCGCTGCAATGCGAGCAGCTTCTGCGCGAGTGGTTCGGCTGCATGGGTTTTGTACTGGTGCACGACCCCGATGGCCGGCTGTTGCGTCTTTATCCGCCAGGCGAAGGCGGTGGTGAGGACGATGAAGACGGCGTGAAGCGGCTGCGTGCCCGCTTGTCGCGCGACTTCGTGGCCGTCGTCATCGCCTTGCGCTTCCTCTACACAGAGGCGCTCACGGGCCGGCGGCCGCTGGTTGACGAGCGACTGGCCATCAGCCTCGAGGAGCTGTCACAGGCGGTGGTGTCGCTGCTCGCGCATCGGCTGCCAAACTCGGCGACCGATCGCATGGCGCTGCTGCGCGACCTGCGCAAGCACCGCGTCGTGCACTTCGTGGAGGGCGACGATGGTGGCGACATGCAGATGGGCCTCGCGGTGCTGCGACCTGTGATGAGCTTCGTGAGCGACGAAGCGATGGAAGACGCACTGCGACTGGCCGCCCGAAAGGTGCAAGCTTCGGAGCCGCCGGCCGAGCACTCTCAGGACGCCGCCCCGTGAAGATTGAAAGGCTGCTGACCTGGCACTGGGGTGCACTCGAAGACCGTGAATGGGTCTTCGCCGACACCGTACTGCTCACGGGCGAGTCTGGGTCGGGCAAGTCCACGTTGCTCGACGCGATTCAGACCGTGCTGACGGCCGCGCACCAGCACCTGGTCCAATTCAACATCGGCCAAGACGAATCGACGCAGAGCCGTCGCGGCGGGAAGGAGCCGCGCACGCTGGCGGCCTACGCCTTGGGTCAGCAGGCCGACGGTGTATTCCTGCGCACGCGCTCGACCAGTTATGCGGGCATCGTGTTCGAGCCCTCGGAGTGCGCCGCCGAGCAGGCGCCATCGTTCACCGCACTGGTCGGTGTGGAAGCCTTCGAGGATGGCCGGCGCGCCACGCTCCAGGGTCAACCGCAGTTCTTCATCGTGCCTCGAGCCCTGTCGCTGAAGGATCTGGCGCGGCGCAGTGGCGAAGCCCTGGGCGACGCGCCGCTGCCGCTCAAGGAGCTGTACCTGCAACTGCAGCACCGCCTGCAGCCTGGCAATGACACCAGCAAGGAAACGGTGGTCCAGCGCTTTCCAGACAAGGGCGGCTATCTGCAGCACCTCTACGGCGCGCTGATGGGCAAGACGGCCGTCGGCGAGAACGAGGCCGTGCGCGCGGCCAAGTCCATCGTCAAGGCCATGGCCTACAAGGAACTGGGCAACGTCAACGACCTGGTGCGTGACGAGATCCTGGAGCCTCACGATTTCAGTCGCGATCTCGACAAGATGCGCGAGCTGATGCGCTCCATCGCGGGCCTGAGGGCGGAGGCCGAGCGCCTGCAGACAAATCTCGATCGGCTCGACACGGCCGGCGATCGGGCCGAAGCAGTGCTTGACGAATCTCGCCGCTTCGTCGTGACCACCATTGCCCATGCCCTGCGCGCGCTCGGCGAAGCACGCGACGACCTGGCCTCCGTAAAACGCCAGATCGCGACACAAGAGAGGAAGCAAGGCCAGTCAGCAGAAAAGTTGGCCTCACTCGACGCGCAGGACACGCAGTTGCGTGAGCAACTGGGCGCCATAAAGCAGCGCTTGGCGGGCAGCAAGGTGGCGCAGAGGAAGGATGAGCTGGATAACCAGATCCGGCTGCAAGCCGACCAGTTCCGCCTTCATTGGAGCCGCGTGCAGGAGGCCGCTCGCGGTATCGGCGCGATGGCGGCGCAGCTGGAGCAGTTGCTGGCCCTCGATCTGTCCGCCGTGCCAGCGCTGGACAGCGCGGTGCAGGCCCTGCGGCCAGCCGCCTCGGGCGTTTTGAAGCCGTGGCCAGACATGGCACGCGCCTACGCCCGGCAAGCCCAGCTCGATGTGGAACTGCCCGCCTTCGAACTGGAAGTCTTCGACGCCAGCCTGGCAACCCTGCAGCGCGGCATCCACGAAGACGACGGCTCGGTACAGGCGGCGGTCGTGCAAGCACTCGCCGATGTGGGCGCGCACCTGAACGCATTGAAGGACGAGACCGAGCAGCGCGACACCGAACTACGGCAACTGCAGGCCGGTCGCAGTGTGGCCCCGCGCGACACGCACGAGGCCGTGGCACTGATCGAGCGCGAGTTGCCGCAGGCCCGCCCGCATCTGCTGGCGCAGTTGGTGGAACCGCGTACCGGTAGCACGTGGCAGAACGCCATCGAGGGGTACATGGGTGGGGACCGCTTCGCGATCATCGTCGAGGCTGGGCTGGAGGCCCGCTGCGCGCGGCTGGTGAAGCAACGCTTCCCCGTGCGCTCGCCCAAGGTCGTGCAAGGCCGCAAGGCCATGGAGGACACCGAGGGCCGCCAACTCGAAGCCAGTGCCATGCTGCACGAGCTGGTGTGCAAGCACCCCGTCGCCAACGCCTTCCTGATGGCGCAGTACGGCCGGGTGCGCAAGGTGGACAGCGAAGAAGAACTGGCGCGCACGCCGCAGGGCCTGATGGAACAAGGCCTGGGCAGCCGCGGCTATGGCATGTTCGCCTGCCGCGCGCCTGACAGCGAACTGGCTTTCGGCGAAGCTGCACGGCAGCGCCAGCGCAAGTGGTGCGAGGACGAACTTGCGCGGCTGGCGCGCGAGGCGCGGAGGCTGCAGCTGCTGGACCAGTCCCTGAAGGCCGTTGCACGCATGTTCAACGGCGCCTCCTTCACGCCACTGTCGCCCCTGCTGCTGGCTGTACTGGAAAGCCAAGCGCAGCATGCCACCGCCGAGCAGGCGCTGAAGGCGCTGGACTTGTCTTCCATCGAGGAATTGGAAGCCGAGCGCCGGTCGCTGGACGAGCGCATCGCGGGGGTCAAAGTCCTGCGCGACGAAGAGCTGAAGCTGGTCGGCGCCGCCGACAAGGAACTGGTCGACCTGCACCGCCGCGAGCAGGCACTCGATCAACGGCTGCCGGAGCTGGAGATCAGCTGCACCAATGCCACGGTCTGGGCGGCTCGCTTCGCGGGCGCTGCGCCGCTACTGGCCACAGAACTTCAACTGGTCGCTGAGTCACAGGCACTGGCAGCCGAGGCAGAGACCAGCCTGGATGCCCTGCGCCACCGCACGCAGACCCTGCGCGAGAACCTGCCGCGCACGCTGCGCGAACTGCAGCTGGCGGTCGGCACCTATCTGAACGGCGCGCGCGACGATAGTGAGCGCTTCGCCTGGACCGATCCGCCCCGCAGCATCGACCGCATCGAGGAACTGCTGCCTGCCGTCTTTCAGACCCGACGAGCCATCGCCGAGCAGTCCCAGCGGCAGCGCGCCATTGGCCTGGCCGACAACGCCCGTTCACTGCAGGAGGCTGAAAGCAGCTTCAACCACGTCTTCACCAGCAGCTTCTGCTTCAAGGTGCGCGACGATGTCAGGCAGGGTGCCACCACGCTGTCTCGGCTCAACCGTCACCTGAAGGACATTCGCTTCGGCAACGACAGCTTCGAACTGGAATGGGCCTGGATTCCGCGCATGCAGAAGGTGCACGAGTTCTTCGATGCGGTCGAGGGCGCTGTGGAGGGGCTGGAACACGATCGAGGCTCGATCTTCGAGTCGCCCCGCCTCAGCGACGAACAGCGCAACACCGCCGACGAGATCCGACAACTGCTGCTCGCCAACGACCAGGGCGCCAGCGAGCGAGCGCTGAAGGAGCTTGCGGACTACCGGAACTACCGCCGCTACGACATCGTCCGTATCAGCCCAGTTGGCACGACCCGGCTGTCCACCTGGGGCACAGGCTCGGGCGGCGAGCTGGAGACGCCGTTCTACGTCGTGCGCTCGGCCGTGCTCGCGCATGCGCTCGGCCACTTCGGGCGGGATCGACGTGAGGCCCCGGCACTGCGACTGATGCTCAGCGACGAGGCGTTCTCGAAGATGGACGAGTCGCGTTCGCGAAGTGTGCTGCAGTTCCTGTCGCGCAAGCTGGGCCTGCAGCTCGTGGTCGCGATGCCAACTTCGAAGTCCGGCGCGGTGAAGCCTGAGTTCGACAAGGAGTTCACCTTCTCCAAGGTGCTGGCACGGCGCGATGGCCAGGAGCTGTTCATCAGCGAGGTGCAGGAAAAGACGCTGCACCGCGCGGCCCTGGGGCGCCTGTGGAGCGAACACGCGGCACAAGCGCGCGAGGCAGCGCGTAAGGAATGGGACGCGAACCGCGCACCGGCGAGCGCAGCCACGCCCGCCCCGAGTGGCGACAAGTCCACGGCCTGACCATGCAGTCCTCATTGCGCCGCACGCTACCAGCCACCGAGCCGCCGGCGGTCCATCCCTTCCTCCAGCGCCTGGCCAGGGACCTTCTTGCCAGAGCCGAGCGCAGTACCGGCCGCGGCCCCGTGCGCCTGCCACTGGACCGCAAGACAGCACCCGAATTGCACGTTGCCGCCGACGCCGATCAGCTGCAATTGCTGGTCATGCTGTTGGACGACCTCTGCGAGACGGGCTGGGTTGGACTGCAGATCGAGCCGCCGCGCGAGTTCTCGAGCTTCACCGACCGCAAACCAAGGCTCGAACTTCGTAACTTCGATGAGCTGGCCGCCTGGGTCGGCTACACGCCACGAGCCCTGCGCTGGCAGCGGCAATGGTTGGATCACCTGGCAACGTGCTGGGCCGCTCCCCCTGCAACGCGCGGAGGGCTCGTGCCCGAGGATCCACAGACGCTTTTTGACTACCTGGCGCGCAACCCGATGAGACAACTGGAGGGTCTTTCGCTCGCCGAGGCTGCTCACAGCCTGTCAGCCCTGCTCGAGTTGTGCCGCAGCGGCCGTTCGATGGCACTTCGTGAGCTTTCGGCCCGCGTGTTTCAAGGGCGCTCCAAGTTGCTGGACGACCGGGACGAACTCCTGCGCCTGCTGGGTGCAGCCCCAGGTCAATTCTTCGAGCCGCCGATCCAACTGCTCCTGGCGCTACCTGCGTGCGGCGACTTCGCGGACGTGCTGTTTGTCGAGAACCTCGTGACCTTCGAGAAAATGGCCGACGCACGATCTCCCGCCTGGGACCGCAGCCTGCTCGTCTATGCGGCCGGCTTCCGGGGCAGCGCGCGGCGGCTGCGTTCGCGTGGAAGTTGTCGCTTGTACCTGCGCGCACCGTCGGCAGAAGCCAGCCTGTCAGCCGTTGAAGCTTGGCTGTTCGGCACCGCTCAAGTGCCCGTCAGCTTCTTCGGTGACCTGGACTTCGCAGGCATGAAGATCCTTGCCAACCTGCGCGAGGTCTTCCCGAACGCATGTGCTTGGCAGCCAGGCTATCGCGTCCTGTTGTGCCTGTTGACCCGGGGAGGTGGTCACCTGCCGGAACAGGCGTCCAAGTCCCAGCAAGCCGATCCCGGGAAGACTGGCTGCACGCATGCCGATCAGGACTTGCTGCCGGCGATGCGCCGGCATGGCCGTTTCGTCGATCAGGAAGCTGTCGATACGGCACTGCCAGGGATGTAGGCGACGACTCGGCACGACCGTCGTCACCTCTCACGCATTGACTCCGAGAGAGTCTTCGTGATGGGTTTGGTCAGATAGGACAGCACGGTGTGGTGCCCGGTTTCGATATCGACCACACACGTCATGCCAGGCTGAATCTCTATGCGCCGATCAGGGCGAGCCTCGCTCTGCGCTTCGGGCTGCGGCCGGTCAATCGCGATCTGCACCCTGTAGTAGGTGAGTTCACCCTGCGCTGTACGCTCCGACAGCGCGTCGGGGCTGACGTACCTCACCTTGCCGCGAAGTGCCCCGTAAATGGTGTAGTCGTAAGGGTCCAGCTTGATGGAAGTCGGAAGGCCGACGCGGATGGTCGCTACGTCTGCCGGCTTGAGTTTGACCTCGACGATCAGTTCACCACCCGTGGGGACCAGCTCGAGAATCAAATCACCGGCACGGACCTTGGCGTTCGGCGTGGTGGTTTGAATGTTCTTCACGATGCCGTCGGCGGGTGCCACGATCTCGGTGCGCTCGAGAATCGATGCGCGCTCCGCCAGCACTTGCCGTTGTGTTGCCAGCTCTTCTTCTGCCTTGGTCATTTCGGCTTGGGCGTCCTGCAGGTATTTGCTGCGCCTTGTCGAGATCTGCCCGGACAGGTCTGCCACCACGCGCTTCAGCCGAATGATTTCCAGCTTGCCGATGTCGCCTGTGGCCACCAGGGGCTGGTTCAAGGCCAGCTCCTGTTCGGCCAGCGACAAGCTCTCTCGCAAAGCCGCAATCTCGCTGTTCAAGGCACTCTGCCGGCGCCGAAACAACTCGGCCTGATTGCTTATGAAGTTGGGGTAGGCCTTCACCTCTTCGGGAAAGACCAGGGGGCGCCCAAACACTTCAGCATTGAGGCGAACCAGCGTGGCTCTCAGTGCGGCGACCTTGCCCTGCGTATCGAGAAACGCCGCCTCGGCTTGACTGCGGTCGAGCCGTGCGAGAACCTGCCCCGCAGTGACCTGCTGCCCTTCCTTGACCAGAAGACCAGCAACGACACCTTCCATTGCCGCCTGTACCGATTGCGTTCGAGCGCTGGCGATGACCTGCCCTTGCGCATGGGAGATCTGCACGATCTCAGAAGCGGTCGCCCACCACGTGAACAGCAACAACAAGGCAGCCACCACGCCGAAGCCAACAATGCTCGACCGCAACGCGCGCGTGTCCTGATTCACTCCTGAGCTCCTGAGCTCGTGACGACGGGCGCGCCTACGTGGACGACAGATGCAGCGGTGCTACCGGCGGGCTCATTGTGTGCGCGCAGCAGGTGCTGCAATGCCTGCGTCACCTCGGCCCTGCTCCCGTCCACCAGAATGCCCTTTTCGGTCAAGACGACGATGCGATCAACCATGCTCAAGACCGTGGGCTTGTGGGTGACCAGAACCGCTGTCTGGTGCTGACCAATGCTCTTTCGCAGCACGGCCAGGCATCGCGCCTCCGACTGTTCGTCCATCGAGGCGGTCGGCTCGTCAAGCAGCCACACGTTGGGTCGTGCAAGGATGAGGCGCGTCAGGGCCACCAACTGCTTCTGCCCGCCAGAGAGACCTTCTCCGCCCTCCACGATGGGAAGGTCCAGCCCTTTGGGATGACGGGCAATCACGTCGGCAACCCCAGTGCTTCGACACACCTCCAGAAGGTGGTCCTCGCTCACGGAAGCGACACCCATCAACAGGTTGTCTCGAAGCGTGCCGGCGAAGAGTTTGGGCTGCTGCGGGCAAAACCCGATTTGCTCGCTGAGCAAGTCCCGATCGATCTGCTGGATGTCGAGCCCGTCCAGGGTCACCGTGGTCGCGTCTGCGCGATACAGGCCCGCCAGGATCTTCAGCAGCGTGCTCTTGCCGGCACCAATGGCGCCAACGATACCCACCTTCTCCCCCGGCCGGATCGAAAGCTGCCGGATCGCCAGCGTTTCGGAGCGACCAGGGTAGGTGAAGCGCAGATTGGTCAGCTCGTAGGCTCCCCGGATCCGTTCGGGCGCGAGCGGCTGCTCCACCGAGTGGTTGTCCTGTTCCAGCTGGAACACCTTCTCGAGACTGTCGAGCGCGGTGCGCGCGTGGGCCCACTGCACGACGATGCCTGGCAAGGCAGCAACGGGCGCCAAGACCCGCCCGGCGAGTATGGAAGCTGCAATCAGCGCGCCCACACTGAGTTGCCCTGACGTGCTCGCGATATACGCGCCCACTCCGACGACGGCGATATAGCTGACTTGCTGAATGAATCCGGCGACGTAGGTCGCATGCTCGGTGTGGTGTCGCAGCTGGGCGTCCTCTTCCACCGAGGTGCTGTTGAGCGTGCGCCACAGCGTGGATTGCCGCCAGCGACCGCCGTAGGCCTTCAGCAGCTCCGCGTTTTCGACAGTCTCGACCAACACGCCAAACTTGCGGTTGGACACCGAGGCGCCGCGGGCGGCGTGCGCGGCGATGCGGCGGCGATAGAACAGCCCCACCAGCAGAGCGAGCACAGCGAACGCCAGCGGCACAGCGGCCAGCGCAGGCCCCGCTATGGCAAGAATGACGATCAGGAACAGTAGCGCGAACGGCGCATCGGCCGCCAGATACATCGTGACGGAGGCCAGGAAGCCGCGGATCGACTCATAGCTTCGCAACTGCGCTGCGAGATTTCCGACGCTGCGCGGAAACTGATCCATCCGAATGCGCGTGACCCGCTCAAAGATGTCTTGCGACACCGAGACGTCCATCCGCTTCACGACCTCTTCCAGCAGGCGGGATCTCACCAACTTGATGAACAGCTCCAACACGCTGGCGAACCCTGCGCCTATGGTCAGCACCGCGAGGGTCGAAAGACCTTGGCTTGGAATTACGCGGTCGTAGACCTGCATGCTGTACAGCGAGCCCGCCAGCGCCAGCAGATTGGCGCACAAGGCGGCACCGGCTGCCACGACGAACAGCGGCCAGCGCTGCAGAAGTGCGGCGCGAAACATCGACTCGGCGCCGTCACTTCGCGAACGATCGTGGCGAGACTGCAGCAGCATGGGCGTGAATCGCGGGCTGCCCGTCGGCTCGGAACTCTGCATGGCCTGCGGGCCCAACCGGAAACGACCGCGGGCCGACTCAAAATGCCACTCGCCCCGCGCGTTGCGCCCCAGGATCACGCCCCAGCCCATGCCGGGGACATGACCGACCATGGGCAGCAGATGTGACGCCGGCTGCGCAACCCACGCGGGCTCGCTCAGTCCCATCACACTGAACAATGCCTTGATCGGCCCCCCCTCCTCTTGCGCAGCGGCGGCTCGCGCAGGATCGGCAAGCCAGGATTCAGGAACCCGTGCCAACGTTGGATGGACAGCACGGCATCGTTGTGCGATCCAACGCAGATCGGCCTGCAGATCGTGTTCGTCCTTCACGCCCAAGGCCTTCCCGTGGAATGTACGCACATCATGGGCCGGCCCTCATCCATTCGGGCTCGACCGCGTGCAGTGCCAGCCGGTAGCGGCTGGCGCTCACCTGCGCTTCGGTGTCCGCGACGGCCAGCTCCGCATCCGACAGTTCACGGGCTGCGTTCATGACATCCAGCCAGCTTCGTTTGCCGACGGCAAAGAGTCGTTCGTAGGACGCCAACACACGACCTGCGGCAGCCACGTGGAGCAGGCCATCTTCTCGCCTCATCACTGCGGACCGCAGCTCCTCATATTCGGCACGAATTCTGGACTCCAGATCTGCTCGCGCCGCCTCGAGACTGGCACGCAGTGCGTCAACCTGGGCATGCGCCGCACGTGCCGAGGCCAGCGAAGAGAACCCTGCGCCGGGGTTGAACTGCAATTGCAGACCCACCGAGGTCGAGCTCTGCGTGTTGGGGACTCCGCGTTGCAGGTGGCGCTGCGCGACGAGCGCGACCGTCGGCCACCGCTGCGCGGCCTTTGCGCTCACTTCGCCTTGCGCAGCCCGCACGTCCTGAGCGATGCGACGCAGCACCGGGCTGAGCTGCTGACTGCGATTCAGCACGTCGCCAAGGTTGGGCACCTCGGGCGAGTAGGCATCGCGGACCACCGCCTCCGGGGGCAAGTCAACGCTCGCGAGCACGGCGAGTTGGCTGCGCGCGACACGCTCGTTCGAACAGGCCAACCTCAGTTGACCGGTGGCCAAGGCGTGGCGAGCTTGCAGCAACTCCAGCTCTCCGGAGGCCGAGGCCCCACTCTGCACGCGACGTTGCATGCTCTCGCGATATCGCTCCAGTCGCGCTAGAAAGCGATGCAACGCGGCAGCGCGCCCTTGAGCCTGCGCGAATCCCTGGTAAGCGTTGACCACTGCAAAGCCCACGCTTTGCACAGACTCGGTGACGGCGTGATTGGCAGCCTGGGTTCGTGCTTCGGCAGCGTCGACGAGCGCGCCGATCCGACCACCAGTCCACAGGGACTGCTCCAAGCTCAGGACAGTGGTACGCCCACCGCCAACGCCTGGAGATGTCTGCGCAGACGGTGAAGGCCAGTTCTGGAGTTGGGCTGCATCCCACTCCGCCTGGGCCGCTTGAACACCGGCCCGCTTGGCCGTCACGCTCGCGTGGCTCGCGGCGGCGAGCCGGGCAAGAGCGTCCAGGCCGTGTGCAGCGACTGAGCCCGTCGTACGCCCCGTGTCCGTCGCATCGCAAGGCACGGTCGTGAGCTCGCGATCAGGCACTGCCGATGACGGTTCCAAATCGGCCGCCCCGTCCGCTGAGACGGCCACGGCCGGGTTCAGAGCCAGCAGCGCCAGCGCAGCGATGCTGGCGAGGAACCGGTTTGCTGACATGTGACCTGAGCGCAGCGGCTGCAGCAATCAGGACGGGATCACCTGCGTAGCGTTCGCGAAAGCCTGCACCTGATTCACCTGTTCGAACGCAAGCGCGGGACTCTCGCCATGCACAGCTTCATGCGGGACGTCGGCCAGCATGACGTCTCGCACGCTGCCGACTTGTTCGACGGCCCCAGGCTTGACAAAGCCAGCGTTCCGCACCGAATTCACCAGTGCCTGAAGCTCGGCCAAGGTATCGACGGCACTGCCGTCGTCGGCTGTGGCCTGAATCGAGTTGGCCACCACTGCCAGGTTGGTCGTCGTAGCACCCGTGATGCCCAGCGAGGAAAGGTCGTTCAACGTGAGGGCGGCAACCGGTGCGCCGGAAGCGACGTCCATCACATGATCCACCGCCGCGGCCAGCGAGTTGAGTTCGGGTGGCGTATCGACCTGGGTGGTGGTTTTGGTCGGCAGCACATCAGAGAGCAGCCGCGCAGCCGACGTGTGCAGGGCATCTGTGGCGTTGCCTGCGTGCCCCGAGATCCCCAGCGCAACGTAGTCGGCTGCCGCAGGGTTGATGGCGGTATTGCCATCTGCGGCCACGCCATTGGCCTCGTTCAATACCCTGAACAACGCAGCACCCACCTGCTGGATCTCGCCCAGGGTGTCCAGATTGGCGTCCGTCAGGTTGTCAACGAAACTGTTGAGGGTCGCCACGTCGGAAGCCGACAAAGGCACGGCCACACCCGCCACGTCATCGCGCCGAACGCCGATGCGTGCGTAGTCCTCGGCGGTGGGCAGGGCAGCAGTCTTCGTCACCGCAGAGTCACTGGCCCAGACGCGCAGCACTTGAAGGCTCACCAGCGTCTGGAGCTCGGCCAGGGTGTCCACGTCGGCGGGCTCGGAGTCCCGGACCGCAACGCTGAGCAGGTCGGCCACGGCCTGGTTGTTGGCCCCGGTTGACGAAAAGCCGCTCAAGCCGAGTCTGCTCAGTTCGACCGCGCTCAGCGTCATGGCGGTGTCGCCACTGGGGCGTGCGGCGATGACAGCCACCTTGTCCAGCGTGGCTGCAATGGCATTGATCTCTGCGACCGTGTCTACGTCGGCACGCTGCAGTCCACCCACCACGTCCACGAGCATCGTGAGCGCAGATGTAGAGGTGGCCGCTTGACCGACGTTGGACCCGATTGCCGTGAAGTCGGCTGCCGTCGGGTTGCCGGTCACATCGGCATCAGGCGTGCTGCCATTGGCTTCAGTCAGGATCTTGTCGTAGGCAGCCATCAGGGTCTGCAACTGGGCAACGCTGGACACGTCGGAGCCATCGTCGCTCGTGGCACCAATGGCCGAGACGATGGCCGTCAGGTTGTCCTTGGCGTGAACCGCATCCAGTTGCTGCTGACTGAAACCCATCAGCAGCAAGTCATCCGTGGTGAGTGCAGACGCAGGCGTCACGCCAGCTGCGATCGTCATCACCTTGTTCACGGCCGCGACGATGGCCCGCAGCTCGGTCACAGAGTCGCCGCTCTCGCTGACGAGCCCTTTGATCACATCGTTCAGCAGGGCCAGCGCGTTGGCATTGGTCTGCTGCGAGCCCAGAAGCACGCCCAGGTTCTGATAGTCGTCCGCAGTCGGATCAGCATCAGGGGTCGCATCGGCGGCAGAGCCGTTGGCTTCGCCGAGGATCCGATTGAATGAATCCGCTACCCGCTGAACGTTCTGCTGAGCAGACATGTCCAGGGGCGTGGTGGTGAGGGCGGAGTTGACCGCAGCCACGTTGTTGGCATCCACCCCTTGAATACCTGCATTGGCATAGTCGCTGACCGTGGGCGTGGCCGCATTGGGTGTGCGATTGGCGAATGCCTTGATCTTGTCAAAGGCCGTCGGCTCGCTGGTTTCCGATTTGTCACCCCCGCCAGCAGCAGCGGCGCCCGCTACCAGCGCAAGGGTTCCCGCCCCGAGCCACAGCCAGCCCTTTTCTCCATCGAACCACCCGTCGCCCGGGGGCGTGGACAGCCCTGCTACGGACTCCTGGCCATCCACCATGGAGGCGGCGCTGATGCCGTTGGCCAGCGAAGACGAAGACCAACCTGTGTTGTCGTAGACCCGCCACTCTCCGGCGGAGCTTCGGCCCATCACCGCGACGTCTTGCGCGTCGAAGTAGCCCTTGATCACG
>CAMLLU010000092.1 GCA_946480925.1 uncultured Rivibacter sp.
CCTTGTCGATCGAGTCGCCGCGGCCGGTCACGATGACGAGGCCGCAATGCCAGTGCTCGCGCAGCTGCCGCGCGATCACGAAGCCGTCTTCGCCGGGCAGCCCGAGGTCGAGCAGCACTAGCTGCGGCGGGTCGCTGGGCATGAGGTCGAGCAGGGCGCGGCCGTTGTGCAGCTGGCTGACGCGAAAGCCCTGGCTCTGAAGGTAGTGGGCCAGCAACTGCGTGATGTCGGCTTCGTCGTCGAGGACAGCGATGTGGGGCAGGCTCATCGGTAGCGAGGGTGCAACGCGGGCTGCTGAGCGTGGTGGAGGCCTTGCACTTTACCTGCCGAGGCCCGCATTGAGGAAGCGCAAAGGAGGGGGCGGCATGCGATTGCAAACCCGCATGGATGTGGGGGGCATTGCAGCGAGCAGCCCCCATGGGCTTACCACCGGGCGCTTGACCACCGTCAAACCCGCGGGGCGGGCGAGCCCGCAAGATGCTGCAAGACCACAGGCAGAAAGAGTTCGCAACCATGTACCGCCATCTGCTGGTGCCGGTGGACGGCACGGCGTTTTCCGACAGCGCAATACACAGCAGCTTGGCGCTGGCCAGGGAGCTGGAGGCCCGCGTGACCGGCCTCATCGTCGAGCCCGAGGCGCCGCTGGGCTCGGGCCATTCGGCCTCGCACTACCTCGAGCGGCTGCACGAGCACGCCAGCCAGCAGCTGCAGCATGCCCGCCAGGCGATGGCGCGCTTCGCGGCGCTGGCCGAGGCGCAGAAGGTGCCGTTCTGCGGGCAATACGTGTGTACCGGCCACGTCGAGGAGGCCATCGCCACGATCGCCCAGCGCGAAGGCTGCGACCTGGTGGTGATGAGCACGCATGCGCGCACCGGCCTCGACGGGCTGCTGCACGGCTCGCGCACAAAGGGTGTGCTGGCCCGCAGCAGGCTGCCGGTGCTGGTGCTGCGGTGAAGAAAACGGACTGATCTCCATGGGCACGGCACGTTCCACACAACTCAATGGCCGGCGCTACCTGTTCAGCGGGGCATGGTCATGAGGGCATGGCGTGCCTTGCAGAACGGCCTGTGCCGGCTATGGCTCGCCAGTGCGGCGTTGGCGCTCGTCGGCTGCGTGGCGCTGCAGTCCCAGGGGCAGAGCGCCCAGCCCAACGGCCATGGCATGGGCCCGGCCGACTTCGCTGCGGCGGTGAACCGCGGTGCCCATGCGGTGGTGGGGGTCTACGGCGTAGGCAAGAAGCTGGAGCTCAGCGACGTGGACGTCGTCTCCCGTTCGAGCATCGGTTCGACCCCCGAGCAGCTGCAGCCCGATGCCGACGGCGACCCGGCCTCCATCGGATCGGGCTTCTTCGTCGATGCGCAAGGGCACATCGCCACCGCGGCGCACGTGGTCACCAACGTGCAATCGGTCGTCGTCAAGCTGGCCGACCAGCGCGTGCTGCGTGCCGAGCTGGTGGGGGTGGACGAAGCGGCCGACATCGCGCTGCTGAAGGTGGCGCTGGCCGAGCCCATCGTGCCGCTACTGGGCAGCTCGCTGTCGCTGAGCCCGGGCGACTGGGTGCTGGCGCTGGGCGAGCCCTATGGGCTGGAGCGCACCGTGGTGGCCGGCGTCGTGGGCGGCACGCGGCGCCATTTCATCGAAGACAGCGACGTGCTGTTCATACAGGCCGACCTTGCGCTGAACCCCGGCAACTCCGGCGGGCCGCTGCTCGACACCACGGGCGCCATCGTCGGCATGAACTCGCGCATCGTGGTGGGCGGCATCGGCGCACCGGGCGTGGCGCTTGCCGTGCCCATCGAGATCGTGTTGCAGCTGGCGGCCGAGCTGCGCAGCGGCGGCGGCAAGCGCCCGCGGCTGGGCGCTGCCTTCGAGGACGTGCCGCCGCAGGTGGCGCTGGAAGCAGGGCGGCACTACAGCAGTGGCGCGCTCATCAAGTTGATATCGCCCGGCAGCCTGGCCGATCGCATCGGCTTGAAGGTGGGCGACATCGTGGTGGGCATGAACCGCCTGCCGGTGGGCGACAGCGCCGAACTGGTGCGCCTGCTGCTGGCCTGGCGCAATGCCGCCGGCACCACGATGACGGTGTTTCGCGAGGGCCGCTACCAGCAGCTCGCATTTCCAGGGAGCCCCCGTTGAGCGTTCGCAACCTCGAAGCCTTGTTCCGGCCCGCCTCGGTGGCGGTGATCGGCGCTTCCGACCGCGCCGGCAGCGTCGGCGCGCTGGTCATGCGCAATCTGCTGCAAGGCGGCTTCGGCGGGCCGGTGTGGCCGGTGAACCCCAAGCGCGGCACCGTGGCCGGCCTGCAGGCCTGGAGACGCGTTGGGCAGCTGCCGCAGGCCCCCGAGCTCGCGGTCATCTGCACGCCGGCGCACACCGTGCCGGGGCTGGTCGATGACCTGGGCCGCAAGGGCACGCGTGCGGCCATCGTGCTGACGGCGGGGCTCAAGGTGCCCGCCCGGCCGGGCGGCCCCAGCCTCGAGCAGGCCATGCTCGACGCGGCACGTCCGCACCTGCTGCGCATCCTCGGGCCCAACTGCGTGGGCTTGCTGGTGCCCGGCGTGAAGCTCAATGCCAGCTTCGCGCACGTGGCGGCGCGGCCGGGGCGGCTGGCCTTCGTGTCGCAGTCGGGCGCACTGGCCACGGCAATGCTCGACTGGAGCGACGCACGCGGCATCGGCTTCTCGCATTTCATTTCGCTGGGCGACAGCGCCGACGTCGACTTCGGCGACGTGCTCGACTACCTGGCCAGCGACGCCGGCACGCGCGCCATCCTCATGTACGTGGAGTCGGTGAAGCATGCGCGCAAGTTCATGTCGGCCGCGCGTGCCGCTGCGCGCAACAAGCCGGTGCTGGTGGTGAAGGCCGGCCGCGCGCCCGAAGGGGCGCGTGCAGCGGCCTCGCACACCGGCGCGCTGGCCGGGGCCGATGCCGTGTTCGACGCTGCCGTGCGTCGCGCCGGCATGCTGCGCGTGCTCACGCTCGAAGACCTGTTCGATGCCGCCGAGACGCTGGCACGCGCGCAGCCGCTGCACGGCGAGCGGCTGGCCATCGTGACCAACGGCGGCGGTGCAGGCGTGCTGGCGGCCGATGCGCTGGCGCTGGCCGGCGGCACGCTGGCGCCCTTGAACCCTGCCACGCTGCGCCAGCTCGATGCCGCGCTGCCGGCCACGTGGTCGCACGCCAACCCGGTGGACATCATTGGCGATGCACCGGTGGAGCGCTACACCGCGGCGCTGCAGGCCGTGCTCGACGCACCCGAGACCGACGCGGTGCTCTTCATGCACGCCCCCACCGCGGTGGTGCCCAGCGGCGAGATCGCCTCGGCCTGCCTGCCGCTCATGCAGGCCACGCACAAGCCGGTGCTGACCTGCTGGCTGGGCGGCACGGCCGTGGCACCCGCGCGCGCAGCCTGCGCCGAAGCCGGCGTGCCCACCTACGAAACGCCCGAGCGGGCGGCCGAGGCCTTCTTGCACCTGGTGCACTACCGCCGCAACCAGGAGGCGCTGCTGCAGGCGCCCACCGCCGGCGGCGACGGCGTGGCGCCCGACGTGACAGCAGCCCGTGCACTGCTCGACACCGCGCTCGCCGAAGGCCGCAGCGAGCTGAACGAAACCGAGGCCAAGGCCTTGCTAGCAGCCTATGGCGTGCCGGTGGTGCCCACGCGCAGCGTGCCGCACACCGAAGCCGCGCTGGCAGCGGCCGCCGAGATCGGCTACCCGGTGGTGCTGAAGATCCTTTCGCCGCAGATCTCGCACAAGTCCGACGTGGGCGGCGTGGCGCTCGACCTCAACTCGGCCGACGAGCTGCGGCAGGCGGCCGAAGCGATGCTGCGCCGCGTGCGCAAGCTGCGGCCCGATGCACACATCGCCGGCTTCACCGTGCAGGGCATGGTGCGCCGGCCGTGGGCGCACGAGCTGATCGTGGGGCTGGCCGGCGACGCGGTGTTCGGCCCCGTGCTGCTGTTCGGCCAGGGCGGCACGGCGGTCGAGGTGGTGGGCGACCGCGCGGTGGCGTTGCCGCCGCTGAACACGGCGCTCGCCGCCGAGCTGGTGGGGCGCACCCGCGTGGCCAGGCTGCTGGCCGGCTACCGCGACCGCAGCGCGGCCGACATGGCGGCGGTGCACGAGGTGATGGTGAAGGTCTCGCAGATGGCCTGCGACCTGCCGCAGCTGGCCGAGCTCGACATCAACCCGCTGCTGGCCGACGAGCATGGCGTGCTGGCGCTCGACGCGCGCGTGAAGGTACGGCCGGCCGATGCGGCGCAGCCGCTGGCCATTCGCCCGTACCCGGTGCAACTCGAAGAGCCGTTGCAACTGGGCGGCGAGCAGTTGCTGCTGCGGCCCATACGCCCGGAAGACGAGCCGCTGCTGCGCTCGCTGTACGCCAGCGCCACGCCCGACGACATGCGGCTGCGCTTCTTCATGGCCCGGCGCGAGGTGCCGCGCTCGGAGCTGGCGCGCTACAGCCAGATCGACTACGACCGCGAGATGACCTTCGTGGCCGTGGCGCCCGCGCTGGGGCCGGACGGCCTGCTGGGCGAGGTGCGCTCGGTGTGCGACCCCGACGGCGAACGCGCGGAGTTTTCCATCCAGGTGCGCCAGGGCTGGCAGGGCAGGGGCCTTGGCCGCGTGCTCATGGACAAGCTGCTGCGCTACTTGCGCGAGCGGGGCGTGGCGCAGCTGGCGGGCGAATGCCTCGTGGCCAACGACGCGATGGTCGCGCTGGCACGTGGCATGGGCTTCGACGTGCGGCACCTGCACGACGAAGAGGTGATGAGCCTGAAGCTGCCGCTGCGGCCGAATTCATTCACACCTTCTGAGGCGGATGGCCTTCGAGGTTGAGCCACGTCAAGGGCCGCGGTGCTGCTGGCGCGCACAGTCGGCTGCATCGGTTCACCCCGTGCAGGAAAGGACGAGGCCATGAACAAGTCGATCTTCTGTGCGTTGCTCGCGGCAGGGCTCGTGGCCTGCGCCGCACCGCCTCATCGCGGCGGCATGCAGGCATCGGCCGGTGACGACTGCACCGCACACATGGAACACATGAAGCAGCGGCACGAGCGCATGCCCATGCATGCGGCCCAGGGTGCCAGTGCTCCACAGCACGGTAGCGGCATGCATGCTGCCGGTGGCGATGCGAGGAACATGATGGGCAGCGAGTGCAAGACGATGAAGCCGTGACCGCCTGCGACGGGCCATGTGCCCCGACCTCGTGCACGGATGCCGCAAGCGAGGTTGCCTGCCCGAGGCGGTAAGGCACGTTGCGGCATTCGTGGCTGCTACGCTGCGCGCCCATGGACACGATCAAGAAGACTGGGCGCGGCACCGAACTTCTGCGCAACGTTTCCGAGCCACGCGAGCTCGACCGTCCACGCGACGCTGGTCCCAGGCACGCTGCCAACACGCTGCATGTCGTCCCAGCTGAGATCCGCGAAGTCCTACTCTCGAGTAGAGCGCTGCGAGTCCTGCTGCTGACCGACTTCCTCGTCCTGCTTTCCGAACTGACTGCGATGGTGGCCCTTCCGTGGTGGATCACCAGTCGCGGCGGTGCCCACGCGATCGCGGCATTCAGCGTAGCGCTGGCCGTGGCGACTTTCATCGCCGCGCCAGCCGTATCGCCTTTCGGTGACAGGATCTGCAAAGGCAGGCAAATTACCTGGGGGCTTGGCTGCCTGTGTCTGATCGCCTCAATGCAAGCCGGTCTGTCATACGCAGGGTCATTCAGCCTGGCCGTCCTCATTGCATTGGCGGTTGTGCAGGTACTTGCCAGGTCGTTCGTGGATCCCGCGCGCGACGCGGTGTTGACCGAACTGATTGCACCAGAGCAGCTTCCTGCGGCGATCCGCATCCGCAAGGCGACGCAGGCGGTCGGTGGCATCTTCGGGCCGCTCTTGGCGGGCGTGGCGATCGGTTCCGCCGGGGTGACCGGGGCCTTATGCCTTTACTGCGGCTTGCTGTTCACGGCGATGCTCGTTGCCTCTCGCACCCGCGCATCACGACTGCTGATTCGCAACGCAACGGGCTGGCTGTGTGGTGGAGCGATCTGCGTGCAGGCCTTGCCGCCAAATGGCTGATGCCGATGGAACGGGGCTGGACGCTTGTCAATTTCGCAGTCTGGATATTCCAAGGGCCCGCCGTCGGCCTCCTGATTCCGATCAAGGTGCATTCGCTCGAGCTGGAGGGCAGCTGGCTTGGCGCCTGTCTGGGGGCACTGTCGCTCGGTGTACTGCTCGGAAGCCTCTTTGGCTCGCAGATGCTTGTCGAACACTTCGGCCGGTACCGCGTCCGAGTCGGTCTTGGACTCATCGAGGGCATGGCCCTTGCCGTGGTCGGGTTTGTCTCCTCACCGTACCTGCTGCTGATCGGGCTGGCGACTGCGGGCTTCTGCAATGCATCGATGGGCCTCGTGGGGGCAACACATCGCGCCCTGGCAGTCCCCAAGGCGTACCGCGTGCGCATGTTTTCTGCGAACACGATGACCACCCAGCTCGCAGGTGCCATCGGCCCGGCTCTCGTGGGCATGGCGTTGGCGAGCTACAGCGTGGCGTGGGTCTACACGGCGTGGGGGTTGCTCATGGCCACATGCGTTCTCGGCTTCCTCGTCGTGCCGCGTCTCAAGGAGTTTTTGACGCTCGGTCATGACGAGATCGTTGATTGGTACCGCCTTCAGTACCCGGCCATCTTCAAGTAGCGGTGCATCTGCATCGCTTGCGTGCTGCGAATGCGCAGATCAACTGGTTCAACGCTCAGCAAGCGACTGCGAACCGCCAGCTATCCGATGTGGCGGGCAGTCGCCGGTCGCAGCTAGGCTGGCATCGCTTCAGAACGAGGCTCGGTGTTCCGCGTGAACCTCTCGTCCGTGCCCTCGTAGCAGCGGCACCAGCGCAGGTACCCTTCGCCTTCCCATGAGCCCGGCACCGGGTCCCAGCCCCAGATCCTGAGCTGGTCGAAGGGGCGGAAGCCCGCGTAGGAGTCGTGCACGAAGTCCGCGAACAATGCCGCCGCCGCGGCATCGGTGGCTGGGGCCGCCTTGATGCGCGCATGCACCTCGGGCGCTTCGCGCTCGAGCGAGCGCACCCGGGCCTGCTGGCGTGCCTGCTTGCGGCCTTCGGGGCTGTCGGGGTCGAGCCTTCGGCCGGCTGTCTGCTCCAGGCCCATCAACGCCTCCACGTCGTCGAGCAGGCGCTGGTTGGCGCCTTGCAGGTTGGCCTTGTCTTCGTCGTTGGCGCGTGCGTGCCAAGGCAGGCTGTTGTAGTGGTGGCGCACTTGATAACGCCATGCCAGGTACTCGACCAGCCATTCGCGCACCGGCTGGCTTTTCTGGCGGGCGGACATGAAGGCTTCGAAGGCCTGGCGGACGTTGGGGGCGATCTTGAAGGGATCGGCCGCTCCTGCCGCGGCAACCAACGCCCGATTCAGCGGTACTTTCGCGGCTTTGGCAGCCTCGTACATGAAGTGCAGCGGGAGTTGCGACAACTTCTCTTCATCCAACTTCCCAGGGCCACGCCCCTGCTCACTTGGCACGCTGCCATCAGCCAGGAAGTGCACCCACAACTGGCCGACTTCTTCATACGGCTCCACCGGCACCTCGCGCACGTGGCAAGTCCACTTGCCAGCCTTCCAGTCCGCGACTTCCCAGCGTATTTGCACCTTCAAGTCAGGCCGCCATTTACGCGGCAACGTCGCGCAGCACACGTTGCGGCCTCCCTTGCCGGCCTGCGCCGCGTTGTAGCCATCGACCCAGAAGTTCTGCACGCTCAGGTGATCGGCCAGGTGGTCGATGCCTGTGATGCCGGTGCTGATGCCTTCGTTCTTGCCGGCGGCACAAGCCATGAGCGTGGTGGCCAGCAGAGAGGTTGATACGAGGTGCATCAACCATCGGGCGTGAATGAATTGGGGTTTCACTTCAGGGCGTGGGATGGTTGACGCCGCTCAAGAGCTCACCTCACTTGCGAGCGCACAGTGAATTCATCGCATGCAAAGCCGCAGGCATGTGTTCACGTGCAAGAAACACGAATGACCCATCGCGACCCAGAACCTGTCTTGCCCGACGCGGTGCACCTGCTGAACGCCGACGCAGTGGCGCAGCAGCTCGCGGTGAACCCGCGCAGCGGGCTGGCCGCACCCGAAGTGGCGAGGCGGCGCGCCCGGCACGGCGAGAACTCGCTGCCCGAAGCGCCGCCGCGCAGCCTCGCGCGCCGCGTGCTCGACCAGTTTCGCGACTTCATGGTGCTGGTGCTGCTGGCGGCGGCCGTGCTGTCGGGCTTCATCGGCGAGCTGGCCGACACGGTGGCCATCGTGGTGATCGTGTTGCTCAACGCGGCGATCGGGCTCACGCAGGAATGGCGTGCCGAACGCGCGCTTGCCGCGCTGACGCGGCTGGCCAGCCCGCACGCGATGGTGCGGCGCGAAGGCGTGGCCCAGTGCGTGGACACGGCCCACCTCGTGCCCGGCGACGTGGTGCTGCTCGAAGCCGGCAACCTGGTGCCGGCCGACCTGCGGCTGCACGAGGTGGCGCAGCTGCGGGTGGACGAATCGGCGCTCACGGGTGAATCCGTCACCGTCGAAAAGCACAGCGGGCACCTGCCGCCGGGGGAGCATGCACTGGGCGATCGCCTCAACATGGCTTTCAAGGGCACGTTGGTGACCCACGGCCGCGCCGAAGGCCTGGTGGTGGCCACCGGTACGCACATCGAGCTGGGCCGCGTGGCCGGGCTGCTGCGCGACACCGAAGAGCGCAGCACGCCGCTGCAGCGGCGGCTGGCCGCCTTCGGCAAGCACCTCTCGCTGCTGGTGCTCGCGATCTGCGTGCTGATGTTCGCCGGCGGCGTGCTGCTGCGCGGCGAGCCGGTGCTGCTGATGGCGCTCACGGCGGTCAGCCTCGCGGTGGCAGCCATTCCCGAGGCGCTGCCGGCCGTGGTGACGGTGCTGCTGGCGCTCGGGGCCCGCAGGATGGTGAAGGTCAACGCGCTGGTGCGGCGGCTGCCTTCGGTCGAAACGCTGGGCTCGGTGAGCGTGATCTGTTCCGACAAGACCGGCACGCTCACCTGCAACCGCATGCGGGTACAGGCCCTCGAGCGCTGGGATGGCCTGGCGCCGCAGGTGGCGTGGGAGGCTGCGCTGCTGTGCAACGACGCCGCTGCTGACGCGCAAGGCCGCTGGAGCGGCGACCCCACAGAGACCGCGCTTGCCGAGGCCGCGCAAGCCGCGGGCGTGGACCCTCAGGCCCTGCGCCGCGCGCTGCCGCGCAGCCATGAATGGCCGTTCGATCCGGTGCGCAAACGCATGAGCACGCTGCATGCCGAGGGTGCGGCCTGGCGCGTGGTGACCAAGGGCGCGCCGGAAACCTTGCTGCCGCGCTGCACCCACGTGGCCACGGCCGCTGGCGAATGCACGCTCGACGTGAGCCGGGCCCTGCAAGCCGCGGCCTTGCTCGCCGAACAGGGCATGCGGGTGCTGGCGCTGGCGCAGCGCCGCTGGGCGCAAGACCCGCGCGGGCTCGAGACCGAAGCGCTGGAGTGCAAGCTCACGCTGCTCGGGCTGGTGGGGCTGGCCGACCCGCCGCGCCCCGAAGCCAGGGAAGCGGTGGCCGACTGCCGCAGCGCCGGTGTCACGCCGGTCATGATCACCGGCGACCACCCCGCCACGGCATTGGCCATCGCGCGCCAGCTCGGCATCACCGGGGCCGGCGAGGGCGACGCCCAGGCCGTGCTCACCGGCACGCAGCTGGCCGTGCTCGACGACGCTGCGCTGGCCCGTGCGGTGCAGCAGGTGCGCGTGTATGCCCGCGTGGACCCGGCGCAGAAGATCCGCATCGTGCAGGCGCTGCAGTCTCATGGCCAGTTCGTCGCGATGACGGGGGACGGCGTGAACGACGCGCCGGCCTTGAAGGCGGCCGACATCGGCGTGGCCATGGGCCGCGGCGGCACCGACGTGGCGCGCGAAGCCGCCAGCCTGGTGCTGCTGGACGACAACTTCGCCAGCATCGTGGCGGCGGTGCGCGAGGGCCGGCGCATCTTCGACAACATCCGCAAGTTCATCCGCTACGCGATGACGGGCAACTCCGGCGAGATCCTCACGCTCGTGCTGGCGCCGGTGCTCGGGCTGCCCATTCCCTTGCTGCCGCTGCACATCCTGTGGATCAACCTGGTGACCGACGGGCTGCCCGGCCTGGCGCTCGCGGCCGAGCCGGCCGAACGCGGCGTGATGCAACGGCCGCCGAGGGCGCCGGGCGAAAGCGTGTTCGCAGGCGGCCTGTGGCAGCACACGCTGTGGGTCGGGCTGCTGATCGCCGGGCTGTGCGTGGGCATGCAGGCCTGGGCCCTGGGGCAGGGCATGCACTGGCAGACCATGGTGTTCACCGTGCTCACGCTGGCGCAGATGGCACACGTGCTGGCCATCCGTTCCGAAACCGAGTCGCTGTTCTCGCAGGGCCTGCGCAGCAACCTGCCGCTGGCTGGCGCTGTGGCGCTCACGCTGGTGCTGCAGCTGGCGGTCGTCTACGTGCCTGCGCTGCAGCTCGTGTTCCGCACCGAGGCGTTGTCGCTCGTCGAGCTGGCGCTGTGCATGGCCGCCGCAGCCACCGTCTTCCTGGCGGTGGAAGTGGAGAAATGGCTGCGCAGGCGAAAGGGGGTTGACCAGCGGTGTGACAAGCCGGCCGTTGCCGCCTAAATTGGCTTGCATGCACCCCGAACGCCTGTTGATCGGACCGGAAGGCCTGCCTGGCGAACTCACCCTGGGCGGCGCTCACCGGCCGGTGGTGGTGTTTGCCCACGGCAGCGGCAGCAGCCGTCACAGCCCGCGCAACCTGCAGGTGGCCGGCGCGTTGCAGCAGCGAGGCCTGGGCACCTTGCTGTTCGACCTGCTCACGCCGCAGGAAGCACAGGACCGCCGCAACGTATTCGACATCGAGCTCCTGGGCAGCCGGCTGCTGCAGGCCATCGACGAGCTCGACCGCAACCCCTTGCACCGCGACCGCGCGCTCGGCCTCTTCGGCGCCAGCACCGGTGCGGCCGCCGCACTGGTGGCCGCTGCTCAGCGGCCGGAACGCGTGGGCGCGGTGGTGTCGCGCGGCGGGCGGCCCGATCTGGCCGAGCAGGCGCTGGCACGCGTGCGCGCGCCGACGCTGCTGGTGGTGGGTGGCAACGACGTCGAAGTGCTCGAACTCAACCGGCAGGCGCATGACAGGCTGGGTTGCAGCCTGCGCGAGCTGGTCGTCGTGCCCGGCGCTATGCACCTGTTCGAGGAGCCGGGCGCACTGGATGACGTGGCACGGCTGGCGAGCGATTGGTTCGTGCGCCATCTGGCCGGCACGTGAGCCCGGCTGGGCTCGTGTTGCAGGCCGCTCGCGGTCGAGCGTTGCTTCGGTCGGCTGCCTGCGGCAGCTTCACCTGCCTTCGCCAGGCGGCCCCACGATGCGGCGCCTGCGCACCGTCACCACCACCGGTGCGGCCGGTGTGGCCGTGCGGCGCGGTGGCCGCCGTGCCGAAACGGCCTCGGCCTTGGCGATGGCCTTGCGGATGTAGCGCGGGTTCAGCGGCGTTTCGTGGTCGCCGTTGAGCTGCACGTAGTCGCCATTCGGCAACACCGCGAGTGCGCCGATGCTGGCACCGCGCTGCACGCTGCCCAGCAGCTTGGGGGCATCGGGGCTGGCATCGCGCTCATAGGTGAAGCGCGACCATTCCTGCTGGCCCAGGCGCACGACCCAGTCTTTGTTCGTGGTCATGGGCGGCGGCCCCGCCATGGGCAGGTTTTCAGGGAAGAACGGAAAGACAACAACATCACGTGAGGCTCAAGCGTCGATCGGTGCACCGCCCGCCCAGCGACAGGCCCACAGGTCCCACAGTTCGCGCTGCGTGGCCGAGAGGGTTTCCTGCCAGGTGAGCCACGTCTGCCATTGCAGCTGCTGCGACTGCAGCAGGAACTCGGTGAGGCGTGACGGCCATTCGGTGCTCCACGCGAGGGCTTGTTCGAAGCCAGGCAGGGTGTCGGCGACGCTGGGTATGGCGAGCGGCATGGTGGGTTCTCCTGTGGTGAGGCGCCGGTCGTATCGCGCGCCTCTTTCTTGCAACTCCGCCTCGGGTGGGACGGGCTTCAGATTTGACATCACACCGCACAGAACCGGCATAGGACTTACAGGCCCCTTGAGTTAGGGGGGCCGCCCTAACATGCAGCCTATGGAGGGCACGTACCAGAAGGGCTAAAGGCGTTCTCTTGATGAAACGCAAGCCGCCGGGGCTATCGCTTCCCTACATTGGATCGAGAGGGGAACGGACCATGGATGCTTCGACCCGGACATATCTGGCCGAGCTGCGAGAGTTGCTGCTCTACCGCGAGAGCGAGCTCGGCGACGAGATCCGCGCGGCAGAACGCGCACGCAAGACGCCTGCACCGGCCGCGGGACGCGAGGTCATCGACCGGAAGGACGAAGCCTCCCAGCGCCAGGGCGCCGAACTCGACGAGGCGCAGGAGCAACGCGACATCGGCGAGCTGGCCGAGGTGCGCGCGGCGCTGCGGCGGCTCGGCGACGGCAGCTACGGCGACTGTGCCGACTGCGGCAACGCCATCGTGCTGCAGCGGCTCATGGTGCACCCCGCGGCACTGCGCTGCGCCACCTGCCAGGCGCGGCACGAGCGGCAACGTGTCTTGAAGGCTTGAGCCTTGAAGGTTTGAGCGCCGCTGCAGCGCGGAGGCCCCCGATAGTTCTCGTGGAACATGCGCCGCGTCAACACGGCATCACAATCCGCGTGACCCAATCCCAATCGGTCTCATGAAGGCACCCGCTCGTCGGGTCCGGCGATCGACCCTCCGAGAGGGGCGGGCCTTGCTTGGGACGGCCCGGCGCGACGGCCGGGGAGGTACAGGTTGAACACCGGAGGTCTCATGCTGCCCCCGTTCGATCCGTGGTTGTCGTGCCGGCTGGCTGCTGACGTGGCGGCGGCCTCGCGTTGCAGTGCCGCCGCGCTGGCGCAGCGCCAGCGGCAGCGGTTGACGGCGTTGCTGCAGAACGCGGCGAGCAGGTCGGCGTTGTACGAACAAGTGCTGCGCGGCCTCGACCCGGCCAGCGTGGCGCTGCACCAGCTGCCGGTGATGCACAAGCAGGAGCTCATGGCTTCGTTCGAGCGCTGGGTGTGCGACCCGGCCCTCGAGCTCGGCGCGCTGCGCCGCTTCATGGCAGACCGCCGGCGCATCGCGCAACCGTTTGCCGGCCGCTACGTGGTGTGGGAAAGCTCAGGCAGCTCCGGTGAGCCCGGCGTGTTCGTGCAGGACGCGGCGGCCATGGCCGTCTACGACGCGCTCGAAGGCTCGCGCCGCACGGTGATGCGACCGCCGGCCGATGCGCTGGACCCTTGGCTGTCCGGCCGCGTCGCCTTCGTCGGCGCGATCGACGGGCATTTCGCGGCCACGGTGTCGATGCAGCGGCTGCGGCTGCTCAACCCCGTGCTGGCCGGCCGCCTGCATGGCGTGTCGTTCCTGCAGCCCGTGCACGAACTGGTGGCCGAGCTGCGGGCGCTGGCGCCCGATGTCATGGCAACCTACCCGAGTGCGGCGGTGCTGCTGGCCGAGGAGCGGCTGGCAGGGCGGCTGCCGCTGAAGCTGCGCGAGGTGTGGGCCGGCGGCGAAACGCTGTCGCCGGCGATGCGCCATTTCATCGAGCAGGCCTTCGACTGCCCGGTGGTCAACAGCTACGGTGCCTCGGAGTTCTTCACGCTCGCCTCGGAGTGCGCGGCCGGCGGACTGCACTTCAACAGCGACTGGGCCATCCTCGAGCCGGTGGACCGGTGCGGCCGGCCGGTGCCGCCCGGCGAGTTCGGCGCCACCACCTTGGTCACCAACCTGGCCAACCACGTGCAACCGCTGATCCGCTACGACATCGGCGACCGCGTGGCGCTGCTGCCGCAACGGTGCCGCTGCGGCTCGCACCTGCCGCTGATCGACGTGCAGGGCCGCAGCGACGACACGCTGCGCCTGGGCGCTCGAGGGGAGGGCGCGGTGCGCGTGCTGCCGCTGGCGCTGGCCACCGTGCTGGAAGACGAAGCCGGGCTGTTCGACTTCCAGCTCGTGCAGCAGGGGCCGAACGACCTGCTGCTGCGCACCGGGCTCAAGGGCGATGATGCGCGGCGCGCCTTGCCGCGTGCGCGCCGCAGCCTGCGGGCCTTCCTGCGCGAGCAGGGCGTGCCCGACGTGCACGTGCACTGCCGCAGCGGCGAGCCGGGCCGGCGCGGGCGCAGCGGCAAGGTGAAGCGCGTGGTCTCGGCGGTGTGAATTCAGGCACGGGCCGTGCCTGTGCGCTTTGTGGCCTTTGTGGCAAGTCGCTGCCGCATGCCTCGTGCAAACCATTAGCGGGGTCCGACCGGCTCGCTGGTAGGGTCACCAGGCGATGAGGTGCCACAGCGGCAAGCTCGTCGCACCATTCCACAGAGGGACTCGAGCCATGCATCGCCGAACTGCCTTGTTTGCCGGCATCGGCCTGATGTGCGCTGCACCTTGGGCCGCAACGCGGTCACCTGAGCCGCGTGTCGTCTTCCTGAACCCCGGAGAACCCGTCGACCGCGGCAAGGGGCCGCACTGGAGCATGACGGCGCGCTTCATGCAGGCTGCGGCCGACACCTTCGGCATGCAGCTGGAAGTGCTGTATGCCGAACGCGACCACCTGCTGATGCTGCGCCAGGCCGAGCAGGTGGCGCAGCGCGCCGAAGCGCCCGACTACGTGGTGATGGTCAACGAGAAGCAGGCCGGCGTGCAGATGCTGCAGATGTTCGCCCGCACGCGGGCCAAGGTGCTGCTCATGCACAACGACCTGCTGCCCGAGCAGCGCGGCGAGGTCGGCAACGAGCGCGAGCGCATCGCCAACTGGATCGGCACGGTGACGACCGACGAGGCCAGTGCCGAATACCGGCTGATGGAAGAGCTGGCGCGCCAGCTCGGCGATCGCGAGCCGCTGGTGCTGGGCATCACGGGCGACCGTGCCACGCCGGTGTCGATGGAGCGCGCACAGGGCGTGAGCGACTTCATCGAGCGCCGCAAGCGCGGCCGCATCCTGCAGACGGCGTTCAGCGACTGGAGCGAGGCCGACGCACAGAGCAAGGCCGCCATCCTGCTGGCGCGCCACCCGCAGGCCAACGTGCTGTGGGCGGCCAACGACGCGATGGCCGTCGGCGCGCAGCGGGCGGTGAAAGCCAGCGGTGCGCGTGTGCTGGTGGGAGGCACCGGCGCGTGGCCGGTGTCGCTGGCCAGCATCGAAGAAGGCGGCCTCGCGGCCAGTGTCGGCAGCCACTTCTTCGTCGGCGCCTGGGCGATGGTGCTGCTGCACGACTATCACAACGGCCGGGACTTCGCCGCGGTCATGGGCGGCCCGCGCATGAAGCTCGACTACATGCACGTGGTCAACCGAGCGAACGTGCAGCAGTACGACCGGGCCGTCTACAAGCGCGAGAAGGCGTTGGACTTCAGCGCGTATTCGAAGGTGCTGCACCCGCGAGCCGGGCGCTACGACTTCAACCTTGCACCTCTGGTGCGGGCTTAGGGCAGGCCCTGGAAATGCCCTCGGAGAAGCGCCAGGCACCCAGGGCCGTCGGGTTGCACACCAAGCTCGTGCTGGCGCTGACCATCCTGGTCACGCTGGCGGCGGCCGGTGCCAGCTACACGCTGATCGAGCGTGAGCGCGAACGCCGCGTCACCGAGCTGGAGGCGCGCGCCGGGCGCATTGCCGACCTGCTGAGCAAGTCGGCGGCCTTTCCGCTGTGGAACGTGGACCGCGCGGCCATCGACAGCCAGCTCGCCGCGCTGGCGCCCAACCCCGAAGTGGCCCGGTTCACCATCACGGCCACGGGTTACGGCACGATCTCCGAAGTGACGAAGCAGCGCGAGTCGGAGCTGGTCGATCCGATCGTGCGGGTGCAAGCCATCGAATACTCGCCGGGCGGCGTGATCGAAAGGCAGAAGATCGGCGAGGTGCGCGTGGTGATGACACGCGCCGTCGTCGAGCAGGCCGTGGCCGCGGCGCGCCGCGCGACGCTGGTCGTCATCGGCGTGATCGTGCTGCTGCTGTATGGCGCGACCTTCGTGCTGATCCGCCGCATGGTGGGCGTGCCGGTGCGGCAGCTGGAGACGATGGTGGACCGCATCGCCGAAGGCGACCTCGACGCGCGCTGCGAAGTCCGCTCCGGTGACGAGCTGGGCCGCCTGGCGTTGCGCGTCAACGCCATGGCGCAGCGGCTGCGCGAGTCCGACCACCAGCTGCGCGACAGCGAGGCGAACTACCGCGGGATCTTCGAGAACGCGCTCGAAGGCATCTTCCGGCTCGACCGTTCGGGCGGGCTGCACGACGCCAACCCGGCGCTGGCCCGCATGATGGGCTACGGCACACCCGCGGCGCTGATGGTCGCGGTCAACGGCGACGGCGCTGCCGCGCGCCAGGTGCTGTTCACGCGCGAGCAGGTCCAGGCGCAGTTCGCCACGCTGGCGCGCGAAGGGCAGATCGCCGGCATGGAGCTCGAGCTCACCCGCGCCGACGGCACGCCCATCTGGGTGCTGCTCAACGCACGGCCGCAGGGCGGCGACGGGCTCGAAGGCCGTGAACCCGAGTCGTTCGACGGGCTCGTCAGCGACATCACCTCGCGCAAGCAGGCCCTCGAAGAGCTGCGGCGCCACCGCGACCACCTCGAAGAGGCCGTGCGCGAACGCACCGCGCAGCTGCTCGAAGCGAGCGAGCGCGCCGAGGTGGCCAACCAGGCGAAGAGCGAGTTCCTTGCCAACATGAGCCACGAGATCCGCACGCCGATGAACGCCATCCTCGGCATGTCGCAGATGGCGCTGCAAAGCGGGCTGAACCCGCAACAGCACAACTACGTGCAGAAGGTGCACCGCGCGGCCGAGTCGCTGCTGGGCATCATCAACGACATCCTCGACTTCTCGAAGATCGAGGCGGGCAGGCTCGACATCGAGACCGTCGCATTCGACCTGGGCAACGTGATGGACGATCTCGTGCAGATGATCGGCCGCGGTGCCGAGGACAAGGGCCTGGAGCTCGTGTTCATCGAACCGCCGCGCCTGCCCAAGGCCCTGGTGGGCGACCCCTCGCGCCTGAGGCAGGTGCTGCTCAACCTGGGCAACAACGCCGTCAAGTTCACCGACCGTGGCGAAGTCGTGGTGGCCGTCGACGTGGTGGAGCGCGACGCCGGCTCCGTGCTGCTGGGCTTCGAGGTGCGCGACACGGGCATCGGCATGACCACCGAGCAGCAGCAGCGCCTGTTCCAGCCGTTCACCCAGGCCGACGCGTCGATCAGCCGCCGCTACGGCGGCACCGGCCTGGGTTTGGCCATCAGCCGCCAGCTCGTGCGCCTGATGGGCGGCGAGCTCGTGGCCGAGAGCTCGCTGGGCGTGGGCAGCAGCTTCCGTTTCAGGCTGCGCTTGGGCCTGCAGGCCGAGGAGCCCGTGCCGCTGCGCGACGCGCGCGAGGAAGACCTGCAAGGCATTCGCATGCTGGTGGTGGACGACAACGCCTGTGCCCGCGAGGTGCTGGCCCACATGGCCGCAGCCTTCGGCCTGCACCCCGACGCCGCGGCCAGCGGGCATGAGGCGCTGCACCGGGTGGAACAGGCCGAAGCCGACAACCGGCCCTACGACCTGGTACTGCTCGACTGGAAGATGCCGGGCATGGACGGCGTGGAATGCATGCGCCAGCTGCACGGGCGTGCACACCGGCACCACCCGGCACCGGCCGTGTTGATGCTCACCGCCTTCAGCCGCGACGAGGTGCTGCGGCACCTGACGGAGCGGCAGCTCGACGTGGGCGCGCTGCTGGCCAAGCCGGTGACGCCTTCGGCGCTGCTCGACGCCTGCAGCAGCGCGCTGGGCATCGCTGCGCGCCGACTCACGCGCACCGAGCGGCGCGAGGAGGAGATGCAGGAGCTGCAGAACAGCCTGGCCGGCACGCGCGTGCTGCTGGTGGAAGACAACGCGGTCAACCAGGAGCTTGCGCACGACGTGTTGAGCAGCGCGGGCATCGACGTGCGCATCGCCGGCAACGGACGCGAGGCGCTTCGCATGCTGGACGAGGAACGCTTCGATGCCGTGCTGATGGACTGCCAGATGCCGGTGATGGACGGCTATGCCGCGACCGAAGCCTTGCGGCGCAAGCCGGGGTTCGAGCAGCTGCCCGTCATCGCGATGACGGCCAACGCAATGGTGGGTGACCGCGAGAAGGCCCTGGCCGCCGGCATGAACGACCACATCACGAAGCCGGTCCAGTTCGACGAGATGTTCATCACCCTCGCACGGTGGATCCGTCGCGCACAGCGAGGCAAAGGGGCGACGGAGGACGAGAACCTGGACGAGGCGGCAGGCTAGGTTTCAAGGCACCAGCACGGCGGCCCCACGCAGCCGGCCGCGTCGCAGGTCGTCGAGT
>CAMLLU010000093.1 GCA_946480925.1 uncultured Rivibacter sp.
CCGCCGGGCCGCCGCGGGCGATGAGCGTGTCCACCACCGGGCGGGCGGCGTCGGTACGGTCGCCGGAAAAGCCGGCCGCGCAACCGATGAGCAAGGGCTGTGTCATGAGCTGTGTCCACCGCAAAGACGCGGGATGCACCTCACTCTAGGAGCCCGGTGTTGAAAGGAGAATTCGTTTGTTTGGATGAATTGATCTGCCTGGCAAATGAGTGAGCCCAACCTTTCGACACGCCAGCTGCGCGCCTTCGTGGCCCTGGCCGAGACGCGCCACTTCACGCGGGCCGCGGCGCGCAGCCACCTTTCGCAGCCGGCGTTCAGCGCATTGATCCGCTCGCTCGAATCGTCGCTGGGTGCTCGGTTGTTCGACCGCACCACGCGCACGGTGGAGCTCACGGCCGAAGGCAGCCTGTTCCTCGACGGCGCGATGCGCCTGCTGCGTGACGTGGAGGTGACGGTGGCCGACCTGGGCGACCACGTGGCCCGCCGGCGCGGCCGCGTGTCGCTGGCCGCCTTGCCCGCGCTGGCCGCCGGCTGGCTGCCCGAGGTGCTGGCGCAGTTCCATGCCCGCCACCCGCACATCGAACTCGACGTGGCCGACGCGCTGTCTGAAGAATGCGTGGAGCGCGTACGTGCCGGCCGCGCCGACTTTGCCTTGGCCGCCGTGCGCGCGAGTGCACCGGAGCTGCTTGCGCAGCCCTTCTGCTCAGACCGCTTTCACGTGGTGTGCCGCAGCGACCATGCGTTCGCCAACAAGCGCCGCATCACCCTGGGCGACCTGCCCGGCCAGCCCTTCGTGCACCTGGCGCGCAACAGCAGCGTGCGCCAGCACATCGACACCGCCATCCGGCCCGCGCAGATCCATTCGGTGCTGGAGCTGGAGCAGCTCAGCACCGTGGCGGGCATGGTGCGGGCCGGGCTGGGCATCACCGTCGTGCCGACGTTGACGCTGTTCCACTTCGAACACCCTGCGCTGGTGACGCGACCGCTGCATGCGCCGGGGCTGAAGCGCGAGCTGTTCGTGATTCGGCGGAGGGATCGGTCGCTTTCAGTGGCGGCGCAGGCGTTGTTTGAGCTGGTGATGGCGCGTCGGCCGAAGGCGGCTTAGGACTAGAGTTCTCCGACAGAACGAGCATGAGATCTACAGGTGCCTCATGCGGCCAATCGGCACGAAGCAATCGAAGGACGGTCCCTCGCCAAAGTTCCTCTTCCGGCCAGCTCTCCAGCTTTCTCCATCTCATCGCAGACCTCTAGCGACTCGCTGCCGGCTGCCAGCGGCCGCCAAGAAATGTTTGCGTATCACTGCAAGTCAGTCCGCAAGTTGTGGCGCACGATTCTGGCCCCGAACAACGCAGCCGACTGCACCTCACCCACTCGCCGCCAACTGCCTCACCTTGCTGATCGCCACTCCCGCCGCCGCGGTGCGCGTTTCCACGCCTAGCTTTTCGAACACGTGCTCCAGGTGCTTCTTCACCGTGGCGGCGCTCATGCCCAGGATGTCGGCGATGTCGCGGTTGGTCTTGCCCTTCACCACCCAGTACAGCACCTCGGCCTCGCGCAGCGTGAGCTTGAAGGTGTGGGTCATGGCTTCGACGACCGCGGCGTCTGAAGCCTCGCGCATCACGACGAGCCATTCGCCGTCGCCGGTCTGCTCGTGCAGTGCAAGCACCAGCCGCTTGGCGCCCTGGGCCACGGTGAAGGTGGACGTGGCCAGGCCGGCGAGCTGTGCCTGGGCCTGCGCCTGTACCCATTCGACTGCGACCTCGGGCAACTGGGGTTCGGTGCTCGCGAAGTAGCTCGTCAACAGGGTACGTGCCAGCGGCGTCTGCCACACGAGGTGGCCGTCGGCGGCGCGCACGGTCACGGCGGCGTGGCCGAAGGCGTCGAGCGCGTTGCGGGCCTGGCGGGTGTGGCGGGCGCTTTGCACGTGGGCCACGATGCGCGCCAGCACTTCCTTGGGCTTGATGGGCTTGGTCACGTAGTCGGCGCCGCCCGCTTCGAAGGCGGCGACCACGTGTTCGGTCTCCGTGAGCCCGGTCATGAAGATGATGGGGATGTGCGCGGTGGCCGCATCGGCCTTGAGCCTCTTCGCAACCTCGAAGCCGTTCATGCCGGGCATCACGGCGTCGAGCAGCACCACGTCGGGCAGCGCCTGTGCGGCGCGTTGCAACGCGCTTTCGCCGTTGGTGGCCACCAGCACGGTGTAGCCCGATTCGTCGAGCGCGTCGTGCAGCACCGACAGGTTGTCGGGCACGTCGTCGACGATGAGCACCACGTCGGCGCTGGCGCGGTCAGGCAGTCGGTTCGACATCGGCTTGCTTCAAAAGGCTGCTCATGGCTTCGAGCTGGAAGCCGCGCGCCAGCGTGCGCAGCTTGGCGATGAAGGCGACGCTCTCGGGGTGTGCGGCTTCCATCTCGTCGAGCTTGCTGACGATGCCGCGAAAGTAACCGAGGCTCACCAGCTCGTCGAGGGCGCGCAGTTGTTCAGCCGGCGGGTAGACCGTCGCGGCGGGCTCAGGCACGGGCGGTACCGCGGGTGCTGGCGGCGCGGCGTGCTGCCACTGCAGCGCCAGCCTTGCGCCCAGCCAGTCGAGCAGCTCGCTCACGCGCACGGGCTTCACGATGAAGTCTTCGGTGCGGATGCCCACGTCGTTCTCGAGCCCCTTGTCGAAGGCATTGGCCGACACGATGGCGATGGGCGCATCGCTCAAGCCGCGCAGGCGGATCTGGCGGATGGTGCCCCAGCCGTCGAGCCCCGGCATGGCCAGGTCCATCAGGATGACGTCAGGCGCCATGCCGCCTTCCAGCAGCGCCAGGCATTCTTCGCCGTTGGCCGCCTGCTGCAGCTCGAAGCCCAGCGGCTGCAGCACGTTTGCCAGCAGCTCGCGGTCGACCTCTTCGTTGTCGACCACCAGCACGCGCTTGCGTGCGCCCAGGTAGCCGGTGCGGCCGGTGCGCGGCAGCTCGCGCTCGGCCACGGCGGCGCGCACCTGCGGCAGGAAGAGCTTGATGCGGAACAGCGTACCCACGCTGGGCTTGCTGCTCACGGTCATCTCGCCACCCATCAGGTCGGTGAGCATCTTGCTGATGGTGAGGCCCAGGCCCGAGCCGCCGGCCAGCGAGCCGCCGGTGTGCGCCGAGCCGCGCACGAAGGGCTCGAACACGTGCTCCAGTTCCTCTGCCGTCATGCCGGGGCCGGAGTCTTCGATCTCGAAGCGGGCCATCTCGCCCGAGTAGTGCAGGCGAAAGGCCACGTGGCCCGTGCTGGTGAACTTCACGGCGTTGCCCAGCACGTTGATGAGGATCTGCCGCAGCCGCTTCTCGTCGGCGCGCACCACCGCCGGCACCTGCCCCAGGTCGTGCCGGAAGTCGATGACCTTGCCAGAAGCCTGCAGCTCGAACATGTGCGCGATCTCTTCCACGCATTGCCGAAAGCGCATGGGCTTCACGTCGAGCGTGAGCTTGCCGCCTTCGATGCGCGCGATGTCGAGCGTGCCTTCGATGAGCGACAGCAGGTGGTCGCCGCCGCGGCGGATCACGCCGACCGCCTGCTTGCGCCGCGGCGGCATGGCCTCGTCTTCGTCCAGCAGCTGCGCATAGCCCAGGATGCTGTTGAGCGGCGTGCGCAGCTCGTGGCTGATGTTGGTGATGTAGCGGCTCTTGGCCTGGTTGGCCACCTCGGCCGCATGCTGCGCGCGCTCGGCGTCGCGCTTGGCCTGCTGCAGCTGCAGGTCGGTGCGCTTGTGCGATTCGATCTCGCGCATCAGCAGGTGGGTCTGGCGGTTCGACTCTTCCTGCGCCACCTGCCGGCTCTTGTGCGTGAGCACCAGCCACCACGCCACGATGCCGGCCACCAGCAGCAGCGCGGCATACACCTTCACGAAGGTGAGCCTGAGCCCCGGCGCATGCGCGGCTGCCTGCTCGCCCAGCACGCGCAGCTCCTGGTAGTACATGAGCCCGAGCAGCAGGCCCAGCAGCGGCACCACCGCGGCCATGACCAGCAGGTAGTGGCCCAGGCCGGTGTCGAGGTAGGGCCAGATGGCGCGCGGCAGCACGGCGCGCAGCGCGCCGTTCCATTGCACCGACAGCCGCGCATGGGGCTTGCACAGGTCTTCGCAGCGCGCGTCGAGCGAGCAGCACAGCGAGCAGATGGGCCCCTGGTAGGCAGGGCAGAAGGCGGTGTCGTCGCTTTCGTATTCACGCTCGCAGATGCAGCAGTGCTGAAGGCGCTTGTAGCCGCCGGCCGCCGAAGCTGCTGCCGGCTCGGAGCGGCGCGCGATGTAGTAGCGGCCTTTCGTCCACCATGCGATCAACGGCGCGGTCACGAAGGCGGTGAGCATCGCGATGACGGCCGAGAAGGCCTGCGGCCCGGGCCCGAACAGGCCGAGGTGGGCCGACACGGAAAGCACCGAAGCGATGCCCATCGCGCCCACGCCCACCGGGTTCACGTCGTACAGGTGGGCGCGCTTGAACTCGATGCCCCGGGGCGACAGGCCCAGCGGCTTGTTGACCACGAGGTCGGCCACCACGGCCATCATCCACGAGATGGCGATGTTGGAATACAGCCCCAGCACGCCGCCCAGGGCCTGGAACACCTCGAGCTCCATGAGCATCAGCGCAATGAGGGTGTTGAACACCACCCACACCACGCGGCCCGGGTGGCTGTGCGTGAGGCGCGAGAAGAAGTTGCTCCACGCCAGCGAGCCCGCATAGGCGTTGGTGACGTTGATCTTGAGCTGCGAGATCACCACGAACACGGTGGTGGCCGCCACCGCCCAGCCGAGGCTGGGGAACACGTATTCGTAGGCGGCCAGGTACATCTGGTTCGGGTCGACCGCGCGCGAGGGTGGCACCGCGTGGCTGATGGCCAGGTAGGCCAGCAGTGCGCCGCCCAGCATCTTCACCACGCCCAGCACCACCCAGCCGGGCCCGCCGATCAGCATGCCGGCCAGCCAGCGGCCACGGTTGCGCTCGGTGCGCTCGGGCATGAAGCGCAGGTAGTCCACCTGCTCGCCCATCTGCGTGATGAGCGCGATGCCCACCGTCATGGCAGCGCCGAAGAGGTGCAGGTTGAACCGGCCTCCCTGGTTGTTGTCGCCGCCGTAGCCCACCAGCCCGGCCAGCACGTGAGGGTCTTCCTTCAGCACGAAGACGAAGGGCAGCACCAGGAGCACCAGCCACAGCGGCTGCGTCCACACCTGCAGCCGGCTGATGACGGTGACGCCGTGCGTGACCAGCGGAATGACCACCAGCGCGCAAATGAGATAGCCGAGCGCGGGCGGAATGTCGAAGGCGAGCTCGAGCGCGTAGGCCATGATGGCCGCCTCGAGCGCGAAGAAGATGAAGGTGAAGCTCGCGTAGATGAGCGAGGTGATGGTCGAGCCGATGTAGCCGAAGCCCGCGCCGCGCGTGAGCAGGTCCATGTCGACCCCATGGCGCGCGGCGTAGAGGCTGATGGGCAGGCCGGCCAAAAAGATGATGAGCCCGGTGGCCACGATGGCCCAGAAGGCGTTGATGAAGCCGTACTGCACCAGCAGCGTGGCGCCCACTGCTTCGAGCACCAGGAACGAGGCCGCGCCGAAAGCGGTGTTGGCCACACGCAGCTCCGACCACTTGCGGAACGCCCGCGGCGTGAAGCGCAGTGCGTAGTCCTCCATGGTTTCGCGGGCGACCCAGGTGTTGTAGTCGCGGCGGATCTTGATGACGCGTTGCACGGCCTCGCCGGGCCCGCTTTCGCCGGCTGCGGGTGCTGGTTCAACGGTGGGCTTGGGCAACGAGGCAGGCATCGGCGTTTTCCTGGGGTGCCTTGTTGCGATCAAGAAGTGCACCAACGCGGCAATGCCTTGCAAGCGGCGCCACGGCCGAAACCGCACCAACTCCGTGCCGCACCCGCACCGGCCTGTGCTCCCCACCGACCTGACGCACCACGAAGGGTCGTCGACCCCGGGGCTCGCCGGGCCCCGCAATGTTTCTGCCTCGAAACATTGCGGCTACATCACCGACAAGTGACGCCTTCATCCTTCGCGCCAAGCGCAGCGGGCTCCCGCCTGCACGCGCATGCATGAACGATGGAGGACTCGATGAGTCTCGTTGGGGGAAGGGGTCGAGGGCCGGTGCGCCGGTTCCTTGGGTGCGGTGCTGCGTGCACCCAGGCGGGCTTCACGCTGATCGAAGTGATGGTGACGGTGGCCATCGTGGCCATCCTCGCGGCCATTGCCTACCCGAGCTATGCCGACTACCTGATGCGCGGTCGCATCGTGGATGCGACCAACACGCTTTCGGCCACCCGGGCGCGCATGGAGCAGTACTACCAGGACAACCGCACGTACGCGAGCGTCAGCACTTCCATCGTCTCTCCGTGCACGACGGCCCAGGTGGTGAAGACCTTCACCGTGGTCTGCGGCAGCACGCCCACCGGCACGAGCTACACCGCCACCGCCACCGGCAGCGGCGTGACGGCCGGCTTCGTCTACACCATCAACCAGAGCGGCACGCAGGCCACCACCAGCCTGCCCAACTCGTGGGGCGGCGTGCCCTCGGGCGGCTATGCGTGCTGGATCACCCGCAAGGGCGAAACATGCTGACCGGCAAGCGCCCGTTGCGCGGCTTCACGCTCATCGAGATCGTGATCACGCTGGCGCTGCTCGCGCTGCTGCTCATGGCGGCGGTGCCGGCCTTCAGCGCCTGGGTGGCCGGCGCCAAGGTGCGCAGCGTGGCCGAGGTGCTGCAGAACGGCCTGAGGCTCGCGCAATCGGAGGCCACCACGCGCAGCCGCCAGGTCGTGTTTGCGCTGACCGACTCGACGCCCGCGCTCACGGCCACACCGGCACAGAACGGCAGCAACTGGTACGCGCGCGTGCTGCCGCTCACCGACAGCAGCGAAACGGCGGATAGCGACGACTACGTGAGCGGCGGCACCTTCGCCACGCAGGCGGGCGTCACCGTCACCGGCCCGGCGCTGGTGTGTTTCAACTCCCTGGGCCGCCAGGTGAGCAACACCGCCACCGGCCTGGGCAGTGACTGCACCGCCCCCACCTCCGCCGTGGAGCCGGTGGTCTACACGGTCAGCAGGACGGGCGCGGACCGCAGCCTGAAGGTTCAGGTCTACCTCGGCGGAAAGATCCGCATGTGCGACGCCGCCAAGACGCTTTCCGCCGGAGCACCCGATGGTTGCTGACCAGGCACCCGCCCGCAGGCAAGCCGGCATGACGCTGATCGAGGTGCTGGTCGCGCTGCTGCTGTTCTCGTTCGGCGTGCTCGGCATGGTCGCGCTGCAGGCACGCGCCTCGCAATATTCATTCGACGCCGAAGACCGCAGCCGCGCCGCGCTGCTGGCCAACGAGATCGCCACGCAGATGTGGATGGCGCAGTCCACCACCCTCGGCAGCAGCGTGGTGTCTGCCTGGCAGGCCCGCGTGCAGGACACCACGGTGTCCGGCCTGCCCAACGCGACCGGCAGCATCAGCGATGCGGACGCCGACGGCGTGGTCACCGTCGAGATCCGCTGGCGCTCACCGGCGAAAGACAGCGCCGACGCCGACAGCTCCTACGTCACCAAGGTCGTGCTGCCATGAAGCCGGTGTTTCCCATTTCACCCGGTGCGCAGGGCCGGGCCGGCCAGCGCGGCGTCACGCTCATCGAGCTGATGGTGGGCATCGTGATCGCGATGCTGCTGTCGCTCGCGGTGTTCACGGTGATGGCGACTTCCGAGTCGCGCAAGCGCAGCCTCACCTCGGTGAACGACATCAACCAGGCCGGCGGCTATGCGCTCTACATGCTCGACAAGCTGGTGCGCAGCGCCGGCTCGGGGCTGGGCCAAAGCGCGGCTTACGCCTTCGGCTGCAAGCTGCACGCCGCGAAGTCGAACACGCAGGTGCTGCCCCGCACCACCGCATTGCCAGAGCCGTTCAACGCAGTGACCACCGGCACGGCCAACGTGTTCCGCCTGGCGCCGGTGCTCATCGCGCCCGGCCAGACCACGCCGGTCATCAGCGGTGCCGCTTCCGACGTGCTCATCGTGATGAGCGGCGCCAACGGCAGCGCGCCGGTGCCCGTGCCCTTTGCCGACGACGCCGTGGCCACGGAGCAGAGCGTGAGCCTCGGCAACACGCTGAACTTCGCCGCCAGCGACCTGGTGCTGGTGACGGACCAGCAGCCCGCTACCGGCGGCGGGCCGGCCAACTGCCTGTTCGAGCAGGTGGCCACGGGCTTTTCCGGCGGCTCGTCGCAAACGCTTTCGTTCTCCGGCGACTACTACGCCGCCAGCGTGGACAGCGCCAGCCTCGCCGCCTACACCAGCAAGGGGGCGGTGCTGAACCTGGGCAACACGGCAGCCGGCAACATGCCGTCCTTCGTGGTGCTGGGCGTGGGCGACCACAACACGCTCTACAGCTACGACCTGCTGCAAACCAGCAGCACGCCGCTCATGCCCATCGTCGACGGCGTGTTCGAAATGCACGCGCTGTACGGCCTGGACACCGACGACGACGGCAAGGTGGAAAGCTGGGTCTCGCCTTCTTCGAGCCTCTACACCCCGAGCGCGCTGATGGACGGGACCTCCACTGCCGCGGCACGCCTGCTGCAGATCCGCGCCATTCGCGTGGGGCTGATCATGCGCACGTCGCTGCCCGAGAAAGAAGCCGTCGCCACGGGCACCACGCTCACGCTCTTTTCAGACCTGGGCGACACGCTGCAGTACCAGCGCACGCTGGCCTCGGGCGACGAGCAGCGCTACCGCTACCGCACGCTGGAGGCGACCATCCCGGTGCGCAACACCATGCTGCTCGAATGAGGCGCGCGATGCACAGGCCCCGCCCCATCCAGCCCCAGCGCGGCGTCGCGCTGGTCATCGTGCTCATCGCGCTCGTGATCCTCATGATCTCGGGCGTGGCGCTGGTCAAGTCGTTCAGCACGTCGATGACGCAGTCGGGCAACCTGGCCTTCAAGCGCGACCTCAAGAACGAAGCCGAACGCGCCGTGCTGGCCGGCGTGACGCTGCTCACCAGCGGCGCGCTCTCAACGGAAACCGTGCGCATCGCCGATTCGCTGTCGAACAACTACTCGGCCACGCGGCTGGCGTCCAACGGCTACGGCATCCCGCTCGTGCTGGTGGACGACAGCCGCTTCAGCTCGGCCGGCATGACGGCCACCGACATCACCGACGCCAACACCGGCGTGACGCTGCGCTACGTGATCGACCGCCAGTGCCAAGCCGCGGGCGACGTCACGGCCACCACCTGCGTCACCCGCACCGAAAGCACCGACTCTTCCGTGGACGGGCTGCACCACCAGATCAAGGGCGAGAGCCGGCCGGTCTACCGCATCAGCGTGCGCGCCAGCGGCCCACGCAACACGCAAGTCTTCATTCAAACCACCGTCGTGCGATGACGCCTCACACCCGCATGGTTACGCGCTCCACCTCCCGTGCCACGTCGATGGCCGCCTCGTGGTGCCGCGCGCTCACGACTTGCGTTGCAGCCGCAGGGCTGGCGGCCTGCTTCGCCACCAGCGCGGCGGCGGCCGACATCACGCTCGCCGACCAGCCGCTCTTTTCCACCACGCTGGTGCCGGGCAACCTGGCGCTGGCGCTCTCGGTGGAATGGCCCACGGCCACCACGCCGGCCTACCCCAGCACCACTGCCTATTCGGCCAGCAGCACCTTCCTCGGGTACTTCGACCCGGCCAAGTGCTACAGGTACGTCGTGCAGAACACCGGCACGACGGCCAGCCCCAACTATTCGACCAGCTACTTCACCCCCTATGGCGCCGCCAGCAGCCACGCCTGCAGCAGCACCAGCAGCGTGCCGCTGTGGAGCGGCAACTTCCTCAACTGGGCGTCGATGCAGACGCTCGACGCCTTCCGCTGGGTGCTGACCGGCGGCTACCGCAGCACCGACACCTCCACCGAGACCATCCTCACCAAGACCTACGCGGCCATCGACAGCACGTCGGTCATTCCGGACAAGACCGCCACCTCGGGCGTGAGCGGCGCCACGCCCTTCAACTGGAGCTCGGTGACCACGCGCATCCGCAACCTGGGCGTGCGCATGTACATCACCGGCACCGGCAGCGTGACGAGCGCCGTGGCCTACACCGGGCAGAACTCATACGCGAGCAGTGGAAGCAGCAGCACCACCAGCAGCAGCGCCGCCACCGCCTCGAGCACCTACGAGCTCTACATCAACGTGAAGGTGTGCGACAGCAGCGTGGGCGTCGAAAGCAACTGCGTGCAGTACGGCTCGAACTACAAGCCCGAGGGGCTGATGCAGCAGTACTCGAGCAAGCTGCGCTATTCGGCCTTCGGCTACTACAACCACAGCGGCACGACCTCGCAGCAGCGCGACGGCGGCGTGATGCGCGCACGCATGAAGTTCATCGGCCCCACGCGGCCGGTGCCCGGCTCGGCCTCGGTGACCAACGGCTACCCGGAGTGGAATTCGAGCACCGGCGTGATGTACACCAACCCCGACAGTACCGACGCCACGGCCACGCAGACCTTCGCGGCCAATGCAGGCTGGAGCGTTTCGATCACCAACAGCGGGGTGATGAACTACCTCAACAAGTTCGGCTACTCGGCGCAGTCGTACAAGTCGAAAGATCCGGTCAGCGAGCTCTACTACGCGGTGCTGCGCTACTTCAAGAACCTGGGCAACGTGAGCTCCTACACCACGCTCGCGGGCGCCGGCAACGCCACCACCGCCGCCACCTGGCTCGACGGCTTCCCCGTCATCACCAGCGACGACGTGTGGAAGAAGAGCATCTCGGCCAGCGACGCCCACTACGGCAGCCCCATCCTCTACTCGTGCCAGAAGAACTTCGTGCTCGGCATCGGCGACGTGAACACCCACCGCGACGCCAACCTCTACGGCAGCACCATCCGCAGCAGCCTGGAGCCCACGCTGCCGTCGGAGGTGTCCGGCGACACGTCGGTGGACGTGAAGACCGCCACCGACATGGTCGGCAAGCTCGAAGGGCTTTCCAGCTCCAACACGCTGGGCAGCCTCTACGGCGACAGCAGCAGCGCCAGCTGCGCGGGCACCAGCAGCCAGTGCAACAGCTACTACGTCGCAGGCCTCGCCTACGATGCGCACACCAAGGACATCCGCAGCGACCTCAGCGACACCCAGACCGTCAACACCTACTGGATGGACGTGATGGAAGGCCAGGTCTACAAGCACAAGAACCCGTACTGGCTGGCCACCAAGTACGGCGGCTTCACGGTGCCCACCGGCTTTTCGCCCTACGCCAGCACCAACGGCGCCAGCACGCTGGCCGACGACACCTGGTATTCCAGCAGCGACACGCTCACCATCGGCACCAGCTCGCTCACCTACAGCACCGACAGCGGCAGCACCGACAAGCGCCCCGACAACTACTTCGCCGCGAACCAGCCCGACAAGATGAAGGAAGGCCTCACCAAGGCCTTCGCGAAGATCACCTCCGAGCTGTCGGAGGCCACCAGCACCGCCTACGTGACGGCCACGCCGAACCAGAGCCTTTCCGGCGCCAGCTATTCGGCCAGCTACAACCCCAAGACGTGGACCGGTGAAGTGACCGGCTCGTCGGTGAGCTACTCGGCCACCGACGGCACCCCCACGCTCACGCAGGTGTGGGGCGCTGCAGCCAAGCTCGACGCATTGAGCTACACGAGCCGCAAGATCGTGACCTGCTGCACCAGCACCGGCGCGGCGCTGCCCTTCACCGCCGATGCACTGGGCTCCGGCAGCCTGCACAGCCGCACGTACTACACCTCGTTCTCCAACGTGCCGGGCGTGGCCACCGCGTCGCAGTCGGCCACCAACTTCGTGAACTACCTGCGCGGCGACCGCACCCTCGAGACGAGCGCCACCAACGGCGTGTACCGCACCCGCAGCCACGTGCTGGGCGACATCGTGAACTCGAAGGTGCTCGCGCTGGGCGCGCCCTCGTCGGCCTACTACGACATGTACAACCCCGGCTACAGCGACTTCAAGAAGACCTACGCCTCGCGCAAGACGGTGGTCTACGGCGGCGCCAACGACGGCATGCTGCACGCCTTCGACGGCACGCTGTCTTCGTCCACCGGCGGTGTGGAGCTGTTCGCCTACGTGCCCAGCTTCACCTATGGCGACTCGAGCACGGCCGCCACCTCGGGCCTCGCTTCGCTGGGCAACCCCGACTACACGCACCACTACTTCGTCGACGCGACGCCCCAGTCGTACGACGTGGACTTCAACCGCACCGGCGGCGCCAGCGGCTCGGGCGACTGGCGCTCCATCCTCGTAGGCGGGCTGGGCAAGGGCGGCAAGGGCTACTTCGCGATCGACGTGACCAACCCCAGCGCCTGGACCTCGGAGACCGCCATCGCCGGCAAGGTGCTGTGGGAGTTCACCGACTCGCGCATGGGCTACAGCTACGGCAACGTGCAGGTGGTCAAGACCGCCAAGTACGGCTGGGTGGTGGTGCTGACCTCGGGCTACAACAACAGCGACGGCAAGGGCTACTTCTTCTTCGTCAACCCCAAGACCGGCGAGCTGCTCGAAACCGTGGCCACCTCGGAAGGCTCCACCAGCGCGCCGCTGAACCTGGCGTACTTCGTGGCCTACCTGCCCGACGAGACCGACTACACCGCCGAATCGCTGTATGCGGCCGACCTGCAGGGCAACGTGTGGCGCGTGGACGTGACGGGCACCACCGGCTCGTACGACGCGCCCACCAGGATCGCCAGGCTCACCGATTCCAGCGGCACCGCGCAGCCGGTGACGACGCCGGTGCGCATTGCCATCGAGCCGAATTCCGGCAAGCGCTACGTGCTGGTGGGCACCGGCCGCCTGCTGGCCGACAGCGACATCACCAGCACGCAGGTGCAGACCTTCTACGCCATCATCGACGGCACCAGGACGGCCTACTACACCAGCAGCAGCCTGCCCAGCGGCGTGAGCTTTCCCATCACGCGCAGCAACCTCAACGCCAACACCAACCTGCTCAACGGCATCGGCAGCGCGCCGGCCGCCGCAATGGGCTGGTACTTCGACCTCGGCGTGAGCTCGAGCACCGGCGTGGCCGAACGCATCACCGTCACGCCCACCTACGTGAACGGCATCGTGGGCGTGGCCGTGAACCTGCCCAACGGCGAGGCGTGCAACCCCTCGGGCACCGGCTACACCATCGCTGTGAGCATGGCCGACGGCAAGACCGTGCTGGTGGACGACGACGGCAACCTCATCGCTTCCTCGGCATCGTCGGGCGGCGTGATCACCGACATCGCCTTCCAGAACATCGGCGGCAAGATCCGACTCATCACCGGCGGCAGCGAGAACGGCATCGCCAGCGTGAAGGGCAACTACGGCGCCGCCACCAGCCTGAAGCGGCTGAACTGGCGCGAGGTGCTGACCACCGATTGAGGCGCGGCCATGCTGCGCCACCCTGCTGCTCCATGGGCCTGCCTGCTGGCGGGCCTGGGCCATGCCGTGCTGCTGTACGGGCTGGCCTCGGGCAGCCGCAACGCGCCGGCCGCCGGTTCGCGGGCGATTGCGGGCACGGCCACGGCGACTGCCCGTGCCGTGACTGTGCGACTGGTTGCTGAAGCGAGCGCCACGCCGGCACCTCCCGTGCTGCAGGTCGCTCAAGAGCGGGCCAACGGCAAGGCGGCCGAAGCAGCCGAGCCGGCTGAAGAAGACTCGCCGACCCTTCCCTGCGGTTCAGCGCACTACCGCGACCCTTCGGCCGTGGACCGGTCGGCACTGCCGCGCTCGGCGCCTGACGAGTCGCTGCTCGACGGCACCACGCCCAGCGGCCTGCCGATCCGCCTGCGCCTGTGCATTTCAGAAGCCGGCGAGGTGGTGCAGGTGCAGCCGCTGCTGGTGAGCGATGCCGACGGCGAAGTCATGCAGCGCCTGGAAGCCATGTTCCGCGCAACGGGCTTCGTCGCGGCCCGGCAAGGCGGTGCCGACGTGGCCAGCCGCATGGAGATCGAGATCGGTTTCAACCGCACGCCTTAGCCGTGGCAAACGGCGAGCGCTCAGGCATCCCCGTCCACGATCTGCCCATTCACGCGGATCACAGGCTTGCGTCGTGGCCGTTCGGCCTCCTGGGCGCGATCGAGCCGAGGGTCCGCCGCACGCCTTGCGGCTTCCTCGGCTTGCGCACGGGCCAGATCGGCCGCATGCATGGCCTCCAGTTCCTTCGGCCACTTCGGCTTCGGCGCCACTGCCAACGCCAGCCAGTTGGTGAACTGCATCGGGAAGAACACCGGGAAGAGCAGAACGAATACGACGGTACGGAACCACGGCGCAGGCGCAACACCCGGCCTGTCGCGGTTCTCGCGCCAGCGCACCCAGTCATCTGCCATGCCGAACAGGTTGACCATGGCGTACCAGCGCGGCCGGTGGCTCAGCAGTTTCTCGGGTGGTTGTACGGCGTGTGAACCTGCCTCCATGTACAGACGCACGTATTCCATGCTGGGGCGCACGCCCTCTTCAGCCGCCGAGACCTGCCCGCACTGGAACACGTGAGGGATGCCCTTGGTGGCCAAGGGCTCCTCATCGGGGCCGAGTTCCGCGTACTGCCCGCGATAGAGCTTGACCGTGGCATAGGCGCTCGCCACGCTGGACTCGACCCGCGGCACGAGGTTCGCCCAGTCCATTTCGATCGGGCCTTTGCCGGTCCACATCCACACCTTCTGACGCTTGGCATCCAGGCGGACGGTGGGGTCAGTGACGGCGAAGAAGCTCATCGCAAAGTAGGCCGCTGGCACCAACAGAAGAGGGATCATCAAAGCGCCCATGGCTACTGTGATACCCATCATCCACACTGAGACTTGGCCTGCTCGCCAAGCCTCGATTGAGAAAGGGACAGCCTCAACAAGAAAGGCGAACATCAAGAAAACCAGCGCCGCAAAGACAATGGCGCCCCAACCTCTCATCGGCGACGCCCCGCCCTGGCCGATCTCCAGATATGCAGGACTGCATGAGTACACCATCTGATCGCCGTTGCCCCATCCGGCCAACGGCACATGGGGCTGCAGCAGCCTGACGCTGTGCACAGCCGACTTCGCCCGGCCCCAGCCATTGCGTGCGCGTTTCAACATGATGAGTCCGCGCGCTCAGGCATCCCCGTCCACGATCTGCCCATTCACGCGAATCACAGGCTTGCGTCGTGGCCGTTCGGCCTCCTGGGCGCGATCGAGTCTCGGGTCCGCCGCACGCCGCGCGGCTTCCTCTGCTTGCGCACGGGCCAGATCGGCTGCATGCATGACCTCCAACTCCTTCGGCCACTTCGGCTTCGGCGCCACTGCCAACGCCAGCCAGTTGGTGAACTGCATCGGGAAGAACACCGGGAAGAGCAGAACGAACACGACGGTGCGGAACCACGGCGCAGGTGCCACACCCGGCTTGTCGCGGTTCTCGCGCCAGCGTACCCAGTCGTCCGCCACGCCGAACAGGTTGACCATGGCATACCAGCGCGGCCGGTGGCTCAACAGCTTCTCGGGCTGTTGCACAGCCTGCGGGCCGGCCTCCATGTACAGGCGCACGTACTCCATGCTGGGGCGTACGCCCTCTTCGGCCGCTGATATCTGGCCGCACTGGAACACGTGCGGAACGCCCCTGGTGGCCTTCGGCTCCCCGTCAGGGCCGAGTTCCGCGTACTGCCCGCGATGGAGCTTGACTGTGGCATAGGCGCTCGCCACGCTGGACTCCACCCTCGGCACGAGGTTCGCCCAGTCCATCTCGATCGGACCTTTGCCGGTCCACATCCACACCTTCTGGCGCTTGGCATTCAGGCGAACAGTGGGGTCGGTAACGACCAGGAAGCTCATTGCAAAGTAGATCCAAAACAGCCATGCAGCCAAGAGAAAGGCGCCTGCTGAAAGCACGCAGGCCACGATCAACGTACCGCTAATTCCCCCTGCATCCGGATCTTGTCCAGCGCTGATCCATGAATCCGACAACAGCGTCCATCCAAGAAACAGTCCAGCACCGGCGACACCTAGCAAACCAAGAAAAACAAGCAGCCCCCACCCTCTCATTGGTGAGACACCGCCCTGCCCAATCTCAAGATAGGCAGGACTCAACGCATACACCATCTGGTCGCCGTTGCCCCATCCGGCCAACGGCACATGGGGCTGCAACAGCCTTGCGCTGTGCACTGCCGACTTCGCCCGACCCCAGCCATTGCGTGCGTGTTTCAGCATGAGTCCGCGCGCTCAGGCATCCCCATCCACGATTTGCCCGTTCACGCGGATCACAGGCTTGCGTCTCGGCTTCTCCGCCTCTTGCGCTCGATCGAGCCGAGGGTCCGCCACACGCCGTGCGGCTTCCTCTGCCTGCGCACGGGCCAGATCAGCCGCATGCATGGCCTCCAACTCCTTCGGCCATTTCGGCTTCGGCGCCACTGCCAACGCCAGCCAGTTGGTGAACTGCATCGGGAAGAACACCGGGAAGAGCAGAACGAATACGACGGTACGGAACCACGGCGCAGGCGCAACACCCGGCCTGTCGCGGTTCTCGCGCCAGCGCACCCAGTCATCTGCCATGCCGAACAGGTTGACCATGGCGTACCAGCGCGGCCGGTGGCTCAGCAGTTTCTCGGGTGCTTGCACGGCGTGCGGGCCGGACTCCATGTACAGACGCACGTATTCCATGCTGGGGCGCACGCCCTCTTCAGCCGCCGAGATCTGCCCGCACTGGAACACGTGAGGAATGCCCTTGGTGACCTTCGGCTCCCCGTCAGAGCCGAGTTCCGCGTACTGCCCGCGATAGAGCTTGACCGTGGCATAGGCACTCGCCACGCTGGACTCGACCCGTGGCACGAGGCTCGCCCAGTCCATCTCGATCGGGCCTTTGCCGGTCCACATCCAGACCCTCTGGCGCTTGGCATCCAAGCGAACGGTGGGGTCGGTGACGATGAGGAAGGCCATCCCGAACAACAAGAAGGCAAACAAACCACTTGCCGCAGCCAGCACGAACGCAACTGGTGCACCAAGCAGCAATTCCACCCAATCGATGCCAGGTAGCGACTGCTCTAGAGCCGGCTGCCAAATGGGGCGAGGATCCCACACCTGGGATATGCAGTACCAGAAGACGGAGAGTCCGACCCACACAAAAAACAAGAACGCGGGCACCAGCACGCCAACCCCCCAACCACGCATCGGCGACGAGCCCCCTTGCCCAATCTCCAGGTAAGCAGAGTTGCATGCATACACCATCTGGTCACCGTTACCCCAGCCGGCCAACGGCATATGGGGCTGCAACAGCCTTGCGCTGTGCACGGCCGACTTCGCACGGCTCCAGCCATTGCGTGCGCGTTTCAACATGTCAGTCTGCTATCTCCGCAAAGTTGGCACCGCCCGGCACCGGGATCATCTTCAGTTCCGGTTGGTTCGTGGCATCCGGCCAGTATTCGAACTTGAGCTTGGCGGCGTTGAAGTAGTCCTCGTTCACGCGCACCTTGCCTGCAAAGATGGCCGTGCTGCCCTGCACCGTAAAGCTGAAGGGCTCGCTCACCTCCAGCACCTCGTCCATGGGGATGTACTTCCTGCCCGGCACGGGCGCGCTGATGTAAGCCTGCACCGGTGGCTGCGGCTTCAGATCTACATCGGTGCTGAAGGCGCTGGTCTTTCGGTGCACGAGGAGTTTTTTCTTCCATTCCGGCCCGTGCAGCTCCAGCAAGAAGGCGTACTCGCTGTTCTTGCTGCTGTAGCCAGGCATGGTGACGGTGACTTCCACTTCGTCCTTTCCCCAACGGTCGTTCCAGTTCAGCGTGACGCTCAGGCCGTAGATCGCCTGCTGAAACTCAGCCATCTCCTGCTTGAGGTTACTGAACTTCTGGCGCGTGGAACCTCCGTACTCGGCTTCGTCTCGCCAGCAACAGCGCGAGAGCCACTTCTCGAGAGGAGTGTCTTCCTGCGTCGAAGCTCGGTAAGCGAAATAGATACCGGCTGCCGTAGCGCCTATAACCAACACGATCCACCCGGCAACCGGAATGGCCGCCCCCATGCCAATGAAGCTCGCGGCCCCAACAACTGCGGATGCAGCCGCGCCTGTAGCACCCGCTTGCGCCAGCAGCGCACCTGCGCCGATGACCGTCAAGGCGCCCCCGCCAATAGCAGCAAATCCGCTCGCTGCTACCACACCGAAGGATGACCTGGCAGCGTCCCGATCACCATCTTCCCACTGCGCGTACATCTTCTTTGCTGCCTGAACACCGTCAACAACCGCGGAGGTCACGCCCAACATCCCCCCACCGAACGCCGACCACCCCGCCACGGTCATCAACCTCGCCGCCGTCGTCGTCGCCACAG
>CAMLLU010000094.1 GCA_946480925.1 uncultured Rivibacter sp.
AGACCACCAACGACAAGGGCCCCAACGTGGCCGAGCACGGCAACAAGGCACGCACACTGGGCGCAGGCCCGGTGTTGGCCTACCTGTCGGAAAGCGGCACGTGGGGACTGGACGCCAAGGCGATGCAGGAGTTCTCTGTGCGCAACCGACCCGAGGGCCAGGTGTACTGGCTGCGATTGAACGTGCGGCTGGACTGAGCCAACAGCACTGCTCCCTTGCACAACGACAACGGCACCTTCGGGTGCCGTTTTTCACTTCAGTTGCTCCATGACGCTGAGCGTCTCCCGCGACGCATGAACCTCTGCGCCGCGTCCAGCGGCCGCAGCCCAGCGGACGCCGCGGATCCGGCTTCGCCGGTCCGCTGGCGTGCCTTGCAGGCCGCGCCGGGTCTTGCGACCCGGCCGCTCGCCAGGCGCGAAACGTCCACAGGACCTTTCGTGTCCGGGCTCGCCCCCCTTGAGGGGGTGCGGCGAAGCCGCTACGGGGGTGGGCCACTTCAGCGCCGCTGCACGGCGGAAAACAAATGAATCGCAACGGCGCTCACGGCGAAGCGCAATTGATACACGCGCGGCCGACACTGCCTTCCATCGACACAACACGAACGCGTCGATACCGCGGCGCAAGGCAAAACCGGCGCCAGACCTTTCAACCACCACCCATCTCCAGGGAGATTCATCAAATGAAGCAACTCACCGACATCTACGCCTACATCAAGGTGATCAGCGCCTCCACCGGTGCCGTCGTCGAAGAAGGCGCCACGCTCGACCCGAACCACGAGGCCGTCACCATCCGCTACGTCGTCGTCAACGACAGCAACACGCCGACCGGCACTTTCACCGTGGTGGGCTCGCTCGCCAAGGACGGCACCACCATGCAACCGCACCCGCTGCCGCCCACACAGCTGAAGCTGCAGCCCAAGCAGGTCATGACCTTCGAGCACACCATGCCCATCCACGCGCTGAGCCAGTCGGGCTTCGTCGCCAAGATCCTGGCCGACGTGGGCAACTTCAACGCCGAAGAGACCGAGAAGAACAACAAGGCCTCCGCCTCGTTCTGGGTGATCAAGCCGCCGAAGTGATGCGCTGACGATCGCCCCCAAGAAACGGCCCCGAGTGGGGCCGTTTCGCTGCTCACGCGGCACGCGCCTCATGGCCCTACACCCGCGTGTTGCCCAGCTCCTTGAGCCAACGGTCCAGCCGCTCGGCCCAGCAGGAGCACAGGCCGCGGCACATCGCAGCCCACCGGTGCGGTTTCGTTCTCACGGCGAGGCTCAGAAGTTGTGGCGAATGCCGGCTTCGAAGCCGGTGGACTTCTGCCCACCGAAGTAGTTGGCCGCCGCCGCATTGCCGCTGACCACCGGCCCACCGGGAATCGCAAACGCCGACGCCCCCTTGTTGCGCAGCCACGCGAAATGGCTATAGAGCGCCGTACGCTTCGAAAGGTTGTGCACGTAGCCCGCGCCCAGAAGGCTCGCGTCGTTCGCGCTTTGCGCGGGTGTGGCACCGCTCTGGTCTGCCCGCACGTAGGTCAGCTTCACCTCACCAACACCCAGCGGCACGATCGCACCTACCTGCGTGTTGATGGTGCGGTCCACCCCGAAAACCCAGCGCCGCTGCGCGATGCTGAGCTTGGCCATGCCGAAGTCGTAGGACACACCCAAGACCTGATCCTTGAAGTGCACGCCGGTGCTGGTGTTGCGCGTGGTGAACTGCGCACCCGCCACGTTGACGCCGCGGCCGGACCAGCCCAGGCGCAGCCCTTCACCGCGCGTGGATCCGCTGGCCGTGGTGCCGCCTTCGGCCGCAGTGACGATGACGCTGCCATACACGCCTGCAAGCCCCGCAGGCAAAAAGTATTCGGCCGCATTGCTCACCCGCAGCGTGGGGTTGGCGGCTTGCGTTTCCGGCGCATTGCCGAACGCTTGGCCCAGGGCCCGCGACCCCGAGAAGGAACGGAAGGTGTTGGCGCTCGCGATGCCCAAGGTGCTGAACGGGTCGAAGCCGCTCCACACCAGGTGCGTGGGCACCCAGTCACGCCCGAGGCGCACTTCGCCGAAGCCGGCGTGCGCAAGGCTCACGGTGGAGCGGCGGTCCCAGAACTGGCCGGCTGGTGCGGCGGCGCCGGCACCGCCGGTGTCGGCTGCGATCGTGCTGTCCAGAAAGAAGCCCGCGGAAAGACCGCCTCCCAGATCCTCCGCGCCTCGCAAGATGAGCTTGCTCGTCGAGTTGGCGCCGCTCACCTCGCTCTTTTGCGAACCGAGCGAGCCGTTGCGCACGTAGCGCAGGCCCGCGTCCACGGTACCCGTCAGCGTGACGGACGAAGCCTGCGCCAGAGCCGGCAGCCAGGCCAGGCCCGCGGTGCACATTGCCTTCTTCATGAGTCTTGTCTCCTCGGTGTCGGCCGCAGCGGGTGCGGCCGATCTGCTGCGTCGCCCGGCAGCGCAGGTCTGGTGTTTGCGTGACGGCGGGCCCGGTGGGCCCCTGGCGCTACTCGGGCTTGAAGCCAGCGTCCTTCAGCAGCTCGGTGCCTTGCGCCACGTCGCTGGCGATGTAGCGCCTGAACTGGTCGACACTTTCCTGCACGGGCTCGATACCCAGGGCCGCGAAAGCACCGTTTCTCGCAAGCTCGCCCACCGCCGTGTTGATCGCGGTGTTGAGGAAGCTCAACCGGTCAGCCGGCGTGTCCTTCGGCACCCACACGCCATACCACGACACGTATGAAAAGCCCGGCAGTCCGCTTTCCTGCACGGTCGGCACGTCGGGCGCGAGCGTGCTGCGCTTCTTCGAGGTGATGGCGATCGGCTTGACCTTGCCGCTCCTGGCCATGGGCAGCACCGAGATCATCGAGTCAAGCAGCAGGTTCACGTGGCCGCCGCCCACGTCGACCAGTGCAGGCTGCGTGCCCTTGTAGGGCACGTAGCTGAACTTCACGCCGCCCTGCTTGGCCATCAGCAAGGTGGCCAGATGACTGGGCGCGCCGGCAGCGGGAATGGCCGCCAGCCATTTCTCCGGCTGTGACTTCGCGGCCCCCAGCACGTCGGCGAGCTTGTGCTGCGCCAGCTGCGGCGAGATCACCAGCATCAGCGGCGCCTCGCCGACGCGCGCCACCGGCGCGAAGTCGGTCTGCGGGTCATAAGGTGCATTGCTCAGCACCTGCCTGGCCAGCACGTGCGTCGCGGCCGAGAAGAGCAGCGTGTAGCCGTCTGGCGGTGAAGCCTGCACGGCCTTGCCGCCCAGCGTGCCGCTGGCACCGGCCTTGTTCTCGACGAGCACGGTCATGCCGAGCTGCTTGCGCAACTGCTCGCCCAGCAGACGGGCGGCGTTGTCTACGCCGCCGCCGGCAGCGAAAGGCACGACGATGCGCAAGGTCCGATCGCGCTCCGGGAACCTGGCCGCGGTCTGCGCCAGGGCGGGCACGGCGGCAACGCAGGCGGCCATGGCAGCGGCCAGGAGTCTTCTCCATCTCATGTTCGTCTCCTCTGGCTAAGCGCACGAAGGAACGCGTGAGCGCACCTTCGTCTTCGGTGGTGTTTCGTTGCGCGTGCAGCGCCGGCTCAGCCGGCCAGGTCGGCGGCCCGCATGGCCTGGGCGATCTCCTTGTCGGCACCTTCAGGCAGGGGCAGCAGCGGGCTGCGCACCATGGCGTGCTCGAGGATGCCTCGCGCCACCAGCGCCCACTTCAGCGCCACGGTGCCTTCCATGTGCGAGCCGCGGTGGTAGACGTTGCTCGTCACCGGCAGCAGGCGGTCGTGCAGCGAGCGGGCCTTCGCATAGTCCTTGGCCTTGCCCGCAGCGATCATCTCGATCAGCGGTTCAGGCGCAATGCCGCCGTAGCCCACCAGCGCACCGTCCACGTCGAACATGGTGTGCAGCAGGTATTCGTCGTGGCAGGTGAGGACCTGCAGGTTCGGGCGCTCCCGGCGGATCACCGGGATCTCGGTGTCCCAGCGCTTCATGTTGCGCACGCCGTTCTTCATGGCGAAGACGCCCGGCAGCGCGGCGATGTCGAGCTGCGTCTCGAGGTCGTAGGTGGCCTTGGTGGCGTCGGGGTACTGGAACAGGATCAACGGCAGGCCGCTTTCTTCGTGGATGGCGCGGTAGCGGTCCTGCGGCGCACCCTTCTGGTAGCCGAAGCGCAGCCAGCCGTGCGAGGGATACACCAGGCCTGCCGACGCACCGGCCTTGACCGCACGCTTGGCCTCCTCGGCCGCGACCTTCGTGCCTTCGAGGGTGATGCCGGCAATGATGGGCAGGCGCCCCCCCACCGACTCACGGAAGCACTCGATCACCTTGGCCTGCTCGTCGCGCTCGAGGAAAGTGCCTTCGCCCGCATGGCCCAGCACGGTCAGCCCCTTCACGCCGTCGATGCCGCCCAGCCAGCTGCCGATGCGCTGGATGGCGGCGTAGTCCACTGCGCCGTCGCGGGTGAACGGGGTCACGGGGGCAGGCACGAGGCCGCGCAGGTCGATCGTCGTCATGTCTCATCCTTTCAAGGTTCGAGTGGGTCGGGAACTCGCCGTGGTCTGCGAGCCACGCCGGCTGGATGGATCCCGCGGCGCATGCATGCAATGTAGGAATCGCCGCCCTGCCCGGCTAGATAGACTCGGAGCTTTCAGACTTGCCAGAAAAGGCAAGTCTGGCGCGAGGGCCCAGCGATGAACGTAGCGAGCGTGAGGCTGTTCCTGGAGGTTGCCGAAGCGGGCAGCCTGAGCAAGGTGGCCGCTCGGCGGCAGACCGTGCAATCGCACGTGAGCCGGCAGATCACCGACTTCGAACAGGAATGCGGAGGGCGCCTGTTCCGGCGCACCGGCCGGGGCGTTGCGCTCACCGAGCTGGGTGAGCGTGCCGTGGCGCGGCTGCGGCCGTGGCTGCAGGAGACCGAGCACCTGTCGCAGGAGCTGCGCTGCGAATCGGGCCGGCTGCTGGGCCAGGTGCGGCTGGGCATCATCCCTTCGGCCGCGCACCCGTTGATGACGCGTCTGTTCGAACGGCTGCAGGTGCAGCACCCCGGCATTCGCCTCGACATCGCGGAGGCCCAGGGCGCGGAGCTCGACGCCATGCTCGACAGCGGTGCGGTGGATCTGGCCGTGCTGTTCCGCTTCCAGCGGCCCAGCGGCACCGAGGAGCGACCGCTGTGCGTGGCGCACACCTTCCTCGTCTCTGCAGCAGGCGACCCGCTCACGCGCGAGCCCACGCTCCACTTCTCGAAACTGGCCGGCCTGCGGCTCGTGCTGCCGCGCCGCCCCAGCCATTGGCGCCACGCATTGGACGAAACAGCACGCAGCCTCGGTTTCAAGCTCGAACCAGTGGTAGAGGCTGACTCGCTGACCGCGCAGAAGGAACTGGTGGCGCACGTGACGGGGCTGTATTCCATCCTCGGGCCGTATTCGGTGGCGGCCGAGCTGCGCAGCGGCCGGCTGCAGGCGAGCAAGCTCGTGCGGCCCGACCTGTCGCGCTACGTGACGCTGGCGCTGCCCCGGCAAGGCAAGCTGTCGCCGGCATGCCGCGTGGTCGCCCAGACCGTGCAGGAACTCGTCGAGTCCTGGGGGCACCAGCTCATGGAACCGGCCGCGTCCGCGCGCCGCAACTCAGCATCGCCACGCAAATGAAGACCATCAAGGACCTGCACCGCCCGCCGCACATCGAAGGGCGTGTCGAAATGATCATCGTGCGGGGTACGTCGCGTGAGGCGGCGCGCCGCATCGACGCGACCGCGGCCCTTGCCGGCATCGGCCTCGCGGACGACCGCCTGGGCCGGCGCGGCGAGGCCGAGCTCTCCACGCGCCAGGTCACGTTGATCCAGGCCGAACACCTGGGTGTGATAGCGCAGCTGGCGCGCGTGGCAAGCATCGATGCCGTTGCATTGCGGCGCAACCTCGTGGTTTCGGGCATCAATCTCGTCGCGCTCAAGAACGCGCGGTTGCAGGTGGGCGAGGCGCTGCTGGAGGTCGTGGGGCCCTGCCAGCCCTGCTCGCGCATGGAAGAGGCCATCGGCCCCGGCGGCTACGCCGCGATGCGCGGGCACGGCGGCATGACGGCCCGCGTGCTGGGCAGCGGCCTCATTCGCGTGGGCGACGTGGTGCGGGCCCTGCAGGAATAGCCGCCGCGCGGCTCACTTGGGCGCTGCCTGCTCCATGGCCTGGGCCAAGGCTGTGCAGCCGCTGGCCCGCAACCCCTGCACCGCCCCGGCCAGATCGCGCGGCTCGCGGTTCTGGCTCAGCTTGGCCTTGCCGACCAGGCGCGTGATGCGGATCTCGATGCCGACGATGGCCTGCAGCAGCGTGTCGATGTAGTCGGGCGGCGCGTCGCCCATCTTCCACGGCTGGGGTTGATTCGCCTCGTGCGTGCGCGTGAGCCTCGCCACCACGCCGCGCACGAAGCGCTCGTCGTCGCGAACGGTCAGCGTGCCGTGCGCGTGCACGACCTCGTAGTTCCAGGTGGGCACATGGCGATGCGTTTCGTGCTTGCTCGGGTACCAGTTGGGCGAGATGTAGCCCTCGGCTCCGCGAAAGACCACCAGCACGTCCGAGCCCGGCGCAGCCTGCTGCCAGACCGGATTGGCACGCGCCACGTGCCCGAGCAGCGTGCCGCAAGGGCCGGCCGATGCGTCGAGTTCGAACGGGATGTGGTTGGCATCCAGCCCGCTTGCGCCCATGGTCACGAGCACGCCGAGCGGGTGCGCTCGCACGATGCGATGCAGCTCGGACTCGCGGGTTTCAACGAAGTGCGGTGGAACGTACATGGTGTGCGTGCGGTCGGCGGCAACGGCGCGGCGAGGTCTTTCGAAGGCTCTACTCTCCATCTCGGCTGGCACAATTTCGAGATCCAGTTCTGCTGCATTTCCGTGGGCCAGATTTCCGCAAACACCGATCGCAGCGCCCGCACCGGCCGACGCATCTACGAAAGCCTCAAGTCGCAGATCGCCGACGGCAGCTTCGCGGCCGGCGCGTGCCTGCCATCGACCCGCGCGCTTGCGTCGGAGCTGGGCGTTTCACGCACCACCGTCACCGCGGTCTACGAGCAACTGGCCGCCGAGGGGTATCTCGAAACCTCGCAGCGCACCAAGGCGCGCGTCGCCGCCGGCGCAACGGCGAGCCGACCGGCCGCGGCCCGGGCAAGTGCCGAAGCACCGCGGCTGTCGGCCTTCGGCGAGCGCGTGGCCGGCATGCCGCAGCCTCCGGCCCCGGGCAGCCACCATCGCTCGTCGATCGACTTTCTGTATGGCCCCCTGGCCGCGGCCGACTTCCCCACGCTCGCCTGGCGCCGCGCCTATAGCCAGGCGCTGTTGCAGCGGCAGCCGCGCCTGGCCTATGCAGCCCCCGAAGGCGAGGCCGAGCTGCGCACCGCACTGCAGGGCTACCTGCGGCGCGCTCGCGGGCTGGTGTGCGAGGCCGAGCAAGTCCTCATCGTGCATGGCTCTCAGCAGGCCATCGACCTGGCCGCGCGCGTGCTGCTCGATGCGGGCGACCGGGTCGTGATGGAAGACCCGTGCTACCAGATGGCGCGGCGCGTGTTCGAAGCCGCGGGGGCCGTGCCGCTGGAAGTGCCTGTCGACGAACACGGCCTGCAGACGCAGGCACTGCCGGCCGACCGGCGCATCCGCCTCGCCTACGTGACGCCTTCGCACCAGTTCCCGCTCGGCGGCGTGATGCCGGTAGGCCGCAGGCACGAGCTCATCGAATGGGCGAAACAGCGCCGCGCCTACGTGATCGAGGACGACTACGACGGCGAATTCCGCTACGGCCTGCGGCCCATCGACGCCCTGCAGTCGCTGGACGCGAGCGGGTCGGTGATCTACGTGGGCACGTTCTCGAAGGCCCTGTCACCGCAGCTGCGGCTGGGCTACCTGGTGTTGCCTCATGCCCTGGTGCCGGTGTTCCGCGAGGCCAAGCGGCTCACCGACCGGCACGCCCCACGCCTCGACCAGCTGGCGCTCGCGTCGCTCGTTCACAGCGGCGCCTACGAGCGGCACGTGCGCCGCATGCGCCGCGAAAACGAACGCCGGCGCGCAGCGCTGTTGCAGGCCGTGGCTCGCCACCTGCCGCAGAACGTGGAAGTGCAAGGTGCCGCGGCGGGCCTGCACGTGGTGCTGTGGCTGCGCGGGCTGCGCAGGCGCGACGAGGCAACGCTGGTCACCAGTGCCCGCGAAAGCGGTGTCGGTATCTCACCCATCACGCCGCTGTACTCGAACGGCGGCAACCGCCGCCAGCACGACTGCGCCGGCGTGGTGCTGGGCTATGCGAGCCTGGACGTCACGCAGATCGAGCGCGGCATCCGCACGCTGGGCGCCGTGCTCGCCCGCGAATGAATTAGCCGACAGTGCGTACTCGGCAAAGGCGCTCTTCGCGCGTTGACTCAGCCTTTCGCACATCTCCCTGATTTCCCGTCTTGCGGGCCACAAAAATGCCTCGGCTGCTTCTGCAAAGAAACAGTGCAGAAGCTCCAAAGCACACCGTCACGTTTCCTGCGCCCACCTTGCAAGCGCGCGTCAGCTCAAACCAGGGAGAACTCATGAAAGTCAGAAGTGGCCAACTCGGCCAGGCATTTCAATTGGCACAGCGTGCCATTCAAACCCAGACGCCAAAGGCCGCCGTGCCTGCGTCGCGTGAAGCCGGCATTCCCATTGCATCGCGGACCGCACAGGCAACAACATCAGTTCCACCGAGAACCACCCAGCTTCAGAAGGCGCAGGTCAGCACCACAGGAGGAGGCGAGACGAACGGGACATCGACCTTTGCCTCGCGCGCAGTGAAGTACGTAGCGCTCGCCGCAGGCGCCGGCTATATCTACGACAAGACAGCCAATGACTTTTTCCTTTCCACCACCGCGTTGCACGACGGAAAGGGAGGGTTCACCAGCAACGAGCGGCTCAACAAAGCCCAAGGGAAGGCAAAGGAGTACTTCCAGCACTACCACGGCAACGATCTTGAAAGCGCCCCAGCGTGGCCGGCATCGGCAGCGGAGTACTTTCAAGAGCAGAAGCTGGAACGGTTCAGCCCCATTTCGACTTGCGGCAACAACCAGTTCGTGACCATGACCGACTATCGTGCGGCCACCAAGGTGCACGTCGAGAATTTGATGAACACCAAGGAAGCACGCGAGTCGCTGCTCAAGAACCTCACCTGCCTCAAGGGTCACCTCGTCAAGGAGGAACTCGTCGCCAAACACAACCCGCCGCACGTGCCCGAGAATTTCGACCTGACGAAAAGCCACTTGTACGAGGAAAAAAACAAGTACGCACTGGTGGGGATTCCCAACGAGGAAACGGGCGCCCGCGGATACACCTCCCGTTCGATCACACAGCCCTTCGTGAACAAGGGCTACAAGCATTTCAAGAATGAATCCGAAGCACGAGGCCAATCACTCAAACAATGCGTGGAGTCACTAGAGGCCCTGCTCCAGACGGACGACAAGTTCGGCGAAGAGGCCCAGCTCGCTGCTGGCCGCGCGATCCTCAACTTCAGGCAGGTCTATGCCAACGACGAGCACTGGGGACACGCCGAAAAGGTCGTGATGAAGACGTTGACCGACCACGGGCTGCTGTCACCGGACGAAACCCACAAGATCGATGAAAGCCTGATGTTCGAAGACCCGTCGAAGAGCATCTTCAAGAGAAACACGGGCGTCCTGGGGCCGATGCTGCACAAGATTGAAACCGGCTTCCATGAATTCCGCTTGAGAAATGACCCGCAGGCACTCGAAGACATGAAGCCCATGTTTGGGAAAAACGTGGAGAACATGGCGATCGCCCACTTCAAGGTGAACGAGAAAGGCAACGGGTTCGAGGACTGCTCCGGATTGGGCGACTCGTTCACGAGCGCCAATGCCATCGCCGTAATCAACCACGCCCGGCTGATGAGCGGTGAGGATCGGTTGTCCAAGGAGGATGTGGGGGTGATCGTCGCGTGCCTCAACGCCGTGTACGACGATGTGAGCGGCATCAGGCACACGCTGCACGAGGTCGCCCGAGGATGCTTTGCAGGCGCCGGCTACACCATCGAGGATGCTGACAGGTTCTATGCGAACGTCTGCAAGAAGGCCGCGGACGAGTTCTACGGCGGCAAGAACTTGGCGAAGCTCGGTTGACCTGTGCGGTGCAAACTGGCCGGCCTCACTTTGAGGTTGCCGGCCAGAACGAGACAGTTTTCAACGTGGCGCCGCCACTTCGAATGCCAGCAGATCCCTCAGCAAGGATTCATCCACTTCGCCGCGGTGCACCTTCATGTCGGCACGGCCGAACGCCTTTTGCAGTTCCTCCCACCGTCGCCCCAGACCGCGTTGCACTTCGTTTTTGACGTGCACCGCAGTGAATGCTTCAAAAGACATGGCGCGGCATTCCTCGGCAATGACCAGTTCCGGCGTGTGCAAGTGCAGGTACAGCGGCGGCACGGCATCACCGTTGACAAGTGGCTTGGGCTGAATCTTCATCTCGAAAAGAGTGCCTCGATCGCCCTCGTCACCAACGGAATTCAGCTTCTTCAGTTGGCTGACGCTGGCGATCTCCTGCATTCTCAGCAGGCGCTGCAGATGCGAAGCCGTTGGCGTTGCATGGCACTTCAATGCGTCGGACTCATCGTTGCGAATGCGCTGGCTCAGCAGGCTGAGTGCCTGCCTGCAGTGTTCGACTTGCGAGATCGTCTCCTGCAGTTTGTTATCGCTTGGGTGCTGGTCCAGTTGCATTCGTAGCTGTTCAAGAAGATTGTTCAGCGGCTCCATGCGACCGAACCGGCTCCGAACAAGCTTTCTGGCCGCATTGGCAACTTCGGTGGGATCAGCGATCCGCGACTCACCCTGCGGCATGACTGCGTTCGAACCGCAGTCGAAGTGATGAGCAATCTCCAGCGTGAGGCCACGTTTTTCCAGCATCTGGTGGGCCTTATTCAGCACGGCTGAGCGCAGGCCTTCAATTGCTGCGGTGGAATGCGACTGAGCAAGCATCTCGCTGCGCGAAACCTTCTGCCTCCTGCCTTCGGAGCGCTGCACGCCGCTTGGTGAAGCAGCCGCTGGGAGCATTGGGGCATCGTCTGCGCCGCCGCGCTCTCTAGAGAGTCCCATTTCACCTCTGGCTGCGTCACGAAGCCCAACCAGAACCTGCTGAACTGAGTCGGCATAAGCCAGCATGCCCTGCCAATGCTCCGCAGGACCATTCCACGCCTGCACGGTTCTCACTGCAAACTGGTCTGCGAGACGATCGACCCTTTCCAGCCCTCGGAGTGCCGCCGAGCGGGTGGCTGTACCGTCCATGCGATGCGCCTGCGCCGCGGAAAATGCCAGCGTTGCAGCCCCCGCGGTGGCTGTCGACAGCTCACGACACCCAGCCCGCACATCCGGTGGCAGATCACTGAAGAGAAGGACGCGATGAAGCTGGAGCAGCATGATGTCGAGGCTGGCGAGATGTCGAACTCGGGAGACCTGCTCACGCATCTTCTCCCCGGAAGGCACGACCAGTGCGCCCGCTGCAATGTCACTTTTCGAAGTCAGCTCGAGCGCTAGGCATGCATCGCGCATCAAACCCTCACACGTCGCAATTTCTTTCTTCAGCTCCTTCAATCCGGCAATTCTTTCCATGATGGCATCGGGACTCGTTGTGCCGTCATGCCCGACTCCCAAGTTCCGATATTCGCCGCCATGCAGAACGGCCTCGATGCGCAGCATCCGCATGGTGGCCAGTTCGTGAACCCGCATGGGTAGCTCGATGCGATTCTTCTGCAAGATCAAACGGGCATCGCTGCTGACAACTTGGGGTTGTTGCTGCGAAAGATCGATGTAGGCATCGATCGCTTCCCTGGCCGTAGGCAGGGCGGCGAGTACCACCTTTTCCACCTGTTGCACATTGCGTGCGAGTTCAAGCGTCAGCTTCAAACGCTGTGCATGCTTCTCAAGCATCGCCAGCAAGTCGCCTTTGGCCGTTGATCTACTCGACGATGCAAGCCCCATCGCACTTACAGCCTGCTGGATGTCCACCCGCCTTGAATGCAACGTTTCCTTCGTTTCCACTGGCGCTGCCGGTGGTGGCCGGTGCGTCAATCCAGAGGTAATCGCCTCAGGCATGGCCCCTACGTGCTGGAGACCGCTGTCGGAATCTGCCGCCGTGTCTTCTGTTTCACGTACCCCGATGCGCCCCCCAGCCGGCAGCGCTGTATTTCGGCCGATCCTTTCGGCCCCACTCCCTGACATCAACCATTCCTCCTGATTCATCGTGCTCAATCACTGCGAGCAGCCTTCATGCTAGGCCCTGCCGGCATTGGAATTCCCATGCGAGCAGAAGCGGCAGCAAGTCATGCGAATGTGGCATCGACGTGATTTTTCAGAGCCGCTGCGGCAGCGCGGTGTCCTTGGTGAGCATGGGCTCGTCCAGCAGCTTGGCCTTGTAGTGCATCAGCTCTTCTTCTGGTACGTCGAAGCGCTGCAGCCATTGCTCGGCCGCCCAGCCGAACAGGCGCGGCTCGCCGTCCTGGCTGCCGTAGTGCAGGCTGCCGATTTCCGGCACGCGCAGTTCCTTGAGCAGCATGTTGGGCAGCACGTAGGTCGCGGGCTTCGGGTCCACGTCCATGGCAGCGATCTCGGGCTTCGGGCCGGCCTGGATGACGATGCCGTGACCGTAGTCGTACATCGCATACCACAGCGGGGGCAGTTCGTTGCGCAGGGTCTGCAGGCCGTCGAGGCGCTGCACCATGTCCTTGTTGATGGCGGTCAGCCAGCCGATGGTCTTGATGTGGTCGGTGATGCCTTGGTCGTAACTTCCCGCGATCATCACGGCGCTGCCGGCATCCAGCCCGTTTAGCTTGGTGGCCATGAACGCTTCAGTTGACTCGTTGGGCTCTTTGCGCACAAGAGAAAGGTTGAAGGCAAATCCCCCATGTCCATGCTCCGCGCTCAAAAGCTTGGCGAACTGGACGAACAACGTTTGGAAGACGCTCGGGTTGGATTCGACATACTCGCGCGGCAGCGAGAACTGGAGCGAGTCCAACCCCTTCCATCCGAGCTTGGACTCCCATCCTCTGAGTCCTTGGACGTAGAAGGTCCAAGGACTTGCATCCTCTGCCTTGGCGCCGCCTGTATAGGCGAAGCTCACAGCGTCGTTTTCCTTCATGCGCTTCATCATCTCGCGCATCGGTTTGGCTCTTGGATAGGTTTGCTTGTCCGGCCCTTCGGGTGGTTCCGCTCGCCACAACCATTTCAAGTGCTCCTTGGCAATGGCTTCATACGCCTCGAAGCACTGGCAGATGGCTTCGCGAACTTCCGGCGTATGCGAGCCCTTGAAGTACAGCGTGCCGCGCACCGCAATGGCCGCGCCGATGTAGTCTTCCGGCCCGTACTTCATCAGCATCGCGCCGGGCAGCACATTCCAGCCTTGATTCGCCTCGAACCATTGGTTCATGAAAGCATCGAGTTCCTTCTTTTCCATTTGCACTCCTCAATACGCTGGAACAGGTGGACGGGGGGTGCGACCTCGTGACAGGGCGAAGGCCAGCCAACCCAATGCCGTTGCGGCCCACCCCAGTTCCTCCACTGGGATGTCCGGCGCATCGGGCTCCGGCTTGTCGCAGTCGCAATCGCTGGGCTTCAGCGTGCGCAACTTGGTCCGATTGCCGGCAATCTCCCCATAGGCCTGAGCTTGCGGCTCCGATATCGCATCCGGCGGGAACTTCATCTCCACGATCTGCTTGATGTTGTCCTGCGTGGGCGGCTTGGTCGGGTCATTGACGATCACCACGTCGGGGCGGCGGATCATGCCCTGGCCGGCCTGGAACGGCGGGTGTTTCGGGTCTTCGCTCCAGTACTTGCTGATCCACCCCGGCAGCCAGTCGTGCCCCTTGGTCTGCACGCCGCTGTCCATGATGGGCGCGGGCGGCCGCTTGGTCATGTCGTAGTTGATCTCCTGCTTGTACGGGCTGCGATGCTCCAGCAGCCGGTCCAGCCCTTTCATGTGCTCGGCCACGCAGGCTTGCTTCAACTGCTGCCCGTTGGCGCCCACGTTGGGCGCCTTGTCGCAGCGGCACATCGCCGAGCACAGCACCTTTTTGTCCACCGCATCGAGTTGCAGCTCGCTGATGCGCACCACCGTGGTGGTGCCTTCCCTCGACATGCCGCCGGTGGCCAGCGGCGGCCTTTCAGTGCCGCCGCTCACGCAGTCCGCTCCGTGTCGGCCGCCAGCAATTCGCCTGCCTCTCGCTCGACCCATTGGGTGTAGCCGTCACCGTCGGTGCTATCGCTGAGGTACTGGCCTGCCGTGGAGCGCAGGCGCACCGCTTGGCCGCCGATGGGCTGGCCAGTGGTTTCGCTGATGAACTGGAAACGGCCGCGGAATCGTTGGCCCAGTGCATCGACGACTTCGTCCTGGTAGCCGGCCAGCAGGCCGCTGCCTATGGGACCGAAGCCGTTGGGTACCGTGGGGCTGCGGTCCGTGCCGTTCGATGCTCCGGCGCCCGCACCGCCTGAAGGTGTGGTTGTGGCGACCGCCTGTGATGAGAGTAGCGCCGCACCGCAAGCGGTTTTGCAGCCGTGGTAAGCAGCCGGGACGCCATCGATGACCATCGAGGGGTCGCCTTGCGAAATGGGAAACACGCCTTTGCAGCGCCGGCACGAGACCATGTCGCCGATGCGGGCAATGCGCTTGCCGTGGACGTCACTGCCCGTGGTGGCGCCAATGACCACGCCACACATGGTCTGTGTGGTCGCCCAACACGATGAAGGGTTGGCTCACGATTTCCTCCTGAATGTTGTCATGGCCGGCTCACCCGGCGGCAGGCATTCTGGAGGACAGGCCGGGCTGAGGCGCCCGATGTGTTGTGACAGGCTGTGAGCGGTGGATGCCCAGGGGCGCAGCGGCCTCGGTGCTCAGAACCCGAACGCCAGCCGCAGACCGCCCCAATGGCGGCCGTTCACCGTGATGGGTGCGGCCACTTCCTTGAGCAGCACGAAGTTGCCGCCGCCCATGTCGCGGCGGTAGGTCTGCAGCAGGAAGGGGCGCGTGTTGCGGCCCGAAGCGAGGCCGGTGCGGTCGTTGAAGATGCGGCGCCAGCGGCTGTTGGCGGTGTTCCACGCGGTGTCGCCGGCACGCTGCGGGTGGCAGTACTTCTTGTTGTGCGTGGCGATGTAGCCGTTGCGGTCGGCCGCGATGCAGAACACGATCTTGGACGAGCTGCCCAGCACGCGTTCCTGCACTTGCGGGAACAGGCGGTCCGCCAGATCGATGAAGCGCGTGGTGTGCTGCTGCGGGTTGGTGCCGGGCATGGGCACGTAGTTCTCGTCGAACAGCGCGGCCTCGTTGATGGTGCCGGTGCGCAGCGAGTCTTCCAGCAGCTTCGAGATCTGGCCGGCCGCTTCCTGCGCGGCGCGGATGAACGGGGTGTCCTGCGTCTCGATGCCGCAGCCGGCCACCTGCTCGATGAGGTGTTCGCTCACGCGCAGGAACGATTCGCTGCGCGACATGGCGGTGTCGAGCGCGCGGGTGGTCTGCTGCATCTCGCGCTCGAGCTCGTGCATCTGCTGGGCCAGGCGGGTGCAGATGCCGCGGCTCTGGTCGGCCGCCGAGTTGATGCGCGACACGCCCTCTTCCACCTCGGCCAGCGCCACGTGGAAGGTGCCGAGCTTGCCGCGGCCGGTGTCGGACTGGATCTCGCTGGCCAGCGATTCGATGCGCTGGTCGAGATCGTTGATGGTGCTCATGATCTGCTTGGACGACGCCTCGACCTTGGCCGAGAGGTCCTTCACCGCGTCGGCCACCACGCCGAAGCCGCGGCCGGCCTCGCCGGCGCGCTTCGCTTCAACCGAGGCGTTGAAGGCCACGAGCCGCGTCTGCAGCGCGATCTGCGTGATCTGGCTGGCGGCCTCGGAGACGTGGCGCAGCGTGTCCACCACGCCCGCGAATTCGGTGCCCACGCCCTGCACGACCTTGCGCGCACGCGCGACGGACTCGAGGCTTTGCGCGGTGGTGCCGGCAATCGCGTCCTGCGACTTCTGCACGTCGCCCACCTGCTGGCTCAGCCCGGCCAGCGACTGCACCTGCCGTGCGGACACCTTGTTGGTGTCTTCCATGAGGCCGCGCACCTCGCAGGCGTCGCGGCCCAGGTCGGAGGCCTGCTTGGCGATGGAGCGCACGGCGTCCATCGCAAGGTTGTTGCTCACGGGCATGCCCATCGGCTCAATCGCGGAACTGCTCGCGTCGGTGGAACGGCTCTGCTTGAACCTTGAAAACATCGGACCAGCTCCTTTGTGAATTTTTTGCACCCGAAACTGGTTATCGGCTCACCACTCGCGCAACTTGACCCTCAATCTCGCGATCGTCTGGCTGTGCAGCTGGCACACGCGTGATTCCGTCACGCCCAGCACCGCGGCGATCTCCTTCAGGTTCATGTCGTGCTCGTAGTACATGCTCATGACGTACTGCTCGCGCTCGGGCAAGGTCTTGATGGCCTCGATGAGCGCCTGGCGCATGCGGCGGTCCTGCAGCTGGGCCAGCGGGTTCTCGCTCTCGTCGGCCACATGGCGGTCGAGGTAGTCGGCATCGCCGTCGTCGCCCGACATGTCTTCGAGGTACACGAGCTGCGTGCCGCGCACCTTGCCCAGCAGGTCTTGATATTCCGCAAGAGAGATGCCCATTTCCTTGGCGATCTCGCTTTCCTGCGGGGCGCGGCCGAGCTTCTGCTCGAGCTTGTGCACCGCGGCCTCGATGGAGCGCTGCTGCTTGCGCGTACCGCGCGAGAGGTAGTCGGAGCCGCGCAGCTCGTCGAGCATCGCGCCGCGGATGCGCTGCGTCGCGAACGTTTCGAACTGCACGCCCTGCGCCACGTCGAAGCGGCTCAAGGCATCGGTGAGCCCGATCATGCCGACCTGGATGAGGTCGTCGAGCTCCACGTTGGCAGGCAGCTTGGCAATCATCTGGTGGGCCAGGCGCCGCACCAGCGGGCTGTACTGCTGCAGCATGGCATTGACGTCGAGGCGGCCTTTTGCTGTGTACATACTGGCTCTTTCGCTTCGGGGTCTGTCGTTCGATCTGTCGATCAGTTCATGACGGGCACGCGGTGCGCAGAAGGCAGCGCCGCGGCTCGCGTGTGCATCAGGGTGTCGAATCCGGAATCCAGCGGCGCACCCGAGGTGAGCTGCAGCCAGGCGGCCGGCAGCAGCTCGGCCACCAGGCGGCGCAGCGCGGCGCTCGGTGCGTCGGCGGCGGCTTCGGCAGGGTCGATGCACGCGAAGTCGTGCAGCACCGCCCCCAGGAAGTCATCGGCACATTGCGCCAGCCTGTCGGCCACCAGCGCGGCGCGCTGTGAAGTCGGCAACGCGGCCAGCAGCAAGTCGTGCACCATCACGCCGCAGCGCGTGGCCAGCAGCTTGAGCGCGGCGTAGGCGTGCGTCACGGCTTCGGGACGCTCGTCGCACAGCAGCACGGCACGCGGGGCTTCCACGCCCGGTGGCCGGTGCGCGAACATGCGGGCCAGGTCGCCGGCCGGTGCGTGCAGCAGCACCACGTCGGCAAACGGCACGGCGTCGGCCACCGCGGCCAGGAAGTTCTGCGTGGAGCCGCTGGAGTCCACGAAGCGCAGCGGCAGGCCGCGCGCGCTCAGGTAGCTCACCTGCTGCGACAGCGCTTCCAGGCCTTCGGCCAGGTCGAAGCGCGCCAGCTCCGCGGGCTCGGCGGCACGCTCGCTCGCGTCGACCACCAGCGTGTGCAGGTTCAGCTCGCTGAAGGCGGTGCACAGGCGCTCGAGCAGCACCCCGCCAAACACGAGGTGCGGGTTCGAAACCACCGGCACGAACCGCGTCTGCGATTTCGCGAACATCTGGCGCAGGCCGGCGGCCTGGTCCATGGGGGTTGGGCGATCCGTCATCACGGGCATGGGCTCTGGTTCTTCAGAACGGGGCACGTTGGGCACGCGAACCAGCGGCAGCACCTTGGGGCGCGGCGAACACGAGGTTCACGTCGTTGGCATCGAGCTTGTAGGCCGGGCTGCCGCCGGAGCGCAGCGCGCGGTGCACCAGCGCATGCGACGACAGGCGGTGCCAGTCTTCGGGCACGCGCTGGCCGTTGGCCACGCCCACCACCTTCAGCTTGTGGCGGATCAGCGCGTCGAGCGCGGGGCCGAGCTTCACGGCTTCGTCGAGCTTGGAGAGCACGATGCCGCGGCAGGTGGGCGCGCGGTACGACACCATCACGTCCTCGATCG
>CAMLLU010000095.1 GCA_946480925.1 uncultured Rivibacter sp.
GCGAGCGCAGCCGGCTGCCGGCGGGGATGACGAAGCGCGACCAGTTCTCGTTGCGGACCGACACACCGAAACGACTGAGCAAATTCAGCGTGATGGCGATATAGGGCTGCGAGATCAGCTCGCCGACGACCTCGACTTCCACATCACGGTCCGCCGCAGCCAGTGGCAGCGCCTGCAGCAGGCCGGTGAGGAATTGGCTCGACACGTTGCCGCGCACGCGGATCGGCGCATCCAGGTGCAAAGCATGCATGTTGCCGTCGCCCAGCTGCAGCGGTGGGTAACCGTCTTTGCCCAGATAGTCGATCGGGCAGCCGAGCGGGCGCAGGGCCTCCACCAGGTCGCCGATGGGACGTTCGTGCATGCGAGCCACGCCGCGGATCTGGAAACGCCCGCCCTGCGTGGCGCTCAGCACCGCCAGCGCCGCGGTGAGCGAGCGCACCGAAGTGCCCGAGTTGCCCAGAAAGATGTCCGCCTCGCGCGCCTGCAGGCGCGCGCCGATGCCGGTGATCGCGACCACGTCACCGTCTTCGTCGACCCGGCAGCCCAGCGCCCGCAAGGCATCGAGCATCACGCACGTGTCGTCGGACGTCAGCAGGTCGTGGATCTGCGTCGTGCCTTCGCTCAGACCCGCCAGCAGCAGCACGCGGTTGGAGATGCTCTTCGAGCCGGGCAGGCGAACCGTGCCTGCGGCGCGTTGCAGGGGAGGCAGGTCGAGGAAGGCTGTGGAGTACATGGGGCAAAGGGACCTGCCGGTAACGGCGGCCGCCGTGTCAGCGATTGGATCCTGGCTTGGTGCTCGTCATCTGCCAGCCGGCGCGGGCTTCCGAGGCGCTGCGGATCAGGTCTTCCAGTGCTTCGGTGTTGCCCGTCTTCATGACGTGTTCGAGCGCGTCGAGCGTGTGACGGAAGCGCTGTGACTGCTTGAGGATCTCTTCGCGGTTGCTCATCAGGATGTCGCGCCAGACCGCCGGATCGCTGGCCGCGATGCGCGTGAAGTCGCGAAAGCCCGGGCCTGCGAGCGAAAGATAGTCCTTGCCAGCCGGTTGCTTGGCCACTGCCGAGAAGCAGGCGAACGCCAGCAGGTGCGGCAAATGACTTACGGCGGCAAAGGCAGCGTCGTGGTTTTCCGGGCTCATGCGAAGCACCTGGCACCCGATGGCTGCCCACACGTCGGTGGCTTTTTGCACCAGTTCCGGATTTGTCTGCGGCAGCGGCGTGAGGATCACCTGGCGGCCGGAATAAAGCAGCGCGTCGGCGTGGTCGATGCCGGCGACTTCCTTGCCGGCAATGGGGTGGGCGGGCACGAAGGCGGCCACCCGTTCCTTGAGCGAGCGGCGGGCCGCGTCCACCACGTCGCGCTTGGTGGAGCCCACGTCCATGAACAGCACGCCCGGCTCGACGAGATGCCGGATGGCCTTGAAGGTGGCTTCGCTGGCCGCCACCGGCACGGCCATCAGCACGATGTCGGAGCCCGACACGGCCAGCAGTGCCGATTCGGCGGCGATGTCGATCACACCGAGCTTCTTGGCCTTTTCGGTGGTGGAAGGTGACTTGCTGTAGCCCACCACGCGCTTGACCAGGCCCGCCCGCTTGAGGGCCAGCGCGAACGAGCCTCCCATGAGCCCGCAGCCGATGACGCCGAGTTGATTGAACATTTCTTGTGGGCCAGCCTGGGCGTCAGTGCGTGTCGAGCGGGTAGGTGCCCAGGAGCTTGAAGAAGGAGCACACGCCGCGCAACTCCTTGAGTGCGGCGTTGACCTGCGGCTGGTCGGGATGGCCCTGCACGTCGATGTAGAAGTAGTACTCCCACTGATCGGCAGTGCGGGCGGGGCGAGACTCGAAACGGGTCATCGAGACGCCATGCTCCTTCAGCGGCACCAGCATGTCATGCACGGCGCCGGGGCGGTTGGTCACCGACACCACTAGGCTGGTGCAGTCGTGTCCCGAGGCCCGTGGCTGCGGGTGGCGGTCGGGGTGAGTCACGATCACGAAGCGCGTGCGGTTGTGCGGGTCGTCCTGGATGGCAGGTGCCAGCGTGTGCAGGCCGAACTCGCTGCCTGCACGGTCGCTGGCCACGGCAGCCAGGCTGGGGTCGAGCGATGCAAGACGCGCGCCTTCGGCATTGCTGGCCACGGGCCGCCGTTCGACGTCAGGCAGGTGGTAGCTCAGCCAGCCATGGCACTGTGCCAGCGCCTGCGGGTGGGCGCACACGGCTTTGATGCCTTCGAGCGAGTTCTCGCGGCGCAGCAGGTTGTGCCGCACGAACAGGCTGGTCTCGCCGATGATGAACAGCGGCGTGGTGAGGAAGAGGTCGAGCGAGCGAGCGACCACGCCCTCGGTGGAGTTCTCGACAGGCACGACGCCGAAGTCGGCCGCTCCGGCCGTGGTCATGCGGAACACTTCGTCGATGCTGGCGCAGGGCACCCGCACGATCGATGAGCCGAAATAGCCCAACGCCGCCAATTCGCTGAAAGTGCCGGCGGGGCCGAGGTACGCCACGCGCGTCGGCGTTTCGAGCGCCCGGCAGGCCGACATGATCTCGCGCCAGATTGGCGCCACGCTGTCGGTCATCAGCGGGCCGGGGTTGTCGGCCTTCAGCCCGTCGATGACCTGGGCTTCACGCTCGGGGCGAAACACCACCGAGCCTTCCTTCTTCTTCAGCTCGCCCACCGCCTTGGCCAGCGAAGCGCGCTTGTTCAGCAGTGCGAGCAGCTCACGATCCACTGCGTCGATCTGTCCGCGCAGCGCCAGCAACTCGGGTTTTGGAGTGTCTTGTGGGTCAGCCATGGCGAGCGGCAAATTCTCGCATGTAGTCCACCAGCGCCTGCACGCCGGCTGGGGGCATCGCGTTGTAGATCGAGGCGCGCATGCCGCCCACGCTCTTGTGGCCTTTGAGCTGCAGCAGCCGTCTTTCCTTGGCGCCTGCCAGGAAGGCTTCGTTGAGCGCGTCGTCGGGCAGGAAGAACGGCACGTTCATGCGCGAGCGGGCTGCTCGCGCAACACGGTTGACGTAGAAGCCCGAGCCGTCGATGTAGTCGTACAGCAGCGTCGAGCGTTCGATGGCCCGGCGCTCCATTTCCGCCACGCCGCCTTCGCGCTTGACCCATTGGAAAACCAGCCCAGCGATGTAGATACCGTAGGTCGGGGGCGTGTTGTACATCGACTGGTTGTCGGCCACGGTCTTGTAGTCGAAGGCCGACGGGCAGATCGACAGTGCATGGCTGAGCAGGTCGTCACGCACGAATACAAGGGTCACGCCAGCCGGGCCGATGTTCTTCTGCGCACCGGCGAACGCCAGGCCGACGCGCGACCAGTCGATCGTGCGCGAGAGGATGTGCGACGAGCAGTCCACGACCAACGGCGCGTCACTGCCAAGAGCCTTCAGATCGGGAAGGCTCTGGAATTCGACGCCATGGATGGTCTCGTTGCTGCACACGTGCACGTACGAGAGACCATCGCGCAGCTTCCAGCTCTGCGGCGCCGGCATGCTGGTGTGCAGGTCGGCCTCATTGCTGGCTGCCACCTGGGCATCGCAATAGCGCCGGGCCTCCTTGTGCGACTTCTGCGACCACGAGCCGGTGATCACGAAATCGACCTTGCCGCCGCGCGACAGATTCATCGGTGCGATGGCGTTTTCACCCAGTCCACCCCCTTGCATGAAGAGGATGCGGAAGTTGGCCGGCACTGCGAGCAACTCGCGCAGATCGCTTTCGGCCTGCTCGTAGATCGACATGAATTCGCGGCCGCGATGGCTCATCTCCATCACGCTCATGCCGCTGCCGTGCCAGTCCAGCATTTCGGCGGCAGCCTGCTCCAGCACGGGCTGGGGCAGCACTGCGGGGCCGGCCGAGAAGTTGTAGGCCCGTGTCATTTCAGTCCTTCACGTCCAAAGGAGCGCCTAGGCGCCGGGAGGGCGGCGCCTAGGCGGTCAGGGTCAGTTCTTGTTCTTGGGCGACGTCGGCTTGGGCGACGAGGTTGCAGGTGCCGAAGCCGCAGAGGGCGGCACTCCCAACTGCTTTCTGATCGATTGTTCGAGTGTCTTCAGCTTCGGCTCGATGGCTGGCTTGGTGTCGGCCACCAGCTTCTGCGCCAGACCGCTTTGCATCTCGGGGCCCAGCTGCTGGTATTTCTTGTTGACCGGCGACTCGAACCAGGCGAGCAACTGCTTCAGTTCGTCTTCCGTGAACTTCTCTTCGAGCGTCGCTCCGATGGTGGAGGGTCCCAACTTCACGGCACGATCGCGCAGCAGCGTGTCGGTCTCGTCGTAGAACTTCTTGACGTCGGCTTCGATGGCCTTGCCCGCACTTTCACGCTTGTCGGCCGGCACGCCTTGGAGGCCAGCAGCCGCAGCCTGCATCACACGGCTTGCCGTATCGCGGGCGATGTCACGTGCCAGTGCCTCGATGCCCGGCTGTTGTTGCGCCAGGATCTTCTGCACCAGCTCCTTCTTGCTCTGCGCATGGACGGGCATCACCGCCGTGGCGGCAGCCACGGCTACCGCACACCATAGTTTCTTCATCAAACGTTCTCCTCACCGGGGGCAGCTGCTTCCCCAGTGTCGGTACTGCCGTCCCCCGCATCGTTTTCGACGATGCGCTGCAAACCGCTGAGCTGTGAGCCTTCGTCGAGCGAAATGAGCGTGACACCCTGCGTTGCCCGGCCCAGTTCGCGGATTTCCGACACGCGGGTGCGCACCAGCACGCCCTTGTCGGTGATCAGCATGATCTCATCGTCAGGGCGCACCAGCGTTGCCGCGACGACCTTGCCGTTGCGCTCGCTCTGCTGGATCGCGATCATGCCCTTGGTGCCGCGACCGTGGCGCGTGTATTCGGTAATGGGGGTGCGCTTGCCGTAGCCGTTTTCGGTGGCAGTGAGCACGCTTTGCGTTTCATCTTCAGCCACCAGCATGGCGATGACGCTCTGTCCGTCTTCGAGCATCATGCCGCGTACGCCGCGGGCCTGACGGCCCATCGGGCGGACGTCGTCCTCATCGAAACGCACGGCCTTGCCGCCGTCGGAGAACAGCATCACGTCGTGCTTGCCGTCGGTGAGCGCAGCACCGATGAGATAGTCGCCCGGATCCAGGTCCACGGCGATGATGCCGGCCTTGCGAGGATTGCTGAACTCGTCCAGCGCTGTTTTCTTCACCGTGCCCAGTGCCGTGGCCATGAAGACGTAGTGGTCCGCCGGGAAGCTGCGGAATTCGCCTGTGAGCGGCAGCACGACGGTGATCTTCTCTTCGTGCTGTAGCGGGAACATGTTGACGATGGGCTTGCCGCGCGAGTTGCGCGAGCCCTGTGGCACTTCCCACACCTTCAGCCAGTACACCCGGCCGCGGTTGCTGAAGCACAAGATGTAGTCGTGCGTGTTGGCGATGAAGAGCTGGTCAATCCAGTCGTCTTCCTTTGTCGCTGTGGCCTGCTTGCCGCGCCCGCCGCGGCGTTGGGCACGGTATTCGGCCAGCGGTTGGCTCTTGATGTAGCCGGTGTGGCTAAGCGTCACCACCATGTCGGCCGGGGTGATGAGGTCTTCGGTCCCGAGCTCCTGCGCGTTGTGCTCGATCACGCTGCGGCGCGCGCCTACCTTGGTCTGGCCGAACTCCTGCTTCAGCGCGATCAGCTCCTCGCTGATGATGTGGGTGACGCGCTCGGGCTTGGCAAGGATGTCCAGCAGATCGGTGATCTGGGTCATGACTTCCTTGTATTCGCCGAAGACCTTGTCTTGCTCCAGCCCGGTGAGACGCTGCAGGCGCATCTGCAGAATCTCTTGTGCCTGCTCGTCCGAAAGGCGGTACAGCCCATCCGGCTGCATGCCGTAGTGCGCCGGCAAACCTTCCGGACGATAGGCATCACGGCCGCCAGGGGCCTCTTTCTCTGCGCGCGCAAGCATCTCGCGCACCAGGGACGAATCCCAACTGCGTGACATGAGCTCTGTCTTGGCTACCGGTGGTGTCGGCGAGTTCTTGATGATGGTGATGAACTCGTCGATGTTGGCCAGCGCGACCGCCTGGCCTTCCAGTACATGGCCGCGCTCACGCGCCTTGCGCAATTCGAACACTGTGCGGCGGGTGACGACCTCGCGGCGGTGTTCCAGGAAGATCGCGAGCAGGTCCTTCAGGTTGCACAGCTTGGGCTGACCATCGATCAGCGCCACCATGTTGATGCCGAAGGTGTCCTGCAGCTGGGTCTGCTTGTAGAGGTTGTTCAGCACCACCTCGGGCACTTCACCGCGCTTGAGCTCGATGACCACCCGCATGCCCGACTTGTCGGACTCGTCCTGAATGTGGCTGATGCCTTCGATCTTCTTTTCGTGGACGAGCTCGGCGATCCGCTCCAGCAGGTTCTTCTTGTTCACCTGGTAGGGGATCTCGTCGACGATGATGGCTTGGCGCTCACCCTTGCCGATGTCCTCGAAGTGGCACTTGGCGCGCATTACCACCTTGCCGCGGCCGGTGCGGTAGCCCTCGCGCACGCCGTTGAGGCCATAGATGATCCCCGCGGTCGGAAAGTCCGGCGCCGGAATGATCTCCATCAGCTCATCGATGGACGCGTCGGCGTTTTTCAGCAGGTGCAGGCAAGCGTCCACCACCTCGTTGAGGTTGTGCGGTGGGATGTTCGTGGCCATGCCCACGGCGATGCCGGCCGAGCCGTTGACCAGCAGGTTGGGCAGCCGCGTCGGCAGCACGAGCGGCTCTTTTTCCGAGCCGTCGTAGTTGGGGCCGAAATCGACGGTTTCCTTGTCGATGTTGGCCAGCATCTCATGCGCGATCTTGGCCAAGCGGATCTCGGTGTAGCGCATCGCAGCGGCGTTGTCGCCATCTACCGAGCCGAAGTTGCCCTGGCCGTCGATCAGCATGTGGCGTAGCGAAAAGTCCTGCGCCATCCGCACGATCGTGTCGTACACCGCCGTATCGCCGTGCGGGTGGTACTTACCGATCACGTCGCCGACGATACGGGCCGACTTCTTGTAGGGCCGGTTCCAGTCGTTGTTGAGTTCGTGCATCGCGTACAGGACGCGTCGGTGCACTGGCTTCAGTCCGTCGCGGGCATCAGGAAGCGCCCGGCCGACGATCACGCTCATCGCGTAATCGAGATACGAACGGCGCATCTCCTCTTCGAGGCTGATGGGAAGAGTTTCCTTGGCGAACTGGGTCATGCTGGGGAAAGGGCTCGGCGCCTGAATCGGCTGGGCCTTCTGCAACTGGATGTGTGCAGAACGGGGTAAACAGTCATTCTAATTGGCGAGTGCTGTAGCGATGAAGCAACAAGTGCCGGACCACATGCCAGCTCATTTGCCAAAAAGTTGTCCCTTATGACCCGTATGGCACAATGAATTTGTCGGTCCTGAAAGCCCGTGCAACTGCGGGTTTTTTGTGTTTTCGTCCGATTCAGCTCTGGACTTTTGGACGTCTTAAGCAGCCCCGGCTGCGGCTTTCTTGAGAGGAGAATCATGAAGAAACTCAACAAGGTGGCGATGCTGTTTGCTTCTGCCGCGCTTGCCTCTACCACTTTCGCTCAGTCGGTGGACAACTGGCGCAACGTCGACAACAACGTGTGGAAGAACGGCACCAACGAGCTCTGCTGGCGCGATGCCAACTGGACGCCCGCCACCGGTGTTCAGGGATGTGATGGCGTGCCGAAGCCCGCTGCGCCTGCCCCGGCACCTACCCCTGCTCCGGCCCCGACGCCCGCTCCGGCTCCGGCCGCCGCAGCCCCGGCCCCGGCACCTGCCGTTGTGCCCGTTGCTCCCACCAGCGAGAAGGTCACGTTCGCTGCGGATGCCTTCTTCGACTTCAACAAGGACACGCTGAAGCCCGAAGGCAAGGCCAAGCTGGATGATCTGGTCAGCAAGATGTCCGGCATCAACCTTGAAGTCATCATCGCGGTCGGCCATACCGACTCGGTGGGTGGCGATGCCTACAACCAGAAGCTGTCGGTGCGTCGTGCCGATGCCGTCAAGAACTATCTGACGAGCCAGGGCGTCGAAAAGAACCGTGTCTACACCGAAGGCAAGGGTAAGAAGCAGCCCGTGGCTGACAACAAGACCGAAGAAGGTCGCGCGAAGAACCGTCGCGTAGAGATCGAAGTGGTCGGGACCCGTACCCGTCGCTAATCGACAAATCGCTCGCTCTTTCGAAAACCCCGCCCCGGCGGGGTTTTCTGTTTTCTGCCTGCTGAGCTCCGGCCTCATGCCCATGGGCTACCATCGCCCGATGGTCAGCACTGCAAACGCAAACGTCGATCCGGCCGAATTGGCCAAGTTCAGTGAACTCGCTCACCGTTGGTGGGACCCGGACAGCGAGTTTCGCCCTCTGCATCAGATCAACCCGTTGCGTCTGGACTGGATCGACCAGCAAGCCGGTCTTGCGGGCAAGCAGGTGGTCGATGTCGGTTGCGGTGGCGGCATCCTCGCCGACTCGATGGCACGTCGCGGTGCGCAGGTGCTCGGCATCGACCTCGCCGGCAAGGCGCTGAAAGTTGCGCAACTGCATGCAATGGAAGCGCAGACGACGGGTGTCGAATATCGCGAGATCTCGGCTGAGGCACTGGCCTTCGAGCGGCCTGGGCACTTTGATGTGTTGACCTGCATGGAGATGCTGGAGCACGTGCCACAGCCTGCATCCACCATCAGTGCTTGTGCGAACTTGGTCAAACCGGGCGGCTGGTTGTTCTTTTCGACGCTCAACCGTAACCCGAAGTCCTTTCTGTTCGCGATTGTTGGCGCCGAGTACTTGCTGAAGCTGCTGCCTCAGGGCACACATGAATATGCGCGTTTCATCCGCCCCAGCGAACTCGCGCGCAGTTGTCGCGAAGCCGGGCTGGAGGTGGCGAGCATGCGGGGCATGGAGTACAACCCCTTCACGCGGCGCTACTGGTTGTCTGCGGACACCAGCGTCAACTACCTCATGGCCTGCCGCAAACCATGACGATACAGCGTTGGCGGGTCCAGGCCGTGCTGTTTGATCTTGACGGCACGCTGGCTGATACTGCTCCTGACCTGGGCGGAGCGCTCAACCGCATGCGCTTGCGTCGTGGCATGGAAGCTTTGTCGATCGAAGTGCTGCGGCCGTTGGCCTCGGCGGGGGCGCGAGGCATGCTGCAAGCTGGGTTTCACGTGAAGCCGGGCGACGATGGCTTCGAAGCCTTACGTGACGAATTCCTCGGTGAGTACGAGCGTGCGCTCGACGTCGATTCCCGCCTGTTTGCCGGCGTGTCGCAATTGCTGCTGGAAATCGAGCGCCGCGGCTTGCGATGGGGGGTGGTGACGAACAAGGCGGAACGCTTCACGATGCCGGTGCTCAAAGGGCTGTCGCTCGCTCAGCGCGTGTCGGTCGTGATTGCTGGTGACACCACGCCGCACGCAAAACCCCACCCGGAGCCTCTCCTCGAGGCATGTCGGCGCCTGTCGGTGCTTCCTGGGCAAGCTGTCTATGTGGGAGACGACCTCCGAGATGTCCAGGCCGCCCGTGCAGCGGGTATGCCAGCCGTGGCCGCGGGTTATGGCTATCTCGGTGAAGACGCGGACGTGACCCGATGGGAAGCCGACGCGGTGATTCACGAACCCGGCGCGCTGCTGAATCTGATCGAATGAAGCGCCGGGCTCTTGCAAATGCTGCAGGAGTCCCGAACTACAATGCCTGAACAAGGGGCCGACCTGGTTTCGACGTGGGTACGGAATCAGCGCGGTGCATGCCGAGCACCAGTTCGCTCGTAAATCCACTGGAACAAAGTAACTGCGAACGACGAACGTTTCGCCCTCGCCGCTTAAACACCGGTGAGCCTCGCAACAGTTGGCCGATGGGCTGGGCGCGCAAGCGCTGCGAGGTCATTCACATCGGCTGGTTCTGAGTTTGGTCACGCAGCCCAGAATGAGATCCAGTGACTGGCGTCGTTGGTAGCGTGCTCCTGCGCGACCGCGGCGTGAGAATCAAATCAGTGAGCTAAGCATGTAGAACTGTCTGAGGATGGCTTGCGGACGGGGGTTCAATTCCCCCCGGCTCCACCACCTTGTCGCGAAGCCCGACACCTGCAAGGTGTCGGGCTTTTGTTTTTCGATGACTCGAGCCGTTTCATAGGACCTGCGCACTGATTCGCTACCATCTGCGCCCTCTGGATCAACGCTCTCTCAGGAGAATGACATGGCGATGGATGTGGTGGACTATGAAATCAAGGGCGCCGAGATGCAGTTCGTCGAGGTCGAGCTTGACCCCGGCGAGGCAGCGATCGGCGAGGCCGGCAGCATGATGTTCATGGACGCCGGCATCGAGATGGACTCGGTGTTCGGCGACGGCTCCAAGAACCAAGGCGGCTTTTTCGGCAAGCTGCTGGGCGCAGGCAAGCGACTCATCACCGGTGAATCGCTGTTCACGACGGTCTACACCAACGCCGGACCGGGCAAAAAGCGCGTGGCCTTCGCGGCGCCTTACCCGGGCAAGATCCTGCCGATGGACTTGAAGCAGCTGGGCGGCATGCTGCTATGCCAGAAGGACGCCTTTCTGTGCGCGGCGCGGGGCGTGAGCCTGGGTATAGCCTTCCAGCAGAAGCTCTCGGTCGGCTTTTTCGGTGGGGAGGGCTTCATCATGCAGAAGCTCGAAGGCGATGGTCTGGCCTTCGTGCACGCCGGCGGCACGGTGGTACGGCGCGAATTGCAGCCTGGCCAGACGTTGCTGGTGGACACCGGTTGCGTTGTGGCCTACACGCCCAACGTCAATTTCGAGATCCAGTACGTCGGCAAGATCAAGACTGCACTGTTCGGCGGCGAGGGGTTGTTCTTTGCCAAGCTGACCGGTCCTGGCACGGTGTGGCTGCAAAGCCTGCCGTTCTCTCGGTTGGCTTCGCGCGTGTTTGCCGCGGCTCCGCAAATGGGCGGCTCCCGTGAAGAAGGCTCGGTGCTCGGTGGCTTCGGCGCGGGCGGCCTGCTGGGCGGTGTGCTCGGCGGCGACGACGAATGATGTGTCAGCCTTCGTGCTGACCTTTTGGTGCTTTGATGCGGCTTGCCGCCACATGGCAAGCCGCATCTCCAAGGCCTAGGTTCAGCCGGTGTTGCGCAGGCCGGCCGCCACTCCGTTGATCGAGATGTGGATGCCTCGTTGTACCCGCTCGTTCACGGTGCCGTGTTCCTTTTGTTGACGGTAGCGCCGCATCAGTTCGACCTGCAAATGGTTCAGCGGGTCGAGGTACGGGAAGCGGTGCTCAATCGAACGGGCCAATGTCGGGTTGGACGCCAAGCGCTGCTTTTCGCCGGTGATGAGTGACAGCGCATCGTTGGTGCGCTGCCACTCGCTCTGGATGGCGGAAAAGATCTTCTTCGCCGTGCGCTTGTCTTCCACCAGCTCGACATAGCGTGTGGCCACCGCCAAGTCGCTCTTGGCCAGCACCATGTCCATGTTCGACAGCAGCGTGCGGAAGAAGGGCCACTGCTTGTGCATGCGCTGCAGCAGGGCCAGTCTTTCCTTGCGCTCTTTCGGTGGCGCGTCGAGATAGGCATCGATGGCCGAACCGAAACCGTACCAGCCCGGCAGTGCAACGCGGCACTGGCCCCATGAAAAACCCCAAGGGATGGCACGCAGATCCTCGATGGCCCGAGTGGCCTTGCGCGACGCAGGGCGCGAGCCGATGTTGAGTTCGGCGATCTCGCGGATCGGCGTGGCGGCGAAGAAGTAGTCGGTGAAACCGGGCGTCTCGTACACCAGGCGGCGGTAAGCCGCCATGCTGGCGTTCGAGATTTCGTTGGCGGCTTCCAGAAAAGCCTTGGACGCGCTTTTGGTGGGATGCAGCAGCGTGGCTTCGAGCGTGGCCGCCACCAGCGTTTCCAGGTTGCGCCGGCCGATCTCTGGGTTGGCGTATTTCGACGCGATGACTTCGCCCTGCTCGGTGAGGCGGATCTGGCCGTTCACTGTGCCAGGCGGCTGCGCCAGGATGGCCTGGTAGCTCGGGCCGCCGCCGCGGCCCACCGTACCTCCGCGGCCATGGAAGAGGCGCAGGGTGATGTTGTGGCCGTTCTTCAACTCGCCGAACAACTCCACCAACGCGATCTCGGCACGGTAGAGTTCCCAGTTGCTGGTGAAGAAGCCGCCGTCCTTGTTGCTGTCGCTGTAGCCGAGCATGATGTCCTGCTCGCCACCGGAGCGCTTCACGAGTTCCAGCACGCCAGGCAGCGCATAGAACTCGCGCATGATGGGCGCGGCATTGCGCAGGTCGCCGATCGTCTCGAACAGCGGCACCACGATCAGGTCAGCGGTGGCGCCCTCGTTGAGTGTGCAGCGCACGAGGCCGGCTTCTTTCTGCAGCAGCAGCACCTCGAGCAGGTCGCTCACCGTTTCGGTGTGGCTGATGATGTAGTGGCGGATCGCCTGCTGGCCGTAGTGCGCACGCATCTCGCGCGCCGCCTCGAAGATCGCCTGCTCGCCCTCGGTGTGTTCGCTGTAGGTGGCGCCACGCACCTTGAGCGGTCGGGCATCGTTGAGCAGCTTCATCAGCAGCTCCACCTTGGCGGCTTCGTCGAGTGCCGCGTAGTCAGGCTGCAGCTTGGCTGTGGCGAGCAGCTCCGCGATCACTGCTTCGTGCTTGTCGGAGCTCTGGCGCAAGTCCACCGTGGCGAGGTGGAAGCCGAACACCTGCACCGCGCGGATCAGCGGCCGCAAGCGTACGTCGGCCAGCGCTGCGCCGTAGTGCGACAGCAGCGATGACTCGATCACGCGCAGGTCAGCCAGAAGTTCGTCGGGCGATGCATAGGGTGTCGACGGCGCCACTGCATGGCGCAGCGCCTCGGTGCCTGTAAGGGCGTGCAGCGTGCCGGCCAGGCGCGCATACATGCCGATCAAGGCGCGGCGATAGGGCTCGTCCTTGCGGTGTTCGTTCGTGTCAGGCGAACGCTCGGCCAGCGCCTTCATCTCCGGTGTCACCTCTACCAGCATGGCCGATATCGACAGCTCGGCGCCCAGCTCGTGCACCTCGGTGAGGTAGAAGCGCAGCGCGGTCTCGCTTTGCTGCTGCAGGGCGAACGCGAGCGTCTGTGCTGTGACGTTGGGGTTGCCGTCACGATCGCCGCCGATCCAGTTGCCCATGCGAAAGAACGGCGCGACCTCGAAGCCGGGCAGTGAACGCTCGATCTCACGGTACATGCGCGGAATCTGGCGCAGAAAGGTCGCGTGGTAATACGAGAGTGCGTTCTCGATCTCGTTGGCCACCGTGAGCTTGGTGTAGCGCAGCATGCGTGTTTGCCACAGCTGCGTGACGCGCGCGCGCAGCAACGCCTCGTTGTCCTCGCACTCGCGGTCCGTGACGAGGCTGTCGCGCTGCTGGATCAGCTCGGCGATGGCGCGCTCGGCATCGAGGATGGACTTGCGCTGCACTTCGGTGGGGTGTGCGGTGAGCACCGGCGAGATGTAGGCGTGCTCTAGGGTCTTGGCGACGTCGGCGGCGCGGATGTCTTTTTCTGCCAGCCGCTCGAAACACATCGGCAGCGAGCCTTCCTGCAGGTGGCCCTGATGCTCGTGGTGCTCGCGACGCCGCACATGGTGGCGGTCTTCGGCGATGTTGGCCAGGTGCGAGAAGTAGCTGAACGCGCGGATCACCGACACCGTCTGGTCGCCAGAGAGATTCTTCAGCAGGCGGTCGAGCGTCTTGCCGGCACTGGCATCGCGCTTCAGGCGATAGGCCACCGAAAGCTGTCGGATGCGCTCGATGAGCTCGAAGGCCTCGCGCCCCTCCTGTTCTCGGATCACGTCGCCGAGGATGCGCCCGAGCAAGCGGATGTCTTCGACCAGCGGGCGGTTTTTCTCGACGGCGTCTTCGCCGGGGCCTGAAGAGCGGGGGCGTTTGGTGGCAGGGGAGGTGTTGGATGGACGGCGAGCAGCACGTGGCATTGGGACCTCTGGGAATGGATGAAACTTTGTTTCACCTTCAATGGTAACAGCGGCATTTCGGACAACTGTGCGCTGCAGCAAGCGGGTGAAGCCCCCGTAGGGCCTGCTGCTAGCATCGCCGCATGCTCGAAACCCCCGCTCCCTGGATCATCGCCACGCGCGAAAGCCGGCTTGCACTGTGGCAAGCCGAACATGTGCGTGCACTGCTGCGCGAACGCCATGCCCACCCGGTTGAGTTGCTCGGCATGACGACGCGCGGCGACCAGATCCTCGACCGCAGCCTGTCCAAGGTCGGGGGCAAGGGGCTGTTCGTGAAGGAGCTCGAAGTCGCGCTGGAAGAGGGCCGTGCGCACCTTGCCGTGCACTCATTGAAAGACGTGCCGATGGACTTGCCCTCTGGCTTCGTGTTGGCGGCGGTGCTGGAGCGTGAAGATCCCCGCGATGCATTCGTATCGAACCAGCACGCCAGCCTCGCAGAACTCCCGCAGGGAGCGAAGGTCGGCACGTCCAGTTTGCGCCGCGTGGTGCAGTTGCGGGCCTTGCGGCCCGACCTGCAGATCGAACCGCTGCGCGGCAATCTCGACACGCGCCTGCGCAAGCTCGACGAAGGCCATTACGACGCCATCGTGCTGGCTGCGGCAGGCCTCAAGCGGCTGGGCCTCGCACCGCGTATCCGCGCTTTGTTCGACACCCACGAAATGATTCCCGCCGCTGGGCAAGGGGCGCTGGGCATCGAGATTCGCGCTGGTCAGGCAGAGCTGCATGAGGCGCTGGCGGCACTGAGCGACGCACCCACATGGCTCGCCGCGCACGCCGAGCGTGCAGTTTCGCGGGCGTTGGGCGGCAGTTGCAGCATGCCCCTGGCAGCCTATGCGTCCTGGGATGACGACCAGCTCGTGCTGCATGCCGCGCTGGGCCACCCTGAAGCCGTGCAGCAACCGCTCATCAAGGCGCAGGCCCGAGCCCGAGTCGGCGACGACACGCGTGCCGCTGAAGACCTGGGGGCACAGGTGGCACAGATGCTGCGCGACTCTGGAGGCGCGGCTTTGCTCGCCGGCTTGTGAGCCCTTCGATGCGTGTGCTCGTCACCCGCCCGCAAGGCCAGGCGGCCTCCTGGGTGCAGCGCTTGCGCGAACGTGGTGTCGATGCCTATGCATTGCCATTGATCGGTATTGCGCCCGCTGCGGATCTCGCTGCCGTGCAGGCGGCGTGGCACAGGTTGGGTGATTACCGGCTCGTGACGTTCGTGAGCCCAAATGCCGTTGAGCATTTCTTCGCAGCTCGCCCGCGAGAAGCTGGCTGGCCCAGCGTGCGGGCCGCGTCGCCGGGGCCTGGCACTAGCGATGCGCTGCTGCAGGCCGGGGTCTCGGCCGAGCAAGTGGTTGCGCCGCCGCCGGACGCAGCACAGTTCGACTCCGAAGCCTTGTGGCAGGTGCTTGCGAATGAAGATTGGCAGGGTGCGCGCGTACTGATCGTCCGGGGCGGCGAAGGCGCCGAAGGCAGCGGCCGGGAGTGGTTGGCGAACACCTTGGCTCGGCAAGGGGCTGAAGTGGAATTCGTTGCCGCATACCGGCGCGTTCCACCGGCGTGGGACGCTGCCGCCGATGCATTGCTGCAGCAGGCTGTCGCATCCCCCGCGGAGTACATGTGGCTGTTCAGCAGTTCGGAGGCCATTGCGCATCTGCAAGCTCATTTGCAAGCCTCGCAGCTCACGCCGCCGGATGCTGCGTGGTCAGCCTGCGCAACCCACCCGCGCATCGCAAAGACCGCGCAAGCCGTCGGCTTCGGTCGTGTGCTGGAGTCGGCGCCTGCGTTCGACGACGTGCTCGCTTGCATCACCGCGGCGGGGAAAGTCCCGTCGATACAATCGATCGAAGACTCCCACCCCGTGTTGTTGCCCGCATCCACTGTGACCGAAACAGCCACTTCCGCTCCTGCCGTCGTTGACCCGCCGCCATCGAGTGCGGGCCCAGCAGAGCGCAAGGCTGCTTGGGTTGCGCCGGTGGTCGTGGCCGCCGTGCTCGCTGTGGCGGCAAGCCTGTGGCTGGCCTGGTCGGCACAGCAGCGCGTGCAGAGCCTGGAGCAGGAACTCGTGCGCCGCCAGCAAGACAGCCAAGGCGAGGCCACCGAGGCGCGCGTGCTCGCCAAGCAGGCGCAGGACGTTTCGCGCGAGGCCGCTGCCAAGGCAGCGTTGCTCGAGGCGCGCGTGGCCGAGGTTGCGCTGCAGCGCGGTCAGCTTGAAGAACTGATCCAGTCGCTTTCGCGCTCTCGCGACGAGAACCTCGTGGTCGACATCGAAGCCGGTCTGCGGGTGGCGTTGCAGCAGACTGCCATCACGGGCAGCGCCGAACCGCTGGTCGCGGCGCTGAGGTCTGCCGATGAACGGTTGGTGCGCGTCAACCAGCCTCGCCTTGAAGGCGTGCGCCGGGCCATCGCCCGCGACCTCGACCGCGTGAAGGCCGTGGGTGTGGCCGACATCTCCACGCTGGTCATCAAGCTCGACGAAGCGGTGCGGCTGGTTGACGACATGCCACTGCTGAGCACAGCCAGCGACGGCGAAGCCAAGCCTGGTGCGTCAGCACCGTCTGCCAAGTCGCAACGCGGCGCGGGCAGTGCCCGTTCGGCCGCTTCGGCGCCGGCCTCGCCGGCTTCTGCGGCTGCAGGGTGGCAAGACCAAATACTCCAGTTGTGGAGGCCTGCGTGGCAGGAATTGCGCTCTCTCGTGCGTGTGACGCGCATCGATGCGCCGGAAGCCATGCTCATTGCGCCGGAGCAGGGGTTCTTCCTGCGCGAGAACCTCAAGCTCAAGCTGCTGAATGCACGGCTCGCATTGCTCAGCCGCCAGTTCGATACCGCACAGTCCGACCTGCAGGCCGCATCGGCCGCATTGGGCCGCTATTTCGACGGCAGCTCGCGCAAGACCGCTGCCGCGGCCGAGTTGATGCGGCAAGTGGCGGCGCAAAGTCGCCAAGGCGGTGTGCCGCGCCCTGATGACACGCTGGCAGCGCTGGCTGCCGCCGCAGCAGGCCGCTGATGCGTACCGTCATCTGGCTGTTGCTGTTGGCGGCGGTGGCCGTGGTGGCTGCCGCGACGCTGGGTACCAACGATGGGCTGGTATCGATGTACTGGGCGCCCTGGCGCATCGACGTATCGCTCAACCTGTTCCTGATCGGCCTGCTGGCCGCTTGCTTTGTCGTGTATTCGGTGGTGCAGACCATCAATGCACTGATCGGGTTGCCGCAGCGGGCGCGCGAATGGCGCGTGGCTCGTCGCGATCGGACCGCACAGGCGGCCTTGCGTGAAGCGCTGGCTTTGTATTTCGGTGGCCGCTACACGCGGGCACACAAGGCCGCGCAACGCGCAGTGGCCATTCAGGCCGACACGCCAGAGCTTTCGCAGGACCACGACTTCGCGGCGCTCGGTCATCTGCTGTCCGCGGGTAGCCTGCACCGGCTGCAGGACCGCACGCGCCGCGACGAACACCTCGACCGCGCGCTCGATCTGTCGCGCCGTCTGGCGGTCAGCGTACGCCCCACCGAAGAAGGCGCGCGCCTGCTGGCCGCCGAATGGGCGCTCGACGATCGCGACGCGGGCCGTGCGCTCGAGGGGCTGAGCGAGCTGCCTCCTGGCGTGGCGCGCCGGACGCACGCCTTGCGGCTCAAGCTGCAGGCCGCGAGGATCGCCAACCAGCCGTTGGAAGCCTTGAAGACCGCTCGCTTGCTGGCCAAACACCAGGGCTTCTCGCCTGTCGCGGCGCAAGGGCTCCTGCGGTCGCTGGCTTGTGAGGCTCTGGAGGCAGCGCGCGACGCCGACCAATTGCGGCGCGCTTGGTCGCAGTTCGATGCGGTCGATCGGCGCGACGCGCACGTGGCTGCACGTGCAGCCATGCATGCCAGCAAGCTCGGCGCGCCGGAAACCGGCCGCGCTTGGCTGCGGCCGTTCTGGGACCGCCTCGACGGTGCGAGTGCTGACGACCGCGCCGTGTTGTCCTCAGCGCTTGTGGCGACGATGCGAGGCCTGACCGCTGACTGGCTGCCGGTGTTGGAGTCTGCCGTGCAGGCTTTTCCGCGCGAGCCGGCTGTTGCCTATGCCGTCGGCTGTGCTTTGGCTGAACGCCAGCTATGGGGCAAGGCGCGTCGCTTGCTCGAATTCGCGGCCGAGTCCCCCACCCTTGAAGGCTCAGCGCGGCGCAATGCCTGGCGGGTATTGGC
>CAMLLU010000096.1 GCA_946480925.1 uncultured Rivibacter sp.
ACATGGTCTATCCGAAGGATCTGGTGAAGTTCGCTCGCGAGTTCGCGCCTCAGGCAGGCCCGTCAACGCAACAACCGAACGAGCGCCTGCGCTGCGAAGCCGGTCAACCCTGCCCGCGCGAAGGCTGGTGGTTCACGCCCGCCAAGGCCGGCAGCCGCCGTCACTTCCGGCTCGGCGAGGTGATGCCCGCCTTCACCACCGACTATGGCGCCACCCTCTGGCAGTGGGACGAACAGCAGGGTGGATGATGTCGGTCACCCGCTCGCAGCACACCAAAGCATCAGCCAAGGAGGTTCTCCGTCATGAGCACAGCACGCTTCGCGTCCTCAGTACACAGTGCCCTGCTGCCCGGCGGTGGCGCCGTGCATCTCGATGCGCACGGCAACATCCTGGCCGACCTGCCGCGTATCCGGTCCGTAGGCATTGCCGACCTCGCCAATGTGCTCAGCCATCGGATCGTCCGCATCGTGGGCTCCACGTCGCACCACGTGCATTTCGTCGGCGGGGGCGAGCTGCGCTACGTCTACAACAGCCGCGGCGAGCTGATCGAGCTGGAGGCATACAACATGAAAGGCTCGATCTCGCCGGACCTGTGTGTGACCTTCAGCGCCACCGCGCGACCGGCAGGCCGCACGCCGTCGTGATGGCGCGCGGTGCCCCTTCCATATCGTTCGCCGCTTCAGCCTCGCTCAGGCACCATGCCCTCGCCGATGAGCTTGAGCACCGGCGCGCCGCGCTGGCGTAGCGGCGGGCAGGCGAAGTCGCCGATGCGCCGCTCGATGGCCACGCCCACGGCCTGAAGGTCTTCGAACTTCCGCGGCTTGGCCAGCACCACGCGCACCCAGTGCGCGCCGAACTCGCACACCAGGATCTCGGCAATGGTTTCGGCCAGCGCCTCGAGCAGCTGCACGCGGTGTTCGGCAAACAGCCGCAGCAGCCGTTCGCGCACGGTCGCGTAGTCGATCGTGTCGACGATGCGGTCGCTCTCGCAGGCACCGGCGCGCGGCAGGCCGGCGTAAAGGTCCACGCGCACCGGCTGCGGCGTGTGCAGCTCGCTGGTGTGGATGCCGATCACCGTCTCGGCCACGAAGCCTTCGATGAACACGACGTCCATCGACGCGGTGGCCTGGTGCAGGGTGTGAGGGCCGGGTTGCGGCAACTCGGGCGTGGCGATCACAACGGACACGGTGGCGCTCCATCCACAAAAGCGGTCGCCGGGCGGCGACGCAAGCGAGGATGTGAAGTGCAAATTGCGGACCATTCGGCGCCGGGTGTGGCTTGGCCCTGCCCGCTCCAGCCGGGCGCTGATTGCATATTCCCTTGCGAATGCAATCGGAAGCAACCGGAAGCAACCAGTGGCAACCGGCGGGCAAACATGCTTGGCCCCCAAAGCCCGTCACAGCCGCCGAAGTGTCACGGAATTGAACACTCCGGCCCACCGAACACGGGCAAGTCCGGGGTCTAACCTGTGCAGCCTGCGACCGCAGAATCAGCGCCATACCGAGACGCAGCGACACAGCCTGCGCCGCTTTGGAGACAGCCCAATGAGCGAGTGTGTACTGCCCGCGTGCCATAGCGAGCGCATCCTGGGTGTGGTGCAGCGCGGCCTTCGCGCCGACACCAGCAACGTGGTCGCCGAGTCGTGGATGCGTTGCCTCAACGACTACCGGCTCGACCCCGACCGGCCGCACCGCCTGCCCGTCTTTGCCGGCGCGGCCATGGAGTCGCGACGCCACCGCATGTCCGACGTGATCGAGTGCGCGCGCTTCGAGATGACCACGCTGTACCAGCAGCTCGCCGATGCGGAAACCGCCGTGGTGCTCACCGACGCCGACGGCGTGATCCTGCACCTCGTGTCATCGCCAGAATTCTCCGGCGAGCTGGAGCCCGCGGGCCTCACGGTGGGCGCGGTGTGGAGCGAGGCCGAGGCCGGCACCAACGGCATGGGCACCTGCCTCGCGGCCGCGGAGCCGGTGTCTGTGCGGCAGGAAGACCATTTCTTCACGCAGTACACCTCGCTCACCTGCTCGGCCGTGCCGGTGTACGACCCGGCGGGTCGCATGGTGGCCGTGCTCGACGTGACCAGCCGCTCGGCGCTGGCGCAACAGCACGTGCTCGTGCTGCTGGGCATGACGGCGCGCATGATCGAAAACCGGTTGATGGACCACCGCTACCGCAACGCGCACCCGCTGCACTTCCACACGCGGCCCGAGCTCGTCTACACGCTGCACGAGGGCCGCCTCGCGCTCGACGACGAGGGCCACATCCTCGCGGCCAACCGCAGTGCGCTGTTCCAGCTGGGCGCCGCCTCGCTCGAAGAGGTGCGCAGCCGCCGCATCGAAGAGATCTTCCAGACCACGCTCGAAGACATCCTCGAGCGCAGCACCACGTCCTCCTTCCACCCGGTGGTGACCTACCGCGTGAGCGGCGCGCACCGCTTCTTCGCGGTGGCGCGCCGGCCCGCCGCCGAAGCCGAGCCACGCGCGGCGCAGGCGCGCCGGCTGGTGGCCCCGCTGGCCAGCCGCAGTGCGCTGCCGCGCCTTGCCACGCCGCCCGCAACGGGCAGCGCCCCTGCAGACGCGCTGCTGGCGGGCCCGCTGGAAACCGCGCGCCGCGTCATCGCGCGCGGCACGCCGGTGCTGCTGCGCGGCGAAACGGGCGTGGGCAAGGAAGTCTTCGCCCGCACGCTGCACGAAAACAGCCCGCACGCCGCCGGCAGCTTCGTGGCGGTGAACTGCGCGAGCCTGCCTGAAAGCCTCATCGAGTCCGAGCTCTTCGGCTATCGCGCCGGTGCCTTCACCGGTGCGCAGCGCAGCGGCCGGCGCGGCAAGATCCTGCAGGCCGACGGCGGCACGCTGTTCCTCGACGAGATCGGCGACATGCCGCTCGACTTGCAGGCGAGGTTGCTGCGTGTGCTCGACGAACGGCGCGTCACGCCGCTGGGCAGTGAAGACACGCAGCCGGTGGACTTTCAGCTCGTGAGCGCGAGCCACCGCAACCTCGCTGAGCTGGTGGCCGACGGCCGCTTCCGCGAAGACCTGTACTACCGGCTCAACGGCATCGAACTGCTGTTGCCGCCGCTGCGCGACCGTGCCGACAAGCGCGAGCTCATCCACAAGCTGCTGCGTGAAGAAGGCGGCGCCGATGCACGGCTGGGCACCGAGGCCGAGCGACTGCTATTGAGTTACCCGTGGCCCGGCAACGTGCGCCAGCTGCGCCACGTGTTGCGCACGGCATCGGCCTTGGCCGACGGCGCCGCGATAGCGCCCGAGCACCTGCCCTCGCTGCAGGCGCCGCTCGTGTTCACGCCGCAGCTTGCGACGGCCGCCGCGCCCGCTGCAGCCGTGGGCGCAGAACCTGCTAAAGCCACTGCGGGAACCCACGTTGTCGGGACGTCGCCCCCCATTCCGGCCGAGCCTGCCATTCCCGACGGGCTCAACCTGATCCAGGCCAACGAGCGGCAGGTGTTGCTGCAACTGCTGGAACAGCACCGCTGGAACGTGAGCAACGTCGCCAAGGCGCTCGATGTCAGTCGCAACACTCTGTACCGAAAGCTCCACAAGCTCCAGATACCCGTCTCGCAGCGCTGCTGAAGAAGCGCTGGGCACAGGCGAAGACGGCGGACTCACCGGGGCTGAACCCGCGCGCTCGCGCTTCGCCTGGGCCGTGACCGGCTCGGGCCACTACCTCGAGGAATCGATCGCGCTGGCGCGCCGGCTGCCGCAGGTGGACCTCTTTCTTTCGGCCGCGGCCGAAGAAGTGCTGCCGCAATACGGCCTGCCGCTCGAGGTGCTGAAGCGCGACTTCCGCGTGTTCCGCGACAAGAGCGCGAGCTCGGTGCCGGTGGGGCAGCTGTATTCGGACGTCTACCACACCGTGGTGGTGGCCCCAGCCACGAGCAACACCGTGGCCAAGTGCGCCTACGGCTTTTCAGACACGCTGCCCACCAACATGTTTGCGCAGGCCGGCAAGCTGGGCATTCCGGGCATCGTGTTCGCGTGCGACACCGAGCCGGTGGTGGTGACGAAGTCCCCGCACGACTGGGTGACGCTGCGCCCGCGCCGTATCGAGCTCGACAACGTGGAGCGCCTGCGAAGCATCGACTACTGCCAGGTGGTGTGTTCACCCGCGGAGCTGGAAGCCGCGCTCGCGCTGCGGCTGCAGCAGCTCTCGCTTGCGTGGGCCGACGCCCGCTCGCGCACCGGCGGCTTGTGATGGGGGGTGACGGGTTGTGATGGAACACATCGTCTTCCTCACCGGCCACCTGGCCCGCGCCTCGCTCGAGCGCGTGCTGCACGGCCTGCGCGACGCCCCTTTCAGCTGGGAGGTGCGCGACATCGGCATACAGGTCGCCGGGCTCATGACGGCAGACATGATCCGCCGCCGCGTGGCCGCGCCGGTGGTGAGCGAGCAGGACGATGCGCCGCCGCGGCGGGCCGATCGCATCATGGTGCCGGGGCGCTGCCGCGGCGACCTCGACGCGCTGGTGCAGCACTTCGGCGTGCCGGTGCAGCGCGGCCCCGAAGACCTGAAAGACCTGCCGCGCCACTTCAGCCGAGAGGCCCAGCCGGTGGACCTGAACCAGTACAAGGTCGCGATCTTTGCCGAGATCGTCGACGCGCCGCGGCTCGCGGTGCCGGCCATCGTGGAACGGGCGCATTCACTGAGGGCCGACGGCGCCAACGTCATCGACGTGGGCTGCCTGCCCGACACGCCGTTCGACCACCTCGAAGCCGCGGTGCACGCGCTCAAGGCCGAAGGCTTCGAAGTGAGCGTCGATTCGCTGGACACCAGTGAGCTGCTGCGCGGCGGCCACGCCGGCGCGGACTACCTGCTCAGCCTCACCGCCGACACCTTGTGGGTGGCCGATGAAGTGGCCGCCACGCCCGTGCTCATTCCGCGCACGCCGGCCGACGAAGCTTCGCTGTACGAGGCCATCGACACGCTGCGCCAGCGCGGCCGGCGCTTCCTGGCCGATTCCATCCTCGACCCACTGCCCTTCGGGCTCACCGCTTCGCTGTGCCGCTACCAGCGCCTGCGCGAACGCTATGCCGACGTGCCCATCATGATGGGCGTGGGCAACGTGACCGAGCTCACCGAGGCCGACACCAGCGGCATCAACGCGCTGCTGCTGGGCATCTGCGCCGAACTCGATGCGAGCGCCATCCTCACCACGCAGGTGAGCAGGCATGCGAAGCGCGCCGTGCGCGAGGCCGACTGGGCCCGCCGCATCATGTTCGCCGCGGCGCAGACGATGAGCCTGCCCAAGGGCATGAGCGACGCGCTGATGACCGTGCACGCCAAGCACCCCTGCCCCGACACGCCAGACGAGATCCGCCAGACCGCCACCGCGGTGCGCGACCCCAACTTCCGCGTGCAGGTGTCCACCGAAGGCATACACGTCTACAACCGCGACGGCCACCGCCTCGCGCAAGACGCCTTCGAGCTGTGGCCGCAGCTCAAGCTGGAAGACGATGCCGCGCATGCCTTCTACATGGGCGTGGAGCTGGCGCGCGCCGAAATCGCATGGCAGCTTGGCAAGCGCTACGTGCAGGACCAGCCGCTGGATTGGGGCTGTGCGTTCGAACGGCGCGAGGAGGACCTTCAGGCCTGGTGCGCGCCGGGCACCACCTTGAAAGCGGTGAACCAATGAACGACCAGATCTTCGAGACGGTGGTGACGACGATGTCGCGCGAAGGCAAGCCGCACGTGGCTCCGCTGGGCGTGCGCTACCGCGGTACCGATCAGGTGGTGCTCATGCCCTTCCGCCCTTCGACCACGCTCGACAACATCGTGACCACCCGCTACGCCGTGCTCAACGTGGTGGTCGACACGCGCGTGTTCGCCGGCTGCGTGACCGGCCGCAAAGCCTGGCCCACCGTGCCGGCCGAAGTGGTGGCCGGCGTGCGCCTGGCCAATGCGCTGAGCCACCTGGAACTCGAACTGCACTCGCACGCCGACGACGCGCAACGCCCCACGCTGTTGATGAACACCGTGCTCGCACGCCAGCATGCCGCCTTTGCCGGCTTCAACCGCGCACAGGCCGCAGTGATCGAAGGCGCGGTGCTGGTGAGCCGCCTGCACATGCTGCCGGCCGAGAAGATCGACACCGAGATGCGCTACCTGCAGATCGCCATCGACAAGACCGCGGGCCCGGCCGAACACGAAGCCTGGAGCTGGCTCATGGAGGCAGTGGCGAACTTCCGCGCCGAGGGGAAGCGGGCATGACCCAGCTGCTCGTGAGCGTGCGCAACGCGAGCGAAGCGCTCGTTGCGGCATCGGCCGGCGCCGACCTCATCGACCTCAAGGAGCCGAACACCGGCGCGCTGGGGGCGTTGCCGCTGCCGACGGTGCGCGCCGTGGTCAGGGCCCTGCACCGCGCCGGGCACGAGCAGCCCATCAGCGCCACCATCGGCGACTGGTCGATGTCGCGGCACGAAGCCATCATGGCCCACGTGCATGCCGTGGCGGCCTGCGGTGTGGACTTGGTGAAGGTGGGCATCACCCGCGAGCCGCAGGCGCCGGCAGTGATGCAGCGCCTGGCCGAATGCGGCCACACCGTGGTGCCCGTGCTGCTGGCCGACGACGGCATCGACACGCAGTTGCTCACCATCGCCTGCACGCTGCCCTTCCCCGCCGTGATGCTGGACACGCAGAACAAGTCACGCGGCAGCCTGCTCGACGCGGTGGGCGAATACACGCTGCAGCGCTTCAAGAAGCAGGTGCGCCGCCACGGCAAGCTGGCCGGGCTGGCAGGCTCGCTGCGGCTCGAACACCTGCCGCAACTGCAGCGCATGCAGCCCGACATCGCGGGCTTTCGCGGTGCGGTGTGCGAGGGCTCGCGCTGCGGGGAACTGGTGCCCCGCAAGGTGGCGCAGTTGCGCCAGCGGCTGGAGCACAGCACCACGGCCCTTGCGGCTTCGCCCAGCCCGACTCTCTAGGGTCTGTTGAAACCGAATACCTTCACCGCGGAGGCGCGGAGGGCGCAGAGTTTCGCGGAGATATGCAGGCTTTCTCTCTGCGGTTCTCCGCGCCCTCCGCGCCTCCGCGGTGAAGGATTCGACAGCCTCCCAGGCCCGCTGGCAGATACTCCGCGGGCCTGCGCAGTGCCACGGGTGCTGTGCTTCTGAGCCTCGCCGTCCCGGCGAACCTTCCACTGAACCGATCCCTCAAAGGAGGCCCCATTGATCTCGAGACTGCTTTCCATCGCCCGCGTCGGCGTGCTGGCGCTGCCCCTGGCCGTGCTCGCACAGACGCCGGTGCAACCCGCACCAGACCACGAGGCCATGCTCACCAGCGGTGATGCACGCGTGGTGGCCAACAAACGGCTGGTCTACGACTTCTGGCGCGAGGTGTGGGAAGCCGGGCACGTGGAGCTGGCCGAGAAGTACATGGCCGAGTCGTACATCCAGCACAACCCCAACGTACCGAACGGGCGCGCCGCCTTCGTGGGCTTCCTCAGCCGCATGAGGAAACCCTCGGCCATCGAGCCGCGCATGAAGTCGCCGCTGGTCGCCATTACCGGTGACCGCGACCTCGTGACGCTGGCCTTCGTGCGCGAGTACCCCGACCCGCGCGAAGCGGGCAAGACCTACACCACCACCTGGTTCGACATGTTCCGCATCGAAGGCGGCAAGATCGCCGAACACTGGGATGGCGCGACGAGGCCGCAGGCAGCGCAACAGCAACAGCCGCAACCGCAGCCGCCATCACAGCCCAAGCCGTAGCGCGCGGCTCATCAACGTGCGGGCCGCTGCTTCGGCACGATAACTGCCGCCACGGCATTGCCTTGGCGGCACGAAGGGCACAGCCCGAGGAATCGGCCCGCGCCTACCTGCGCAACCTGCCGCAGGCCGAGCTGCACCTGCTCGAAGGTGCAGGGCACTGGCTGCTGGAAACGCATTTCGAAGAGGCGTTGCCGCTGGTGCGGGGCTTTCTGGAACGGGTGGCATCGCCAGGGGGCGACCAACCTGCCGGCGCAAGGCATTCCCGCTGATCACTCGGGTCTGCCCGCGACCTCCGCCTCGATCATCTCCACGAAGTCCAGCGCAGCGGTGGAAAGCTGCGAGCGCTGCCTCAACGCCAGCAGCAGCTGCCTCTGCACGTCGGCACCGGCCAGCCTCACGAGCCTGAGTCCGAGCGACTGCGCATACAACACGGCGGCCGAGCGTGGGAGCACCGCGATGCCGAGCCCGCAGGCCACCATGCGGCACATCGAGTCGAAGCTGCGAACCTGCACGCGAATGCGCAGCGTGAGCCCGGCAGCCTCGGCCGCGGCGATGACCTTGCGCGTCAGTGACGCACTGCGCGCCAGGGCCACCTGGTCGCAGGCGAGTGCCTCTTCCACAGGCACCGGGTCACGGCCGGACAACGGGTGTTCCTGGGGCACCAGCACGACCAGTTCGTCCACGTTGCAGGGAAAGGTCTGCAAGTCTTCGCAAGGCACGTTGTCGCCGATCACCGCGAGTTCGGCCGTGCCCTTCTGCACCGCTCGCACGGCGTCTTCGCTGAGCATGTCTTCGAGCTCGATGCGCACCTTCGGGTAGCGCTGTGCATAGCGGGCCAGCACCGCCGGCAGGAAGCCGCCGAAGGCCGATGGATTCGCACAGAGGCGCAGGTGCTCGGTCGCGCCGGCCCTGAAGTCGTCGACGGACTGCGCCAGCTGTTCGAGCCGGGCGATCACTTCGACCGCCAGCCGGTGAACCGTCTGCCCTTCGGCGGTGGCCGATACGCCGCGCTGGCCGCGCTTGAGCAGCGGCACGCCGCAGTGCTGCTCGAGTTCGGCGATGCGCTTGCTGGCAGCGGCCAGCGAGATGCCGAAGCGATCGGCACCCGCGGTGAGGCTGCCGGCGTCGGCCACGGCGACGAAGAGCCGCAGCGTGACGAGGTCGAAGCGATTCAGGTTGATCAAGGCAGCCCCGGTTCAACGTCGAGGAAAGGACTCCTCAACCGATCGCGAATGGCGCAACGGCCGGGTTCCGCCAAACATTGGAGCATCAGCGCCATGGTGCTGCAAGACGGCAGAACAAGCCGCGACGACAACAGGAGACGAACGGCCATGAACCACCATTGGATATCCATCACGGCGCTCGGTGCGATGTTCGTCATCGCCACCGCGCTGCCCATCAACATGGGCGTGCTCGCGTTCAGCGGCGCCTTCCTCATCGGCACACTGGTGGCCGGCATGTCGGCCAAGGCCATCATGGCCGGCTTCCCTGCCGACCTCTTCCTCACGCTGGCGGGCATCACCTACCTGTTCGCGCTCGCACAGAACAACGGCACGATCGACTGGCTCGTCGGCCTGGCCGTGCGGGCCGTGGGCGGGCGCATCGCCGCCATTCCCTGGATCATGTTCCTGGTGGCCGCCGCGCTCACCTCGGTGGGGGCGGTGAGCCCCGCGGCAGTCGCCATCCTGGCGCCCATCGCGCTCGGCTTCGCGGCCAAGCACGGCATCAACCCGCTGATGATGGGCCTGATGATCATCCACGGTGCGCAGGGCGGCGGCTTCTCGCCCATCAGCATCTACGGCGGCATCACGAACAAGATCGTCGCCAAGGCGGGGCTGCCGCTGTCCGAGACGACCACGATGCTTGCCAGCTTCGGCGTCAACCTCGCCGTCGCGGCGGGTCTGTTCGTGCTGATGGGCGGGCTGCAGCTCATGCGCAGGCCATCGTCGGTGCCCGACAGCGCGCTGCCGCCGATTCCACCCGTGGCCCGGCCGCAGGGCGGCCCACAGGTGTTCGGCGACGCCGAGGCGGCCTCGTACCGAGAGGGCCTGCGCATCGCCGCAAGGCGTTCGTCGATGCTCGGCCAGGTCACCACCATGGCCTTCCATGGCCCGCGCCCCTACCAGGTGCTCACGGCGCTGGGGCTGGGCACGTTGGCCGTGCTGACGCTGGCCTACAAGATGGACATCGGCTTCGTTTCGCTGTCCATCGGACTGCTGCTGAGCCTGCTGCAGCCGCGCCTGCAGAAAAGCGCGCTGGGCCAGGTGTCGTGGCCCGAGATCATGCTCATCGTGGGCGTGAGCACCTATGTGGCGGTGATGGACAAGATGGGCACCATCTCCTACGTCGGCAACAGCGTCGCGCAGCTCACCTCGCCGCTGACGGCCGCACTGCTGCTGTGCTTCGTCGGTGCGGTGATCTCGGCGTTCGCCTCTTCCACCGCGGTGCTGGGCTCGCTCATCCCGCTCGGCGTGCCCTTCCTGCAAGGCGACAACAGCGGCATGGCCATCGGCTTCATCGCCGCGATGGCGGTGTCTTCGACCATCGTCGACGTGAGCCCGTTCTCCACCAATGGCGCACTGGTGCTCGCCAACGCGAAGGGCGTGGACCGTGACCGCTTCTTCCGCCAGCTCATGGTCTACGGCGGTGCCGTCACGCTGATCGCGCCGGTGGTCGTCTGGCTGCTCTTCGTCGTGCTCTGACAACCCACTCGCCACCACTGCGACATGAATGCAAGGAACTGGACCACCCGCGCCGACAACCGCGCCGCCCGCATGGAGCGGGTCGCACAAGCACTGGGGCCGCACCTGGCCGGCAAGCTGGCGGCGACCGAAGAGGTCACCACGCTGCTGGAGGCTGCGCTCGAGCCGCACGACCGCGTGTGCCTCGAGGGCAACAACCAGAAGCAGGCCGACTTCCTGGCCCAGGCGCTGGTGCAACTCGACCCCCAGCGCATACACGGGTTGCACATGGTGCAGTCGGTGCTCGCGCTGCCCGAGCACCTCGACGTGTTCGACAACGGCATCGCCTCGAAGCTCGACTTTAGCTTTTCGGGGCCGCAGGGCGCGCGCCTGGCCCAGCTCGTCTCGCAGGGGCGCATCGAGATCGGCGCGATCCACACCTACCTCGAGCTGTTCTCGCGCTACTTCGTCGACCTCACGCCGAACGTGGCCCTGGTCGCCGCGCAGGCGGCCGATGCACAAGGCAACCTCTACACCGGCCCGAACACCGAAGACACGCCGGCCATCGTCGAGGCGACGGCCTTCTCGGGCGGCATCGTGATCGCGCAGGTCAACGAACTGGTGGGCGAAGGTGGGTCGCTGCCGCGCGTGGACGTGCCGGCCGGGTGGGTGGATTTCGTGGTGAAGGCCCCGCGGCCCAACTTCATCGAGCCCCTCTTCACGCGCGACCCGGCACAGATCAGCGAAGTGCAGGTGCTGATGGCGATGATGGCCATCAAGGGCATCTACGCCGAGTACGGCGTGCAGCGCCTGAACCACGGCATCGGCTTCGACACCGCCGCGATCGAGCTGCTGCTGCCGACCTATGCCGAATCGCTCGGCCTCAAGGGCCGGATCTGCCGGCATTGGGCGCTGAACCCGCACCCCACGCTGATCCCCGCCATCGAGGCGGGCTGGGTCGAATCGATCCATTCGTTCGGCTCGGAACTCGGCATGGAGGACTACATCCGTGCACGCTCCGACGTCTTCTTCACCGGGCCGGACGGCAGCCTGCGCAGCAACCGTGCCTTCTGCCAGGCGGCGGGCCACTATGCCTGCGACCTGTTCATCGGCTCGACGCTGCAGATCGATCTCCACGGCAACAGCTCCACGGCAACGCTCGGGCGCATCGCGGGCTTCGGCGGCGCGCCCAACATGGGGGCCGATGCACGCGGGCGCCGCCACACCAGTGCGGCCTGGCTTCGCGCCGGGAAGGAGGCGCGCAGCGGCCGCGGCGGCGCTGCGGGCACGCCGCGGGGCCAGAAGCTGGTGGTCCAGATGGTCGAGACCTTCCGCGAGCACATGCAGCCGGCCTTCGTCGAGCGGCTCGACGCATGGCAACTCGCCGAACAGTCCGGCATGCAACTGCCGCCGATCATGATCTACGGCGAAGACGTGACCCACGTCCTCACCGAGGAGGGCATCGCCAACCTGCTGCTGTGCCGCACCGACGAGGAACGCGAGCAGGCCGTCCGTGGCGTGGCGGGCTACACCGCGGTGGGCCTCGGCCGCGACAGGCGCATGGTCGAGAACCTGCGCGACCGCGGCGTGATCCGCCGGGCGAGCGATCTCGGCATCGACCCGCGCGAGGCCTCGCGCAACCTGCTGGCCGCCCGCAGCGTGCGCGACCTGGTGCGCGCCTCGGGGGGCCTCTACCAACCGCCGAAGCGGTTCCGCAACTGGTGAGACACCGAAAGGTCAACGCGATGAGCTCCATGAGTCATCCCGCAAGCATCGAAACCCTGGACTTCTCCTACGACGGCCAACGCCCGGTGGGCCGCTTCACGCCGGTGCTGGTCGGCGTCGTGGGCTCGGGCAACCTCGAGGTGCTGCTCGAGCCGGACGAACCGCCGCGCTGCCGGGTTCACGTCGAGACCTCGGCACGCGGCTTCGGGTCGATCTGGCAGGCGGTGGTCGATGACTTCCATGCCCGCCACGCATTGGCCGGCGTGCGCATCTCCATCAACGACATGGGCGCCACGCCCGCGGTCGTGAGCCTGCGGCTCGACCAGGTCGTGGCCGAACTCACCCCGGGAGCGCAGCCATGATCAGCTATGCCGAATGCTCCGCGCGTGAACGCATCGCACGCGTGCTCGATCCAGGCAGCTTCCACGAATGGCTGCCGCCGGCCGAGCGCGTCACGAGCCCGCATCTCGCTCAACTCGGCGTGCCCTCGTCCTTCGACGACGGCGTCGCCATCGGCCGGGCCGGGCTCGCCGGCCACCCCGTCTTCGTCGCGGCCCAGGAAGGAGCCTTCATGGGGGGTGGAGTCGGCGAGGTGCATGGCGCCAAGCTGGTGGGGCTGCTGCGCCGGGCCCTGCGCGAGCGGCCCCGCGCCGTGCTGGTGCTGGCCGATTCGGGCGGCGTGCGCCTGCACGAGGCCAATGCCGGGCTCATCGCCGTGTCCGAGGTCATGCGCGCGGTGCTCGACGTCCGCGCCGCGGGCATCCCCGTGATCTTCCTGGTCGGCAGCGCGAACGGCTGCTTCGGCGGCATGGGCATCGTGGCACGCTGCGGTGACCACGTGGTGATGAGCGACGTCGGCCGGCTGGCGATGTCGGGGCCGGAGGTGATCGAGGCATCGCACGGCGTGGAAGAGTTCGACGCGCGCGACCGTGCGCTGGTGTGGCGCACCACCGGCGGCAAGCACCGCTGGCTCATCGGCGATTGCGACACGCTGGTCGAAGACGACGTGCAGGCCTTCCGTGACGCGGCCATCGGCGCCCTGGGCCACCCCCGGCCGTTGACGCGCCTCGCGCTCGAGCAGGAGCACCGGCTGCTGGCGGCACGACTCGAGCTGCTGCCCGAAGGGCTGGACACCGACGTCGAGGCCATGACGCTGTGGCGCCGCCTGGGCGTCGGCGATCCCGAGCGCGTGCCGGCACTCGACGTCGCCGCCGTTCGCCCATTGCGGGCGGCCTGAAGGAGCAATCACCATGGACTGGCAAACATTGGCCGACGAGCTCTTCGGTGCGGGCCACGGCCTGCGCGCCGCGGGGGACTTCCTGGCCGGCACGGTGCTCTTCGACGGCCGGCCGCTCGCGGTGGTGGGCACGACCCACCATGCGCCGATCGGCGTGCAGCTCGCGCTGGCCCAGGCCCGCGTGGTGCTCGACACGATCGAGCAGCACCCGGGCCGGCCGATCCTCATCCTCATCGACACGCAGGGCCAGCAACTGCGCCGCCGCGACGAGCTGCTGGGCATCAACCGTGCGATGGCCCACCTGGGCACGTGCATCGACCACGCACGCCGCAGCGGCCACCGGGTCGTCGGGCTCGTGTACGACCAGGCGCTGTCCGGCGGGTTCATCACCTCCGGCCTCATCGCCGACGCCTGCTACGCACTGCCCGAAGCCGAGATCCGCGTGATGCGGCTGCCCGCCATGGCCCGCATCACGAAGCTCGCCACTGAACGGCTCGAAGAGCTGTCGCGCACCAACCCCGTCTTCGCGCCCGGCGTGGAGAACTACGTGGCGATGGGCGGCATACGCGCCCTGTGGCGCGGCGACCTCGCAGGCGCCTTGCGCGAGGCGCTTGCGCATGCCCCCACCGACGACCGGCGCGCAGTCGACGGCGCCCAGCGTGGCGGGCGGCAGATGGCCGCCGGCGTCGTGCAACGCGTGCTGGACGCGGCCTGACCGCGGTGCAACGAATGCCCCCGCTGCACCGCCATCAACTGGCCCACCTCTGCGCCACCGGCTGGCAGGCGGTGCTCGAACAGCCTTGGGACGACGGGCTTCGTGCCTGCCTCGAGCTGTGGGCGAAGCGGCGCCTGCCGCTCGTCGTCACCAGGCAATGCGTGCCGCGCGAGCACGACGCCGCCGCCGTTTCGCTCGGCCTGCCGGCGCCCGCGCGATACAAGCGCCGCCGCGTCGCGCTGCAGGTGCCGCCGTCGCACATCAGCTGGTTCGGCGAGTTCCCACACTTCATCGAAGCCCTGTCGCAGGTGCCCCGCAGCGCCCGCCCGGGTGCCGACGCGATGTGCCGCGCATTGAAGGCGTTGGGGTTGAAGACCCACGTGTACGGCAGCGTGGGCTGGCAGCAGCTCACCCAGCTGAGGTACGTGCACGAGCGCAGCGACCTCGACCTCTGGCTCGCGGTGGCCGATGCCGCACAGGCCGACGCGGCGGCAAGCGCCCTGCAACGGCATGCCCTCGCCGGGAATGCGAAGGTCGATGGCGAACTGGTGTTCACCGACGGCAGCGCCGTCGCGTGGCGCGAGTGGCTGGCATGGCGTGCCGGCCGCTGCCATTCGCTGCTGGTCAAGCGGCTGAACGGCGCCTCCATCGAACGCGACCCCGAGCACTTTGCCCAGGCCGCGGGGTGGGCATGCGCGGCATGAGGCCCATGCTCCTGAGCACGGCACCGGCCGCGCCCTGCAGGCCTGCCGCCGCCATCGGCCGCGCCGCCACGCTGGCGCTGCACGACGAGCTGGCCCTCGCCCCGAAACCCGGCCTCGTGTCGTTCGTGGACAGCGGCAGCCACGACGACATGGACGCGCACACCTTCATGCGCAGCCTCTTCGCACTGCGCGGCTACTTCGTGCGCATCGCCGAGCTCGGAGCGGCTCACGCACCGTTCGACGACCTGCAGCGCTGCGGCCTCGCCGCCGAGGCCCGCATGGCGGCGGCCACCGGCGGCATCAACACCCACCGCGGCGCGATCTTTGCGCTGGGCTTGCTCTGCGCAGCAGCGGCCGCGGCGCAAGCCAGCGGCCAGGCGCTCAGTGCCGGCTCGGTGCGCACGGCCCTGGTGGGCCATTGGGGCGAGGCGCTGGCCTCTCGCAGCCAACGCGCGCCGAGCCTTCCCGGCGCGGTGGCGGCGCAGCGGTACGGGCTGCGCAGCGCTTCGGTGGAAGCGGCCATGGGCCTGCCGGTTTTGTTCGAAACCGCGGTGCCTGCCTGGGCCGAGGCCAAGGCACGCGGCCTGAGCGGCACGCGGCTTCGCATGCAGGTCTTCTTCACCCTCCTCGCCGTGCTGGACGACGCCAACCTGGCCCACCGCGGCGGCCTCGAAGGGCTGCACTTCGCGCGCGAAGCCGCGCAAGCCTTCCTGGCCGCCGGCGGTGCGGCACGCCACGAGGCACCGAAGGAAGCCTGGGCCATCCACCGCGCCTTCGTCGCCCGCCGACTTTCGCCGGGGGGCTGCGCCGACATGCTCTCTGCCGCGTGCTTCCTGCATCGCATCGGCGCCATGGGCGATGCCACGGGTTGAACACTTGCGGTACGCGCTCGTCTTCTCCGGCCAGGGCCAGCAGCACGCAAACATGCTGCCGTGGCTCGCACGCGATGGGGCGGTCATGCAAGTGGAGCGGCTGCTCGGTGCCGACTGGCGCGACCGCCTGGCGCAGGTGGCATGGGCAGGCAACAACCGCCATGCGCAACTGCTCCTGACAGGGCTCGCCCTGGCCGCCTGGGAGCAGCTTGCGGCCCATGTGCCTGCGCCTTGCGTCGTCGCGGGATACAGCGTCGGCGAGCTCTCGGCCTTCGCCGCTGCAGGCGTGTTCAGCGCGGCAGACGCCCTTGCACTCGCCGCCGAACGCGCCGAAGCAATGGACCGCGCCGCCGCCGCCTTGCCGACAGGATTGCTGGGCGCGAACGGCGCGACACCCGAGGCGCTGGTGCGCTGGCGCGAGCGGTTCGACCTTCAGGTCGCCATCCGCATCGGCCCCACCAGCTTGGTCGTGGGCGGCCCCCGGCCTGCATTGCACGCCGCTGCCGAAGCCGCCGCCTTGCATGACGTGCGATGCACGGCGCTGAACGTCGCCATGGCCTCCCACACGCGGTGGATGCAGCAGGCCGCCACTGACTTCGCACACGCGCTGGCCCGCGTGGCGATGCGTCGCCCGCCCCTCCTGCTGTTGAGCGGTGCCATCGGGCGGGTACGCCATGAAGAGCAGGCTCGCGGGGCCTTGGCGGTCCAGATTTCGCGCACCGTGCAATGGGATGACTGCATGGACGCCATGGCAGCACAGCGCCTCGACGCCGTGCTGGAAATCGGCCCGGGTCGTGCGCTGGCACGGATGTGGGCAGAGCGCTACCCCGAGGTCCCCACACGTTCCGTGGACGAATTCCGCAGCGCGCCGGCCATCGTCAAATGGCTCCTCGGCCAGTCCTCCCTGAATCGCTAGCGCCCTGAGTCCTGACGAAGGCGGCCGCAGGCCGGGCGCTGCACGCAGCAAGGTGCGATGCCCACGAGCACCGCAACGATGCGTTTTCCAGCGCCGCTGCTACCCTCGCCCGCATGGACTCCCTCGTTGCCGCAGCCGCCCGCGCCCTTGCCACGGGCGACACGCTGGGCGCGCTCAAGCGCGTGGCCTTGCGAGACGACCCGCCCGCCCTGGCGCTGCGCGGCATTGCGATGGCCCGCCTGGGCGAGCTGCCTCGGGCGCGCGAGCTGCTGCGGCGTGCCGCGCGTGGCTTCGGCACCCATGAAGAGCTGGCGCGTGCCCGCTGCATGGTCGCCGAAGCCGAAGTGGCGTTGGCCATGCGCGAGCTCGGGGAGTCGCCACGCGCATTGGCGGCCGCGGCGGCCGCACTCGAAGCGCGTGCGGACAAGGCCAACGCGCTGCAGGCGCGGCTGATCGCAACCCGCCGGCTGTTGCTGCTCGGGCGGCTCGACGAAGCCGCAGCCGCCTTGGCGCACATCGATGCACGTGGCGGGCCGCCGGCCTTGGTGGCCGTGGCGGAGCTGGCTGCTGCGGAGCTTGCATTGCGATCGCTGCGCACGGCAGAAGCCGAAGCCTCGCTCGCACGAGCCCATGCAGCTGCAGAGCGCGCTGGTCTGCCTTCATTGGTGGCTGAAGTTGCCGAGGCCCGCGCGGCGCTCGATCAGCCCGCTGCGCGCTGCCGCACCGTCGACGGCGGCGAACGCGCGCTGCGCCTTTCCGAAGTGGCGGCGCTGCGAGCCTCGGGCGCACTGGTCGTCGATGCCTGCCGCCTCGGGCTGGGGGCCGGCGATGCATGGCTGCTGCTGGCACGCCGGCCCGTGCTCTTCACGCTGGCGCGCACGCTCGCCGAAGCCTGGCCGCGTGACGCGAGCCGCGACGCCCTCATTGCACAGGCCTTTCGCACCCGCCACCCCGACGAAACACACCGCGCGCGCCTGCGAGTGGAGATCGGCCGCCTGCGCAAGCTGGTGGCCCCATTCGCCAGCATCGAAGCCACCGAGCGCGGCTTTGCGCTGCGCTCGCGCGAAGGGCGCGAGGTGGTGGTGATCGCGCCGCCGGTGGATGGCGAGCAGGCTTCTTTGCTGGCGCTGCTGGCCGACGGCGCGGCGTGGTCCACCTCGGCACTCTCGCTGGCGCTGGGCACCAGCCAGCGCACCGTGCAGCGTGCGCTCGCGGAGCTGGAGTCTGCCGGGCGCGTGCGCTCCGTGGGCCGCACGCGGGCGCAGCGCTGGCTGGCGCCGCCGCTGGCCGGATTCACGACGATCTTGTTACTCCCCGCTGCGCTGCCGCCTGAC
>CAMLLU010000097.1 GCA_946480925.1 uncultured Rivibacter sp.
TAGTGCAGGCCCTGCGCCAGCGCAATGGCTCTTGCCCGCGTGAGTGTCGGCGGCGGCGTGGGTGGCACATCGAGCATCTTGAAGTCAGGGTGAAAGGCGGTGAAGTGCAGAGGCACGTCCGGGCCCAGGTGGTCGGCGATCCAGCGGCACTTGGCTTCGACCTCTTCGGTGCTGTCGTTGCGGCCGGGGATCAACAGCGTGGTGATTGGGATCGATGCAAAAGCCCGAACTGCGACCGTAGGTGGTGAGCACCATCGCATCTCCTTCGCGCTGGCGCACGAAGCACAGGCCGCGCTGGCCTTCGTGCAGGCGGCAGTCGCGGGACACGAGTCGCATTGGATGCGGCCGTCATGTGGGCCTCGGCGTGAAGGCCAGAGCGCCATAGCCCACCACGCGGTGGCGGTCGCCTGGGGGTGTCGCCCGAGTTGCACCAGCCGAGCAGCCGCGGCACGAGGCTGTGCGCGCCGGCTGGGGGCAAGGCCCCGTTGAGCACCACTGCGCCACAGGCGTCGTGCGGGTCGAGCGTGGCGTCGAAGGCGGCAATGCGTTCGAGCGTGGTCTTGTCGTGCGAGCGCGCCATCGCATAGGGCTCGGCGGGGTAGAAGCCGCCCGCCACGGCGGGGCGCACGGCGTGGTCCATGGCGTTGAGGCGGCGCCTCCTTGCGATGAATTTGCGCCTTCATGCCGGCACGGTCAACCACTGTGCCGCGGCTGTAACCGTGGGTTGCGGAGCATGCTCTTCCGGCCTGATAAGTGCTGTAGTGGTGCGCGGGCTGGGGCGGTAGCGCCTAGGAGACGTTTGCATGGAAGACGTGCTCACCCGGCCGGCCGACAACGCAGAGTCAACCCCGCTGGAGGCGCCCGATGCGCAGCCGCCGGTGCGCCTGCACATGCCGGTGGACGTGCGCAGCGCCGCGTTGGTGATGCTGGCCGTGCTCGCGCTGGTGGTCGTGCTGCGCTGGGCCAGCCCGGTATTCATTCCGCTGATGCTGGGCGTGATGATCAGCTACGTGCTCACGCCGCTGGTCGATCGGCTGGCCGCCTGGCGAGTGCCACGTGCGGTGGGCGCCGGTGTGCTGCTGCTGGCCCTGGTGGGGGCCTGTGGCAGCACGGCCTATGCGCTCAGCGACGAGACCGCCCAGGTGATCGACTCGCTGCCCGATGCGGCGCAGAAGCTGCGCAGCGCGGTACGCGCGCATCGCAGCCAGTCGCAAGGAGCCATCGACAAGCTGCAGCAGGCCGCCACTCAAATCGAGCAGGCTGCACAGCAAGCCGCCACGCCGCCGGCGCCGCCCACGGAGCGCGGCGTGATGCGGGTGCAGATCGAGCGCCCACGTTTCAGCGTGAAGGACTATCTTTGGACCAGCGCTCTCGGGCTGGTGAGCCTGATGGGACAGGCGGTGATCGTGGTGTTCCTCGCGTACTTCCTGCTGGCTTCGGGCAACACCTTCCGGCGCAAGCTGGTGCGCATCGCCGGCTCCACCTTCACGAAAAAGAAGCTCACGCTGCAGGCGCTCGACGAGATCAGCGAGCAGATGCAGCGCTACCTGCTCGTGCAACTGCTGCTGAGCGTGCTGGTGGGCGTGGCCACCTGGGCTGCGTTCGCCTTCATCGGGCTGGAGCACGCGGCAGTGTGGGGGCTGGCGGCGGGCGTGCTGAATCTCGTGCCTTACGTGGGTTCCATTGCCGTTACCGCCGCAGCCTCGCTGGTGGCCTTCGTGCAGTTCGGCAGCATCGAGATGTCGGCGTTCGTGGGAGGCGCTTCGCTGGTCGTCAACCTCGTCGAGGGTTACCTGCTGATGCCCTGGCTCACCAGCCGCACCAGCCGCATGAACCCGGTGGCGGTGTTCATCGGCGTGCTGGCATGGGGCTGGCTATGGGGCGTGTGGGGCCTGCTGCTGGGCGTGCCCATCCTGATGGTCGTGAAGGCTGTGTGCGAACGCGTGGAAGACCTTCATGCCGTGGGAGAACTGCTCGGCGATTGAGGCCGGCGGCAGCGAATTTGGGGGCTGGTTGAAACACCAGTGCTGAGGTATTTTTTACCGTAAGCCGGTGGTCGCTTTGCAACCCTTACTCGCGGCATTTGAACCACCGATCAAACCATGCGCGCCCACACGCGCCGGAGGGGACCGATGAAAGTGCTCGAAGACCCGAACGTCTCCGGGGCTGCAAGTTCGACGCAGGACCAGCAGCTTGCCGTGCTGTTGGCTGCATTGACCCGGCTGCGAAAAGGCGATGCCCAGGTGCGCATGCCGCTGCATTGGCCGGGCTTGGCCGGCAAGGTGGCCGAGGTCTTCAACGAGGTGGTAGAGCTCAACGCCAGCATGGCGCTCGAACTCGCGCGGCTGCAGCAGGTGGTGGGCAAGGAAGGCAAGCTCAAGCAGCGCGGCGCGTTGCTGCAGGCGCCTGGCTTCTGGGGCGAATCGATCGAATGTGTGAACTCGCTGATCGACGACCTGGTGCACCCCACCAGCGAAGTGGCACGCGTGATCGGCGCGGTGGCGCAGGGCGACCTTTCCAAGAGCATGGCGCTCGAAGTGGAAGGTCGGCCGCTGGAAGGCGAGTTCCTGCGCACGGCCAAGACCATCAACAAGATGGTCGAGCAGCTGGGCAACTTCTCGGCCGAGGTGACGCGCGTGGCGCGCGAGGTGGGCACCGAAGGCAAGCTGGGCGGCCAGGCCAAGGTGAAGGGCGTGGCCGGCACCTGGAAGGACCTCACCGACAGCGTGAACTCCATGGCCGGCAACCTGACCGACCAGGTGCGCAACATCGCCGACGTGACCACCGCGGTGGCCAAGGGCGACCTGTCGAAGAAGATCGACGTCGACGTGAAAGGCGAGTTCCTCACGTTGAAGAACACCATCAACACGATGGTGGACCAGTTGCGGTCGTTCGCTTCGGAAGTGACGCGTGTGGCGCGTGAAGTGGGCACCGAGGGCATCCTGGGCGGCCAGGCACGAGTGGAGGGGGTTTCAGGCACCTGGAAGGACCTTACCGACTCGGTGAACTCGATGGCGGGCAACCTTACGAGTCAGGTGCGCAACATTGCCGACGTGACGAAGGCGGTGGCGGCGGGGGACTTGTCCAAGAAGATCACGGTGGACGTGAAGGGCGAGATCCTGGAGCTGAAGAACACCGTGAACACGATGGTGGACCAGCTGCGGAGCTTCGCGGCCGAGGTGACCCGTGTGGCGCGCGAGGTCGGCACAGAAGGCAAGCTTGGCGGCCAGGCCGACGTGCAGGGCGTGGCCGGCACCTGGCGTGACCTCACGGAGTCGGTCAACTTCATGGCCGGCAACCTGACTTCGCAGGTGCGCAACATTGCGGAAGTGACCACCGCCGTGGCCGCGGGCGATCTCTCCAAGAAGATCACGGTGGACGTGAAGGGCGAGATTTCTGAGCTGAAGAACACCATCAACACGATGGTGGACCAGCTGCGATCGTTCGCCGCGGAAGTGACGCGCGTGGCGCGCGAGGTGGGCACCGAAGGCAAGCTCGGCGGCCAGGCCGACGTGCAGGGTGTGGCCGGCACCTGGCGCGACCTCACCGACTCGGTCAACTCCATGGCCTCCAACCTCACGGCCCAGGTGCGCAACATCGCGCACGTGACGAAAGCGGTGGCGGCAGGTGATCTCTCCAAGAAGATCACGGTGGACGTGAAGGGCGAGATCCTGGAGCTCAAGGCCACCATCAACACGATGGTGGACCAGTTGTCGTCATTCGCGGCCGAGGTGACGCGCGTGGCGCGCGAGGTGGGCACCGAGGGGCGACTGGGTGGTCAGGCGCAGGTGCGCGACGTGTCCGGCACCTGGAAGGACTTGACGGACAGCGTGAACTCGATGGCCGGCAACCTGACCTCGCAGGTGCGCAACATCGCCGACGTGACGAAGGCGGTGGCGGCAGGGGACCTCTCCAAGAAGATCACGGTGGACGTGAAGGGCGAGATCCTGGAGCTCAAGAACACCATCAACACGATGGTGGACCAGCTGCGATCGTTCGCGGCCGAGGTGACGCGCGTGGCGCGCGAGGTGGGCACCGAAGGGCGCCTGGGCGGCCAGGCCGACGTGCAGGGCGTTGCCGGCACCTGGAAGGACTTGACCGAGTCGGTGAACTTCATGGCGGGCAACCTGACCTCTCAGGTGCGCAACATTGCCGAAGTGACCACCGCCGTGGCCGCAGGTGATCTCTCCAAGAAGATCACGGTGGACGTGAAGGGCGAGATCTCGGAGCTCAAGAACACCATCAACACGATGGTGGACCAGCTCTCGTCGTTCGCTGCAGAAGTGACGCGCGTGGCGCGCGAAGTGGGCACCGAAGGCAAGCTCGGCGGCCAGGCCGACGTGCAGGGCGTTGCCGGCACCTGGAAGGACTTGACCGAGTCCGTCAACTCGATGGCGGGCAACCTTACGAGTCAGGTGCGCAACATTGCCGACGTGACGAAGGCGGTGGCGGCGGGGGACTTGTCCAAGAAGATCACGGTGGACGTGAAGGGCGAGATCCTGGAGCTGAAGAACACCGTGAACACGATGGTGGACCAGCTGCGGAGCTTCGCGGCCGAGGTGACCCGTGTGGCGCGCGAGGTCGGCACAGAAGGCAAGCTTGGCGGCCAGGCCGACGTGCAGGGCGTGGCCGGCACCTGGCGTGACCTCACGGAGTCCGTCAACTTCATGGCGGGCAACCTCACGAGCCAGGTGCGCAACATTGCCGACGTGACGAAGGCGGTGGCGGCGGGGGACCTGTCCAAGAAGATCACGGTGGACGTGAAGGGCGAGATCCTGGAGCTGAAGAACACCATCAACACGATGGTGGACCAGCTGCGATCGTTCGCCGCGGAAGTGACGCGCGTGGCGCGCGAGGTGGGCACCGAGGGCAAGCTCGGCGGCCAGGCCGACGTGCAGGGCGTGGCTGGCACCTGGAAGGACCTCACCGACAGCGTGAACTCCATGGCCTCCAACCTCACCGTGCAACTGCGCGACGTGTCGAAGGTGGCTACCGCCATCGCGATGGGTGACCTCACGCAGAAGATCACGGTCGACGTGCGCGGCGAGATACTGCAGATCAAGAATGTGATCAACACGATGGTGGACCAGCTGTCGTCGTTCGCGGCCGAAGTGACCCGCGTGGCGCGCGAGGTGGGCACCGAAGGGCGGCTGGGCGGCCAGGCACAGGTGAAGGGCGTTTCGGGCACCTGGAAGGACCTCACCGACAACGTGAACTTCATGGCCGGCAACCTCACTTCGCAGGTGCGCGGCATTGCCAAGGTGGTGACCGCCGTGGCCAACGGCGACCTGAAGCAGAAGCTCACCGTGGAAGCCAAGGGCGAGATCGCGGCACTGGCCGAGACCATCAACAGCATGACGGACACGCTGGCTACCTTTGCAGACCAGGTGACCACCGTGGCGCGCGAAGTGGGTGTGGAGGGCAAGCTGGGCGGCCAGGCCAAGGTGCCGGGTGCTTCGGGCACCTGGAAGGGCCTCACTGAAAACGTGAACGAGCTCGCCGCCAACCTGACCACCCAGGTGCGTGCCATTGCCGAGGTGGCCACCGCGGTGACGCAGGGCGACCTGGCGCGCTCGATCACGGTGGAGTCGCAGGGCGAGGTGGCCGCGCTCAAGGACACCATCAACGAGATGATCCGCAACCTGAAGGACACCACGCAGAAGAACACCGAGCAGGACTGGCTGAAAACCAACCTCGCGAAGTTCTCGCGCATGCTGCAGGGGCAGAAGGACCTCGTCACCGTAGGCCAGCTCATTCTTTCGGAGCTGGCGCCGGTGGTGGGGGCGCAGCAGGCCGAGTTCTACGTGATGGGCTACACGGCCGACGACACGCCGGTGCTCAGGCTCTTTGCAAGCTATGCCTCGGGCGGCAAGCACACGCATGGCAAAGAGGTGCGCCTCGGCGAAGGGCTGGTGGGCCAGTGCGCGCTCGATGCAGAAAAGATCCTGCTCACCAACGTGCCCAGCCAGGCCTTCCGCATCGCGTCGGGCTTGTCCGAAACGGCGGCGATGGACGTGCTGGTGCTGCCCATCGTGTTCGAGGACCAGGTGCGCGGCGTGGTGGAACTCGCGTCGCTCGAGCGTTTCAACCCGGTGCACCAGGCCTTCCTCGACCAGCTGACCGAATCGATCGGCATCGTGATCAACACGATCGAGGCCAACAGCCGTACCGAAGACCTGCTCAAGCAGTCGCAGTCGCTGGCCGAAGAGCTGCAGAGCCGCCAGCAGGAGCTGCAGCAGACCAACCAGGAGCTGCAGGAAAAGGCGCGCCTCCTGGCCCACCAGAACCAGGAGGTGGAGCGCAAGAACGCCGAGGTGGAACAGGCCCGACAGGCGCTGGAAGAAAAGGCCGAGCAGCTCGCCTTGACGTCGAAGTACAAGTCGGAGTTCCTGGCCAACATGTCGCACGAGTTGCGCACGCCGCTGAACTCGCTGCTCATCTTGAGCGACCAGCTCTGCAAGAACCCTGAAGGCAACCTGAGCCTCAAGCAGGTGGAGTTCGCCAAGACCATCCACAGCTCGGGCAACGACCTGCTGATGCTCATCAACGACATCCTCGACCTGTCGAAGATCGAGTCGGGCACGGTGATCGTGGACATCAGCGAGCTGCGGCTGGACGACCTGCACCGCTCGGTGGAGCGCAGCTTCCGGTACTTCGCGGAATCGAAGCAGATCGACTTCCTGATCAACCTCGATCAGCCGCTGCCCAAGACGATGTTCACCGACGTGAAGCGCCTGCAGCAGATCATCAAGAACCTGTTGTCCAACGCCTTCAAGTTCACGCACCAGGGCACGGTGGTGTTCTCGCTGTCCACCACCACCAGCGGCTGGTCTCCGGACAACGAAGAGCTCAGCCGCGCCGGCCAGGTGATCGCGTTCGCCGTGTCCGACACCGGCATCGGCATCTCGCCCGACAAGCAGCAGATCATCTTCGAAGCCTTCCAGCAGGCCGACGGGTCCACCTCGCGCAAGTACGGCGGCACGGGCCTGGGGCTGGCCATCAGCCGCGAGCTTTCGCGCCTCTTGGGTGGCGAGATCAAGCTGGTGAGCGCGCCGGGCAAGGGCAGCACTTTCACGTTGTACCTCCCGCAAAGCTACAACCCCGCGCGCTCGCAGCGTCACCCGCGCGTGGCCACCAGCGAGCAGCGCCATCGCGCCCCGAAACACGAGCTGCCGAACGTGCTCGAAACGCCGCGGCTGCCATTGCTGCAGCACAGCTTGGCCACCGAGGCCCGCGACCTGCTGCAAGAAGACGGCAAGCCGTCGCCCAACGTGGCCGGTGACGACCGCGAGCACATCTCGGCCGAAGACCGTGTGTTGCTCGTCGTCGAGAACGACATCGGCTTCGCGAAACTGCTGCTCGAGGCCGCGAGGCAGAACGGCTTCAAGGGGCTGGTCACCACCACAGGCGCAGGCGCGCTGACGATGGCGCGCGAGTTCCACCCGTCAGCCATCACGCTCGACATCTTCCTGCCCGACATGCAGGGCTGGCGCATCCTCGACCGGCTCAAGACCAACGTCGAAACGCGCCACATCCCGATCTGCGTGGTCTCCACCGACGATGCGCGTGAACGCGCGCTGCAGGCCGGTGCCGTCGGCTTCCTGGCCAAGCCGCTGCAGTCGAAGGACGTGGTGGACGAGGCGCTCGCGCATCTGCACGGCTTTGCCGAGCGCACGCAGCGCCGGCTGCTGCTGGCGATGCCGGCCTCCGAGCTGCGCACCGGGTTCATGGCCGCGTTGGAAAACGACGTCGAGATCATGCTGGCCGAGGCGCCCGACGTCGCGCGCGAGGCGCTGCCTCGCGCCGACTGCGTGGTGGTCGATGCCGCCAGCGGCTGGATCACGCCCGACGACGTGAGCGACGCGATGCAGCGGCGCGGCGGCGCGCTGCAGCTGCCGGTGGTGCTATACACCACCGGGCCGCAAGGCGCCGCACGAGAGCCTGCCTGGGCCGCCCGCCCGGACGGCTTTGCGCTGTTGGAGGCTGGGTCGCTGCAGTCGCTGCTGGCGCACACCGCCTTCTGCCTGCACCGCAGCCCCGCGTCGATGTCGGACCGCGAGCGCGCGGCGATCGAGGAAGTGCACGGTGCGCGCCATGCGCTGGCCAACAAGAAGGCGCTGATCGTCGACGACGACATGCGCAACATCTTCGCGCTGGCCACCGTGCTGGCCGATGAGGGCATGGTCATCGTGTCGGCGGGCAATGGCCGCGAGGCCATCCGCATCGTCGAGAGCGATCCCGACATCGACATCGTGCTGATGGACATCATGATGCCGGAGATGGATGGCATCGAAACCATGAAGCAGATCCGCAGCCTGCCGAGGGGCCGTGAGCTGCCGATGGTGGCGGTGACCGCCAAGGCAATGAAGGGCGACCGGCAGAAGTGCATCGAAGCCGGCGCGTGGGACTACATCTCCAAGCCGGTCGATCCGGCTCACTTGCTCACCGTGCTGCGAGGCTGGCTGTGCCTGTGATCGACCACCAGGGCCGCTTTGCCGGTACCGACGCCGACGACGACCGCACCAGCATCCTGGTCGTCGACGACCTGCCGGAAAAACTGCTGGTGTTCCGCACCGTGCTCGAAGAGCTGGGGCAGGACCTCGTGCTCGTGCGCTCGGGCAACGAGGCGCTGCGCGAAGTGCTGCACCGCGATTTCGCGGTGATCCTGCTCGACGTCAACATGCCCGACATCGACGGCTTCGAGACCGCCGGGCTCATCCGCAAGTACAAGCGCTCAGCGCATACGCCCATCATCTTCATCACCGCCTACACCGACGAGATGCAGACCGCGCTGGGCTATTCGCTAGGCGCCGTGGACTACATCCTTTCGCCGGTGGTGCCCGAGGTGCTGCGCAGCAAGGTGCGTGTGTTCGTCGAGCTGCACAAGATGCAGCGCCGGGTGCGCAGGCAGTCCGAGGAGCGCTTGGCGCTGGTGGCCGCCGAGGCGGCGCGCCGTGCGGCCGAGGAGAACACGCGTCGCTCCAGCTTCCTGGCGCGCGCCAGCCGGGCGCTCGGCGATTCGCTCGATGCCGAGGTCAGCACCCGCACGCTGCTGCAGCTGGTGGTGCCGGGGCTCGGCTGCGTGGCCGTGCTGATGACGCTGGGCGATGCGCATGCGGCCACCCGCACCGCGACTTGCGTGCACACGGCCGAGGGTGACGGCAGCCGCATCGCGCAGGTGGACGTCGGAGCACTGCCACCCATGCTGCAGGACACGCTGGGCCGGGCCATCGGCTCGAGGATGCGTGTCGATCTCGACGCAGCCGTGCTGTCGGTGCTGGCAGCACCGGGCCTGTGGGACGGGGCAACGGTGCCTGCGCTGATCCTGGGTGCCGCGTTGCCGCTCGTCATCGGCAACCGAGTGCTGGGCGCCTTGCTGGTGGCCACCGACTTGGCCTCACAGGAATGGGGCGCGCTCGACGAGCTGGCCGACCGCGCCGCGGTGGCGTTCGAGAACGTGCGCCTGTACCGCAGCCTGGAGGCCGAGATCGTCGAGCGCCGGCAGGCCGAGAACAAGCTGCAGCAGTCCAACCGCCGCAAGGACGAATTCCTCGCCATGCTCTCGCACGAGCTGCGCAACCCGCTCGCCCCGATCCGCAATGCGGTCGAGGTGATACGCCGCATCGCCCCGGCCGACCCGCGGCTCACGCGTGCCAACGACGTGATGGACCGGCAGGTGAACCACCTGACACGGCTGGTGGAAGAACTGCTCGACGTGGCGCGCATCAGCCAGGGCAAGATCGCGCTGCACCTGGAGCCGGTGGACCTGCTGGGCGTCATTGCGCACAGCGTCGAGACCGTGCGCCCGATCATCGACGCGCGCAGTCATGCGCTGTCACTGTCGCTGCCCGACCAGGCCGTGTGGATGCGCGGCGACTTCGCGCGGTTGTCGCAGATCGTCGCCAACCTGCTCAACAACGCGGCCAAGTACACCGAGGACGGCGGGCTGATCCAGCTGTCGCTTTCGGTGGAGTCCGACGGCATGGCGGTGATCTCGGTGCGCGACAACGGCATCGGCATCGACGACGAGCTGCTGCCGCACGTGTTCGACCTGTTCGAGCAGGGCAAGCGTGCGCTCGACCGCGCGCAGGGCGGCCTCGGTGTGGGGCTCACGCTGGTGCAGCGGCTGGTCGAGATGCACAACGGCCGCGTCTGCGCCTCCAGTGCCGGAGCGGGCAAGGGCGCCGAGTTCCAGGTTCATCTGCCGTGCCTGGTGGAGGTAGGAACGCCGGTGATCGCCATGCAGCCCGATGCGCCGGTATCCACCGGCTGCCGCGTGCTGGTGGTGGACGACAACAGCGATGCCGCTGAATCCATTGCGATGTTCCTCGGCATGCTGGGCCACGAGGTCAAGACCGTCAGCGACGGCCTGCAGGCGCTGGCCAGTGCGCCGGTGTATGCACCGCGCGTGGTGGTGCTCGACATCGGCCTGCCGGGGCTCGACGGCTACGAGGTGGCACGGCGCCTGCGCAAGCTGCCGCAGACGCAAGGCGCGCTGCTGGTGGCCGTCACCGGCTACGGCAGCAAGGCCGACCAGACTCGCGCCATCGAAGCCGGCTTCGACCTTCATCTCGTGAAGCCGGCCGACCCCTGTGCGCTGGCCGATGCCATCTCGGCCTGGCTGGCGGGGCAACTGCCGAACACCACAGCGGCGTTGAGCAGCGTGCGCTGAACTGCCGTGCGCTACAGGCTGGCGCGTACCGCACGCGCCAGTTGCTCGCTCATCTCGTCGAGCGCGTCGCACACGAAGTGCGCGCCGAACTCCTGCAGCCAGGCACGCTCGGCATCGGTGGCCGCGGCGCTGATGATGGCCACGCGCGGGTTGAGCTGGCGCGCGGCACGGCAGACCTGCATCTTTTCGTTGAGCGACAGATCGGCCACCAGCAGTGTGCGTGCTTCGGCCACGCCGGCGCGTTGCAGCACCTTGGAGTCGGTCGGGTCGCCGACCAGGCGTTCGAAGGGCAGGGCCTGTTGCATGTCACCGTCGTCGCTGTCGATCACGCGCAGCGCCACGCCTGTGTCGGCGCAACGGCGCGCCAGGCGCCGGCCCAGCGAACGGAAGCCCACCATCACCACGGGTACCGCCACTGGTGCGCCGGTTTCCTGCGGCAAGGCGGAAGAAGCGGCTTCTTCGGCGCGGGCTTTTCTGGCCAGCAGCCTGGCCACGAAGCGGAACAGCACCGGGTTGATCGCGATGGAGACGATGGCCACCACCACCAGCGTGTCCATCGCCTGGCGCGGCAGGATGCCCAATGCCGTGCCCAGGCTGCCGAGGATGAACGAGAACTCGCCGATCTGCGCCAGCCCCACCGACACCGTGGCTGCAGTGCGTGGGGTGCCACGCAAGGCACTCACGATGAGCCATGCGGCCAGCGGCTTGATCACCATCACGATGCCGAGCGCGGCCAGCACGAGGTCAGGGCGCTCCAGCACGAAGGCCGGGTTGAACAGCATGCCCACCGAAACGAAGAAGAGCGCCGAGAACACGTCGCGAAAGGGGGCCATGTCGGCGGCCGCCTGCGGGCCGAAGCGTGACTGCCCCAGCACCAGCCCAGCGAAGAACGCGCCCAGCGCCACGGATACGTGGAACACCTCGGCGGCGATGGTGGCCACGCCCAGTGCCACGACGAACACCGTGAGCGTGAACAGCTCGTGCGAGCCGGCACCGGCCATGCGCTCCATCAGCCATGAGAGCACCCGCGTGCCCACCACCCACACCAACAGCGCAAACGCGCCAGCCAGCGCCAACGCCTTCAGCAGTGCGGGCAGCAGCGTGCCTGCGTCGGCACCGCCCGAGGCGAGCGCAGGCAGCACCACCAGTGCGGCCACCGTGAAGAGGTCTTCCACGATGAGCCAGCCCACTGCCACGTGACCGTCGCGCTCGCTCAGCCGGTCCTGCTCGACCAGCATCTTCATCAGCACCACGGTGCTGGCCACCGCCAATGCCATGCCGAACACCGCGCCGGCCGTGTGCGACCAGCCAAGTGCGCGCGCCAGTGCCCAGCCGGCCAGGCCTGCGAGCGCGCTCTGGCCGAAGGCGCCCGGCACCGCCAGTCGCCACACGCGCAGCAGCTCCTGTGGGTGGAAGTGCAGGCCCACGCCGAACATCAGCAGGATCACGCCGATCTCGGCCATCTGCGACGCGAGCCGCGCATCGGCCACGAAGCCGGGTGTGAACGGGCCGACCACGATGCCGGCCAGCATGTAGCCCACGATGGTGGACAGCCCGATGCGCTGGGTGACCCAGCCCAGCAGCAGTGCGGCCAGCAGGCCGCCGACGAGGGTAGTGATGATGGTGAGATCGTGCATGCCTTGATCCCGTGGGTTGGACGTCGCGGCCGTGCCGCAGGAATGCCCGCTCGATGCGGGCGGCGTTCAACTCAAGGCAATGCCGGGCGATGAGGCATGCCCGATGCACAAGAGCCTGATGCTTGAGGACAAAACCGCAGCCTGAGTTCCCCGTCAGCGCTCCTCGCCAGACGGCCGACGCGTTCATCCGGCGGCGGGCCTCAGTGGCGTTTGTACTGCTCCGCCCCGAAGAGCACCTCGCGCGCCTTGTCGTCGGTGATGGGCTTGCGCCGGTCGGCCAGCACTTCCACGCCGCGCTGCACCGCGGGCCGGGCCGCGATCTCGTCGAACCAGCCCTTGAGCTGCGGATAGTCGGCCCAGTCGATGCCCTGGTTCTTCCACGAACGCAACCAAGGAAAGATCGCGATGTCGGCGATCGAGTATTCGGCCCCGCCGATGTACTTCGACTTCGCGAGCCGCTTGTCCATCACGCCGTACAGGCGCTTGGCCTCGTTGGTGTAGCGGTTGATCGCGTATTCGATCTTCTCGGGCGCATAGTTGCGGAAGTGGTGCGTCTGGCCGAGCATGGGCCCCACGCCGCCCATCTGGAACATCAACCACTGCAGCACTTCGTACTTGGCCACCACGTCGGCAGGCAGGAACTTGCCCGTCTTGCCGGCGAGGTAGAGCAGGATGGCGCCCGACTCGAACAACGAAATGGGCTTGCCATCAGGGCCGTCGGGGTCCACGATGGCAGGGATCTTGTTGTTTGGGCTGATGGTCAGGAACTCGGGCCTGAACTGATCGCCGGCACCGATGTCTACCGGGATCACTCTGTAAGGCAGGCCACATTCCTCCAGCATGATGTGAACCTTGTGTCCATTGGGCGTGGCCCAGGAATACACTTCGATCATTGCTCGCTCTCTTGTTGTTGGTGGATGTTCGCAATAGCGCGGACTCTAGCCGACGAATCACAAAGATGCTCGACTCCTTCAAGCGCTGGATCGGCGGTACCCCGGGCGGCCCTGATGGGCGTCCGTTGGCCACCTGGGCCAAGCAGCACGGGCTCGAATTCAAGAAGGTTCGCGACGAACAGGGTTTTGTCGTCGAGGGCCGCAAAGGCAACTACCTGTGGCGGCTCGAGTGGGGTGACCCGCAGCGCAGCTACATCGGTGGCCGTGAATTGCGACTGCGCGCAGAGCTCGCGCTGCCGCAGGGCCTGCAGATGCTGCTGATCTCGCGCAAGCTGGCCGAGCGCCTGGAGGCCGATGCCTTCGAGCGCTTCACGCAGGACATGCAGACGCAGATCGACAACTCCATGCCGGAGGAGATGCGTTGGCTTGCGATGTTCCCGAAAGCGAACCTGTCGACGCATCGCGGGCTGAGAGGCCGTTTGGTCGCGGTGGCGAGTGCCGCGCCACCGGTGGCAACGTGGCTCGATGGGGAGCTTGCGGCTCGCCTTGAAGAGGCCACCCAGGGCTGCCTGGCAGGCGACCCGCCCTTCGTGCTGATGACCTTGCGAGGCCGCGTCTACATGCGGCTCGAAGCGCCCAGCCTCGACATGACCTTGCTCGACGACGTGCAGGCCTTGTACGACTGCGCGGTGCGCCGCGCGGTGGCGGCTGCAGAGAACTACAACGAGGGCGGGGGTGTGTGGCCGAGCACCACGTCGACCGCCTGGCACAGCCAGTTGCAACCGGAGCTGCCCAGCAACGACAAGCAGCCACCGCGGCGCCAGTAGGTCGGGCCACCAGGGCATTCCGTTCCACACGCGGCGCAGAGGCGGTTCCTCTGCGCCGCTTTCGTTTCCTGGGTGCCTACTGCGCCTGCCGTGCCTGCTGTGCCTGCTGTGCCTGCTGTGCCTACTGCGCCTACTGCGCCTGCTGTGCCTGCTGTGCCTGCTGTGCCTGCTGTGCCTGCCGTGCCTGCCGTGCCTGCCGTGCCTGCCGTGCCTATTGCGCGTGCTTGCCGAGCTCCAGCTTGGCGATCGCGTTGCGATGCACTTCGTCCGGCCCGTCTGCAAAGCGCAGCGTGCGCGCGGCGGTGTAGAAGTAGGCGAGCGGGAAGTCTTCGCTCATGCCGGCACCGCCATGCACCTGGATCGCCCAGTCGATCACCTGGCAGGCCATGCTGGGGGCCACCACCTTGATCATCGCGATCTCGGCCTTGGCGGTCTTGTTGCCGGCCACGTCCATCATCCACGCGGCCTTGAGCGTCAGCAGGCGGGCCTGCTCGATCATGCAGCGGGCCTCGGCAATGCGCTCCTGCGTCACTGTCTGCGCCGCCACGGGCTTGCCGAAGGCCACGCGTGACGAGGCACGCTTGCACATCAGCCCGAGCGCGCGTTCGGCCAGGCCGATGAGTCGCATGCAGTGGTGGATGCGGCCCGGGCCCAGGCGGCCCTGTGCGATCTCGAAGCCGCGGCCTTCGCCCAGCAGCACGTTCGAGGCCGGCACACGCGCGTTCTCGAACAGCACTTCCATGTGGCCGTGCGGTGCGTCGTCGTAACCGAAGACGCTGAGCGGGCGCAGCACCTTGACCCCGGGCGTGTCGGCCGGCACGAGGATCATCGACTGCTGGCTGTGCTTGGGCGCGTCCGGATCGGTCTTGCCCATGAAGATGTAGATCTTGCAGCGCGGGTCGCCCGCGCCCGACGTCCACCACTTGCGGCCGTTGATCAAGTATTCGTCGCCCTGACGCTCGATGCGCGACTCGATGTTCGTTGCATCGGAAGATGCCACCGCGGGCTCGGTCATCGCAAACGCGCTGCGGATCTCGCCTTGCAGCAGCGGCATGAGCCAGCGCTGCTTCTGCTCTTCGGTGCCGTAGCGCACCAGCACTTCCATGTTGCCGGTGTCGGGCGCCGAGCAGTTGAACACCTCGCTGGCCCAGGGCACCGCGCCCATGATCTCGGCCAGCGGTGCGTATTCCTGGTTCGAGAGGCCCCCGCCGTATTCGCTTTCAGGCAGGAACAGGTTCCACAGACCTGCAGCGCGCGCTTTGGGCTTGAGCTCTTCGATCAGCGCCAGCGATGTCCAGCGACGGCCGGCCTGGGTGTTGGCCTCGATCTCGGAGAAGTAGCGCGCTTCGTTCGGGTAGACGTGCGCGTCCATGAAGTCGCGGACCCTGGCCTGCAGTTCCTTGGTGCGCGGTGAGTAGTCGAAGTCCATGGCATGTCCTCTCGCATTGGACTCGCCGTCCGTGCGGTTCAGCGAATCTGTTGAGCAATCGACCAGCCGAGCTCGGCCAGTGGCTTGGCACCGGCAGCAGCCTGCTTGGCTTCAGCGCTCGACGCAGTGCCATCGACCACGCGCTTGGCAATGCCTTGCAGGATGCCGGCGATACGGAACAGGTTGTAGGCGAGGTAGAAGTTCCAGTCAGTCACCAGCGCGTCACTGCTGCCGCGGCCGGTGCGCTCGCAATAGCGCTGGATGTATTCGGCTTCGTTCGGAATGCCGAGCGACTTGATGTCGATGCCGCCGATGCCGCGGAAGGCACCGTGCGGGATGTGCCACGACATGCAGTGGTAGCTGAAGTCCGCCAGCGGGTGGCCCAGCGTTGAGAGCTCCCAGTCGAGCACTGCGAGAACACGCGGTTCGGTGGGGTGGAAGATCAGGTTGTCGAGGCGGTAGTCGCCGTGCACGATCGAGACTTGGCTCTCGTCGCGCGCGCTGGCCGGTATGTGCGCGGGCAGCCACTCGATGAGCCGGTCCATCGCCGGGTTGGGCTCGGTGATCGACGCCTGGTACTGCTTGGTCCAGCGGCCGATCTGGCGCTCGAAGTAGTTGCCGGGCTTGCCGAAGTCGGCCAAGCCGCGTGCCTTGAAGTCCACCCTGTGCAGCGCTGCGATCACGCGGTTCAGCTCGTCGTAGATGGCGCCGCGCTCGGCATTGCTCGTGCCCGGCAGCGCCTGGTTCCACAACACGCGGCCTTCGACGAACTCCATCACGTAGAAAGCGCGGCCCATCACCGATTCGTCTTCGCACAGCAGGTGCATCTGCGCCACCGGCACCTCGGTGCCTGCAAGCGCGCGCATCACGTTGAACTCGCGGTCGATCGCATGGGCCGAGGGCAGCAGCTTGGCCGCAGGCGCCGGCTTGGCACGCATCACGTAAGCCCGCTGAGGTGTGACGAGCTTGAAGGTCGGGTTCGACTGGCCGCCCTTGAACTGCTCGACGGCCAGTGGCCCTTCAAAGCCGGGCAGGTTGGCGTGCAGGTAGCTTTCGAGCGCGCCGGTGTCGAAGGCTTGTTGGGCGGAGACAGGCTTGGTTCCGGTGTAGGCGTCCATGGGCTTTCTTCAAGTGGCCGCCTTCAACAGGTGCGTTGACGGGCGGCGGTCAACCTTCAGCAAGGGCCAGCAGCTTCTCGCGCGAGAGGACGACCAGCCGCGTGGGCTCCACGCGCACTGCGCCTTCGCGCTCGAAGCCCTTGAGCTCCTGGTTCACGCGCTGTCGCGATGCACCGAGCAGTTGCGCCAAGTCTTCCTGCGCGAGCTGCAGGCCGATGCGGATCTCGTCGCCCTGCGCAATGCCATAGCTGCGTGCGAGCTGCAGGATCTGCTTGGCCAAGCGCGCCGACAGCGGCAGCGTGTTGAGGTCTTCGATCAGGTGGTACACGAGCCGCAGGCGCCGGCAGTTCAGGCGCAGCAATGCGTCGTACAGCTCCACGTGCTGCGCGAGCAGCTCCTTGAAGTCGGGCTTGCGCACGATCAGCAACGTGGTCTCGCCATGTGCGTTGGCATCGTGCGTGCGCGGCATGCCGTCGAACAAGGCCGTATCGCCGAACCACACGCCGGGCTCCACATAGGTGAGCGTGATCTGCTTGCCCGACAGCGACACCGAGCTGATGCGCACGGCACCTTTGGCAACGCCGACCCATTCGTCGGCAGCTTCTCCGCGCGAGGACATCAACGCGCCATCGGACAGCCGCCTCACCAGTGCACGGGCCAGGATGGCATTGCGCAGTGCAGGTGAGAGCTTTGAAAACCACGTGCCTTGTTCGATGTTCTGTCGCTCTTGGATTGTAAGAACCGGGGTATTCATGGCTTGTCTCTGAAGTGACAGCATGCTGCAGTGCGAGATGACTATTGTCCATAAGAGGAGACCCACGATGGACGCCACCAGCGCATTGAAGATCCCGAGCCTGAAGAACGAAGTGAGCCCCGAGGAATGGCAGGCTCGCGTGGACCTCGCGGCCGCTTAGTGCGACAGGAGACTGTCGGAGAGTAGTTGATGAAAGTTCGATACAGGA
>CAMLLU010000098.1 GCA_946480925.1 uncultured Rivibacter sp.
CCTACCCACGCATTACAAGCCTCGCGGCAGCCCAGCGCACGCAGCGCCACGTCCCCTCGTCCATCACGACCTTGCGGCTGCTTATCGCCGCAGCCTTGCTCAAGACCCTCCCCCGATGTCCGTGCTGCCTGCGCGCAAACGCAAGGCTACGCTTTTGACACAGTAAGACTAGGGGAGTATCGAGAGAGCCGATGCCGGCAAGGCCGCATCGCCGGGTCACCGCGACGCGACAGAATCGCGCCTTGCCGGGCCACCAGGAAGCCCGCACAAGGGAACTCGCTTGAACGCCATCCACCTCGCCCTCACGCTGGCGATCCTGTTCGTCAATTTCGCCGGCCTGGCCTGCCTGGTCGAACGCTGGCTGCCATCGGCCGACCGTCAGATCGCCCGCACCGCGGGCGTGCTGGCCGTATGCCTGCCGCTGTTTTTCATCGAGCACTTCGTCGGGCTGGGCTCGCTCAATGCCTTGTGGCCGCTGACCACGCTGGCGGCCCTGGCGGTGCTCGGCAACAGGCTGTGGAGCTTCGAACACCTCAAGGGCGAATGGCCCTTCGTGCTGCCGTTGCTGCTCGCCTTTGCCTGGCGCTGGGGCTACCCGAACATCGACGCCAACTCCGAGCACCTGACCGACCTGTACTTCATCAGCAACTACCTGGCCGGCGATACGCTGCCCCCGCCGGACCGCTGGCTGCCCGGCTACCGCTTCGACGCCTACTACGGTTTTCTGCACTACGCAGTGGCATTGCTGGGCCGTTGGCTGGGCGTGAACGCAGGGCTCGCGATGAATTTCGGCGATGCGGTCATCTTCGGCCTGCTGGGCAGCCTGGGCTGGAGCGTGGCGAGCCGCTGGCTGCAAAAAACCACACCGAAGCTGTTGCTGGTGACCGCGCTGGTGGCTGGCGGCACCGGCCTCGCGCCGCTGCTCGTGCTGCTCTACCCTGGCGACCCTACGGCGCAGATGTGGGCCAACACGCGCTTTGCAGGCCTGTACGACCAGCAACTCACCACACCGCTGGGCCAGGCGTTGTTCCCCAAGGCGGCGATGCCTGAGTCGCCTGGATTCGAGCCACGCGACCTGCCCCTGGAAACGCCCTCGTACCTGCTCTACCTGGGCGACGTGCATCCGCCGATCGGCGGCTTCGTGCTGTTGTTCTTCACGCTGGCGCTGCTGGCACGCATCGAAAAGCCCGAAGAAGGCGACGACCCACGGCCGCTGTTCGCCGCGCTGGGGGCCACGCTCTTGCTGCCCTTGGCCCTCAACACCTGGGTGCTGCCGATGCAGTGGCTGCTGCTCGCTGGCTGGGCGGCCTATCGCTGGCAGGGGCATCTGCCGCTCCACCCGCGCTGGCTCATGGCGGGGGCGGTGGCGGCAGGCGTGCTGCTGTATCCCTTCCTGACCCGCTTCGCGCCCAACGCGCTGGGCACGCCGCTGCTGACCACCGACACACTGGACCACACGCCATGGCGCCAAGGCCTCGCGATCTGGTGGCCGGTGCTGTGGCTGGTGCTGCTGGCCTTGCTGCAGGGCCCGAAGCGGCGCCTGGCGTGGTGGTCAGCCTGCGGCGTGGTGGGGCTGTGGCTGCTGTGCGAGTTCATCACGGTGGACGACCCGAACGGCGGGCGCTTCCAGCGTTTCAACACGGTGCTCAAGTGGTGGTCGTGGATCTACCCGGCAGCGCTGGTGTGGCTGGGCACCCTGCAGCTGGCGGCCAACGAGCGCTGGCGGCGTTGGCTGGCTGCCGTGCCGTTGCTGGCTGTGTCGCTCTATCTGCTGCCACAAGCCAACTACTGGAAGCACACTCCCCGCCCCAACGTCGGCCGCCTGCAAGGCGACGGCTGGCTGCGCAGCGACAGTGCGCATCGCGCCATCCTCGGGTGGCTGAAGGCTGCACCTCCAGGGCTGGTGCTCGAAAGCGTCGAACGCGGAGCCTACAGTCCGTCTTCCGCCTTTGCGCTGCACTCAGGGCACCCCTCGACCGCCGGCTGGCCTGACCACGTGGCGCAATGGCGCGGCAACCCGGCCTTCATCGCCGAGCGCACGCAGGCCATCCGCGAGATCTATCAAGGCCGAAAGCCGGATGCCGCCACCTGGCTCAGGGGCCTGGGCGTGCAGTACGTCGTCTGGAGCCGCTTCGATGCGAGCCTCGGCCCGCAAGCGCTGGCCCAACTGAAGCAGCAACTGGCCAACGATTACACCTGGATCCCGCTGTGGTCCAACGGAGCCGAGGAATTCGGCGTGTTCAAGCGTCTCCCCTCATGACTGCCATCTACTACCTGTTGACGCTGGCCCTGGTGCTGCTGCACTTCGCGGCCGTGGGCGCGCTGCTGTCGCGCTGGATCCCCTCGTTCCACATCGCCCGCGCGGCCGGCGTGCTGGGCATCGCGCTCGCCGGCTACTTCATCGAGCACTTCCATGGTTTCGGCCGGCTCACGATGCTATGGCCATTGACCGCGGCCACTTCGGCGCTGCTGCTGTGGGTGGAGCGCAAGCCCCTCAAGGAAGCCGGCTTCCTGAAGGCTGAGGCGGTGTTCTGGCTGCTGGTGGGTTACGGGCTCTTGTGGAAGTGGTGCTTCCCGTCCATCTATCCCAGCTCGGAGCGGGTGACCGACCTCTACTTCATCGGCAACTACCTCTCGGGCAGCACGCTGCCGCCGCTGGACCACTGGTACCCCCCTCGCAGCTTCGACTTCTACTACGCCTTCCAGCACTACGCCGCAGGCCTGCTGGGCCGCCTGTTCGACCTGTCGTCCGGGCTCACCTACAACCTCGCGATGCCGCTGCTCACCGGCCTCACCGCCGCGCTGGTGTGGGACTTCGCCGGCCGCTTCATCGCCAAGCGTGCGTGGCAATGGCTGCTGGTGGCCAGCTTCGTGATCGGCGGAACCGGCGCCACGCCCTTCGTGCACCTGGTGCATGGCGATGCGAACGTCGATGCCAATGCGCACATGATGGGCAGCGCCCGTTTCGTCGGCCTGTACGACCAACAGTTCACCAGCGACCCGTTCTGGCGCGACGTCTTCCTGCCGCCCGTGCCGCCGGGCTTCGAGCGCCGCGAGCTGCCGATGGAAGGTTTCGGCTACCAGTACTACGTGGGCGACTACCACCCGCCGCTGGGTGGCTTCTTTCTGCTGGCACTGGCGCTGGCCCTGATCGCCTTGCTCGAACGCGGGCTCGGTTCAACGCGGCTCAACACGGTGCTGCTGGGAGCCACGGTGCCACTCACCATTGCGACCAACACCTGGGTGTTCCCACTGCAGGCCTTGCTGGTGGCCGGCTGGATGGTTTGGCGCAGCCGCAAACCGCAACCTGGCACGGAGGCCGCAGCGCGTGCCGACTGGCCCGCCGCCATCGCCGGAGGCCTGGGCGCGGCCGTGCTGATCTACCCCTTTCTCACCGCGTTTGCCGCGAAGTCGCAGCCCACGGTGATGAAACTCGTGCAAGCCGTCGACCACACGCCGGTGGCACAGTTTTTCGCACTGCATTGGCCGATGCTGGTGATGATCGTGCTGGGCCTTGTGGTGAGCCTCGTACGCCGCGAGTGGCGCGGCATCACGCTGTACTTCGCGGTCTTCCTCGGTTTGCTGCTGTTCGCCACCGAGATGGTCCACGTCGACGACCCGTCCGGCGGCAAGTACGAACGGACCAACTCGGTGATGAAGTGGTGGGGCTGGTTGTGGAGCGCCTGCGTCATCGCGCTGGGCAGCTTGCTGCTGGGCTCGGCCTCGCGCGGGGCGCGCTGGATCACCGGGCTCTCGCTGGCCGTCACCTGCTTCTATGCGATGGACATCGTGCGCTACTTCCAGCACACCGGCCAGGCCGACCGCGGCCAGTTGCACGGCGCCGGCGTCTACACGCGCGAGCCGGTGGTGCGCGACATGTTCCGCTTCCTGGCCGAGGCACCATCGGGCATCGTGCTCGAGAACATCTACGACGGTGCCTACAGCGACAGCGGCATCTACGCCGCCTTCGCCGCCAAGCCAGTGCTGCTGGGCTGGCCCATGCACCTGGTCACCTGGCATGGCGACGTGCCCGACGTCTGGCTCACGCGTGACGCCATCGTGGCGCTGTATGCCGGCAACCTGCCCGATGCACGAAAGTGGCTGCTGGCGCGCGACGTGCGCTATATCGTGTGGAACGCACGCGATGCGCAGAACCGCGAGGCCTGGGGCAAGCTGCAAACGGAAATCGAAGCGAGCTATGCCTGGCACGGTTTCGGCCACGTTGCCGGCCTGCCGGTGGGGCTGTGGGTCCGCCGGTGAATCAGAGCAAAACAATGAACGACAAGAAGCTGATCTCCGCCGTGGTGCCGGCCTACAACGAAGAGGCCGTGCTCGACACGTTCCATCGCCGCATGAGCGCGCTGTTCGACACGCTCACCGCCTACCGCTGCGAAATGATCTTCGTGAACGACGGCAGCCGAGACGGCACGCAAGCCATCATCGATCGCCTGTGCGATACCGACCCGCGCGTGGCCGGCGTGAACCTCTCGCGCAATTTCGGCAAGGAAATCGCCATGACCGCAGGCTTCGACCATGCCCGTGGCGATGCGGTCGTGATCATCGACGCCGACCTGCAGGACCCACCCGAACTCATCGTCGACATGGTGCGCGAGTGGGAAGCCGGCTACGACGTGGTGTATGCCAAGCGCACCGCGCGCGAAGGTGAAACCTGGCTGAAGAAAGCCACCGCATCGGCCTTCTATCGCCTGATGAAGGGCGTGAGCCGCGTGGCCATTCCGCAAGACACGGGCGACTTCCGCCTGATGAGCCGGCGCGCCGTGGACGCGCTGCTGCAACTGCGCGAGCAGCACCGCTTCATGAAGGGGCTGTTCGCGTGGGTGGGCTTTCGCACCAAGGCCATCGAATACCGGCGCGACCCGCGTGCGGCCGGCGAGACGAAGTTCAACTACTGGAAGCTGTGGAACTTCGCGCTCGAAGGCATCACCTCGTTCACCATCGCGCCGCTCAAGTTCGCCACCTACCTGGGCCTGGTGACCGCCGGCCTCGCCTTTGCGTTCGGCACTTGGATCATCGTCAAGACGCTGGTCTTCGGCGAGGTGGTGCAAGGCTTTCCGACACTGATGGTGACCATCCTCTTCCTTGGCGGCGTGCAACTGTTCTTCACCGGCGTGCTGGGTGAATACCTCGGCCGCATCTTCAACGAGACGAAGAACCGCCCGCTGTACTTCACGCAGGACGTGCGGCCGTCGCGTATCAGCAGCGGCTCCACCGCCACCGAAACGCGAGCGGTCGAACGCTCGGGCGCAATTTGATGGCGCTGCCGCGCGGCCAGCTGCTGCGCTATTGCCTGGTGGGCGTGGGCAACACGTTCGCGCACTTTGCCGTGCTGATGGCACTGGTGGAAGGGGCAGCAGCCGCGCCGGCAGTAGCCAACGTATTGGCTTTCGTGGCGGCCAATGCACTGTCGTTCGTGATGAACTCGCGCTTCACTTTCGCGAGCCGGCTCGGCTGGGGGCGTTACCTGAAGTTCCTCGCGGTGTCGCTGCTGGGCTTGGCGATCAACTACCTGACCATGCGCGCCGCCGAAGCCCTGGGGCTGCATTACCTCGTGGGCGCCGCGGCCGCCATCGTGCTGGTCATCGGCATCGGCTTCGCGCTCAGCCGGGCGGTGGTGTTCAGACGCCACGACGGCCCGGCTTGAGTCACACCCCGGGCGAAAGTCACGCCGCTATCGATTGACCGCGCCACGAGCTCGGATTGCGTTTTCGTGGCGCACCGAATGCTGTATAAACATACAGCATTCATTGACCCCACAGCCACTCGTCCATGCACGCCGATGCCTCGTCCGGGCCGCCCAGAGGCTTGACCGTCTCTGCTTCTGCCGCTTTGCCACCTCGCATGACAGGCCGGGGAGCCGAGCCTGTGCTGGCGCAGCTGCAAAGCAGTGGTGCGCTCAGCGAAAACTGGGGCACCACGCTGTGGCTGGGCACTCAGCTGGCACGGCCGGCCCTGCCCACGTCACCCACCGGCTTTGAGGCGTTGGATGCCGAGCTGCCGGGCGGCGGCTGGCCGGTAGCCGGGCTCACCGAGCTGATGTTGCGCGAGCCCGGCTGCGGCGAAATCCAGCTGCTTGCGCCCGGACTGCGCCACCGTGCCGAGCAAAAAGCCGGACCTCCGCGCGAGCTGGTATGGATCGCCCCACCTTACCTGCCCTACGCCCCCTCTTTGCAAGCGCTCGGCCTGCCGCCGGCGCATTTCACCTGGCTGCGCCCACGCACCGAGGCCGATGCCGCCTGGGCGGCCGAGCAGGTGCTGCGCTCGGGCAGTTGCGGGGCCGTGTTGTGGTGGAACCGCGAGGCCCCCCCTGACATGCTGCGTCGCCTGCACCTGGCTGCGCAGGAAGGCAGCACACTGCTGTTCGCCCTGCGCCCCTGGGCCCGGCAGCACCAGTCCTCACCTTCGCCGCTGCGCCTGGCCTGCTGGCTCGAGCAGCGTTGCCAGTTGAGCGTTCACGTCTTCAAACGGCGTGGCCCCACGATGGCCGCGCCGCTGCACCTGACCTTGCCCGCGCCGGGCCTGCTCAAGCCGCTGCCGCAGGAGGTCTCACGGCCAGAGGTTGAGGTTGGTCTGTTTTCCAGGGAGCCTGCTGATGTTGTGGCTGGCCTTGCACCTGCCGTGGCTGCCGCTTGAAGCCCTGCCCGTAGTGCAGCAGGCCGAGGCTGGCGCGGCCTGCTGCGTGATCGAGCAGCGCCGCGTGCTGGTGGCCGACGCACAAGCCCAGGCATTGGGTGTGTCACCTGGCATGAGCTCGGCCACCGCCTCGTCCATGGCGCCGCAAGTGCGCCAGTTCGTCCGTGAGGTGGAACGCGAGGCGGCTTTCGTGCAGCAGCTCGCGCTGGCGCTGTCGCGCTACACGCCGCAGGTGGTCGTCGAGCCAGACGGGGTGCTGCTGGAGATCCACGCCTCGCTGCGCCTGTTCGGGGGCCTGCGTTCGCTGGTGCGCCAGGTGCGCCACACCACGCGAGCCTGGGGCGCTCGTGCGCGCATCACCGTGGCACCCACGGCCGCGGCGGCCTCACTGCTGGCACGCGTTGCCACGTTTCCCGCCCGGGCTTTGCAAGCCGAGCGAGCCCACCGCCTGCTCGACCGGTTGCCGCTGCCGGCGGTGCTGGCCGTGCTGGGCGAGGCTCCCCGCTTGACCGAGCTGCTGCAGGCCATCGGCTGCCGCCAGCTGGGCGAAGTGCGCAACCTGCCCCGGGCAGGCCTGCAGCGCCGCGGCGGCGCTGCACTGCAGCTCACGCTCGACAAGGCCTACGGCCACGTGCCCGACCCTCGCACGTGGTTCGAACCGCCACCCGAATTCACCGCCGAACTGGAGCTGATGCACCGGGCCGATCAGGCCGACATGCTGGTGTTCGCCGCGCAACGACTGCTGCAACCCCTCTGCGGCTGGCTGTCACGCCAATGGCTGGCGGCCTCACGGCTGAGGCTCGAGCTGCGCCACGAGCGCGGCCGTCAGGCCGTGCCGGACACGCTGTTGCGGCTGGAGCTCGGCGTGGCCTCGCGCGACGAGCAGCAGCTGCTGACACTGCTGCGCGAGCGCCTGCACCGCACTGCGCTGCCCGCTCCGGTGTACTGGCTGCGCCTGGTGCTTGAAGAAGCCCACTCCTGCCCCGGTGCCGACGGCCAACTGCTGCCCGACCCAGGCCAGGCAGCGCAGGACTTCGCCGCCCTGCTCGACCGCTTGCGTGCCCGCCTCGGCACGGAGCAGGTGCAGCACCTGAGCCTGCGTGCCGACCACCGGCCGGAACAGGCTTACGCAGCCTCTTCGCACCGGCCGGACAACCCGGCGGCGACCAAGGCAGACCCGGCCCTGATGCTGGCGGCACAACAGTCGCCCCGCCCGCTTTGGCTGCTGCCCACGCCGCTGCGCCTGGGCGAGCACGGCAATCGCCCGGTACACGGCAGCATGGTGCTCAACCTGCTCACGCGGGCCGAACGCATCGAAGCCGGCTGGTTCGATGGCGACCTCGTCTGCCGCGACTACCACGTGGCCGAAGGCAGCGACCATCGGCTGCGCTGGGTGTACTGCGAGCGGCGCAACCAAGCCGATGCCGAGGAAAGCGCCTGGTATCTGCATGGGCTGTTCGCCTGAAAGAGGCATATCGGATGTCCAGCCTCCGCATCCCGCCGGCGCTGCGTGCCGCTTCACCCGCCGAGCTGCCCGAGGCGCACTCCGCGCCCTTGGGTCCACCGGCCTATGCGGAGTTGCACTGCCGCTCGAACTTCAGCTTCCTCACCGGTGCTTCGCACCCTGCGGAGCTGATACGCCGCGCGCACGACCTGCACTACGCCGGCTTGGCCATTACCGATGAATGCTCGGTAGCGGGTGTGGTGCGTGCACATGCCGAAATGAAAGGCTGGACCAAAGAACAGCGCGAGCAGTTCCGCTTCATCGTCGGCAGCGAGTTCGAGGTGCAAGGCGAAGGCCCTACACCCGGTTGCCGGCTGGTGCTGCTGGCGCAGACGCGCAGCGGCTACGGCAACCTGTGCGAGCTGATCACGCTGGCCCGGCTGCGGGCCGACAAGGGGCACTACCTCATCGGCGTGCGCGACTTCGATGCGCCCGAAGACGAATTGCAGGCTTTGCGCGGGGTTCCTGAATGCTTCGCCATGCTGGTCCCACGCCGCGAAGACCCGCTCGAAACGCTGCAGGCCCAGGCGCAATGGCTGGCCCGCACCTTCGGTGACCGTGCCCGCATCGCGATCGAACTGCTGATGTGGGCCGATGACGCCCAGCATGCGGCGCAGCTGAAAGCCCTGTCCGCCGAAACCGGCGTTCCCTTGGTGGCAGCCGGCGACGTGCTGATGCACGTGCGCTCACGCAAGCCGTTGCAAGACGTGCTGACCGCCACGCGGCTGAAGCTACCCGTCGCTGAATGCGGTCTTGCATTGGCTCGCAATGCCGAACAGCACCTGAGGCCGCTTCTCAAACTGGCCCAGCTCTATCGCGCCGAGTGGATGGCCGAAAGCGTGCGCATGGCTTCGCAATGCACGTTCTCGCTCGACGAACTGCGCTACGAATACCCGGAGGAAATCGTGCCGCCCGGAGAGACGGCAACGAGCTATCTGCGTCGAATCACAGACGCAGGCTTGGCGGAACGGTATCCGAATGCCATCCCGCAGAAAGTGCGCGCGCAGATCGACAAAGAGCTCGGAATCATCGCGGAGCTTCGCTACGAAGCGTTCTTCCTGACGGTGTACGACATCGTGAAGGAAGCGCGCGCCAAGGGCATCCTGTGCCAAGGCCGGGGGTCGGCAGCCAACTCTGCCGTGTGCTATTGCCTGGGCATCACGTCGGTGGACCCGATGGAAACCACGCTGCTGTTCGAACGTTTTCTCTCGCGCGAACGCAACGAGCCGCCCGACATCGACGTGGACTTCGAGCACGAGCGACGCGAGGACGTGATTCAGTACGTCTACAAAAAATACGGCATGCACCGCACGGCCTTGGCCGCGGCGCTGGCCACCTACCGCACCCGCGGAGCCGTGCGCGACGTCGGCAAGGCGCTGGGGCTCGATCCGCAAATCATCGACACGATGGCCAAGTCCTTCCAGTGGTTCGACGACCACGGCGAAATGGCCAAACGCTTCGTCGAAGCCGGCATCGATCCGCAGGCGAGCATCACGCAGCACTGGATGGAGCTGATCGGCACGCTCAGAGGCTTCCCGCGTCATCTATCGCAGCACACCGGCGGTTTCGTGATCGCCCGGGACAAGCTCTCGCGCCTGGTGCCCATCGAAACGGCGGCCATGGAAAAGCGCCGCGTCATCCAGTGGGACAAGGACGACCTCGAGTCGCTAGGGCTGCTGAAAGTGGACGTGCTGGCCCTGGGCATGCTGACGGTGCTGCGCCGCGCGCTCGATTTCCGCCGGCGGTGGCGAGGTATCGACATGCAGCTCTATCAGGTGCCGCAGAACGACACGCCCACCTACGACATGATCTGCAAGGCCGACACCATCGGCGTGTTCCAGATCGAAAGCCGCGCGCAGCAAAGCATGCTGCCGCGGCTGCGACCCCGCACGCTCTACGACCTGGTCATCGAGGTGGCCATCGTGCGGCCGGGGCCTATCCAGGGCGGCATGGTCCACCCCTACCTGAAGCGCCGCGAAGCGCAACGACAGAACAAACTCGAGCCCTCCCCTTACCCACGGCTCGAAGCGGCCCTCGACCGCACCCTGGGCGTGCCGATCTTTCAGGAACAGGTCATGCAGATCTGCATGATCGCCGCCGGCTTCACGCCCGGCCGGGCCGATGAACTGCGGCGTGACATGGCCGCCTGGAAGCGCAAGGGCAACATCGAGCAATACCGTCAGGAAATCATCGACGGCATGCAGCGCAACGACTACCCGCAGGAATTCGCCGAGGCCATCTTCAAGCAGATCAAGGGCTTCGGCGACTACGGTTTCCCTGAAAGCCATGCCTTCAGCTTCGCGCTGCTTGCCTACGTGAGCAGTTGGCTGAAATGTCACGAGCCGGCGATCTTTCTGGCGTCGATGTTGAATTCGCAGCCGATGGGCTTCTACGGCCCCTCGCAACTTGTTCAGGACGCCAAGCGTCACGGCGTTGAAGTGCGCCCGGTCGATGTGATGCACAGCGACTACGACTGCACGCTAGAACGCCGCCTGGACGGCAGCGACCAACCGGCGGTGCGGCTGGGCCTGCGCGCGGTGTCCGCCTTTTCGAAAGAAAGCGCTGAACGCCTTATGCAAGCTCGCAGCGAACGCTCTTTCGTCAGCATCGAGGACTTGGCTCTGCGCGCCCGCATCGACACCCGCGAACTCCAGGCGCTCGCACGTGCCAACGCTTTCGAAAGCCTGCACGGCCACCGCCGCGAACAGACCTGGACGGCAGCAGGCCAGGAACTCCCCCCGACCCTGCTCAATGACGCACCCATCAACGAAGCGGTGCTCCCATTGGCACATGCGCCAGAAGGCGAAGAGATCCTGCTCGACTACGAAGCGACCGGCCTGACGCTGCGCCGCCACCCCGTGGCACTGCTGCGCCCGCGCCTTGCCCGCCGCGGCTGGCGCAGTGCTGATGAACTGAAACGGGTGAAAGACGGCCAACCTACCTGGGCCTGCGGCATCGTCACGACGCGCCAGCAGCCGGAGACCGCCAAGGGCACCATCTTCGTCACGCTCGAAGACGAAACCGGCACCGTCAACGTGATCGTGTGGAAACGCGTGCGCCAACGTGAACGCAACGCCTTGCTGCGCTCACGCCTGTTGGCCGTGGCCGGCGAATGGCAGCACCGCGAAGGCGTGTCCCACCTGATCGCCCATTACCTGCTCGACGTCACACCCTGGCTGGGACGTCTTGCCACGACATCAAGGGACTTTCGCTGACAGGGTGTGCACGAGAGGCACACACCACCGCAGCCCAATGCGCATGCGACTCAGGGGAATGCGGGAATCGCCGGATCCTGCCCGCCCCATTGCGCTTCAGGATGACGCGCATGCAACAAGCCGCGAATCTCCTCAACGCGCTGCACCGGCACATCCAGGATCAGCAACACGCGACCTTGTTCGAGCTCGTTCTCGAACTTCTTGAGCTTGGAATTGAAAACCGACACCCCCACCAGGCTCGACGCCCAGAACCCGAAGAAGCCACCGCACACGATCATCATCAACATCGTGAACGGCCCGACCAGATCTCTGGTTTCAGGCACCAGCGCCAGGATGGCCGCCGTCAGCGCGCCCAGCGCCGCCCCTGTCAGCAAGCCCTGGATAGCCGCGTGCCGGATGTCGGTTTTCTGGAGGATGGATGCCTCATGCAACTCGCCGAAGTCGGTTCCGCGCTTCGACATGAAATGCATGTTGCGGTCTTCGACACGCGCCAGTAGCAGGTCGTTTGCGGTGCCCCGGGCACTGCTGAGGTCCGGGAGCATCCAATAGAGCCTACGTTTCATACACAGCCTCCTTCAAGACGCTAAACAGCGCAGAAGTCGGCAAACCGTCGGCGCGGCGGGCGCAAGGAAGATGACCTATACGCTCGCGCCGCGAGGCGTCCGGCCGCACAGGCTGCGCTTGCCTCGTGGGCGCAGTCTACGCCGCACGGCATACAGCCTCAACCCGGGCCGCCCCCTCAACGCAGGGCCCGCACGAATTGCCACTAGGTGAACAAAGCGCCGAGCAATCAGCCGCAGACCAAACCGAGCGTACAAAACACAAAGGGTCAGCCGGCAAACCGGCTGCCCCTTTGTGTATTTCTTCGAAGAAATGGTCGGGGTGGCGGGATTCGAACTCGCGACCCCTTGCACCCCATGCAAGTGCGCTACCAGGCTGCGCTACACCCCGACGAGCCCAAAAGTATAACCTGATTTCGGCGTCAAACCGTCAGCATCTGACGAATCGAAAGCAGTTCCTGTCGCATATGAGCCAACGCAGCCTTTGTGGACTGCTGCTCGACGTCGGGAACTACGGCCGCTGCTTGTTCCACCGGTGCTGAAACCAGTGCTGCATCGTCGCCATCTGCAACCTCATGCCCATTGTCAGGCAGGTCATCGGCGGAAGCGGCTACTTCAGCAGCAACATGATGTCCATGCGCCAGCTCGGACAAACGATTGCGAGCACCGCTGATCGTGAAGCCCTGCTCGTACAGCAACTCCCGAATGCGACGAATGAGCAACACCTCGTGGTGCTGGTAGTAGCGGCGGTTACCACGCCGTTTCATCGGCTTGAGCTGCGTGAATTCCTGCTCCCAGTACCGAAGCACGTAGGGCTTCACGCCGCACAACTCGCTGACCTCACCGATGGTGAAGTAGCGCTTTGCAGGAATCGCTGGAAGCGCTTTCTCCATTGAAATCAACGAGATTGGTGGGGAAAGTTAGACTTTACTCGAAGCTCCTTGTGAGGGTGTTGGCTCGACGCCAAAGAGTTCGCGAAGTTCTGCTTTTGTTACTGCGTCCTGCTCCGCCTCGATGATGGCTTGCAATGCTGCGTGACGAGCGTCCATACCGCTTAACGCGGCCAGTCGAGCGGCAAGGGCTGGCCCCATTGCGCTTTGCCCGTGGGCAACGTGCGACAGAAATGCTTGGCTGACGTGCAGCAGCTTGGACAGCCGATAGCGCGTATATCCAACTTTTGCCGCGCTGTCAATTAGAGTTTGCCCCAGTGACATAGTTAACCTCTCTTACGCATGATCACGCCCCAATGCTTAATTGTAATTAAGCATAACTAGAGGCAAGCATGGGCGGGAATGTACAGCAAGGGGGGAGCAGCGCGCCAGCGCTGACACGCGAGGCCTACCTCGGCATGTGCGCTGAAGCACAAGCGAAGCGCACCACCCTCCCCGTCTTTGTCCAGTCGCGCCGTGCCGGCGTGACGTTCTGCAGCCGAGTCCTCGACGTGGTCGAAGGTCGCGGCTCGAACGCCTGCGATTTCTTCCAGCTTGAGACCGACCTTGGCGTGAACTGGGTTCCGCACCACAAGGTGCGCGCCTGTTCCGGCCTGGACGGTCGTTGCGCATGCGAAGCGGGCGCGCGGAGCGGACGCGCCTGCGCGGCCGCCCACGCGGCCGCCGCCCCCCTTGGTAACACGGGGGTAGCAACGTGACCAAGGGCAAGACAGTAGCGGCGCACCCGGTCATGGATGGCCGGCGAGTTCGCTGGACCTTGGAGCAGCAAGAGCAGCGCACCCAAGAGAAGGTCCGCATCGACTGGTTGCGGTTCACCCTCCCGCTGGATGCGGTCGTGCGCTGTGACCGTGATCTGGACCCGGACTTGAGCGCCCTCGCGCTGGTCGACAAGCGGGCCCGCGATCTCGTGCGCGCCTGCCGCAACGCTGACGCTGAGCTGGACTACACGGGCGCCATGGCCGTCGCGAAGTCCTGCGCGCGCCAGTTGGTCGAGCGCCTGGGCGTCTTCGAAGTCGGCCAAGTCGAAGACAAGGGCATGGACTACTACTCGGCCCGCTGCTCGATCCTCGTTGAAGGTCAAGTGGTCGGCGTGTGCCTCGCGGGCGGCAAGTCGCCTGACCAAGCCGGCACCGTGCACGTGAACCTTTTTGGCGCTGCATGCCTGCACCTTTCGCCTGCGAAATGGGCGACTGTGCGGCAATGGGTTGCCGAGTCGAAGGGCTGGCTCACGCGTGCTGACCTGGCTGTGGACGTTTGGACCGGCGAAGACATCACGCAGATGCCTGTGTGGTACCTCGAAGGTGCCTTTGACGTGCGCGGCCAGCGGCCGAGTCAGACCGAAGCCGGCTCATGGACGAGCGGCCATTCGCGCACCTTCTACGTGGGCAAGCGCGAAACCGGCAAGTGCCTGCGCGCCTACGAAAAAGGCGATGAGCTGTTCGGCCACGAGGTCAACGACCCATGGGTGCGATACGAGGTCGAGCTTCGCAACAACGCCCGCGTGCTGGACCTGGAGCTTTTGACGCGCCCGGCCGACTTCTTCGCAGGGGCCTACCCCTTCTGCGCTGCCCTGCTCGAACGGCTCGAAGTCGTGGCACAGGCGCAGCGCATCCCGGCCGGCCAGAAGCTCAAGGATGCAACGGCTGAAGCGGCAGCACTGCGCGCAGCGAATTGGACGGCCCGCGTTGCGGCGCCCACCGTGTGCGCCCTGCTCTCGATGGGCGGTGACGTTCTGGATTTCATCGTCGAAAGCAACGAACACCGGATTCCGGGCCGCCTGCGCGGCTTCACGGTGCCGCAGTTGCGCGAAGCGTTCAACAAAGTCGCAGCGAAGTTCGCCCCGCTTGCTGCGCCGTCGATGGTCGGGGCTTGAGGAAAGCAAGCATGAAGTTCCAAACTGAAGTGATCGTTACCGGCATGAAGGCCAGCAAGGGCACGCTGGAAAACGGCACGGCCTATGACAGCACGAAGGTGTATGTCGAAGTCGCCATGGACGATTCCAAAGGCAACGCCAAAGGCAACGCGGTGGCCGAGTACACGATGGGCACGGCGGCCGAGTTCGACAAGTACAAGCACCTGCCCTTCCCGTTCAGGGGCGTCGCAGACCTCGAAGTGGTCACGAACGGCAAGACCTCGAAGACCGTGATGCACACGGTCAAGCCGGTCGAGCAGCAGGCGAAGCCTAAGGTGCAGTGATGGCCCGCTACCTGATTCAGTCGGGCAGGAACTTCCATTTCCTGCACGCGTGCCCTCACACGGGCGACGTGGCGTGGACGCCCTCGCTTGCACTTGCATTGCGCTGCGGCGTCATCGACGACGAAGAACAGGTAGCGCAAATGGTGGAAGACCACTGCGACAAGGGGTCCGCGATCGTGGTGGACCTCGACGAGGTGCAGGAATGAGCGGCGCTTTCGCATGCGAAACCGACCGCGACGAGCTGCACGAGCGTGCGTGCGAGCTGAGCCGCGACATCGTGGCCCACCGCGAGTGCGCACTCGTGAACTACCGCGCCGGCCTGGACGGCACGGCATGGATGCACGAGTGCCATGCGGCACGCAAAGAGGAACAAGTTCGCTGGATCGCGGACCAGTGCATTTGGCACGCCTCGCGCGTCCAACTTCAACAGTCAGGGGTCATGGCGTCATGACGCGCATTCCTGCGTGGCTGTTGCGGCCCGTCGACGACGAGATGGCGATGGGTTTTCTGCTGATTCTCTTGCTCCTCCTGGTCGTATGTGGCTCGGACGACTGAAGGTTTCCTGTTTCTCGCAGCACTGGCCCAGCAGCGAGGGGCAAATTCAACCGGGCTAAGGAGTGTTTCTCATGTTCAACATCAAGAATGCCGTGAAGCGTGCGGTGTCCGTCAAGGCCATGGTGCCGGTGGTGCTGCTGAGCCTTTCCGCCGCGTCGCATGCCGCGGTGCCGGCTGGCGTGAGCACGGCGCTGGCCGATATCGGCGCCGACGGGGTGACTGTGGCGACAACCATCCTTCTGGCTGTCGTCGCGATCTTCGCCATCAAGTTCCTGCGCAAGGGTCTGTGATGAGCTGGCAGGCCGGGGGCGCGTGCTACTCGACGCAGGAAGCTGCGGCGGGTGCGATTGCATCGGTGCAAGCGGGTGCGATCCACGCGACCCCGGCCGGCCTTTACTCGCTGCACGTCGTGCAGTTCGATGCGACGAGCATCGAGTACGGCTTTACCGCCATGGACGGTGGACCGGCGATCGCAAACGTTCTGGTGCCGGTGACGCCCGTTGCATGCGGTCTTTTGCAGCTCGAAGACGCACAGGAAATGAGCTGGATCGTTTGGGGCGCGCTGGCGGCGGTGTTCGCCGTGAAGTTCCTGGCCCGTGGCTTTTGGGGGGCGCGGTGATGGCTGGGGCAACACCTGAGTTCTGGGTCTACATGGCGGGCGCGTTCATGGCCGCTTGGCTCTTGTTTGGGGGCGAGTGGTGAGACCGATGGACCTCTTCATGCGTTTGATCGCGGCTTGCTTCCTGGGCCTATGGTGTGGCTGGGTGCATGCGGCAGTGGAAACGACCGATTCCGTTTGGTTCGGCGCGGGCGCCAATGCTGAGGCCGGATGCCGCTTGGCCATCGCGACGTTTGGCGGTGATTACGAGTTCGTCTCGGTCGGCACCATGACAGGCACGGCGCCTGTGCGGCTGGCGTATTGCAACGTCAAGCGCATTTCGGACAACACAGTCCTAGCGAATCTGACGCAGGCTCAAGAGGCTTGCCCGCAGGGGACACCCTCATGGTCGGCCAACTTCAACACGGGCAAGTGTGAACGTACGGTCGAGACTTGCTCGAGCGGAACAGTGGAAAACGCCACTACGCACGTGTGCGAAAGCACTTGTGCAAGCAAGGCTGGTCGGGACTCAGGGGATTCCCAGTGGCCAGCGGGCGCAACGGATAGCGGCCCTTACTACATCTGCAAGAACGGCTGCATTTCCAAACAAACGCCAGACTTCTGGTGGGAGAGTCCCAAGGACCAGTGGTTTGGCCGGGGACCGGGCAAGTTCACCGGCCAGAGTTGTACGGCGAGCCCGGGCAACAGTGGCAACGCGCCTGAGGTGCCTAGGCCCGAGGGAACGCCACCCACGCAACCGGGGCCGCCGCTGTGCCCTAAAGGCCAATGTCCTGGCACGGTCAACGGAACGAGCGTATGCGTGCCGTGTAGCGAAGCGCCAGACACGACTACGCGCAACACAGATAGCCAGGATGGCACCACGACCACGACAGGCACGGGCGGCAGTACGCAAGTGACATCGACGCGGGACACGCGCTGCGATGGAGCGACTTGCACCACGACGACTACCACCACTACGACGACTCGCGATAGCAGCGGCAACCAGACCGGAACGCCGACACAACAGACGACGACTACGACACAAAG
>CAMLLU010000099.1 GCA_946480925.1 uncultured Rivibacter sp.
TTGGCGTTGGCGTTGGCGTTGGCGTTGGCGTTGGCGTTGGCGTTGGCGTCGGCGTCGGCGTCGGCGCCAGGCCAATCGGCACGGGCGCATCGTCGTTCCCGCCGCCACAAGCGATCAGCATGGTGACCGCGGCGGAAGAGACCGCGAGGCGGGTCCAGCGGGCCATTGTTTTTTTGTAGATCTCCATTCGAGGACTCTTGAAAGTGGGGCGCGCATTCTTGTTGTAAGCCGGCGTCGAAGCTGCAAGCGGTTGTTTCATGCGGTCGCCGGTGCAGACCCTCCGCCGGCTACGCCTCGTGTCGTAGACGTTCGATCGTTGCGGTGCATCGCCGAGGCTGTGCTCAGCAGCCCGACGATCTGCGCGGCTGGCACTTCGGGCTGCAGGTCGCGCAGGGTGCCGACCCATCACACCGTGCCGAGTGCCAACGAATTGGCACGAAACCCCCTTCAGTTACATCGCTCCACGGCGATAAGAAGGCATGGCCTATCCAAGGCGTGCGTCCCGGCGGCGCATCGCCACGGTTGCATAGGGCGGCAAGACGCGGCGCCGTACCTGTGGTCCATCGAGTCCGCGACGATCCAGGCAAGCCTATGCCCCTCAAGAACACAACTGTCAGGACCAAGCTCACGTTCGCCTTCGGCTCGCTCGCCGCCATCGTGCTGGCCGTCTCGGGCATCTCGCTGCATGCATTGAGCTCCTCGAACGCGGGATTCAAGGGTTATGTCGAGGGCATCAACGCCCGCGCCACGGTCACCCATCACGTGAGCAGCGCCGTGGAGCGGCGCGCCGTCGCCGCGCGCAACCTGTTGCTGTTCACCACGCTGGCCGAAGTGGAAGCCGAGAAGGCCGCGGTCAAGCATGCGCATGAAGAGGTGCACCAGCAGCTGGCACTGCTGAAGAAGATGGCGGCCGAGGCGACCGACATCTCGCCGAAGGCCCGCGAGCTGATCGGCGAGATCGACCGCATCGAAACGCAGTACGGGCCCGTCGCCCTGGCGATCGTGGAGCTGGCACTGCAGAACAAGCGCGAAGAAGCCATTGCCAAGATGGCAAAGGAATGCCAGCCGCTGCTGGCCGCGCTGGACAAGGCCACCGACGCCTACGTCCACTACACGGAAGATCGCGAGCACCATCTCATCGCAGAGGCCGCGGCCCGCTACGCCCAGCAGCGCCTCATGCTCATTGCCGCCTGCCTGGTGGCCGTGCTTTCGGCCATCGTGGGTGGGGTGCTCATCACGCGCAGCCTGCTGCGGGCACTGGGCGATGAGCCGGCGGCGTTGAGCCTGGCGGCGCAGAGGGTGGCCAATGGCGACCTGAGCCCGATGGACAACGTCGGGAAGGCTCACCACGGCAGCGTGCTGTCGTCGCTGGCCGTCATGCAGGCCGGCCTGGCGCACCTGGTGGGCCAGGTGCGCAACGTGTCGGATTCCATCGCCATCGGCAGCGCGCAGATCGCCGCGGGCGGCATGGACCTGAGCCGCCGCTCCGAAGTGCAGGCCAGCGCGCTGCAGCAAACCGCCGCCACGATGGACGAGCTGGGCACCACGGTGCGCAACAACGCCGAGAGCGCACACCAGGCCAGTCACCTGGCGGTGAGCGCCTCCGAGGTGGCCGGCAAGGGGGGCCAGGTGGTAGGCCAGGTCGTCGAGACGATGCGCGGCATCAACGCCAGCTCGAAGAAGATCGCCGACATCATTGCCGTGATCGACGGCATCGCCTTCCAGACCAACCTGCTGGCACTCAACGCGGCGGTCGAGGCCGCGCGTGCGGGCGAGCAGGGCCGCGGCTTCGCCGTGGTGGCCGCTGAAGTGCGCACCCTGGCGCAACGCAGCGCCGCGGCCGCCAAGGACATCAAGTCCCTCATCACCGACAGCGTGACGCAGGTGGAAGAGGGCAGCGCCCTGGTGGACCGCGCGGGCGCCACGATGGAGGAGATCGTGCAGGCCATTCACCGCGTGAGCGGCATCGTGAACGAGATCAGCTCGGCCAGCACCGAACAGAGCACGGGCATCACGCAGGTGGGCCAGGCCGTTTCGCAGATGGATCACGCTGTGCAGCAGAACACGGCTCTTGTCGAAGAAAGTGCTGCTGCGGCAGCCAGCTTGAAGCAGCAGGCCGAGCATCTGGTGAAGGCTGTTGCGGTGTTCAAGTTGGAGGGGCAGCAAGGGGAGTTGGTGGGGGTTTGAGTTTGTTTCGTGTTGGGTTGTTGGGGCTTGCTTTCGGGTGAAGGTGGTTTGCCGAGCAGGTCGCCCGCCGGGAGTTCGCCCCGGCGGGCGACCTACTTTCTTTGCGTCGCCAAAGAAAGTAGGCAAAGAAAGGCGACCCCGACTGTGCTCGGTCGGCCCTGAACGGGCCGACTGCCCTGCGCAGCTTGCGACCCGAGGGCGAGCAAAGAACTCGCCCTCAGCCTTCGGCTTCGGAGCTCAGACAGCTTTGCTCGACCGCGCTGCGCGCGGCAACCCTCAGGCCGCGACGCGCCGCAGGCGGCACAGACGGGGCCCCGGTTTCACGAAGTGATTGACGAGCCGGCCTAGGGGCCGGCTTCGACCGGTGCGTGTTGTCCGGTGGCTTCAGTGGGCTCAGGCGTCCTCGCCCTTGAAGCGCCGCAGGCCCTTGAAGGCGAGTGGGGCCAGCATTGCCACCGCAGCCAGGGCCAGCAGCGTTGCCGAGCTGGGGTGCTTGAAGAACACCCATGCATCGCCCAGGCTGATCTGCAGCGCGCGGCGGAACTGGCCTTCGGCCATGGGGCCGAGGATGAGGCCCACGATCATGGGCGCCACCGGGTAGTGCCAGCAGCGCATCAGGTAACCCGTGACGCCGAACCCCGCGAGCAGCAGCAGCTCCACGAGCGACGGGTTGGCGGCCAGCGTGCCCATGGCGGCAAACACCAGGATGCCGGCATAAAGCCACGGCTGCGGCACCGCCAGCAGCCTCACCCACAGCCCCACGAGCGGCAGGTTCAGCACCAGCAGCATCAGGTTGCCGATGAAGAAGCTGGCGATCAGCCCCCAGACGAGCTCCGCGTTCGACACGAAGAGCAGCGGCCCCGGCACCAGACCGTACTGCTGAAAGCCCGCCAGCAGCATGGCCGCAGTGGCCGAGGTGGGGAGCCCCAGTGACAGCAGCGGCACGAGCGTGCCGGTGGCGGCCGCGTTGTTGGCGGCCTCCGGGCCGGCCACGCCTTCGATCGCGCCCTTGCCGAACTGGCTGGGCGGGCGCGCGAACTTGCGTTCCAGCGTGTACGAGAGCAGCGTCGGCACTTCTGCGCCGCCGGCCGGCAGCGCGCCGATGGGAAAGCCCAGGCCGAAGCCGCGCAGCCAGGCCTTCCATGAGCGGCGCCAGTCGTCCAGCGTCATCCACAAAGAACCGCGCACCGCCTCGACCGTCTCGTGCGCGCCGCTGAAGCGCGAAGCCACGTGCAGTGTCTCGCCGATGGCGAAGAGGCCCACGGCCAAGGTCGTGATCGAGATGCCGTCGAGCAGCGTGGGGATGCCGAACGCCAGGCGGGCCTGGCCGGTGAGCTTGTCGATGCCCACCAGTCCCAGCAGCAAGCCGAGCGCGAGGCTGGTGAGGCCGCGCAGCACCGAGTCGCCGAACGTGGCCGACACGGTGACGAAGGCCAGCACCATGAGCGCGAAGTAGTCCCAAGGGCCGAACTGCACGGCCAGCTCCACCAGCACCGGTGCCAGCAGCGCCAGGCCCAGCGTGGCCAGCGAGCCGGCCACGAACGAGCCGATGGCCGCCGTGGCCAGTGCCGGCCCGCCGCGGCCCGCGCGTGCCATGGCATGGCCTTCGATGGCAGTGGCGATGGAGGCGGCTTCACCCGGCGTGTTGAGCAGGATGGCCGTGGTCGAGCTGCCGTACATGCCGCCGAAGTAGATGCCGGCGAACATGATGAGCGAGCCGGTGGGGTCGAGCTTGAACGTGACGGGCAGCAGCAGCGCCACGGTGAGCGAGGGGCTGATGCCGGGCAGGATGCCCACCAGCGTGCCCAGCAACACACCGATGCCGGCGAACAGCAGGTTGCCCGGCTGGGCAGCGACGAGCAGGCCCTGGGCCAGGGCCATGAAGATGTGGTCCATGTCGGGTTGCTGTCTAGGCCAGCAATCGCTCCAGCGGCCCCGCCGGCAAGCCGAGCGACAACGCCTTGGTGAAGAAGAGGTACACCGTCGCAGACAGCGTGATGCCCAGGCCGATCGACCTGGCACCGACGGGCGCGCCGAAGCCGCGGGCGGTGAGCACGAAGAGCCATGCCGCAGCGGCGATGAAACCGCCGCCGAGTTGCAGTACCAGCATCAGCCCGCCCAGCGCCGCGAGGATCCACGCCAATGCGCTCCGGTTGGCCGTGCTTGCAGGCAGCATGCCGCTTTCGGTGCCGCGGCTCCTGCCTCGCCATGCGATGACGAAGTGCGCCGCACCCAGCACGGCGACCAGCGCCGAGACGAGGCGCATGGCCGCGGCCGGCCCCACACCCAGTGCCGCGCCGGGCGGCAGCCGCTGCGCATCGAACCACACGATGGCGGCCAGCGCGAGCAGCACCACGCCGATGCCCGCCGAAACCGCCGGCGGCGGGGCGGTCCCGGTCGAGGTGTCTGGGTTCGTTGCGCTCACTTCACCAGCCCCACGGAGGTCAGCACCTCCTTCACACGGGCCTGGTCGGCCTTCAGGAAGGCGGCGAACTCGTCGGCGCCGAGGTAGGCGTCGTCCCAGCCGCGGGCCTTGAGCACCTTGGCCCATTCGTCGGACTTCAGCGCCTTGGTCACCGCGGCGGCGAGGGCCGCCTTCTGTTGCGTATTGATGCCGGGGGCCGCAACGATGCCTCGCCAGTTGACGAGTTCCACGTCGAGGCCTTGTTCCTTCAGCGTGGGCACGTCGACGCCGGCCATGCGCTTGCCGCTGGAGACGGCCAGGGCGCGCAGCTTGCCGGCCTTGATCTGGCTTTCGAACTCGTTGTAGCCCGACACGCCAGCCGAGACGCGGCCGCCCAGCATTTCGGCCAGGGCCTCGCCGCCACCTGAGAAGGGCACGTAGTTGAGCCGGCTGGCATCGCCGCCCGAGGCCTTGGCCACCAGTGCGGCGAGGATGTGGTCGGCGCCGCCTGCCGAACCTCCTGCCCACACGACCTTGGCTGTATCGGCCTTCAGTGCCGCGGCCAGGTCGCGGATCGACTTGTGCGGCGAGTTGGCCGGCACCACGACCACCAATGCGTCGGCCGTCAGGCGTGCGATGGGCGTCACCGAGTCCAGGCCTACGGGTGCCTTGTTGGTGAGCACGGCGCCCAGCATCGTGATGCCCATCGTCATGAGCTGGTTGCCGTCTCCTTTTGCGGTATTCACGAACTGCGCCAGGCCCACGGTGCCGCCCGCGCCGGGCACGTTGACGACCTGCACGCTCCTGGCGGCACCGGTGGCTGTCATCACCTGCTGCAGCGAGCGCGAGGCGCCGTCCCACCCGCCGCCGGGGGCTGCGGGCGCGGTGATCTTCAACTCCAGCGGTGCCTGGGCCCATGCAGGTGCGGCGGCCGTGGCCAATGTGACGAACGTGGTGGCAACGACCAGCGCTGCGCGGCGGGTGAAGGGCATGCGTATCTCCTCGGGAAAGGAATGAGCCGAATGGGTAGGAGATCGCGCGGGCTCAGTTGTCCGGCGTGATCTTGGCGAACTCGACGATGCGGGCGTACTGCGCCGACTCGTTCTTGATGAAGTCGCGGAACTGTCTGGGCGACATCGGTGCAGGCAGGCCGCCCTGGTCGCTCATGCGCTTGGCGAGCTCGGGCTGCTGCAGCGCCTGCACTACGGCGGCATTGAGCTTGGCGATCACAGGCGCGGGCGTGGCGGCGGGGGCGAACAGGCCGAACCAGTTTTCGAGTGCGTATTTCGGTGCCGCCTTGCTTTCGGCGATGGTGGGCACGTCGGGGGCAAAGGCCGCGCGCTGAGCCGAGGTGATGGCCACCGCCTTGACGCGCCCGTCCTTCAGGAAGGGGGCCGCCGCGGCCATGCTGACGAAGGTGAAATCCACGTTGCCGGCGGCCACGTCCACCAGTTGGCCCGAGGCGCCGCGGTAGGGCACGTGCACCATGAAGATGCCGGCCAGCTCTTCGAGCAGCTCGCCGTTCAGGTGCTGCGGGTTGCCGACGCCGCTGCTGCCATAGGCCACCTTGCCGGGATTCTTCTTCGCATGCGCGACCAGCTCTTCCAACGTGCTGAACGGAGCGCGCGTAGAAGCCACCAGCACGTTGGGTACGCGCACGACGGCAGTCACCGGAGCCAGGTCTTTCTCCGGCGCGTACTGCATCTTGGCCTTGTAGATGAACGGGTTGATCGCCGTCTCGCCGGCAGAGCCGAGCAGCAGCGTGTGGCCGTCCGGCGCGGCGCGCACCACGGCCAGCGCGCCCAGCATGCCGCTGGCGCCGGGCTTGTTTTCCACGATGACCTGCTGCCCCAGCGAGCTGCGCAGCTTGTCGGCCAGCAGGCGCGCAATGGTGTCCACGCCGCCGCCGGCAGAGAAGGGCACCACGATGGTGACGGGCTTGGTGGGGTAGTCCTGCGCGGCGGCCGGAACCCATGGCGCTGCGGCAACCGCCAGCGCGAACGAAAGGAGCAGGGAGCGACGTGGAGGCATGGTGATGCGGGCCTTTCCATGGGCAGCGATGCCTCGAAGGCGCTCGCTCTGGTTTTCATGATTGCATTTTATTTTCAATAAATGCAAACTGGTGGTCATGGAAAACACGTAGACCACGCCTGCCGATGAAGAAGCTCGAGGTCGCCGGCAAGAGCTACCGGCTGATCGATCTGCCCGCTGCCGTTGGGCCGCGCCTCGCGCGGCTGCCCGTGTCGATGCGGCTGTTGCTCGAAAACGTGCTGCGCCACGGGCAGGGCAGCGAACGCGATGCCGCCGTGGCGGCCTTGCTGGCCTGGGCCGACAACGGCACCAGCGAAGCCGAGATCGCCTTCCAGCCCGGCCGCGTGCTGATGCACGACACCACCAGCACCCCGGCGCTGGTGGACATTGCCGCGATGCGCGACGCACTGGCCGAAGCCGGTGCAGACCCGCGCGTGCTCAACCCCGCGCTGCCGGTCGAGGTGTCGGTGGACCACTCGCTCGCAGTGGAGGCCCATGCGCGTGCCGATGCGCCCGTGGTGAACCTGCAGCACGAGCTGCGCCGCAACCGCGAGCGCTACAGCTTCCTGCGCTGGGCGGCGCAGGCGCTGGAGCGGGTGCGCATCCACCCACCGGGCACGGGGATCATGCACACCATCAACATCGAGCAGCTGGCCACGGTGGTGGCGGTGGAGTCGCGTGACGGCGACGAGTGGCTGGTGCCCGACGTGATGATCGGCACCGACAGCCACACGCCCATGGTCAACGGGCTCGGCGTGCTCGGCTGGGGCGTGGGCGGGCTCGAAGCGCAGACGGTGATGTTCGGCATGCCCACGGTGCTGCGCGTGCCAGACGTGATCGGCGTGCGGCTCACGGGGCGGCTGGCCCCCGGAGTGCTGGCCACGGATCTGGCGCTCGTGGTGACGCAGCGGCTGCGCGCCATCGGCGTGGCCGGCGAATTCGTCGAGTTCTTCGGCCCCGGGGTGGGCACACTCAGCACAGGCGACCGCTGCGTGGTGGCCAACATGACGCCCGAGTACGGCGCCACCACGGGCTTCTTTCCGGTCGACGGCGCCACGCTTGATTACCTGCGCGCCACCGGCCGCGACGAAGCCCTCATCGCCCGAGTCGAGGCCTACACCCGAGCCAACGGCCTGTGGTTCGACCCGGCTGCGGCGCCCCGCTTCACGCGTGTCGTGGAGATCGACCTTGAGAGCGTTCGCACGCACGTGGCAGGGCCCACACGCCCGCAGGACCTGCTGCCGCTGGGCGGCACCACCGAGGCGCTCGCGCGGGTGGGCTTCACGCCGCGCAGTGCGCATGCCAGCTTGCCGCGGCACGCCATCGCGATCGCCGCCATCACCAGCTGCACCAACACTTCCGACCCGCGCCTGCTCGTCGCCGCGGGGCTGCTCGCGCGCAAGGCCCGCGCGCTCGGCCTCTCGGTGCCGCATTGGGTCAAGACCTCGCTGGCCCCCGGGTCGCCGGCGGCCGCCTCGTACCTCGCGCGCGCAGGCCTCACCGAAGACCTGGCCGCGCTGGGCTTTCACATCGTTGGCTATGGCTGCACCACCTGCATCGGCAACCCCGGCCCGTTGCCCGAAGTCATTCGCGATGCGATGGCGCAGGGCCAGGTGAGGCCGGTGGCGGTGCTCTCGGGCAACCGCAACTTCGCCGGCCGCGTGCACCCCGACCTCGACCTCGGCTTCCTGATGTCGCCACCGCTGGTGATCGCCTTCGCACTGGCCGGCGACGCGACGCGCAACCTCGAGCACGAGCCGGTGCAGGTGTCGCCCGACGGCCGGCGCGTCATGCTGGCCGACCTCTGGCCGAGCCGCGAAGAGATCGACCAGGCGCTGGCGCGCGGCCTTGCGGCCGGCGACTTCGAGCGCGACTTCACGCGTGCCAGCGCCAACCCCGCATGGCACGCGCTGGCCAGCCCGCAGGCGCCGCGCTATCCGTGGGACGAGCGCTCCACCATCCTGCGCCGGCCGCCGTTTGCTTCGCTCACCGAAGGCACGCAGCTGGGTCATTACGTCGCCCACCCGCTGCTCGTGCTGGGCGACGACGTCACCACCGACCACATCTCGCCGGCCAGTGCCATTCCGCGCGACAGCCAGGTGGCGGACTTCCTCGTCGAGCGCGGCGAAGACCGCAACGACCTCAACGTCTTCGCCTCGCGCCGCGGCAACTGGGAGGTGATGCTGCGCGCGGCCTTCCACAGCAAGAGCCTGGTCAACCGGCTGGCGCCCGGTGCGCCGGTGGCGCACACCGTGCATGTGCCGAGCGGTGCGCTGCTGCCGCTCTCGCAGGCCGCGCAGCGCTACCGCAACGAAGGCCAGCCGGTAGTGCTGGTGGCCGGAGAACGCTACGGCACCGGCTCGTCGCGCGACTGGGCGGCCAAGGGACAGCGGCTGCTGGGCATCCGCGCGGTGCTGGCTGCCAGCTTCGAGCGCATCCATCGCTCCAACCTCATCGGCATGGGCATCCTGCCGCTGCGCCTGCCGGTCGGGCAGGGGCCTGACGCGTTGGCGCTGGCGCCTGGAGACCGCATCGAGATCGATGCACGGCCCGAATCGCTCGCGCCGCGCGCGCCGGTGCTGGTGCGGCTGCTGCGGCGCGACGGCAGTGTCGAAGCGTTCGAGACAGTGGCGGCGGTGGAGACGCAGTTCGAGCTGGCGCTGCTGCGCGTCGGCGGGGTGATCCCCAGCATCCTGCGGCGCACGCTCGCGGGCCAGTGAGGGATGACGACAATGCCGGGCATGGCACTCGACACCTCCATTCCGGCACGCATCGTCGAACTGATCCAGTCCGAAGGCTGGCCGGTGGGCAGCCACCTGCCGGCGCAGCGGCTGGCAGACCGCCTGAGGGTCTCGCGCTCGCCGATCAACGACGCCTTGGAGCTGCTCCACCACAAGGGCCTCGTCCAGCGCGAGCCCAACCGCGGCTACTTCGTCGCGCGCAGCCTCGAAGGGCCGGCGCACAAGGTGCTCGAAGCGCTGGGCCTGGAGGCGGCCGACGCGGCGGAGCCGCTGTACCTGCGCATTGCCGAAGACCGCCTGCGAGGCGAGCTGCCGGACGCGTTCACCGAAGCGCTGTTGCGCAAGACCTATGGCGTGAGCCAGGGCGAGATCGACACGGTGCTCGCGCGCATTGCCGGTGAGGGCTGGGCTGAGAAGAAGCCCGGCTACGGCTGGGCGTTTTCGCCCATGCTCACCACACCCGACAGCCTGCTGCAGTCTTACCGCATGCGGCTGGCGCTGGAGCCGGCGGCGCTGCTCGAGCCCGGCTACCGGCTGGAGCCCGCCACGATCGAGCGGCTGCGCGGCGTGGAGCGGCACCTGCTGGCCGGCGGCATCGAGACAGACACCGCGCTGCAGTTGCACGACCGCGGCGTGCGCTTCCACGAAGCGCTCATCGAAGCCAGCGGCAACGCCTTCTTCATCGACACCATCCGTCGCGTCAACAAGGTGCGGCGGCTGCTGTCGTACCGCTCCATGCAAGACCGCAAGCGCTACAAGGAACACGCCCGCCAGCACCTGAAGCTGATCGAGCTGCTGGAGGCCGAACGCAACGACGAGGCGGCCGACGCCATGCGCAGCCACCTGCAGTCCACGCTGCGCAACATCGAGAAGATCCGCGGCCTGCTGAAGACCTGACCCCAATCGGAACACCCCATGAGTCTTGCCACCCTCACCGCCGAAACCGTTGCTGCGTTCTCGCCCACGGGCGTGCTGCGCGCCTGCATCAACCTGGGCAACCCCATCCTGGCCAATACGGACGCAGCCACCGGCGCTCCCTGCGGCGTGTCGGTGGACCTCGCGCGCGAGCTTGCACAACGGCTGGGCGTGCCGCTGGAGCTGGTGGTGTTCAAGACCGCCGGCCATTCCGTCGAGGCGGTGACGAACGAACGAGCCGACGTCGGCTTCTTCGCGGTGGACCCGGTGCGCGGCGCCGGCATCGGCTTCACGGCGCCTTACGTGCTGATCGAAGGCTGCTACCTCGTGCGCGACGATTCACCGCTGCAGCACAACGAAGAGGTGGACCGCCCAGGCACTCGCGTGGTGGTGGGCGCCGGCAGCGCCTACGACCTCCATCTCACACGCGAGCTGAAGGCCGCCGAGATCGTGCGTGCGCCCAGCTCACCCGCGGTGGTGGACGTGTTCGTGCAGCATCGGCTCGATGTGGCGGCGGGCGTGAAGCAGCAGCTCGAGGCGGACGCGAAGTGCTACCCCGGCCACCGGCTGCTGCCCGGCCACTTCATGGTGATCTGCCAGGCGATGGGCTGCCCCAAGGGGCGCGGCGAAGCAGCGCGTGCCTTCCTCGCGGCCTTTGTCGAAGACATGAAGGCCAGTGGCTTCGTGGCGGCAGCGCTGGCCCGCCATGGCATCCAAGGCGCCTCCGTGGCGCCGGCCGCCTGAAGCAGGGGGCCCGGTGTTCGCCTACATCGGCTCGCGCACCACGCGCGAGCGCAACGCGCGCGGCGAGGGCATCACGGTGTGTCGCGTCCACGACGACGGCACGCTCGAGCCGGTGCAGGTGCTGGGAGGCCTGGCCAACCCGTCGTTCCTGGCGCTCAACCGTGCCTGCGACCGGCTCTACACGGTGCATGGCGACGGCGACAGCTGCAGCGTCTTTTCGGTGGATGGCGCACAGGGCACGCTCAGCTGGCTGCAGACCCAGCGTTGCGAAGGCCGCAACCCGGTGCACCTGGCGTTGGACGTGCACGAGCGCCACCTCGTGGTCTCCAACCACCTGAGCGGCGAGGTGGTCAGCCTGCCGGTACACGGTGACGGCACGCTCGGCGCCGTGGCCGTACGTGCCGTGTTGCATGGCGAGCCCGGGCCGCATCGGGTCGAGCAGCCCTTTTCGAAGCCGCACCACAACCCCTTCGACCCTTCAGGCCGTTTTGTCGCGGTGCCCGACAAAGGCCTGGACCGCATCTTCGTATTCCGCTTCGAAGGAGGCGGGCTGGTGCCGGCCGGAACCCCCTTCGTGGCCACGCGTGAAGGCGCTGGTCCCCGGCACGTGGCCTTCCATCCATCCGCCAGGTGGATGTACGCCGTCAACGAGCTGGATTCAACGGTGTGCGCCTATCGCTTCGACACGGCGACCGGTGCGCTCGAGCCCATGCAATGGCTGCCCTTGCTGCCCGAGCACTTCACCGGCAACAGCCGCGCGGCTGAAATCGAGGTGGCCCGCGACGGCAGAACGCTTTACGCGAGCAACCGGGGCTGCGACAGCATCGAGGTGTTTGCGATCGATGCCGAGAGCGGCCGCCTCTCGCACCGGCAGAGTTGCGCGGCGCTGGGCAAGACCCCACGGTTCTTTGCCTTGCACCCCGGCGGGCAGTGGCTGTATGCGCTCAACGAAGACAGCGATTCGGTCGTGACCTTCAAGATCGACCCGGCTGACGGTCGGCTCGCGCCCGGCGGCGCTGCGATGCGCTGCGGCAGCCCGGTGTGCATGGTCTTCGGCGCGTAGCAGGCTGTTGAAAAGCCGGATACCTTCACCGCGGTGAAGAATTTCTAGGGCCCAGGCCGGGGCCGCAGCGCAGCGGTTTGTCAACGGCCTGACACGACCCACGGCCAGCATCGCCGCATCCGTCACTCGTATCGAGGAATGCATGCGTTCGATCCCCACCGCCTTGCGACATGCCGCAGTACCGCTTGCCGCTTCCCTGCTGCTCGCCACAGGCGCCCAGGCGCAGATGCTGATCGGCTGGGCCCAGATGCCGGCTGCGACCTTCTCGGACGGCCCGACCTCCGGGCAGTTCGCGGCGCCCAACGCCTACGGCACGAACGTGCCGCCTTTCGTGGGCAAGCAGCCGGTGCAGGGCTTCTCGGGCGTGCTCGATGGGCCGCGCAAGAACGTGTTCCAGTTCGTGGTCGACAACGGCTTCGGCGGGCAGGCCAACTCGGCCGATGCGTTGCTGCGCAGCTACGCGCTGCAGATCCGCTGGCGCACGCCGAAGGGCGGCCGGGGTGACGTGGCGCCGGCAGACCTGGACAACGGCCGCGACCGGCCGCAATTCGACGCACGCACGCGCCTTCAGCTCAACGATGCGCGCCGCAAGCTCACGATCCCTATCCAGGCTGACTACGCGAACTACTACAACAACCCGAACAACGCGCCGGTCGACCCGGGCATTCGCGCCGGCCGCCTGCTCACCGGTGCCGACTTCGACGTCGAGTCCTTCCGCCGCGACCGGCGCGGCAACTACTGGTTCGGCGACGAGTTCGGCCCGTACCTCATCAAGACCGATGCGAACGGCACGGTGCTGCGCAGCGAGATCCCGCTGCCTGGCGTCTACGCGCCGCAGCACAAGGACGTCGTGGCCGGCAATGCAACGGCCAACCTGCCGGGCTCCGGCGGCTTCGAGGGCATGGCCATCAACAAGAGCAAGACCAGGCTCTACACGCTGCTCGAAGGGCGCGTCGCCGGCGACCCCGAGAAGAACCGCCGGATCAACGAGTTCGACCTGGTGACCGAGCGCTACACCGGTCGCAGCTTCGTGTATCAGCTCGACCCGAGCGGCACCAACATCGGCGACATGGTGGCCGTCGACGACCACCGCTTCATCGTGCTCGAGCGCAACGGCAACACCGTGACCTCGCCGACCCCGGCGCCGTTCAAGAAGGTGTTCCTCATCGACCTGAAGGGCGTGGCCGACGGTGGCACGGTCCGCAAGACCGAGCTCGTCGACCTGATGAACGTCGCCGATCCGTTCGACCTCAATGCCGACGGCCAGTACGTCTTCACGTTCCCGTACGTGACGATCGAGAACGTGCTGGTGCTCGACGCGCGCACGCTGCTCGTCGTGAACGACAACAACTTCCCCTACGGCGGCGGGCGCGAACTGGCGTCGGACAACACCGAGTTCCTCAAGATCCGTCTTCCGGTGTGGCTGACGAATGACGAAGACGATGACGATCACCACCACGGGCACGGCCGTGGCCGCGACTACGGCCACAGCAACAGCAACAGCGGTGGCTACGAGTCGGACGATGACTGACTGAAGAAGGCAGGCGAAGAGGCGCAGGCGGAGAGCCGGCCTCGGCGCCGCAGGGGCTGAGCGCCGAGTGACGCTACTGGTTGACGCTGCTGAACAATCCTTGTGCCATGGCATTTCTCCTGAACTGAGGTGGCAACGACTTCGAGTGCGAAGCCGATTGCTGCAGAGCAACATGGATGCCTGCCATCGCCCGCCGGCAGATCGATAGCTGCCTTGTTTCGAACTTCTCGTCCGCCCCTCGCCCTTCATCGGCACAGCCCTTGCCGCATGGAGAAAGAGTTGAAAGGATTGCCTTTCCTGTGCCGATGGAGGCTCACACCATGCTGCAGCAAAGCCCGATCTACGTGTACTTTCCGGCCCGCGACATGACGCGGGCTCGCCAGTTCTACGAAGGCCGGCTGGGGCTCACGCCTCAGCAAGAAATGAATGGCGGAGTCGTCTACACCTTCGCCGGCGGCACGGCCGCCTTCTTGTACCAAACGCCCAATGCCGGCACCTCCAAGGCCAGCCAGGCGTTCTGGTCCGTGGCCGACGTGGATGCAGAGATCGCCGAGCTGAAACGGCGCGGCATCGTCTTCGAGAGCTACGACGACCTGCCTGGCGAGCGAAGCCCGAGCGGCGCCGTTATCGAGGGCGGCGCCAAGGCCGCCTGGTTCAAGGACAGCGAGGGCAACATCCTCGCGCTCATCGAGACGCTCTGACGCACGGGCCCGTCGCCCGTCGGGGCCGCTGCCGGTCAGAGCCGCAGCGGCGTCGCGAGGTGCTCGGCGTACATCACGGCCCTGTGGGCCAGCAGCGCGGGCGCCAGCGCCTCGCGCGTGGGCTCGTCCATTGTCTCGAAGGCGCTGCGTGTGGCCGGGTCCATCGCGCATTGCGCGTGGGGCAGGGGGCTGAAGAGCGCTAGGCAGGTGGCAGCGTAGATGTCGACCGCCGTCATGGTGTCGCCCACCAGGTAGCGGCTGCCCGATGCCTGCTGCGCCCGCAGCCGCGTGGCCAGCATGCCCAGCAGCTCGGCCACGCGCGGGCCGTAGGTCGGCGCGTCTTCAGGGCGGTAGCCGTACTTCCTGGCCAGGTAGGCGGCCACCTTGGGCGCGAAGCCGCCGTCGCCCTGCAGGCCGGCGTGCACGAGCTGCAGGCGCCGCGTCCAGCCCAGGCCGCCTTCACCGCAGATCTCGTGCGCCAGGCCCATGGCCAACGCGAGCTCAGCCGCGCCCTTGGGCAACAGCGCGGGCTCGGGCGCCAGGCGTTCTGCCAGCAGCAGGATCTGGTCCCAGGCGTGGCGGGGTGGCTCGTCGTCGTAGAAGGCCACAGGGCCATCACGGCGCCCGCCGCTCCATTGCTTGAGGGCGTCGCTCGTGTAGTCCAGGCGCACCGCCGTCCAGCTCAGGCCTTTCACGTGAAAGATGCCCTTGGCCGCCTCGCCCCAGGGGCTGGGCACGCCGCCCACCACCACCATGCGCAGGCCCGGGCGCTGCATGGCCTCTTCGACGCTCGTGTATTCGAAGCTCAACGGGTTCTCCTTCAGCGGCCGTGGGGCCGATCACCGCGAATGTAGGCGTGTGGCCTGCAACTGGGGCCGGGGCCGCAGACCCGCCGGTCTGCGGGTGGTAAGCGGACAATCGGCGCATGACCGCATCCTCCGTCAGCGGGCCTTTCACCCGCCCCACCTTCATGACACCCCCTCGCAGGCCACGTGCTGGCCAACCTGCCCAACCTCGACCCGAGGCGCCGCGCGGGCTGGCGCCGGGCTTCGCCGAAGACACGGCCGCCATCGTGCAACGCCGCCCATCGACGCCGCAAGCGGCTGATCAGGCCTTGCGCCGGCTGTGCGCCGGCAAGGTGCAGGAGCGCCTGGTGAAAGCGAGGTGCCTGTGAAGTTGCCCGCTGCGAACTCACCCAACCGTGCGAGTCCGGCCTCCACGAGTTTGCCGTTTGCCGAGCTCGGCCTGTCTGCTGCCCTGGTGCACACCGCGGCCGAGCGCGGCTACATGGAGCCCACGCCCATCCAGGCCGCGGCCATTCCGCTCGCCCTGCAGGGCCTCGACGTCATCGGCTGCGCGCACACCGGCTCCGGCAAGACGGCAGCCTTCGCGCTGCCCATGCTGCATCGGCTCGACACCCGGCGCCCCGCCTGGCGCCGCACCTACGCGCTGGTGCTGGTGCCTACCCGCGACCTTGCCATGCAGGTCGGCGAGACGATCCGTGCCTTGTCTCACCGCATGGCCAACCCGGTGAAGGTCGCCGCCGTCTACGGCGGGGTTTCCATCAACCCGCAGATGCTCAACCTGCGAAGCGGCGCCGAGGTGATCGTGGCCACGCCCGGGCGCCTGCTCGATCTGGTCGACCGCAATGCCATCAAGCTCGACGCCGTCGACCTGCTGGTGCTCGACGAAGCCGATCGGCTGCTCGACGAGGGGTTCGCCGACGAGCTGGCCCGGCTTACGGCATTGCTGCCCACGCGCCGGCAAGGCCTGTTCTTCTCGGCCACCTTTCCGTCCGAGGTTCAGGCGCTGGCGGATACCTTGCTGCGTGATCCGGTACGCGTGGACGTGTCTGCCATCCCCAGCACCGCCGGGCCCGCCATCGAACAGCATGCGGTGGAGGTGGACACGGCACGGCGCACGCCGCTGCTGCGACACCTCATCGAGCAAGGGCAGTGGCCACGCGTACTGGTGTTCGTTGCCACGCGCTACGCCAGCGAACACGTGGCCGACAAGCTGCGCCGCGCCGGCCTTGCGGCCGCCGCCTTCCATGGCGACCTCAGCCAGGGCGCACGCACCCGCGTGCTGGCCGACTTGAACAGCGGCGCGTTGCGCGTGGTGCTGGCCACCGACATGGCAGCGCGCGGCCTGCACATCCCCGGCCTGCCCGTCGTCGTCAACTACGACCTGCCGCGCTCACCGGTGGACTACACACACCGCATCGGCCGCACCGGCCGGGCCGGCACCACCGGCCTGGCCGTGAGCTTCGTCACTGCTGCCACCGAGGCCCATTTCCGCCTCATCGAAAAGCGCCAGGGCCAACGCGTGCCGCGCGAGCGCATTGCAGGCTTCGAGCCGCGGGAAGCCGCGCCGCCCGCGTCACCACCCGCAGGCGGCATCAAGGGCCGGCGCAAGAGCAAGAAGGACAAGCTACGCGAAGCAGCCGGGCTTGTGGGGTGAAGTCTCTGGGGCGACCAAGCCGGTGGAGCGGCGCCGCCCCCGCATGACGAGCAACGCCAACCCTCCCGCCAGCAGCAGTACCGCCGCAGCAGGTTCGGGCACAGGCGTCAGCAACAACGGGTAGTACGCCGACTCGTCGGATGCGAAGGACACCTGCA
>CAMLLU010000100.1 GCA_946480925.1 uncultured Rivibacter sp.
CCACGCGGGAGTAGCTCAGTTGGTAGAGCGCAACCTTGCCAAGGTTGAGGTCGCGAGTTCGAGACTCGTCTCCCGCTCCAAATACAAAGGGAAGCCCGAATAAAAAACGGCTTCCTTTTTTTTGCCAGAATCCGGTCGATTCTGAGAGCCAGATTCAGGGCGCGGTAGCAAAGCGGTTATGCACCGGATTGCAAATCCGTGTAGGTCGGTTCGACTCCGGCCCGCGCCTCCAGACACAAAAACGCCCCGCATTGCCGGGGCGTTTTCTTTTCCGAGGCCAGACTTCAGCGTGTGGGAAGACGTGTGCCCTTTGGGGCTGCGCGCTTCGTGAGCGTTCAGCGGTTCTGCGGCTCCCCAGCGATGAAGCAGCTCTTCTTTGCTGCGGCCTGCAGCTGGCGATAACGGCGAATGTCCTTCTGAAGCTGCTCGGTGTCTCGAATGGTGTTGCCGCGCTCGCCACCGATGCTGTTGGCGTTGCTCGCGGTGTTCATCTCGATGAAGTCGTCGAGCGGCACTTCGCTGGCGATGCGATCCAGCGTGCAGGAGCACTTGCTGAGCATCTCGAAATGGGGGCCGGGGTGCTGCCGCATGCATTCCTCGACGTAGAGCACGCGCTCGACCGTGGGGTAGTTGTTGCCCTTGGCTTGCGCGCAGCCCACCAGCCCAACCGCCATGCACAGCAGAAAAGCGGGACGGGCAGAACACGTATTCATGGCGATGTGACCTCCTGCAATGTCAGTGTTTCCTGCAGCGCTGGTGGATCGGCCGCTTGCGCTGCGGGTAGCAATGTGCGGATCTGTGCCACGCCTCCCGGCAGGGCTTTCGCCAGCACGAAGATGTACTGCTTGTCGGCAAAGCGGTCGTAGCGATCTCGCCTGGGGTCGTTTGCGTAAGGAGTGATGCTGACCCGCTGCGCCGGCATCTCGCGGCCGCGGTAGCGCACGGTGACAGGCGTGACCTGCGCCTGGTCCACCAGCGCCATGCGGATGCGCTTGCGAAAGTAGTTGGGCTGGCCTCGCGTGAGGCGCTGCATCTCGCGAACGTCATGCTCGAGGAAGTACATCAGCACGGGGTTGGACTTTGCATCGGCCACGTCCAGCGGCGGCAGGTGCTGTCCGCTGGCGAATCCCGTCTTGGAATTGCAGCAAGTGCCGCCGGCACCCGCGCTGAGTTGAAGCGTCACTTCGTCGTGAGCGTTCTTCTCGAGGGAGCCCTCCTTGCGATAGTCGTAGCGCAGGGTGATGGGAGGCTTCACGTCACCGAGATGCGGGTCTACGAACAGCAGTTGCTCCGCCTGCGACATGGGTTGGCCCGCTGCTGCGGCGGCATAGACGATGCACAGCCCCACTTGCGACAGGACGCGAAGGGCGGACCTCATGCAGGCTTTCATCGCGTGTTGTCTCGTTGCCCGTCGATCTGACCGGCTTTCAGCTCTGCAGAGACTTCCAGCGCAAGGCCGGGGTCGCGCACCATCAGTTCGGTGATGGCGTGTTGTGCGTCCTGCTCGCGGCCCATGCGGTGGTACAGGCGCGCCAGGCGGGCCCAGCTGCGGCTGTAGTCGGGGTCGATGGCCAGGCTCTGCTGCCAGGCGGATATGGCCTGCTCGCTTTCACCCAGGCCTTCGGCGGCGACGGCCTGCATGTAGAAAGGTTCCGGATCGTCGCCGTTGTCATGGGCCCAGCGACCGGCCAATCGGGCCAGCGCGGCCCAGTCGCCGGCCTGCTCCAGCGATGCGGCTTGCAGGAAGGTCGGTCGGGAGGCTTCGGCTGCCTCCCAGAAGGCGCGTGTATCAGGCCGCGCCGATGGGGCGAAGCGCAGCTCGCCGGTCGCGGCGTCCAGCAGCCAGTCGGCAGGGGCGGCGTAGTAGTGGGCTTTGCCGCCGCGCAGGCGGAACGTGAGGATGCCAACCAATGCGCCATTGCTGTCGAACAGCCCGCCACCGCTGGCACCGGACGTGAAGCCGTTGCTGCATTGGATGACGTGGCTGCCGGCCCAGCGATGCAGCGCCACGACGCTTCCCCCGCTGATCTGAAGACCGGCACCCCCGGTGTAGCCCAGCGCGACCAGTTCCTGGCCCTGACGCAGTTCGCTCGAGCGCGCAATGGGCACGACCGCCGGCTGCATCAGACCGGATACACGAAGCACGCACACATCGCGCTCGGCGTCCACCGACAGTGGCAGCGCGATTGCGCGCACGCTGCCCTGGATCACCGTTACCGTGCGTGCATTGCGCGTGACGTGGCAATTGGTGACCACCTGCTCGCCAGCCACGATGACGCCCGAGCCGATCTGTACCCGGCCGCTGCCGTCGGTGGCCTCGACTCGCAGCACACTGCGACCCAGCCGCGTGACCACCTTGCGATCGAGTTCCGCTGAGGCCGAGCTGGCGCTCAAAAGACAGGCTGCCAGCAGCGTGGAGCCTCTCATGCCGCGCAGCATGAAGGGAGGCGACGGCGACACGGCGACTTGTGGCTGCCGTTGAGGTTGCTGCTGCGGTTGCGCATGCGTCGCCGGCTGCGTCGGCGGTTGGCTGTGCGACTCGGTCCGGCCCACGCGAACCTCACGGCTTGTTGCCAGCGTTCGTTTCGGCGGGCAACTCGAGCAGCGGCACACCGTACTCGCGCAAGATGGCGTCGATCTCGGCGCGTTTGTTCTCGATCAGGGTCTCGATCTGCTGCTTCCACTCGCGTTCACCGTAGCGCACGCCCATGGCCATGGCGTAGTCGAAGCGAACACCGGGTTCCGAAGGCAAGGGCACCACCACCAGCTCCGGCGTGCGCACCCGCTTGGCATAGAAGCCCGCAATGGGCCCCCACACGATGGCCGCGTCGATCTTGCCGCCAGCCAGGTCGCGCTCGATGATTTCACCGGGGTACTGCTCCGGGTCGGGGCTCATGGTGAGATAGGGCACGCCCTGATCTACGAGGTTGTGCTTGTGGAGCCACTGCGTGGCCGGCGAGCGGTCGTAGATGCCGATCTTCAGCGACGCCAAGCGCTTCGGGTCGAGCTTCAGGAATTCCTCGCTGGTCTTCACGCCGTCGAGCCTGCGGCCGCGCGCGTACACCAGTGCATAGGTCGAGCGGTAGTACGGCTTGGTGGCCGACACCTGGTCGAAGCCTGCGGGCACGCCCATCACCACGTCGCAGGGGTAGTCCTTGCCGGGCAGCTTGTAGCGCAGCGTGTTGCGAATGAACGCCAGGCGCTGCGGGAACGAGTAGTACTCCACCGGCAGCTTCAGCTCACGCGCAAACAGCTCCGCAATGCGGTTTTCGTAGCCCTCACCCTTCACGCTGGAAAAGGGCAGGTTGTTCGGGTCCTGGCACACGCGGAAGGCCTTGCGCGGCGGCGCCTCGTCGGCCAGGGCGGCGTGCGCAGACAGCGCCAGCAAGGCGGCAGCGGCACTTTGCGCGGCGAAGGTCGCCAACGATCCGCGCTGCGGCCTCGTGCTGTTCACTTCGAAATCTCCTGCACCTTGGCGGAGGTGATGGCACCGTCGGAGCGGCCCTTGAGGTAGGCGTAGAGCGGCTCCACGCTGTCCATCACGGTGGCGTTGGTGCCGAAGGCCGGCATGCCCTTTTCGAGCCGACCGTCCTTTATGGTCTTGATGAAGTCTTCCTTGCTCAGCGTCTTCAGGCTCGCCAGGAGCGAAGGACCCACCATGCCTTCCTGATTGGGGCCGTGGCAGCGGTCGCAAGCGCCCGAGCGCCAGGCGCGGAATCCCTTCATCGTATTGGCGTCGACCTTGTTGCCGTCGACGACGGTATAGAGCTTGTCTTCCGCCTTGCCTGCGGCGCCTGCAAGGCAGGCGGCCAGTGACAACACGGCAATGGCGGCAGTTCGGTACTTCATCGGTCAATCACTCCAGGTCTCAGAGGTTCGTGGGAAGGCGTGCGCCTGCGAAAGGGGGGAGGGGACTGCCGGCAGCTGGATGGGTGCATGACCCCCAGCTGCCGGCTTCCCTGGTTCTCTCTGTCTTGGTCTGCTCAGCGAGAGCTCAGTTCGGCAGTGCAAACACTGTCAACGAACCGCCCAGCTCGGTGTACTGCGACAGCTCGCGGTAGCCGCCCACCGCACCGAGGCCATCGTTGTCTTTCTCGAGGCCTGCCGCCATGCCGATGCCGGCCCAGCCACCGATGCCCGAGTAGACGCCGATGTACTGCTTGCCCTTGTGTTCATAGGTGAACACGTTGCCGATGATCCCGGAGGGCGTCTTGAACTTGAACAGTTCCTTGGTGATGTCCTTCGCGTCCACGCACTTCAGGTAGCCCTCGAGCGTGCCGTAGCAGCTGATGCCGCCCGCGGTGTTGAGCGAGCCGCTCCACACCGAGAACTTCTCGGGCTTGCTCTGCACGATCTTGCCGGTGCCGGCGTCCCAGGTGATGTAGTTGCCCATGCCGCCGTGGCTGCCGGGGGCGGGATACATCGCCAACGTGGCGCCCACATACGGCTGGCCCGCGGTGTACTCGACCTTGAACGGCTCGTAGTCCATGCACACGTGGTTGGTGGGCACGTAGAAGAGCTTGGTGTTGGGGTCGTACGAGGCAGGCTGCTGGTCCTTCGTGCCGAGCGCCGCGGGGCAGATGCCCTTGGTGTTCACGTCAGGCCCGTTCTTCGCCGTGGAGTACTTCGCCACCACCTGCGGGCGGCCCGTCTTCATGTCGACGTGCGTGGCCCAGTTCACCACCGGGTCGTACTTCTCGGCCACCAGCAAGGCACCGCTGATGCGGTCCATCGTGTAGGCGAAGCCGTTGCGGTCGAAGTGCACCAGTGCCTTGGTCGGCTTGCCCTTCACGTTGATGTCCGCCAGGATCATTTCGTTGATCCCGTCGAAGTCCCACTCGTCGTAGGGCGTCATCTGGTAGGCCCACTTCGCCATGCCGGTGTCGACGTCACGCGCGAAGATGGTCATCGACCACTTGTTGTCGCCGGGGCGTTGCGCAGGGTTCCAGGTGGAGGGGTTGCCGGTGCCGTAATAGAGCAGGTTGGCCGCCTTGTCGTAGCTGTACCAGCCCCAGGTCGTGCCGCCGCCGGTCTTCCACTGGTCGCCCTGCCAGGTCTTGATCGACGAGTCCTTGCCCACGGGCTTCAGGCTGCCGTCGGCCCACGTCATGGTCTTCTCGGGGTCCATCAGCATCTCGGCGTCGGGGCCGGTGCTGTAGGCCCTCCAGGCCTGCTTGCCGGTGTTGATGTCGTAGGCGGCCAGGTAGCCGCGCACGCCCCATTCACCGCCGCTGATGCCCGTGATCACCTTGTCCTTGAAGATGTGCGGTGCGTTCGTGTTGACCGCGCCCACCTTCGGGTCGCCGTTCTTCACGCTCCACACCACCTTGCCGGTCTTCGCGTCCAGCGCCACCAGCATGCTGTCGGCCTGCTGCAGGAAGACCTTGCCCTCGGCATAGGCGACCCCGCGGTTCACCGTGTCGCAGCACATCTGCGCGATCACCGCGGTGTCCTGCTTGGGCTCGTACTTCCACTTGATCTTCTGCGTGTCCAGGTCCACCGCGAACACCTTGTTCGGGAACGGCGAGTGGATGAACATCGTGCCGTCCACCACCAGCGGCGAGCCTTCGTGGCCGCGCAACACACCCGTCGAGAAGGTCCAGGCGACCTGCATCTTGCCGACGTTGCGTGTGTTGATCTGGTTGAGCTTGCTGTAGCGCTGGTTGTACATGTCGCCAGCCTGCATCGCCCAGTTCTTCGAGTTGGCGATGTTCTTCTCGACATCGGCATTGGCGGCTACGAGCGCTGGTATCGCCAGCGCCAGGGCTCCGAGCGAGCACTGGAGGCTCGCAGTCGATCGCAATGAAAACCTCATCATCGTCTCCTGTGCATTCCTGTGTGAATGTGAGCGGGCTCCACCTCGGCGTGCTCGAAGAGTTCCCGGATGAGGTTGTAGGAGGGCAGCGTGGTTGCCACCACTTAGTGCAGACCCTCGCGCACCGTTCAATATGGAACAGTGGGCCCCGGCGCGCGGTGTGCAGTGCGTCAGCGTGACACAGTGGCGCGTCGCCGGCCCGATGCTGCGGCGCGTGAACGGCCGCCGCCGGCGGCCCTGTGGCTCACCTCGAGCTGCTGCGACACCAGCTGCTGGCCGCGGTCGCAGAGAAATGTTTCAAACGCTTGAGCCACGTGCGGCAGCTGCCGCGAGGCCAGGTGCATCACGAACCAGTCGCGCTGGATGGGGTTGCCCGCCATCGGCAGCACGGCCAGCAGCCCCGCCTCGAGCTCGAGCACGCAGGTGTGCAGCGACAGGAAGGCCACGCCCAGGCCGGCGGCGCACATGTGCTTGATGGCTTCGTTGCTCGACATCTCGGAGCCGATGCGCAGCGGCAGCCCGGCGTCCTTGAACAGGCGCTCCACCGTGGCGCGCGTGCCCGAGCCGCGCTCGCGCACCAGCAGGTGCGTTTCGGCCAAGCGGGCGAGCTCGGTGCGCCGTTTGCCCATCAACGGGTGGCCCGGTGCGGCAAGAAAGGCCATGGGGTGCTTGGCGAACGGCATCGACACGGTCTTCAGCTCACCGGGCGGCCGGCCCATGATGGCGAGGTCGACCTCCTGGCCCGCCAGCATGCGCACGATCTGGTCTCGGTTGCCCACCTGCAGCTTCACCTGCACCTTCGGGTGCTCGCTGGCAAAGGCCACCAGCATGGGCGGCAGCAGGTATTCGGCCGTGGTCACCGCCGCCACGCGCAAGGTGCCCGAGAACTCACCACGGTGCGCGGCCATCTGTTCACCGGCCTCGCGCCACAACTCGAGGATGCGCTGCGCATAGCCCGCCAGCAGCTCGCCCGCTTCGGTGAGGCGTATGCCGCGGCCCGTGCGCTGCAGCAGCGGTGTGCCTGCGGCCTCTTCCAGTGCCGCGATCTGTATGGATACCGCTGGTTGCGTCAGATGCATCTCTTCAGCAGCGCGAGAGACGCTGCCCAGCCGGGCCACGGCATGCAGGGCAGAAAGCTGGCGAAACGTGGCGTGCTTGAGTGATGACGAAAGAGAAGACAGCGCTGGCCTGGATGTGCTCATGGCACAGATATAAGCCGATGCAAATCAGACTGCAAGAACATTTAATTTTTCCAAATCTCTTCGTCTCCCTACATTGGGCTCATCAGCAACGCGAACCACAGGAGCCAACCGTGGGTGAGATGAACGAGTTGAAGCAGATCGTCGATGCGAAGAAGCGTTACTCCGCCGGGGTGCTGAAGTACGCGCAGATGGGTTACTGGGACGCCGACTACGAGCCGAAGGACACCGACGTGCTCGCGCTGTTCCGCATCACGCCGCAGGAAGGCGTGGACCCGATCGAGGCCGCTGCCGCCGTTGCGGGTGAGTCGTCCACCGCCACGTGGACGGTGGTGTGGACCGACCGCCTCACCGCCTGCGACATGTACCGCGCCAAGGCCTACCGCGTCGAGCCGGTGCCGGGCACACCCGGCCAGTACTTCGCCTGGGTGGCCTACGACCTGAGCCTGTTCGAAGAAGGCTCCATCGCCAACCTCACGGCCAGCGTCATCGGCAACGTGTTCGGCTTCAAGCCGCTCAAGGCCTTGAGGCTCGAGGACATGCGCATCCCGGTGGCCTACGTGAAGACGTTCAAGGGGCCGCCCACCGGCCTCGTCGTTGAACGCGAGCGGCTCGACAAGTTCGGCCGCCCGCTGCTGGGTGCCACCACCAAGCCCAAGCTCGGCCTGTCGGGCCGCAACTACGGCCGGGTGATCTACGAGGGCCTGAAGGGCGGGCTCGACTTCATGAAGGACGACGAGAACATCAACTCGCAGCCCTTCATGCACTGGCGCGACCGCTTCCTCTACGTGATGGACGCGGTCAACAAGGCCAGCGCCGCCACCGGCGAAGTGAAGGGCAGCTACCTGAACGTGACCGCCGCCACGATGGAAGACATGTACGAGCGCGCCGAGTTCGCCAAGGAGCTGGGCAGCGTGATCGTGATGATCGACCTGGTGATCGGCTACACGGCCATCCAGAGCATGTCGAACTGGGCACGCAAGAACGACATGATCCTGCACCTGCACCGCGCCGGCCACAGCACCTACACCCGCCAGAAGAACCACGGCGTGAGCTTCCGCGTCATCGCCAAGTGGATGCGCCTGGCGGGCGTGGACCACATCCATGCCGGCACGGCGGTGGGCAAGCTCGAAGGCGACCCGGCCACGGTGCAAGGCTTCTACAACGTGTGCCGCGAGGCCTACAACCACCAGGATCTGCCGCGCGGCATCCACTTCGACCAGGACTGGGCGGCGCTCAAGAAGGTCATGCCGGTGGCCTCGGGCGGCATCCATGCCGGGCAGATGCACCAGCTGATCGACCTCTTCGGCGACGACGTGGTGCTGCAGTTCGGCGGCGGCACCATCGGCCACCCGCAGGGCATACAGGCCGGCGCCACTGCCAACCGCGTGGCCCTCGAAGCCATGGTGCTGGCGCGCAACGAAGGCCGCGACATCTGTGAGGAAGGCCCGCAGATCCTGCGCGACGCCGCCCGCTGGTGCACGCCGCTCAAGGCCGCGCTCGATACCTGGGGCGACATCACCTTCAACTACACGTCCACCGACACGTCGGACTACCTGCCCACCGCCTCGGTGGCCTGAAGGCAGCAAAGGAGCACGACCATCATGCGCATCACGCAAGGCACCTTTTCGTTCCTGCCCGAGCTCACCGACGAGCAGGTCCTCAAGCAGATCGAGTACTGCCTGGGCAAGGGCTGGGCCGTCGGCGTCGAATACACCGACGACCCGCATCCGCGCAACACGTACTGGGAAATGTTCGGCATGCCGATGTTCGACCTGCAGGACGCCGCCGGCGTGCTGCTGGAGATCAAGAACTGCCGCAACACGTTCCCGAGCCACTACATCCGCGTCACCGCCTTCGATTCGACCCACGGCGTGGAGTCGGTGGTGCTGTCGTTCATCGTCAACCGCCCGGCCGAGGAGCCCGGCTTCCGCCTGGTGCGCACCGAAGGGCCGGGCCGGAAGGTGCACTACGCGATCGAGAGCTACGCCGTCGCACGGCAGCCCGAAGGCGCAAGGTATTGATGAGGTGACCCATGGAGCCGACGACGCTGGAAAGAGGCGCCGCAGCCGTGGACGAAGCGGCCACGCCGCGCGCGCTGTTCGAAAGCACGGGCGTGAAGGCCGTGCTCGAGCAGCTCGATGCCGAGCTGGTGGGCCTGGCGCCGGTGAAGGGCCGCATCCGCGACATCGCGGCGCTGCTGCTGATCGACAAGCTGCGCGCTCGCCTGGGCCTGCAGTCGCAGCCGCCTTCGCTGCACATGTGCTTCACCGGCAACCCCGGCACCGGCAAGACCACGGTGGCCATGCGCATGGCCGAGGTGCTGAAGCAGCTGGGCTACGTGCGCAAAGGGCACCTGGTTGCGGTGACACGTGACGACCTGGTGGGCCAGTTCATCGGCCACACCGCGCCCAAGACGAAAGAGGTCATCAAGAAGGCCATGGGCGGCGTGCTGTTCATCGACGAGGCCTACTACCTCTACCGCCCCGAGAACGAGCGCGACTACGGCCAGGAGGCCATCGAGATCCTGCTGCAGGTGATGGAGAACCACCGCGACGACCTGGTCGTGATCCTCGCCGGCTACAAGGACCGCATGGACACCTTCTTCGGCAGCAACCCGGGGATGGCGTCGCGCATCGCCCACCACCTCGACTTTCCCGACTACGACGAGGCCGAGCTGCTGCAGATCGCGCAGCTCATGCTGCAGCGGCTGAACTACCGCTTCGATGCCGCCGCCGAAGCGGCTTTCGCGCGCTACGTGCGCCTGCGCCGCGGCCAGCCGCATTTCGCCAATGCGCGTTCGATTCGCAATGCGCTCGACCGCATGCGCCTGCGCCACGCGACGCGGCTGTTCAAGGCCGACGAGGAACTCAGCCGCGACCAGCTGTGCCTGCTTCAAGCCGAAGACGTGCTCGCCAGCCGCGTATTCCAGGGGGCCAAGGCCGTCGAAGAACGGAGGACCGCAGCATGACCATCCAGGCCCTCATCTTCGACATCGACGGCACGATGGCCGACACCGAAGAGCTGCACCGCCGCTCCTTCAACACCGCCTTCCAGCGCGCGGGGCTCGACTGGGCGTGGAGCCGCGAAACCTATCGCGAGCTGCTCACCACCACCGGCGGCAAGGAGCGCATCGCGCGCTACATCGAGAGCCTGCCGGAGTTCACCTCCGCCCAGCGCCGCGCGCTGCATGCCCGCATCGGCGAGATCCATGCCGACAAGACACGGCTCTACGGTGGCGTGGTCGCCTCGGGCAGCCTCACGCTGCGCGAAGGCGTGAAGCGGCTCACCGCCGAAGCGCGCGAGGCCGGCTGCCACCTGGCCATTGCCAGCACCACCACCGCGGCCAACGTCGAGGCGCTGCTGCAGGCCACGCTGGGCCCGCGCGCGCTCGACCTGTTCGACGTCATCGCCTGCGGTGACCTCGTGGCCGCCAAGAAGCCCGCGCCAGACATCTACCAGCTCGTGCTCAACACCCTGGGCCTCGCACCCGAAGAGGCCGTGGCCTTCGAAGACTCGGTCAACGGCCTGCGTTCAGCGGTGGCCGCGGGCTTGTGGACGGTGGTGACGCCCACCTTCTGGACCGAAGGCGGCGACTTCTCCGAGGCCGCGCTGCTGCTGCCGCACCTGGGTGACCCGGGCCGCGAGCTGCCGGGCGAGCCCGGCGGCCGCTTGCAGCACACCGCGTGGCTCACCATCGACGAGCTGTACGCGATGCGCTGCCCGCCGCGCCCGCAAACCGCTCTGCAGGCGCTCTACCAAGGGGCCTGGTGATGGGCGCGCTCAACCAGTACGACGCAGTCGCCTTCGACCTCGACGGCACGCTGATCGACAGCGCACCCGACATCACCTTCGCACTGGCCACCGCGCTGCGTGAAGCCGGCCTGCGTGCCTTTGCGCTGCCCGAAGTGCGCCGCTGGATCGGCGACGGTCCCGACGTGCTCATCGGCCACGCCCTCGTGGCGCACGGGCTGGGCGACGCCTCGGCCGAACTGCGTGCCCAGCTGCGCGAGAGCTTCGACATCGCCACGCTGCAGGCGCCCCTGGCGCGCGGCACGGTGTTCGAGGGCATCGACCACGTGGTCACGCAGCTCGCGCGCGTGATGCCGCTGGTGGTGGTCACCAACAAGCCCACCGCGCTGGCGCAGGCAGTGCTCGCCGCCGCGCGCCTGCTGCCGCACGTGTGCGCCGTGTTCGGTGCCGACGCACCGCAGCAGCGCAAGCCCGCACCGCACCTGCTGCAGGCCGCCGCTCGCCGCCTCGGCGTGCCGCCCGGGCGCCTGCTGATGGTGGGCGACAGCCCGGCCGACGTGCGTGCCGCGCGGGCCGCCGGCTGCGGCGCCGCGGTGGTGGAGTGGGGCTACGCGCACGCGGCCGTGCAAGACGACGGCCTGCCGCTGTGGCGTGTGCGCACGCCGCACCAGCTGCTGGGCTGCGCGCTGCTCGACGCCTGCGCGACGACGAATTTCTAACTCCCGGAGAACGTCATGCTGATCGGAGGCCGAACCACCCTGACGCAGTTCCTCATCGAAGAGCGGCGCCGCCACCCGCACTCCACCGGTGACCTCAACGCACTGATCACCGACGTGTCGGTGGCCTGCAAGTCCATCGCCGGCAAGGTGGCCTTCGGCGCGCTGGCGGGCGTGCTGGGCAGCGCGGGCACCGGCAACAACGTGCAGGGCGAAGACCAGAAGACGCTCGACGTGCTGGCCAACGATATCTTCGTGCACAGCACCGAATGGGGTGGCAACGTCGCGGGGCTGGTCTCCGAAGAAATGGACGCACCGTACCGGCTGCCCGCGCAGCACCCGCGCGGCAAGTACCTGCTGCTGTTCGACCCGCTGGACGGCTCGTCGAACATCGACGTCAACGTGTCGGTGGGCAGCATCTTCTCGGTGCTGCGCGCGCCCACGCCTGGCGCCGACCCGCGGGCCGAGGACTTCCTGCAGCCCGGCACCGAGCAGGTGTGCGCCGGCTATGCCATCTACGGCCCTTCGACCATGCTGGTGCTCACCTTCGGCACCGGCACGCATGCCTTCACGCTCGACCCGCACCTGGGCGAGTGGATGCTGAGCCACCCGAACCTGCAGGTGCCGCGGCAGACCCGCGAGTTCGCCATCAATGCGTCGAACAGCCGCTTCTGGGAGCCGGCCGTCAAGCGCTACGTCGACGAATGCACAGCAGGCCGCAGCGGCCCGCGCGACGCCGACTTCAACATGCGCTGGATCGCCTCGCTGGTGGCCGAGACGCACCGCATCCTCATGCGCGGCGGGGTGTTCCTGTACCCGCGTGACAACAAGGACCCCTTGCGCCCGGGCCGCCTGCGCCTGCTGTACGAAGCCAACCCGATCTCCTTCCTGGTGGAACAGGCGGGAGGCCTGGCGAGCACCGGGCGCCATCGCCTGATGGAGGTGCAGCCCGAAGGCCTGCACCAGCGCATCGGCTTCGTGTTCGGCTCGGCCGAAGAGGTGCAGCGCATCGAGCACTATCACGAGGAACAGCTGATCGACGACAGCTACCACTCGCCCCTGTTCGGCCAGCGCGGCCTCTTCGCGGCGGTGTGAGGGAATGTCATGTCCATCAAGCACCCCATCATCGCGATCACCGGCTCCTCTGGCGCCGGCACCACCTCGGTCACGCGCACCTTCGAAAACATCTTCCGTCGCGAAGAGGTGAGCGCGGCCGTCATCGAAGGCGACAGCTTCCACCGCTACGACCGCCAGGCCATGAAGGTGGCCATGGCCGAGGCCGAAAAGAACGGCAAGCCGCACTTCAGCCATTTCGGCACCGACGCCAACCTCTTCGCCGAACTCGAAGACCTGTTCCGCCAGTACTCCGAAACCGGCGCCGGCCGGGCCCGCAAGTACCTGCACGACGAGCAGGAGGCCGCGCCCTTCAAGCAGCCGCCCGGCACCTTCACCGAGTGGGGGCCGCTGCCTGAGTCGGAGCTGCTGTTCTACGAAGGCCTGCACGGCGGCGTGAAGACCGACAGGCACGACGTGTCGCGCTACCCCGACCTTTTGATCGGCGTGGTGCCCGTCATCAACCTGGAATGGATCCAGAAGATCCACCGCGACAAGGCCACGCGCGGCTATTCCACCGAGGCGGTGACCGACGTGATCCTGCGGCGCATGCACGAATACGTGGAGTTCATCTGCCCGCAGTTCACGCGCACGCACATCAACTTCCAGCGCGTGCCGGTGGTCGACACCTCCGACCCCTTCGTGGCGCGCACCATTCCCACCGCCGACGAGAGCCTGGTGGTGATCCGCTTCGCCAACCCGCGCGGTATCGACTTCCCCTACCTGCTGAGCATGCTGCACGACTCGTGGATGTCGCGCGCCAACACGCTGGTGGTGCCGGGCGGGAAGATGGAACTCGCCATGCAGCTGATCTTCACGCCGATGATCCTGCGGCTGGTGGAGCGGCGCCGCAAGGCGATGGTGGCGTGATGAAGTGCGTATCGGCTCCCTCTCCCGCCAGCGGGAGAGGGAGCCCTTGCAACGCAATGGAGCAACCGAAATGAGCAATGACTCTACCCGCCGCCAATGCGCCAACGCCATCCGAGCCCTCGCGATGGACGCGGTGCAGGCCGCCAACTCCGGCCACCCCGGCATGCCCATGGGCATGGCCGACATCGCCGAGATGCTGTGGCGCCACCACCTGAAGCACGACCCCGCCGAGCCGCGGTGGATCGACCGTGACCGCTTCGTGCTGTCCAACGGCCACGGCTCGATGCTGCTCTACGCGCTGCTGCACCTCACCGGCTACGACCTTCCGATGGACGAGCTCAAGCGCTTTCGGCAGCTCGGCTCGCGCACACCCGGCCACCCCGAGGTCGGCCTCACGCCGGGTGTCGAAACCACCACCGGCCCGCTGGGCCAGGGCCTGGCCAACGCGGTGGGCATGGCGCTGGCCGAGAAGCTGCTCGCGGCCGAGTTCAACCGGCCCGGGCACACCGTCATCGACCACCGCACCTACGTGTTCCTCGGCGACGGCTGCCTGATGGAAGGCATCAGCCATGAAGCCTGCTCGCTGGCCGGCACCTGGGGCCTGCACAAGCTCGTCGCGTTCTACGACGACAACGGCATCTCCATCGACGGCGACGTGCGCGGCTGGTTCGGCGACGACACGCCGCGCCGCTTCGAGGCCTATGGCTGGACGGTGCTGCGCGACGTCGACGGCCATGACCCCGAAGCGCTCGACCGCGCGATGGCCAAGGTACTCGCTGCGGATCGGCCGGTGCTCGTGTGCTGCAAGACCACCATCGGCTTCGGCTCGCCGCAGCGCGCGGGCACGGCCGAAGCGCATGGCGCACCGCTGGGCGAAGCCGAGGTGACCGCAGTGCGCAAAGTGCTGGGCTGGAGCGCGCCGCCATTCGAAGTGCCGCCGGCGTTGCGTGACGCGTGGTCCGCGCTGGAAAAGGGCGGGGCGCAGCGCCGCGACTGGCTGCGCCGCTTCGACGCCTACGCGAAGGAACACCCTGACCTTGCGGCCGAGCTGCTGCGGAGGCACGAAGCCTTCGGCTCGGGTTTGAGCGCCACTGCGGAGGCCGCACTGGCCAACGCCTGCCGCGCCTTGGAGCAGCGCGCCGCCACGGTGGCCACGCGCAAAGCCTCGCAACAGGTGCTCGACGAGATCGGCCCCGCCATGCCCGAGCTGCTGGGCGGCTCGGCCGACCTCACCGGCTCCAACCTCACCGACTGGAAAGGCTCGCGGCCGCTCACCGGCCAGGGCACCGGCAACCACGTGCACTACGGCGTGCGCGAGTTCGGCATGGCCGCGGTGATGAACGGCGTGGTCTTGCACGGCGGGCTGCGACCCTATGGCGGCACCTTCCTCGCGTTCTCGGACTACGCGCGCAACGGCGTGCGCCTCTCGGCATTGATGGGCCTGCCCGTGGTCTACGTGTTCACGCACGACTCCATCGGACTCGGTGAAGACGGCCCCACGCACCAGCCGGTGGAGCATGCGTCGAGCCTGCGGCTCATTCCGGGGCTCGACGTGTGGCGCCCGTGCGATGCCACCGAAACGGCGGTGGCCTGGCGCGAGGCCCTGCGCAACGACAGCTGGCCCAGCGCGCTGCTGCTCACGCGGCAGGCGCTGCCGCATGCCGGCACGGGGCGCGACCGCCTCGACGACATCGCCCGCGGCGCCTACGTGCTGCGCCGCCCCGCCGGCGAGCGGCTGGTGCTGGTGGCCACCGGCTCCGAGGTGGCGCTGGCACTCGGTGCGGCGGAGCGGCTGGCGGCCGAGGGCATTGCCGCGCGCGTGGTGTCTGCGCCGTGCCTCGAAGCCTTCGAGCGGCAAGACGACAACTGGCACGAAGCCGTGCTGCCGCGCCGTCTGCCGCGCCTGGCCATCGAGGCCGGCAGCACAGGGCTGTGGTGGAAGTACGTGGGCGAGCGCGGCGACGTGATCGGGCTCGACCGCTTCGGTGAGTCTGCCCCCGCCGCGCAGCTGTTCCGCCACTTCGGCTTTTCGGTCGAAGCCGTGGTGGCCCGTGCACGCCGGCTCGTGGCGGCTGCTGCGGAGCGCGAGGGGCAGGCTCTTGCGGCTGTTTCGCTCTGAACCCCAACTCATTCACCGCAGAGACGCAGAGGACGCGGAGAACCGCGGAGACGACTTGTGTTCCTCCGCGGTCCTCTGCGTTCTCCGCGCCTCCGCGGTGAAGGTATTCCGCAACTTCAAGGAAACCAGCCATGCCCATGATCTCCCTGCGACGCCTGCTCGACCATGCCGCCGAGCACGGCTACGGCGTGCCGGCCTTCAACGTGAACAACCTGGAGCAGATCCAGGCCATCATGCAGGCCGCGCACAAGACCGCGAGTCCCGTGATCCTGCAGGCCTCGGCCGGTGCGCGCAAATACGCCGGCGAGCCCTTCCTGCGCAAGATGGTGGAAGCCGCGGTCGAGATGTACCCCGGCATCCCGCTCGTGCTGCACCAGGACCACGGCGCCAGCCCCGCGGTGTGCCTGCAGTCCATACGCTCGGGCTTCACCAGCGTGATGATGGACGGCTCGCTGCTCGAAGACGCCAAGACGCCCGCGAGCTACGACTACAACGTCGACGTGACGCGCAAGGTGGTCGAGATGGCGCATGCGGTGGACGTGTCGGTCGAAGGCGAGCTCGGCTGCCTGGGCTCGCTCGAATCGGGCCAGGCCGGTGAAGAAGACGGCGTGGGCGCCGAAGGCCAGCTCTCGCACGACCAGTTGCTCACCGACCCCGACCAGGCCGCAGACTTCGTGGCGCAGACCGGTGTCGACGCACTCGCCATCGCCATCGGCACCAGCCACGGCGCCTACAAGTTCAGCCGCAAGCCCACCGGCGACATCCTCGCCATCGACCGCATCAAGCAGATCCATGCGCGCATACCGAACACGCACCTCGTGATGCACGGCTCCTCTTCAGTGCCGCAGGAATGGCTCGCCATCATTCGCGAGCACGGCGGCGACATCAAGGAAACCTACGGCGTGCCGGTCGAAGAGATCCGCGAAGGCATTCGCCATGGCGTGCGCAAGGTCAACATCGACACCGACATCCGCCTCGCGATGACCGGCGCCATGCGCCGCGCCATGAACAAGGATCGCACCGAGTTCGACCCCCGCAAGTTCCTGAAAGACGCCACGGCTGCCGCACGCGACGTGTGCGTGGAGCGCTTCGAGGCTTTCGGTTGCGCCGGCATGGCGCCGAAGGTCAAGCAGGCCGTGCCCGTCGCGTAGACGCCGCCGGTGCCATGCGCCGCAGGCGAAAGCCAGCTGGATCAGGCCGGAAGCGCAGCACCAGCAGCAACAGTGCAGCCAAGGCGGGCAGTGCATTGAGCCGCGTGGGCACTGGCCGCCGCTGCAGCGCGCGTGGGTCGGTCATTG